>CAJUMB010000057.1 GCA_910587105.1 uncultured Lachnospiraceae bacterium
TTGTTGATCAGCTTGGTCACTACCTTGTTATTGTACAACGGATCTGCCAGCACGTCTCTCTTTTGAGTATGTCCTTTCCGTGGCACGCTGCTTCCCTCCTTAATCATGATCAGTGGGACCTGCCAGAAGGCAGATCACTTCGATTAAATCATAGGTACTCACACAAGAATCGTATGTTCGCACTGGTAAATCACTATATTTAACCCGCAGCCAAGAGGGTATATGAAATAACCGTACAAAACTACTACACTGTGAAATAACGAATGATTATCTTTTTACTTATTTTTTCGGTCTTTTGGCTCCATATTTGGAACGGGCCTGTTTTCTGTTAGCCACACCTGCCGTATCCAGTGTACCCCTGATAATATGATATCTGGTACCAGGAAGGTCTTTTACCCTTCCTCCGCGGATCAGAACAACGCTGTGTTCCTGCAGGTTATGACCTTCTCCGGGAATGTAGCTGGTCACTTCAATTCCGTTGGAAAGACGAACCCTGGCGATCTTTCTAAGAGCAGAATTCGGCTTCTTCGGTGTAGCGGTCTTAACTGCTGTACACACACCCCTCTTCTGCGGAGAAGACAGATCCGTACTTTTCTTCTTCAGAGAATTGAAATTCTTCTGCAGAGCTGGTGCTGTTGATTTCTTTACAGATGTCTTTCTTCCTTTTCTGACTAACTGATTAAATGTTGGCATTCCATTTCACCTCCCGATTATTTGTCTGCGGCTGCTATTCATATTTTAAGCGATGTAAATACCCCTGGCAGTAAACTCCGGGGGTATTTTTACACGCTTCTCTGCATTATAGCCTTTTCATTATGGTCTGTCAAGGGGTAACTGCCGCTGTTTTTTCCAATTCTTCCTCTGCTTCCACAGTTTCGCCCAATTCATCCATTTCCTGCAGTTCCTGTGTATCCACAGGCTCCTCCATTTCTTCTATATCTGACAAAAGAACAGGTTCTTCTGATTCCTCGTCAAAATCCGGATGCATTTCGCCATCCAGCGCCAGATCATCCACCGATTCCATATCCATATCGAAATCTTCATTGATTTCCAGCAGATCCTCTTCTTCCTTTTCCGAATCCAGCCGGATATCGCTGTAGCGCTTCATTCCGGTTCCTGTTGGAATGAGTTTTCCAAGGATTACATTTTCCTTCAGTCCGATCAGCGGGTCTACTTTTCCTTTAATGGCCGCTTCTGTTAAAACTTTCGTTGTCTCCTGGAAAGAAGCTGCTGACAGGAAGGAATTGGTTGCCAGCGATGCCTTTGTTATACCAAGCATTACCTGGCTTCCCTCTGCAGGTTCCATACCGTTTTCGATCATACGGTTATTTTCATCTTCATATTCCAGAATATCTACCAGAGTTCCAGGCAGGAAGTCTGTATCTCCGTTGTTTTCAATGCGGACTTTTTTCAGCATCTGCCGTACAATTACTTCCACATGCTTATCGTTAATTTCCACACCCTGAAGGCGGTATACACGCTGTACCTCCTGGATCATGTAATCCTGCACAGCACGGACTCCCTTTATCTTCAATATATCATGAGGGTTGACACTACCTTCTGTCAATTCGTCACCTGCAGCCAGGTCATCTCCATCCATAATCTTGATTCTAGACCCATAAGGAATCAAATACGTTTTGGAATCCCCTGTCTCATTGTTGGTAACTGTAATCTCACGTTTCTTCTTCGTGTCACTGATGGAAGCTGTTCCTGCAATCTCTGTGATAATGGCAAGACCTTTCGGCTTCCTGGCCTCGAATAACTCCTCCACACGGGGAAGACCCTGTGTAATATCTCCACCTGCCACACCACCGGTATGGAAGGTACGCATGGTAAGCTGAGTACCCGGCTCTCCAATGGACTGCGCAGCAATGATTCCCACTGATTCACCCACCTGTACTGGTTCTCCGGTGGCCATATTGGCCCCATAGCATTTTGCACAGATACCCACATGGCATCTGCAGGTAAGAATCGTACGAATCTTTACCTGGTCCAGAGATTCTCCCTTGTCGTTGACGCCCTGGCTCATTATTCTGGCGGCCCGTCCCGGCGTAATCATATGATTTGCCTTTACCAGAACATTTCCGTCTTTATCACAAATGGTCTCACAGGCAACCCTTCCGGTGATTCTCTCCTGAAGGCTTTCGATCTCTTCCCGTCCATCCATGAAATCTTTCACGTACATACCCGGAATCATGTCTTTTCCTTCACAGCAGTCCACTTCCCGTACAATCAATTCCTGAGACACATCCACCAGACGCCTGGTCAGGTAACCGGAATCCGCTGTACGAAGAGCGGTATCTGAAAGTCCTTTTCTGGCGCCGTGGGCAGACATGAAATATTCCAAAACGTCCAGCCCTTCACGGAAGTTTGATTTAATAGGAAGTTCAATGGTATGTCCTGTGGTATCTGCCATCAGACCGCGCATACCTGCCAGCTGTTTGATCTGCTTATCAGAACCACGGGCACCGGAATCGGCCATCATATAAATATTATTGTATTTATCCAGTCCGCTGAGCAGTGCATGTGTCAAAGTATCATCAGTCTTTTTCCATGTCTCCACCACTTCTTTATAGCGCTCTTCTTCTGTGATCAGACCACGTTTGTAGTTCTTTGTGATCAGATCCACTGTATCCTGTGCTTTTTGGATCAATTCCGGTTTTTCCGGAGGCACAGTCATGTCGGAAATGGATACGGTCATAGCCGCGCGGGTGGAGTATTTATATCCCATGGACTTAATATCATCCAGTACTTCCGCTGTCTTAGTGGCTCCATGGGTATTGATTACCTTTTCCAAAATCTGTTTCAGACTTTTCTTTCCCACGTGGAAATCTACTTCCAGAAGCAGTTCGTTTTCCGGAATGCTCCTGTCCACAAAGCCGAGGTCCTGGGGCAGAATCTCGTTAAATAAAAATCTTCCCAGCGTAGATGACACATTTCCCTGGATCTTAGTCCCATCCGGCCTTACCTTCTGACAGCGCACGTTAATCTTTGTCTGAAGGGTGATGATTCCGTTTTCATAAGCCAGAATGGCCTCGTTTACATTGCGGAACCACTTTCCCTCCCCTGGATTTCCCGGGCGCTCCTGGGTCAGATAGTAAATCCCCAGCACCATATCCTGAGACGGAACGGCCACCGGCCCTCCATCTGACGGTTTCAACAAGTTGTTAGGTGACAATAACAGGAAACGGCATTCTGCCTGGGCCTCCACAGACAAAGGCAGATGGACAGCCATCTGGTCCCCGTCAAAGTCTGCATTGAAGGCTGTACATACCAGGGGATGGAGTTTAATGGCTTTTCCTTCCACAAGGGTGGGCTCAAATGCCTGGATGCCAAGCCTGTGCAGAGTGGGAGCACGGTTCAGCATAACCGGATGTTCCTTGATAACTTCCTCAAGAATATCCCAGACTTCCGGCTGCAGCTTTTCCACCATCTTCTTGGCATTCTTAATATTGTGAGAGGTTCCGTTAGCCACCAGCTCTTTCATTACGAAAGGTTTAAACAGCTCTATGGCCATCTCTTTAGGCAGACCGCACTGATAAATCTTCAGTTCCGGACCTACCACAATAACGGAACGGCCAGAATAATCCACACGTTTTCCCAGAAGATTCTGACGGAAACGGCCGGACTTTCCTTTCAGCATGTCAGAAAGAGATTTCAACGCCCGGTTTCCAGGGCCTGTAACAGGACGGCCCCGGCGTCCATTATCAATCAAAGCATCCACTGCTTCCTGGAGCATACGTTTCTCATTCCGGACAATGATATCCGGTGCGCCCAGTTCCAGAAGACGTTTCAGACGATTGTTCCGGTTGATAATTCTCCGGTACAAATCGTTCAGGTCCGATGTGGCAAAACGGCCTCCGTCCAGCTGGACCATGGGGCGCAGATCCGGCGGAATTACCGGAATCACAGACATAATCATCCATTCCGGCCGGTTGCCGGAACCTCTGAAAGATTCCACAACTTCCAGTCTTTTGATAATTCTGGCCCTTTTTTGTCCTGTAGACTCTTTCAAACCTCTGCGCAGTTCGTCGGTTTCTTTTTCCAGATCAATACTTTTTAAAAGTTCTTCCACTGCCTCAGCGCCCATGCCTACCCGGAAGTCATATCCATATGCGTCTCTGGCATCCTGGTATTCTTTCTCAGTAAGCACCTGCTTATACTGCAGACCCGAATCAGCCGGGTCCAATACAATATAATTGGCAAAATAAAGCACTTTTTCCAATGTCCGGGGGCTCAAATCAAGCACCAGCCCCATCCGGGAAGGTATCCCTTTAAAATACCAGATATGCGATACCGGGGCCGCCAGCTCAATATGCCCCATCCGTTCACGCCGGACTGTAGACTTTGTGACCTCCACCCCACAGCGGTCACAGACTACCCCTTTATAACGGATTTTTTTATATTTTCCGCAATGACATTCCCAGTCTTTGCTGGGACCAAATATTTTTTCACAGAAAAGTCCGTCTTTTTCCGGCTTCAGTGTTCTATAATTGATGGTTTCCGGCTTTAACACTTCACCTCTGGACCATTCTCTGATTTTATCAGGCGATGCCAGTCCAATCTTAATCGCATCAAAAGTCATCGGCTGATACGTTTCCTGTTTATTTGTTGTCTCTGCCATCCAAATATACCCCTTCCTACTCTTCATCCAGAGTTATCTGCATACCTTCCATATCCTCTGCCAGCTCCTGATTGGGATCTCCAAGGTCCTCCGTGTCCTCACCTTCCTCTTCATCTTCCGTTTCCACATTTACCAGTTCCCCATTGGCAAATTCCTGCCGGGTATAGCCCATTCTGTCATAGGATTCTTCTGTATCTCTTCTCCGGTCCCCTTCAATGATGGAGTGAAGATCAGTTTCCCCATAATCTATTGTCTCCATGATTTCCACTTCTGTATTATCATCTTTAAGTACTTTCACATCCAGCCCCAGAGACTGCAGTTCCTTCAAAAGCACTTTAAAGGATTCCGGAATTCCCGGTTCTGGTATATTATCGCCTTTAATAATGGCCTCATAAGTTTTCACACGGCCTACCACATCATCAGATTTTACAGTAAGGATTTCCTGCAGAGTATAAGAGGCTCCATAAGCTTCCAGCGCCCATACTTCCATCTCTCCAAATCTCTGGCCGCCGAACTGTGCTTTTCCACCCAGAGGCTGCTGGGTAACCAGAGAATATGGTCCCGTGGAACGGGCATGGATTTTATCATCTACCAAATGATGAAGTTTCAGATAATGCATGTGGCCGATGGTAACCGGACTGTCAAAATATTCTCCTGTACGCCCGTCACGAAGCCGTACTTTTCCATCTCTGGACAGGGGAACCCCCTTCCAGAGTTTCCGGTGCTCCTTATTTTTATCCAGATATTCCATCACATCCGGTGCCAGCACATCATCATACTTTTCACGAAAATCTTCAAATTCTTCTATATTTACATAATCATTTGCCAGCTCCAGGGCATCCATAATATCATCCTCATTTGCCCCGTCAAATACAGGAGTGGCAATATTAAAGCCCAATGCTTTTGCAGCCAGAGACAGATGAATCTCCAACACCTGGCCGATATTCATTCGGGAAGGCACACCCAGAGGATTCAACACAATATCCAGAGGACGGCCATTGGGGAGAAACGGCATATCTTCTACTGGCAGCACACGGGAAACCACACCCTTATTGCCGTGCCGGCCGGCCATTTTATCCCCCACCGATATTTTTCTTTTCTGGGCAATATAAATTCTCACAGACTGGTTCACACCTGGAGACAATTCATCTCCGTTTTCACGGGTGAATACTTTTGCATCCACCACAATCCCGTATTCACCATGGGGCACCTTCAGTGAAGTATCCCTGACTTCACGGGCCTTTTCACCAAAAATAGCCCTCAAAAGCCGTTCTTCCGCTGTCAGTTCTGTTTCCCCTTTTGGTGTCACTTTTCCCACAAGGATGTCCCCTGCACGCACTTCCGCACCGATACGGATAATCCCCCGTTCATCCAGGTCTTTTAAAGCATCGTCGCCCACTCCGGGCACATCGCGGGTGATCTCTTCCGGCCCCAGTTTTGTATCTCTGGATTCTGCCTCATATTCTTCGATATGCACAGAAGTATACACATCCTCCTGGACCAGACGCTCGCTCAGCAGTACGGCATCCTCGTAATTGTAACCCTCCCAGGTCATAAATCCGATGAGAGGATTCTTGCCCAAAGCCAGTTCCCCATTGGATGTGGACGGACCGTCGGCAATCACCTGTCCTTCTTCCACACGCTCTCCCTGGAAAACAATGGGTTTCTGGTTATAGCAGTTACTCTGGTTGCTCCTCATAAATTTCGTAAGCCGGTATTCATCCCTGCTTCCGTCGTCGTTGGCCACCACAATCTGCTTGGAAGTAGACCGCTCCACAACACCGGATTTGCGCGCTACCATGCACACACCAGAGTCCACGGCTACTTTCGTCTCCATACCGGTTCCCACAACAGGGGCCTCAGTGATCAAAAGAGGCACTGCCTGACGCTGCATGTTGGAACCCATCAGAGCACGGTTGGCATCGTCGTTCTGCAGAAACGGAATCAATGCCGTGGCCACAGAAAACACCATCTTCGGAGACACATCCATATAGTCAAACATATGTTTTTCGTATTCCTGTGTCTCATCTTTATAACGTCCTGACACATTTTTACGGATGAAATAACCATTTTCATCCAGAGCCTCATTGGCCTGTGCCACGTGATAATTATCTTCTTCGTCCGCTGTCATATAGACAACTTCTTCAGTAACTCTCGGGTTCTTCGGGTCGCTTTTATCTATTTTCCGATAAGGAGCCTCCACAAATCCATATTCATTGATACGGGCATAAGACGCCAGAGAGTTAATCAGACCAATGTTGGGACCTTCCGGCGTCTCTATGGGGCACATTCTTCCATAATGAGAATAATGCACATCACGTACCTCGAATCCTGCCCGGTCTCTGGACAGACCACCAGGGCCGAGGGCAGACAGACGCCGCTTATGGGTCAGCTCTCCCAGAGGATTGTTCTGGTCCATAAACTGGGACAGCTGGGAAGACCCGAAGAACTCTTTCACCGCCGCTGTCACCGGCTTAATGTTAATCAGCGACTGGGGAGAAATTCCCTCAATATCCTGGGTTGTCATTCTCTCCCTCACCACTCTCTCCAGTCTGGAGAGACCGATGCGGTACTGGTTCTGCAGCAATTCCCCAACGGAACGAATACGGCGGTTGCCCAGGTGGTCAATGTCGTCGTCATTTCCCATGCCGTATTCCAAATGCATATTATAATTGATAGAAGCCAGAATATCTTCCTTTGTTATATGTTTGGGAATCAGGTCGTGAATATCCCTCTTGATGGCAGCCTTAATTTCTTCCAGGTCTTCATTCTCCTCAAGAATCTGCATCAGGCAGGGATAATACACCATCTCCTTCACGCCCACTTCCGCAGGGTCCACATCCACAAAGCTGGTGATATCCACCATCATATTTGACAGAACTTTTACCCTGCGCTCGTCTGCCTGAACCCACACATAGGGAATGGCAGCATTTTGTATCCTGCCGGCCAGCTCCCGGTCTGCAATTGTACCCGCCTCTGCCAGAATCTCTCCTGTGGAGGTATCCACCACATCTTCTGCCAGTGCAAAGCCCACAATCCGGTTCTTCATGGACAGCTTCTTATTAAATTTATATCTTCCTACTTTCGCCAGATCATATCTTCTCGGGTCGAAAAACATGGACATGATCAGACTCTCGGCACTTTCCACTGCCAGAGGCTCACCGGGACGGATCTTCTTGTACAATTCCAGAAGACCTTCCTGATAACTCTCAGCTGTATCCTTTTCAAAACTTGCCAGAATCTTTGGCTCCTCGCCGAACAGCTGTACAATTTCTTCATTGGTGCCGATTCCCAGAGCACGGATCAATACTGTGATCGGCACTTTTCTGGTTCTGTCCACACGGACATAGAACACGTCATTGGAATCTGTTTCATACTCCAGCCATGCTCCTCTGTTGGGTATCACTGTTGCTGAATACAGCGTTTTACCCACTTTATCATGGGCTATGGAGTAATAGATACCAGGCGAACGCACCAGCTGGCTTACGATGACACGCTCCGCACCATTTATTACAAAGGTCCCGGTAGCCGTCATCAGAGGCAGATCTCCCATGAAAATCTCATGTTCATTGATTTCGTCGTTTTCCCTGTTGATCAGACGAACACGCACTTTAAGAGGGGCTGCGTACGTTACATCCCGTTCTTTACATTCTTCAATGGAATATTTTACGTCCTTTTCACATAAAGTAAAGTCTATAAACTCCAGGCTTAACTTTCCGCCGTAATCCGCAATCGGAGAAATATCATTAAATACCTCCTTAAGACCTTCATTTAGAAACCATTGGTAAGAATCTTTCTGTACTTCTATCAAGTTCGGCATTTCCAGAACTTCATTTTGTCTCTGGTAACTCATCCGCATACTTTTTCCAGTAACTACAGAACGTATTCTGTTTTTTTCCATTTACGTTTCACCCCTGTTTTCTTAAAATTTTTTTGCGCGCCGCCTACTGAATCAAGCAAATCATTTAGTAAAAGTAGGCATATCTTTCCACAATAGTGTATTTTTAAATATATCACAGAGAAAGTCAATGTGTCAATCGTAATCTGAATTATTTTACAAGTTTTTCATATTCAGGGCTTGTCTGCTTTTGAAATCAAGTTCCACTTCTCTTTGGACGATAAATGCTTAATCTCATATTCTCTGCGCATGGCCTCACTTTTTGTGCGGAATCCTTCATAATATAATAGCTCTACCGGTGCCCGGCTTTTCGTATATTTGGCACCGCTGCCGCTGTTATGGTCATGGATTCTTTTTTCAAGATTATTGGTCCACCCCGTATACAGGCTTCCATCCCGGCATTTTACAATATAAGTATAATTCATTTATGAAAATCCTTCTTTTGAGGCTCTGCGCCCCAGACCGATCTATGTACGGGCAGCCTGGCCATACAGCCTGACAGCCCAGTTTCATTTATGTGAAGCAATCGACAATTAGTATTTTTACCATATTGAATCACTGATATTTGTACCTTCCGTCACAATTGACTTTACTGATCATAGACGATTGCGGATTTTCAATATGGCACACTGTCTTCTATACATTACATTATACGCTTTTATGTAAAATCTGTGAATCATGGCGGCGTCCCTCACGATTGCTGCTCAGATTCATATCCTCCGCTGTCTCCCACAGTAATCCCTCCACAGCCGGCCTCTCCATGCTAAATACACGAAAAACAGCCCCATGCAGACAGAAAGTCTGCACAGCCTGTTTCTCATGGTTTTTATGAATTTTACGGCAGATACTGGATAGGATCAATAGGCGCGCCGTCTTTACTCATAGAAAAATAAAGATTGCTGCCTTCCTTGGTAAAATATTTTGTGGGTTCATTCACATATCCCAGAATGGTCCCCTGGCCTACTGTCTGGCCTATTTCTATATTCAAGTCTTTTAACTGGCCATAAACACACTCATACCCATTGCCCATGTCCATTACCACTGTAGTTCCTGTATCAGCCGCATCCTCAATAGCTGTAACCGTGCCGTTTGCCGCCGCTGTCACCGGAGACCCCACAGATGACTGGATAGCGATTCCTTTGCTGCATTTATACTGGTCCAATGTGGGATGATAAATGGTATGGTCCATGCTGTAATCCAACAGAATCTGTCCCTCCAGAGGCCAATTCATGAGACTTTCCTCTGTAAAATTAGTTTCCACTACAGGAGCTTCCACACTTTCTGCCACAGCAGCAGCATCTGTGCTCTCCACATCTTCTTCAGCAGCTTCTGCCTGGGCAGTCTCCTCCACCGCTTCTTCCTTCTTTGATTTTTTCTTTTTTTCTGCTTTTGCTGTCTTCTCTTCTTTCACATCTGCTTCCACATCATCGGTGCCCGCGTCCACCATAGGCTCTTTTGTCTCAATTGCTCCGCGCCCGCTGTCTTCTGATGCAAGCTGTGGTGTAATCGGTTCATTTTCATTGCGCTGTGTTCCGGCCTGATATACAGTAACTGCCAGCGCCACAATTGCCACGAGAAGCACACTGTTTACCACAAGCCTGATCAATTTCGTTCTCTTAGTCATAATCTTCCACCTCTGTTTTTTTCAATTTCTATAACCATAGGATTGCCAGAAAATGAAAGTCTATGCATTTTTTTATAAAAAATCCAGACGTGGAAAATAATATTTCAAAATTTCCTTATAGTCTTTCCCCTGCTGAGCCATTTTATTTCCCCCATACTGGGAGAATCCCACTCCATGACCGTGCCCTCTGGATAAAATACGTGTCTGCCCGTTAATTTTCTGTAAAGTAAAAGCACTGGATGGCAGCTCCAGCTTCCTCCTGAATTCCTCACCGGACATCAAATGTCCTCCTGCCTTTAAAAACTGTACATATCCATATTTATCGCAGGATACGATTTCCACCTGTTCATAATAATCCACATCTGGAAAATAAGTACTGGTGAGATAATCCTCTGCTTTCTGATCCACAGAGGAATCCACAGAAATCAAATATTCATATTTATCACTGTGAAACAGCGAAGCCCCATCCCTGGTTCCGCCGGCAGTCATGTAACAATATGGAAGAACAACTTTTTGATTTTGATATGTAAGAATCTGCCCCTTGGTGGCCCCGGCGGCTTTTGTAAAATGCTCATATGTACGCAGAAAGTGGAACACACTCTGCTCATGGACAAGATAGTCCAAAGGCTCCTCCAGTATTTCATACAGGGATGTGCCCTTCTCCAGCTGCCGCTGAATATTGGTGCGTGCAATCACTGTCTGGGCTTTTATATTCTCCAGATGATGAGTATAGGGTATCTGCAGATAGACTATAACCGGAAGGTATTTTTCCATATCAAGGGGCTTGTATAGCGGACAGGACTTCTGTCCTGAGATCAGAAATGTTGCAAGAAAAGGCAGACAAAAAATCATAAGAAGCAATGTAAAACAGGTAGACAGATATTCTTTCATAAATACCGCCTGAATCAATCGTTCTCCATAAATATATGTAGATTTCTATTCTATCATCACTACTATATTTCCGCTGATTAAAAAATGCCGAATATATATCTCCTGCAGAAGATCCCCCAGAGCGGCCGTGCCCGGCGCAGCCAGCAATAATTAACCGCCAGCTCTATATATTCGGCTGGAAATTGCAAAATGCCTATTTTAAGACACTCTCTAAGGCAGAATAAGATTCAGCTTTCTTTCTATCACACCTGTGATTTTATCAAATCGTATCAGCCTCTTTATCCATTCTATCCCCACCGAAATCATCAGCGTCACCATTGTAAATACAAGTATATTCAGCCAGGCATTCCCAAATCCATAGGAAAAATCCTGAAAATAGGTAACCCTGACCAAAGTATGTGTCAAAAACATGTTCATAGAGTGCCTGCCCAATATTTCCAATATCTTCCCCACAACAGGAATGCCCACAACATAATGTATGGAAAAATATATGATACTCATGGGAAGAAAACCGTCTGTGATAACAGAAATATAAGTACCTGCCTCACTCTGTCTTACCATTATCAACGCTGCTATCACAAATATTTCAATAAAGAAAAAAGCAAAATCAGCTCCTTTCCCCAACATCTTTTGTTCAAATTTCTTTATCCTGCTGTAACAGTCATTCATTGCACAATACATACCCAGAATCATGGGGAAAATCCACCGCAGCAAATCCGTGGACATATCCATTCCAAGCATATAAGGGAGCAGAACAACTAATAAAACACCAATCTCAGATAGCTGCTCCAATGATTTATGTAACAATGGAAACACCAAAATCAGTATAACTGCCAGACTCATATACCACCATGTTCCAATAAAAGTGGGCGTCCCGAATAGTCGAGCCAGGCCTGACATATCAATGAAAAAGTAGATAACAGATGAACCTGATTTCCCATAGATATCAAAAAGTCTGCCTGTTGGAAATGTGACTAACTGCACCAGCAGAAATATGAAAACAAAGTTAATCAGCAAGGTAAATAACCTGTGTTTAATATATAATACCTTCTGCTCTTTTGATTGATACGATACAGCCATTCCATAACCTGTCAGAAATACAAACATGGCAACACATATCTTCAAAGCACTGGCAATGTATACGGCTATAGTTTCTGTCAAGGGGAAAAAATCAACCGCGTATTTTCCATATCTGTCTGCTGACAAATAAAAATGGTGGATATACATCATTAAAATTGCAATCCCTTTTATTTTCAATGTATCATTTTTCGAAAACATCATAATTACCACCAATTTCCAAAATGAATGAATATATTCTATCTAAAACTAAACGGCCCTGTCAAGATAAAACTTTAGAGCGTGTCTTAAAAATGTTTTTTGTCAGATGTGCATCACACTTGGGGGGAGATTCGTGCCGGATAAAGGGCGCATAACGGGCTATGCAACCATATCTTAAATACTTTTATATATCAATATTGGTATTCCTTGCTATATTGTTTCCTATCTTATAGAATCCTGATATAATTCCCGTAAATTGACATGTCTGTTTATACAGATATTACTATGAACGAAAGTCCAATATTCATATGGAAGTGCGTGCCAGCGGTTTCTGCCATATGACCGCTGTCCGGATCTTTCACAGTAAATTAGGAAGGAACGACCATTGTAATGAGCAGCATCCATATCGAACGAAAAAATGATCTGATCATAGTCAGCCGGATATCAGAGCCAGAGTCAACTGTCAGTTGGAAAAAATCCATTCATGAGCTCATTTTTAAAGAGACAGAGGACACAAATATTGCCGTGAATGAGGAAGACACATACAAAGTATTTTTGTGGGAAAGCATTGATGAAAATGTATTATTGATTTACTCCAAAGCCACTCAGATTAAATGTCTGCTCACAACAGAAAATGGAGCCTTTTTAAGGCTGATCGACAGAAGCAATAAAGTTCTGTCCGCCTCCATTACTCCTGAGAAATTAACAATCAAATGGTTCGGAGCAATCCGCAATAAATTTAATCTAAATATTTCAAACTTCAGACTCTATATTGATGAAAAAAACTTCATTAAATTTAATATGCCTGTCTCTAAAAAACTGCTGCACGAGGAAGCTGAATCCAAAAAGAAATATATCACAACATTTGAATACTCTGTAGACCAGCTGATCTATGAAAATGCATCCATAAACTGCAGACTGTATATTACCATGCAGGTAAATGATAATGAAGTAAGCTTTCCTCTGAAACTGGATGATACTGCTGAAACACATCATCCCACTTTAATCAGCAGTATGTTTTATAAAGACCATGTTCTTCACCTGAGACGTTCTTTTCTGGACACCATTACACTGGTCAGACGCCCAATGGAACCTGTAGAACATACCCTTAAATTCCGCTTTCTGGAAAACCCAAAGATTTCTAATAAGCTGTACGATTTGGGAAAAAAATACAAAGAAAGCAACAAAAAGAAAATCAATTTATTTTATGAAAAATTTGCTGAAAAAGCCGAAGAAGGGACATTTGAAGTATTCCAGGAGGCACTGAAAAATCCGACGACCAAATCCTATTTTATCATCGACAAAAAGTCCAGTGATTATAAAAAAATCAAAAGGTACAAAAATATAGTAAAAAAGTTTTCCTTCCGATATTACTGGCTGCTATACAGAACTTCGTCGTTTATTTCTACGGAATCGCCCAATCACATAAATATCATAAGGTCTAACAATAACTACTTCAGAACCATTATGAAAGAAGTTAATTTTATTTTCTTACAACACGGAATCACTTACTTAAAATGCCACGGCCGGTTTTCTCCTTTTCTCGCCGGCAAAGAGAGCGAACCGACTTATATGTTTGTTGGAAGTGACAAAGAAAAACATGTGACATCCCAAATGCTGGAACTTCCTGTTGAAAGAATTTTAAAAACAGGTCTTCCCATTTTCAGCAAACTTACATATAAACATTTGAATCAGGATTCCAAAGATATTGTAGTGATCATGTTGACATGGAAGCCTTATGAAGAATATCTCAGTGATTTTGAACAATCTTCCTATTTTAAAAATATAAAGCGTCTGTTCGAAATTTTGCAAAAAGATTTACAGAAAGAAAATATTATCATCGTTGCCCATCCAAAAGTAAACGACCAGCTGTCAAAAACTTCATTTGGAAAAAATATCTGGAATAGACCCATTTCAGAAGCCCTTGCTGTTGCAAAATTATTAATCACCGACTATTCCTCTGCCTGTTATAACAGTTTCTACCAGGGCGGTGGTGTTATATTTTTCCAGGAAGACTTGGAACTCTATGAAGAAGTAAATGGAAAACTTATCCCAGAAGACCACGAATACATTGGACACCGTGCCTTTTCATTCGATGAACTGGAGACATTATTAATCGAAGGCATCAAAGATCATAAAATTATCCTCAATAAATTCCGGACAGATGAATTTGAAAAAAGATACCTGACAATCAATGAATTCTGCGACGGAAAAAACGTTCAGAGAATTTGTGAGGAATTAAAAAAATTGGGTATTATTTAAACTATTTACAAGAAAATTATAAAAAATGGCTTCAGACACGCTCTAAGAATCTGGAGCCATTTTTTCATAACCTTATCCTTTATCTATTTTAAAAATTCCCCCACTTCAGCCAGAGCTTTTCTCGAAACTTTCAATCTGGTATTCATAAGAAATCCATGCATGGCCCCTTCATATCGGTGGACAGTCACTTCACAGCCGCATTTTTTCATTTTTTCGCCATACATTTCACCCTCATCCCTCACAACATCTCTCTCTGCCGTAATAATCAACGCCTCAGGCATACGGGACAAATCCTCAGCGCGGAGCGGACATAGATAAGGATTTGATAAATCCTCCGTGGACCGGATATAATGATTCCAGCCCCATATCAAAAAATTCCGGTCAATCATGTAACCAGTTCCATAGGTCTCATAAGACTCTGTGCCCGGTATATAGTAATCTGTGACTGGATATAATAATACCTGTTTCTCCACTGGAACACCCATTCTGTCCCTGAAATACATAGCAGAAGCAGTGGCCTGTGCAGCACCGGAGCTGTCTCCGCCCACTGCGATGTACTCTCTCAGAATTCCCAGCTGCTCTGCATGGTCATACACCCACTGAACAGTACTGGCAGCATCTTCCACAGCCGCGGGGAATTTATGTTCCGGAGCAAGCCTGAATTCGGGAGAAATTACCACCCGCCCGGTCCTGTTTGCCAGCGCAGTGCACAATTCCTCATATGTCTCGATTCCATTCAGTGTCCATCCTCCCCCGTGAAAAAAAATAAGCGCTTTACATCCTTCTCCAGCGGCCGGAACATACACTCTCCCATTCATTTTACCCCAAATGCAGGGAATTACTATATTTTTAATCTCTTTCACTTTTTCTGCTGCCTGATGCTTCATCAAATAACGATTCATTCTTTCCCTTGCCTCTTGAACACTAAGCATATAAATTGGCGTCGAACCAAGAACTCCTTTATTTCCCATGATTTATAAAAATACTCCTTTCCAGCACACCCTTTTTTAAAATGAATTATCCACCGATATTACAGAAATATTATACCAAACCCATAGAAAAATGTCTTGAAAAACATCTCCTGTTGTGTTTCTGCCAAAAATCAAGTATAATAAATCTCAATTCAATATTAACGATTATCATTATCAGCGGAGAGCAGACAACATTATGAAAAATATAACTGTGGGTATTCTGGCTCACGTAGACGCAGGAAAAACAACCCTATCTGAAGGAATGCTCTACCTTAATGGAGAAATCCGAAAATTAGGAAGAGTGGACAACCAGGACGCCTTTTTGGATACCCATGAATTAGAAAAAGCAAGAGGCATCACAATTTTCTCTAAACAAGCCCGGCTGAATATCAAAAATCTGACCATCACTCTGCTGGATACCCCGGGACATGTAGACTTCTCAGCAGAAATGGAGCGGACCCTTCAGGTACTGGATTACGGTATTCTGGTGATAGGCGGTGCCCATGGCATACAGGGACATACCCAGACCCTGTGGAGGCTTTTAGAAAGCTTCCGCATTCCAGTCTTCTTATTTATTAACAAAATGGACCAGCCAGGAACCAGCCCATCCCAGATTCTGGAACAATTGAAACAAAAACTGGATGCAAATTGTATCGACTTCACAGATACGCCCGAAAACATCATGGAAAATCTGGCCACCTGCGAAGAAGATGCCATGGATAAATATCTGGATAAAGGAATGCTGGACAAGGCAGATTTCATCCGGCTGACCGCCTCCAGAAAAGCGTTCCCCTGTTATTTTGGAAGTGCTTTAAAATTAGAAGGAATCGAAAACCTCTTAAACGGCCTGGAACAATATACCCGTCCCGCCGATTATCCAAAAGAATTTGGAGCGAAAATTTTCAAAATCGCCCGGGACGAACAGGGAAACAGGCTGACTTATATGAAAATAACCGGCGGGACTCTCCATACCAAAGATGTTCTGACAAACAAAAGCCACTCCCTGTCCAACAGTACAGAAAACCAGCAGGAAATCTGGGAGGAAAAGATCAATCAGATACGGATTTACTCCGGCAGCCGTTATGAAACTATACAAAAGGCCGAAGCAGGAACCATCTGTGCCGTAACAGGACTCACCCAGACTTTCCCCGGAGAAGGATTGGGCTGTGAATCAAAATCACCCAAACCCATCCTGCAGCCAGCGCTGACTTACCAGATTCAGATTCCCTCCTCCTGCAATGTCCACGAAATGCTGGGAAACCTGCGCAGACTGGAAGAAGAAGACCCACAGCTGCATATTGTCTGGAATCAGAATCTCCAGGAAATCCATGCACAGGTAATGGGTGAAGTACAGATTGAAATTCTGAAAAGCATCATACAGGAGCGGTTTCATGTCCCTGTAGAATTCGGCTCCGGCAGTATTCTCTACAAAGAAACCATCGCAGAACCTGTGGAAGGCGTGGGCCATTTCGAACCTCTGCGCCACTACGCTGAAGTCCACCTTCTGCTGGAGCCGGGAGAGCCGGGAAGCGGCCTGACATTTGCCTCCGATGTAAGTGAAGACGACTTGGACAAAAACTGGCAGCACTTAATTCTTACGCACCTGCAGGAACGAGAACACCCAGGTGTACTCACAGGCTCACCCATTACTGACATGAAAATCACTCTGACAGCGGGAAAAGCCCATCTCAAGCACACAGAGGGCGGCGATTTCCGGGAAGCCACCTGCCGGGCTGTCCGCCAGGGCCTGAAAAAAACCCAAAGCATTCTTCTGGAACCCTGCTACACCTTCCGTCTGGAAGTTCCTGAAGAAAACATCGGACGAGCCATGTCAGACATCCAGAGAATGGGTGGAAACTTCCAGCCTCCCCTGATAGAACACGAACTGCATGTACTTTCCGGCAGTGCACCGGTCTCCTCCCTGCAGGATTATCAAACACAAGTGGCCTCCTATACCAGAGGCCGGGGCAGGCTGTACTGTACCTGGAAAGGATACGAGCCCTGCCACAATGCCGAAGAAATCATTCAATCTTTCGATTACGATTCTGAATTGGACCCCGACAACCCCACAGGCTCTGTATTCTGCAGTCACGGTTCCGGTTTCCTCGTAACCTGGGACCAGGTGGAAAATTATATGCATCTGGAAAGCCGTCTGCCAAGAGAAATCCTCCCCGCAGAGGCAGAAGACATTGCAGCAGAATCGGTAACCCCAAAGGGAAGTTCTCTGGTGCTGGACAAAGAACTGGAAGAAATTTTCCAACGCACCTATGGACCCATAAAAAGGAAACTCCCTGCCCGGGATTTCCAGGAGCCCAGACCCTCCCCTGCCCGCCAGGACAAGCCCCTGCAGGTAAACAGGACAAAACAGCAAAAAGACGCTTATCTGCTGGTAGACGGATATAATATCATCTTCTCCTGGGAAGAGTTAAAAGACCTGGCAGATACTGACTTAGGTGCAGCGCGGGACAAATTGATGGACATCCTGAGCAATTACCAGGGCTATAAAAAATGTAATCTGATTCTGGTCTTCGACGCCTATAAAGTAGAAGGTAATACCAGAGAAATATTCAGATATCACAATATTGATGTGGTCTACACCAAGGAGGCCGAGACAGCCGACCAATATATTGAAAAGACAGCCCATAAAATGAGCGGAAAGTATCAGGTAACCGTAGCCACCTCCGATGCACTGGAGCAAATCATCATCCAGGGCCAGGGCTGCCAGCTCCTCTCAGCCAGAGAACTGAAAGAAGAAATTGACCTGACAGCCGGACAAATCCGCAGAGAGTATCTGAACAGAAGAAAAAACACCAAAAACTATCTGTTCAATTACCTGGATGATAACCTGGCAGATACCATGGAAGATATCCGCCTGGGTAAAAAACAATAGGCATTGCGGATACTGCAAAGCAGAACACATGAGAATACTCTACCCGGCAAGTTCCCGTAGAAAATCTGTATATTGGGTGCGCTGTTCCTTGATAAACTCAATTGCCTTGGAAGGATGTTTGTTCTTCTGTCCGGTAAGCAGGTAAGGAATATCGTACCCCCAGACCACCCCTTCTTTCTTCAATGCAAGCACATGTTTTTCAATAAACTTTATAAACGGCTCCTGACTGCAGTCCTTCCCCTGCCCTGTCAAATATCCGGCCAGAAGCTCAGCGGCACAGTTTCCTGCCCCCCTGCCCAGACCATTCACCGTCACATCCAGAAACGAAGCTCCGCTTTTCATACATTCAATGGTATTGGCAAAGGCCAGCTGCTGATTATTATGGGCATGAATTCCCACCTGTTTTCCTTTTGGAAAAGCGGCCTTTGCATACTGATCCATCAGATGCGCCGCCTGGTTCGGATAAAAAGAGCCAAAACTGTCCACCAGGTAAATCACATCCACGCTGCTCTCTGACAATTTTTCCAAAACCTCCGCTATAATTTCTTCTGTATCATTAGAAACAGCCATAATATTCACCGTTGTCTCATAGCCAAGGCAGTGACAGTGCTCAACAGCATCCAGCGCTTCCTCAATATCACGGGAGTAGGCTGCAATACGAATCATATCCAGAACACTTTCCTTTTTAGGAATAATATCTCTCCTGTAATCAGTTCTTCCAATATCTGCCATCACAGACAGTTTTATATTCTCGGGATGATCACCCACAATATGGCGAATGGCCTCTTCATCACAAAACTTCCATTTTCCGAACTCATTTTCATCAAATACATCCCGTGAAGCACGGTATCCCATCTCCATATAAGCCACTCCCGCCTCCACATTCGCCTGATACAAATCTCTTACAAAAGAATCCTCAAAGAAGAAATTATTCGTAAGTCCCCCGTCTCTCAAAGTACAATCAAAAATCTGCAGCCCGTCCATAATAGTCTCCTTTCTCTATCAGATGTTTTGGCTTTTTTGTTTTATCGTATAGGAGACGAAATTTCCTATACGATAAAAAAGACCCATGTCTGCACAAGCAAACATCGGTCTTCACTCTCAATCTCACAAAGATAAATAAAATCTTTCCACAATGACTCATTTATTTATGGTTATCCGTGATAGATTGGCTTCAGTCTTTCCAATGTTTTGTGCATCACAAAAGCTGGTACATAATAAAAGTACCAGTAACCAAAAAAACCATATGTATTTGTTTTCACACATGTTTTCATTGTACCTTTCGCTGACATACAAAACACCTCTTAAGAATGAATACTAAAGTTATCTGAGCCCCATTATAATAAACCCTCGAAGAATTGTCAAGATGCTAATTCTGGATATTTTTACAGAAATTATATGGAACAGAATCCCTCTTCTTGTCCAGCTTATCGTTATAATCGCCGGACCCCTGTGCTTTCGGAAAGTTTCTTGCGTCCATATTCAAAATCTGGACACAAGAACTTTTCAAAAACAGCACAACCATTCATAAATATTCCTATGAAACCGCGCCAAATTTTTTCCCTTACATTATTTCTTTCTGCGCATCAGCAGATCCTGTCTAAAGACGTAAGAACGAATCACTGACTCAGTAGAGTTATGAAGATTAATAAATCGGCATCCATAAGCCGTCCTTTCCTCTTCTTCACCATAAACTTTAATTTTAAAAGGCTGAATTCGAATCACCTGACACTCAAGGTGAAGCGGCTCATCCGTTTTGTCAAAATTAAAAGAAAGAGTCTGATTCATCTCAAAAGGATGGTCTGAAAGAAACAAAATTCCTCCGGCACTAATATCTTTTATAATACCTTCTACTGTAATCTCATCCCCCGATTCGTCCTGCGTCTGAATGGAAATGGTCACACTTTGGCGGATTTTCATATCGTTGCGCCTCTGTACAGCCCTTTGCTCCCTGCCGAGAATACAGTTCGCTGCCATCCGCTTCTCACGCCTGGTATACCTCTCTAGTCTGCACTTATATGTAACCAGACCTTTCAAATCATCAAAAAAGGTAATGTGCAGCCCCTCCTCCCAGGACCCCTTCTCAATCCCTTCCGGAAAAATCAGCGTAATAAAATTAGCACTGGTCTCCACATCCACATCACATATAAATTGATCTTCCAAATCGCACACGCTTGCCTTATAACAGTTGTTTAATTTGTTCACAATTTATCCCCTCCAAAAATAGTTTAAATATTTTAAAAATAATTTAAGAATAATCCCACTATACCATTAAAATATGCCGCGGCGCAATAGCGAAAGAGGATATTCTTTCATACAGATACGCCGGTAATGGTCATAATTCCAAAGATTCAAAATCCTGCCGATAAGATGAAGCTGTCAAAAGCTCTCCTTCAGCCAAAATACTGAACATATAAAACAAACCTCCTGATTACAGCATATGATAAAACAGATCTTCTTGTCATCCAGCCTATTTCATAAAAAATGAGCTTTTCCTATTTCTTTTTATAATTATAACATCAAATTCCACCTAAAGCTATAGAAAGTCAGAAAATTCATTTTGATTTTCCAAACCTATTAAAATCCCTGCACAACAAAAGGTAGAAAATTACATACTATTTTATCATGTTCTTTTGCAATCTATATATTTATTTATAAAATACCCATTTGATGTACAGCGGTTTGATACAACAAAGAGATGTATCTTAATTTAGAATTGATGAAGATGCTTTACAAGCTTATATTTTTATTGATATAATCCTGTCTTTGACAGTTGGTAAAAATAAAAATCGCTGTAAGCAGTA
>CAJUMB010000058.1 GCA_910587105.1 uncultured Lachnospiraceae bacterium
GGTCACAAAGACCGCTAATAAAAAACTTACACATTTAACTTGACAAACCCTCTTTTCCAGCGGGCGTTCCTGCCATTCTCTGACGACGGGAAGTATTTTGTCCGTAATCCGGCTGGCCGTGTTGTCGGATATATCTATGTCATAGATTTCTTTCATATGGGATTCTATATCGCCGGCAGTCATGCCTTCTGCATACATGAAAAGTATTTTTTCTTGCCATAATAAAACCTCCAAACTGAGTAATTCTATCTTACATCAGTTTGGAGGTTTACAAAAACAATTGATCGAAAGCCAGCTTTATGCAGTTCTTCCAGTATGCTGTCCAGATGCTCCTGGTATTCCTGGCAGGTTTTGATATACCGCCGGATTGGGAGCGCATTGCTTGGAAGCGCGCCGCCACATATGCGTTCCCAGAGCTGACCGCTACCCCACAAACCCCTTCAACACAATATTCTTGGCTTCCACCACCTCACCCAATGTATAAAAACCCTCTTTCCCCTGGCCGCTTAATTTCATCCCGCCAAAGGGCTGCATCATATTCCGGTAAGTTCCGGTGCCGTTGACCACCACGGTGCCGGACTGAATCTGCCGGGAAATCTCCATGCCCTTTTTCCAGTCCTTGGTAAACACACACCCAGAAAGGCCGTAACAGCTCTGATTGGCAATCTCAACGGCTTCTTCTGCCGTATCAAATGCACAGATGGGCATCACCGGACCGAAGATTTCCATGTCTTTCATCACATCCATGTCCTTTGTCACATGGGTCAAAATGGTGGGCTCATAGAAACTGCCCTTTCGTTTTCCGCCAATTAAAATCTCCGCTCCCTGTGCCGCCGTCTTTTCCACCTGGGCCTCCACTTCTTCTGCCGCCCTCTGGGAAATCAGACTGTTCATCACCATGCGCTGTCCTGAAAATTTAGAAAAATCAGAGGTGAGATACTTTTCCAGCTCTGCATCCACATCCACCTCATAGCCCATTTCAATATTTTTCACAAACTCCAGCACCCCTTTGGTAAAGGGTTCCAGAACAGAGCGGTGGACGATAAAGCGCTTAGGCGAAATACACACTTGTCCGGCAGAGTTCATCCGCCAGAACGCCGCATCTTTTACCGCAGCATCCACATCGGCATCTTCCATCACAATAAAGGGATCGTTTCCCCCCAGCTCCAGGGCGCAGGGTGCCAGGCGTTTTGCCATAATCTGAGCCACGTTGAGCCCCACCTGGGTACTCCCGGTAAGGGACACTGCATTCACCCGTGGGTCTGAGGTCACCCAGTCTCCCACTTCAGACCCCCTGCCTGTAATCACCTGCAGGGCATTTCCGGGAACCCCTGCCTGCCACAGAAGTTTTACAACCTTCAGAAGCGCCAGCGGATTATCTGAGGGCGGCTTGACAATCACAGAATTGCCCGCCGCCAGGGCCGGAGCCGCTTTATAGGCAAAGAGCATCAGCGGTGCGTTAAAGGGCACCACAGCAAAGACTGTGCCCACCGGCTCATAGACCACCATCTGCAAATCTCCCATAGTCCTGCCATCATGGCCTGCTTCCGTCCCGGGAACCAGCACAGAACCGTGATAACGCTTGGCCGTCTCCAGATACCCTTTGAAAATCTCCGGCATCCCCTGATACTGGAAAAGGCCGTTTCTGATACTGCTGCCGCTCTCTTTAATCAAAGTGGAAATGATGTCCCGTTTCGTATCCGTATCTTCCAACAGACGGTAAAATCTCTGGAATATGGCTTCTCTCTCCATCAGCGAAACAGCCTTCCACTGACAGAATCCCTCCTTTGAGGCCGCCAGGGCCTGGTCAATATCCGCTTTGCCCGCCGCAGGAACCTGGTCCAGCACCTGCCCGTTCACCGGATTGACCACGTCCATGGTTCTCCCATCCGCGGCATCCACCTGTCTGCCGTCAATCAGCATTTTCATGCAGTCACCTTCTCTCTATTACAATTTTCTTGTCTGCAAGCTCTCTGTCAATATATTTTTGTATCTCTCTGCGGTACAGCTCCCCATTCTGACAGAAAAACGACTGCCAGGCCACAAAGCTGCCGCCGGGAGCAATATCTTCCATAATATGCCTGGCTTCCTCCACGATCTCCTCATCCGCCGCCCCTTCCCGGTCAAGGATGTGCACATTGTCATAACAGCCGCAGAATGTGATTTGTCCTTTGTACTTTTGTTTCAGTTCCTGGGGCTGATTCTCCGCCTGTACAGGGTGCACCGCGTCTGCACCGATTTCAATAAAATCTTCCAGCAGAGGCCGCAGATAACCGCAGCAGTGCAAAATATAGTACATCCCACACTCATGGACCGCATCAATCAAACGCTTCAGTTGTCCTTTGAACAATTCCCGCCAGGTTTCCACCGACATCATCAACGCGTCTTTCGCCGCGTAATCATCAAAAACCATCACCGCGTCCGGCTTGTAATACTCTGCGATTTTCCGGATCATCCCAATGCGGTAATCCGTAAACGCCGTATAAAAGTCTTCCATCACATCTGCGTCAGTGAGCAGCGCACACAGAGTATCTTCGTACCCCATCAGCATATGGGATCGTTCAAACATTCCGTTAAACATCTGAACCACGCTGAATTTATTCTCCCGGTCCCAGCCCGCAGTATCTCTCCTGGCGGCAGACTCCCAGTCTCTGTTTTCCAAGTCGGGAAAGACCACGTAGTCCCGCCAGTTCTCAATCTCTTTTACAACCCGGTCTCCCGGACACTGGACCGGACCTCTTGCTTCCTTATTATATTGGTAAGTGACACCGAACTCATCTTTTCCAACGCCCCGGCCCTCATACCGCTCCATCACCGCCGACTGAAGCACCAGGTCAATATCTGTAAAAAGACTGGGGGTCCACAACGGCTGTTCCTGCTTCATCACACGAATCACATTTTCTTTTCTCGTCATATGCCCTCCCAGTCTGCTCCCATCCAATGGGCCGCATCCAGCTCCAGGAACTTTGCCCGGACAAACTGGTCCTTCAGCTCAAATGGAACCGTACAGTCAAAAATTGTCTTGCAGGAAATCCCTCTGTCCCGCAGTGCTGGATTGTAACAGTTCCTCTGGGATGGGTCCAGGGGATGACAGCGCACCCCTGGGATGAAAATGGTATCCACATCCCCTTGATACCGGGTATTCAGGGCGAACAGCACATCCCCTGTGTCAAAGGGGTCCACATCCTCATCCACCAAAATAACATGCTTCAGCTCGGAAAAGGCCGCAAAAGCCAGCAACGCCGCCTGCCGCTGTCTTCCCTCATCACTTGCCTCTTTCTTCTCAAACTGAATCACAGCCATGTATTTTCCTCCTCCGGAGGAATGACAATACACATTTTTCAGACGGCCCGGCATGGCCTTTTCAATCATCTGGATAATACTGGCCTCTGTAGGAATTCCCGCCATATTCACATGTTCCTCGCTGGGACCGATGCAGGTCTGCATAATAGGGTTCTTTCGGTGAGTCACAGCCTTCACACGAATCACCGGCACCTGGGGATTCGCCCCTCCGGTGTAACCGGGAAATTCCGGCATGGCTTTGCCTGTGTTTGTATTCTGGTCTTCTCTCACATAGCAGTTGGGAACCAATTCGCCCTCAATGACATACTCTGCATGGGCAATGCACTTTTCCGGAATGGTAAGACAGCTGGTCATCTCCACACCTGTTCCCCGGATGGCTCCCGCTGCAGCCAGCTCATTATACCCCAGGGGCGTGGTGGGGGGTTCAAAGCAGGATGCAATCTCAATGGCCGGGTCCACACCGATACTGATAGAAATGGGCAAGGGTTTTCCCATGGCTTGCGCCTTTTCCCGAAATGCCCCAAGGTGGCGGGCTCCAGGCACAAAATACATAGAAATCAAATCTTTGTCCTGGAGACACAGACGGTGGATGGTCACATCCGATTCCCCAGTCTCCACGTCAGATGCATAGCACATCCCCATAGTAATATACGGCCCCGCATCCTCCGGTGTGTTGGTAGGGGCAGGCAGCAGACGGCGGATGTCAAAATCCGGTTCCCCGGCATAATGTACTACTTCATGGCAGGGCGCCTCCCCAGGCTCTATCAAGACAGGCGGAACCGGACGCTGTACAGCCTCGTTCAGTAAAAATCCCAGCCTTCTGGGATCGCAGTCCAGCAAATGCCCCACCCGCTCCCGGGAGGCCAGCAGTCCAATGAGCACCCGGGCTCCCGGATGGCCTTCCACCTGGTTAAACATCAGGGCCGGACCCGTTCTGGTTGGTCTTTTCACAGTCCCCCCTGCCCCCACATAGCGGTAAACGCCCGAAATCTCTCCGTGAGGTTTCACACTCACATCCGTCTGGGCATACTGGCCGGGAATCCCTTTCAGCAGCTCAACGGCTGAGCGCAGATCTTTTACATTCCCCATATTTCCTCCTTGAGCGTGTCTTAAAAATCATCAGTCTGTCTAATCCCGATACATGGCTTCTTTATAAAGCATTTCCATCTGTTTCACAGATGTACTTCGGGGGCAGTGCTCCCATATCTTTGTCTTCTGGGCATCTGCCAGCATTTCCTCCATATGGGATTCATCCACACCCATCTCGCTTAAATTCCTGGGCAGACCCAGCCTGCTGTTCAGTTTTTTCAGATAGTCAATGAGCATGTCCGTCTCAAAATCTTCCACATAGGGATGCCCCGTGCGCAGCAGATTGTATATCTTTTTATATTTTCCTCTGTCAGCAATGGCGTTGAAATTCATTGTGGTGGGAAAAAGCATGGCGTTGGCCATACCGTGGGGAATCCCATAATAGCCCGTCAGCGGATGAGACAGGGCGTGGGCCTGGTTTGGCAGGCACAGAGACAATGCGATACCGGCCAGGGTGCTTCCCATCAGCATATCACCAGCCGCCTCCACGTCTTTTCTGTTTGCTGTAAATCTGGGAAGGGCCGGACCGATAAGCTCCATGGCCTTCTCCGCCACAGCATCGGAAAAAGGTGTGGCAAGATCACTCAGGTAACATTCCACTGCATGAATCAAGGCATCCAATCCGCTGGCTGCAGCCACAGGCTCCGGGCAGGTCATAATCATTTCCGGGTCCAGCAGAGCCGTCTGGGGAAGCATTTTATCATTTAAAATCACCATTTTATAATGGTTTTCATCAGTAATTACCGTGTTTCTGGTAACTTCCGACCCAGTCCCAGCCGTGGTGGGCACAGCAATCACCGGAATAGTGTCGTTTTCCACCGGTTTATAATACCCCCAGTAATCATGAATCCGGTTCCCGCTGTACCCGATGATGGCCGCGCTCTTTGCTGTATCCATGGCGCTGCCGCCTCCCAGTGCTATGATCAGATCACATTTCTCCTCTGTCATCTTATCCCGGCATTCATGGACAATCCAACAGCCCGGGTCCGGCTCAATGTGGCTGAACACACAGTAGTCCACTCCCGCTTCTTTTAAAATCTCTTCCACTGCTCCTGTGATACCGGCCGGAATCAGTCCCGGGTCAGTCACCAGCAGCACCTTGGTCCCGCCCGCCTGTCTGACTTTCTCCGGCAGGCTTTTCACCGCCCCGATTCCGAACACAATATCCTGTTTTACTGAAAAACTCTGCAAGTTCATTTAACGCTCCTTTCTTTCCGAAAATACTTTCGTCCTACTTTTATCCCGTCCAGCGCTTATACCTGCCTGTATCTATCTGAAACCGTTCCAGTGCTTTAGACACTATGTGCACCACCATATCTTCGATTGATTCCGGGCGGTTGTAAAAGGTCATCATCATGGGCATAATATCTGCGCCGCATTCCGCCAGAAACTCCATATTTCTCAGGTGAATCCGGCTGAGCGGACACTCCCGGACCATCAGCACCAGCCTGCGCTGCTCCTTAATCATACAGTCTGCGGCCCGCAGCAGCAGATTATCCGTATATCCCCCCGCAATTCCTGCGATAGTTTTCATACTGCAGGGAACGATAATCATCCCCTCTGTCTGAAAAGAGCCGCTGGCAATAGCAGCCCCCATCTGTCCAGCATCATAATTGACATCTGCCAGTGCCCTGAAATCTTCCGCACATCTCTTCGTCTCACATCCAATGGTCAATTCCGCCGCTTTGGTAAGCACCAAATGAGTCTCCACATCCGGCGCCTCTTTCAGCATCCGCAGCAAACACCACGCAGCCGGCATACCACTGGCCCCGCTGATACCCACTACCACTCTTTTTTTCATATAGTCTGCCGCTCCTCTCTATCCCAAAGGGCCTGCCACACAGTTTGCCGCCTCCTGCCATCTTTATCCATATCCGCCGAATCCACCCAGCCGTACCGCACACAATTACCAAACGTCCTTTGATAACCAGAGTTTGGGGAAAAGAAACAAATAAGGGGCGAATTTAAAACGGTCTTGAGCCCCGTTTTGTTTCTTTTCCCCGAACTCGTGACTCATCAACTCAAAACTCAGCGGTCCGGACACTCAAACAAAACAGCCCCCTGCTCAACCAAAATATCCTGCAGTTCCCGAATATTCCCCTCCAGAGCCCTGGGTGTCACCTTCTTTTTCACACACAGCCCAGCCGCTGCACCTGCCGCCTGTCCGGTAACCATAGTCTGGTGCAGATAGCGAAGATACGCAGGACGGTCCGTGGAAACACATTTGCCGGCTGCCAGAAGATTATCGATTTTCCTGGGCACCAGGCAGCGGTAGGGAATGTCATACGAACCGCCGTCTTTGGGTATAGCCAGGTCACTCTTGAACTGAATATTGTCCTTTTTATCCTCATTTCCCACAACCGCCACATGGTTCAGCGTGTCCATAGAGGCCACATGATACCCGCCGGCTTTAAAGGAAGACTTTCCAATCGTGTCTGCAAACTGGCGGCACTGGGCCACATCGTCTCTGGTGAGTATATAGTCTCCCACAATGCGGGGACCTTCCCGCAGACGCAGTTCTGTACAGGTCTTTGTAATATAAGCATGTTCAAATCCCGGCACATAGTTTTTGAAAAATCTCCAGGCAATCCGGTTCTGTTTCCGGCATTCAATGTTGCACCGGGTCAGATCCCATGCGTCAGTAGCCAGCGCATGGTCCACCTGTGAGGAATGCTGGAAATGCGCCTGGATATGTCCGCCCTCCTTGGGTGTCAGGAAGAATCCCGCCCCGGAATAAGGATGCCAGTCGCCGTTTTTAAATGCCATGTCCCGCAGTTCATAGAATCCCATAATCTCGCCCAATTCTTTAATGTCATAACAGTTGCGGTACATCTCCTCCACGTCTTCCTGGGTATTGGCATCCTCCAGGGGAAAGATCAGCTGCTTAAAAGAAAACTGCCTGGGATGTGTCCGGATATACTGCAGCAGCCGCTCCCAGTCCACACCGTCCACGGTAAACGCCAGGGTATGGGGCTGTACCTGGTCCCGGGGCACTTCATTCATCTCACATCCTGCCTGAATAGCCACATACCCCTCGCCTGTGCAGTCAATCACCACATTTCCCTTAATCTCATTGCGCCCGTTGGCATTTTCCACCACAATACCGTTGACTGTATCCCCGTCTTTTATCACCCCTGCCACCAGGGTATCCAGCAACAGGTCCACCTGTTCTTCCTCCATCATGGTGAAAATCAGGTCCACCCACCAGTCCGGGTCCACATAGGAAAATCCATAGCCTGCCTTTTCCCGGATGGGATAGCGCAGATGGGGAAGTGCATGTCCGCTGCGGTAAAGCCGCTGATATGTCTCCTCCACAATCCCCCCGATGTCTCGTTTCCCCTGGGGATTGAAAAGCCGTGCATAGGCAAATCCCGGCGGGCCGGACAGACTCATCTGTCCGCCCAGAACTCCTGTCCGTTCCACCAGAAGAGTTTTCGCCCCGGTCCTGGCTGCTGCGATGGCCGCCGCAGTGCCGGAGGTGCCCCCGCCGCATACAATCACATCATAAACTGTACTATAACTCATATTTATCCCTCTCCTGCATCCTCTATTTTGTCTTAAAATCTTCGATTGACCTGGCAATGCTGCCATCTGGAAGCCTGACTGCTTCCACACATCCCTCGCTGTGCAGGGCCCACGGCAGAATCACACCTGAATGGCCTCCCCGTCCGCCGATTACCACTACCTCCACATCTTTCGGAGTGCGTGTCACCGGGAGGGGATGCCGGTCTGCCCATTCTTTCGGCCGCACCGGAACCAGCCCCCTTCCCCGCACCATGGGCACTTCATGATATACATACTTGTGGATATGCTCCTGAATCATTTCCTTTGTATAGCCTGCTTTTTTCAGCATCATGCCGTGATCCGGCGTGAGACAGATTACCAGCGGCCCCGGCATATAGGCATTGTTGGACCCCAAAGTAGTACAGCAGGCAGTAATGGTATCCAGCAGGTCATGGCCGTTGAGGCTGAGAAAATCTATAATGTCATGAAGGGGTTCTGCCTTCAAAACGTACACCGTGGTAGTCTGGGCGTCAAACCGGTCTTCGTTGATCATATTCCACTGGGCCAGTTCCGGCTCCTCAGCAAAACAATAGGTAAATTCTGCCTGGGAAGCGATACAGTCCAAATCACAGATGCCCGGCACAGAGCGGAATACATTCATCATCACCAGATTCACCGCCCGTCCAATACATGCGTTGGCCGGCCAGCCCGGTCCCAGACAGCCCTGTTTTCCGGAAATGCCGATTTCCTGGGCAATGGGCCCGGATACCAGCAGCATATTTCCCCCTGGATGGGAGGTTGTCACCGACTGATTCAGGTTATAAAGAGGACTGTTCAATGCTTTAAATGCCGCAATAAGCACAGGCATGGCATTGGGCTTACACCCGGCCATAACTGCCGCCACTGCTGCGTCCTTTACGGTCACCGTCTTGCCGCTGGGCCCGCTGGGGTCGCACAGCACCATGTCCTCCTCAAAGGGACAATACTCCAGCATGGCCTCATACCTCTTCTGGGTGGGGGGAATGATGGGCAGTCCGTCGCTGATGTGCTCCTGATTGAAGTAATCATTGATTTCCTCCATATAGGCCCCTGGTTCTTTTGCCTTTTCCTCATCTTCCTGGATTATGTACGGAAGAAGGCCGTCTTTCGCCGGAGCTCTCTTATCCATTTTAAAATCAATATGTGCCAGCTTCTCCAGCTCCTGTCCATCTGCTGTGAGAGAGCCGATGATATAATCCCACTTTTTGTCGACCTCACTGGCGATCTCTTCCACGGTGCTGGCCTGGTAAATATCCACAGAACACATACACAGATGTCCAGCCCGGTACACGCCTACCCCTTCTGTAATCCCGGTTCCCGGAGGTGCCGTCATATAAAGGGTGGGAATTCCCAGCTTCTCCAGAGCGATGGATAAAACTGTGGTGGATGATGAAGTTCCCATATCCCCGAAAGCCACAATGGCTGCATCCGGTTTCTCCTCTGCCAGCATAGCCGCATATTCTCCCAGCTTCTTCGCGTCTTTTCCACGCACCGTTTCTTTATATTCCACATAGTTGGTAATGCCCAGCTGTCTTAAGTGCTCCCGGATACGGTCAAACACGGTATAATAATTGCAGAAATCCAGTTTTGTATTGTTGTAAAAAAGAATCTTTCCTGCTTTTAACTGTTCCAGACTGGGACGTTTTGCCAGCTGTATGATTTCCCGCTCCTGATACCCCCTTGGGTCGAGTATTCGATTTAGACTCATCTTTTGATTCTCTCCTTTCTCAGGAACTGTATGAATATAATCTATGCCATCTGCCTGATACTCCCGAAGAAAAATCCAGCGCAGCTGTCACACGTTATTCCCATTCAGCTCTTTATTTGTTATTCTGTATAAATCATACTATTTTTCTTTTATATCAGGCAATTCCAATAACATTAGCCTTCTATTCCGAAAAAGAATCCGGTTAATCCCTGTAAAAGTACGAACATTACGAATTTTTTATCATATCACGCAGTGTATTCACAGTCCCATCCAGTCCAAAACCATATTTATCATATAACTCAGGCCCGTCTCCAAATCCGGGGAACAGCTGTGGAATGCCCATACGCTTAAATTTACAATCCAGATTCCAATCTGCGATCACTTCCGCCACGGCACTTCCCAGACCGCCAATGGTATAATGGTCTTCCAGCGTCAAAATCACCCCTGTATTCCTGGCGGCTTTTTTAACAGCTTCTTCATCAATAGGTTTTATGGTATGCATATCCAGCACAGCCACAGACATGCCTTCCTTTTCCAGAATATTAGCCGTGTCTACCGCCTGGGATACCATCACGCCGCAGGCAATGATCACCGCGTCTTTTCCCTGCCGTGTCTCAATGGCTTTTCCCACCTGATAGTCTACTTCCCCTGGCTGGTATACAATGGGCTCTCCCTTGCCCCGGGCCAGACGGATATACACCGGGCCGGGATGATTTTCTGTTGCCAGCAGAATATCCTTTGCAATATTGGGATCTCCCGGAACTATAATGGTAAGATTTGCCATGGAACGGAGCACGCCCATATCCTCCATGGCATTATGGGTTGCACCGCCTGTTGAGGTGAGGCCTGCATTGGTTGCCACAATCCGCACCGGAAGATTCTGATAACAGATATCCGTACGCAGCTGTTCACAGGCACGCATAGATGCGAAAGTAGCCATGGTAGTGATATAAGGAATATTTCCCTCCAGTGCCAGCCCTGCAGCCATCCCAAACATATTCTGCTCCGCGATTCCCACATTAATAAACCGTTTGGGAAATGAAGCTCTACACCCTTTCACACTGCATGTGCGCATCAAATCCGCAGTCATCACGTAAATTTTTTCATTTCTAGTGCCCATCTCCTGTAAAGTATCGCCGCAGATCGTTCTGGAAGCGGCAAATTCACCAAAATTAAACGTTACGCCCATTCGCCTTCCCTCCTTTTCGTGTACTCTTCCTCTATCTCGTCAATGGCTTTCTTCATATCCTCCGGACTCACAGAACCGGCGTGCCAGTCCGGGTTATTTTCCATAAAGGATACCCCTTTTCCTTTAACCGTATTGCCGATCATAACTGTGGGCACATCCGAAGAAACAGGCGGCAGGTTATCAATGGCATCCACAAGGGCTCCCATGTCATGGCCGTCCACTTCCACCACATTCCACCCAAAAGCCTTCCATTTATCCGCATAAGGCTCCATACTCATCATATTTTCTGTGAAATCGTCCAGCTGAAGCCGGTTACGGTCCACCACAGCAACCAGGTTCCCCAGCTTATACTGATGAGCCGCCAGAGCAGCCTCCCAGTTGGAACCCTCCTGGCTTTCTCCGTCCCCCAGCAGGACCACCACCCTGTGTTTCTGTTCCTGAACTTTTGCCGAGTAAGCCATACCGCAGGCAATGGGCAGGCCGTGCCCCAGGGAACCGGAAGATGTCTCAACCCCGGGAAGATTCACTTTACACGGATGCATCCCATACGCACTGCCAAGTTTTCCGTAAGTCTTTAAAATCTCGTCAAAGTCAAAAAATCCCTTAAGGGCCATGGCAATATACATGCCCACTGCTCCATGGCCTTTGCTGAGTACAAAGCGGTCACGGGACGGCATCTGTATATCTTTTGGATCAACGTGCAGTCCATAGTGATACCACGCAATCATCATGTCCGTCATGGACAGGTCTCCTCCTATATGGACAGAGCCTTCAAATGTACCGCACAATGTGATCAGATTTACCCGCATCTGATATGCTTTTTCTTCTAACTCTTTTACTATCTGCCTGTCAGCCATTCTTTTCTCCTCCTAACATTTCAGTAATATTTTGGGGTATATCGATTTATGAAACAGTTCAAAGGCTTCCACTGCCTGCTCCAGCGGCATCACCTTCCCAATTATTTTTTCTGTGTGGATGCGCTCCATCAGCCGGATGGCACGGGGGAAGATGGGATGGCTGGTAAATACGGTCTGAATGGACGCCTCTTTCATATACAGCTGATAAAGATTCAAGGACATTTCATAATCCGGCGGAAATACCGCAAAATACGTCACTTTCCCGCAATGTCCCACAACCTCCAGACATACATCCGCTGCGGACGGGACCCCGGAGACCTCGAACACATGGTCAAATCCCTGGCCTTCTGTGATCTCTTGTGCTGCTTTCTGCACATTTTCCTGAAAAGGGTCCACCACATATGACGCTCCCAGTTCCCGGGCAAGCTGCCGCTTCTCTGGCACAGGGTCAACAGCCGTAATCCTGGAGGCCCCGGAAAGAGCAATCATTGACAAAAGAATGGACCCAATCCCCCCCACGCCTGAAACTAACACAGTATCTCCATGGCGGATGCCTGCCAGATCCATTGCCCGCACTGTGCACACAGCCGGTTCTGTCAGGGCGTATTTCTGCATATCCGCGTTTTTTGGTATTTGATATACTGCGCTGATATCTGTTACCATATATTCACTAAATGCACCTATGGGCACAGCATTGTTACAATACTGGGGCATGCCCTTTTTGCACATGGGACATTTTCCGCACACACTGGTGGGAGCTGTTACCACCTTGTCCCCCACGCAAAAACCATACTCCTGTGTATGTTCTCCCAGCTCCACAATGGTGCCGGATGCCTCATGCCCCAGTGGAATCCCAGGCTTTGCCCCCAATACACCCATGGTCACCATATGCACATCCGTGGCGCATAACGCTGCGTACGCTGTTTTAATTTTCACCTGTCCCGGCCCTGGATGGGGTTCCTCCACCTCTCTGACCTCTATCTGGTTCCCACTGGCATAAAAAACTTTCTTCATCGCTTTTTGCCCCCTTCATCTTTGGAAGACAAAAGGCTGCTTTTTGCAGCCCTTGTCACTAGGTTCTAATCCAAACCTGCATCAGCACGTATCTGATCAATTGTCTTAAACTCAAAGGGGAGAATTTTACAATACATCAGGTCCGGGTCATGGTAATCTTTCCAATTTTCTTTCGAAATGGAAGCATTGGGAAGATCCGACGCTGCCGGAAGATTATTGGCATCATACCCTTCTTCAAAAATCATATGTAACAGGTCAATCGGCGCCGCTCCATTTAAATTGGGGCTGTTATATCCGGTTACCAGTATGCTGTCTGACTCCAACAGTTTGAATACCGGCTGGCTTCCGTCTGCTCCGCATGCCACATAAATATCTTCTCCAGGAGTCAGCCCGGCCCCCTCAATGGCTGTAACTGCTCCCTGTCCCATAGAATCTGTGCTGCTTAAAAACAGGTTCAAGTCCGTATTTCCCGCAATAATATCTTCTGCCGCAGACAATCCTCCTTCAATGGTCCAAAGGCCTTCCCCCTGTGCCACAATATCAAAATCCCACTTTTCACTGTGCATACTTCCTTTGTCCCGCAGCTCATTAAACATTTCATTTGCTTCCAGGTATGCGTCTTCTTGTGAGTCAAAGGGTTCTCCATTTTGCTGGGCACGCGTATAAATAATTCCCGCTATCATGCCATTGATACGGCTTTCATCAATGGTATGGCCCATCATCCCCAGCAGAGCCGCTGAAGTGAGATGTTTTCCTTCAAAATATTCCCCTGCGTACAGCCCTGTGTACCATCCCCCAAAGTAATTATTGGCGAGAATGGATGTGACAACCGGAACGTCCGAAGGATAATCCACTCCCACACCAATCACTGGAATTCCAGCGTCCACTGCGTTTTGTACATCTGCCGCAGATGCCGTCACATCCATGGGATTGAGAATAATGGCATCTACCCCCATGGTAATCAGGGATTCCACATCTGCACTCTGGGTGGATATATTGCTGTCCGCATTTAAGATCACCAGGTCATAACCATAGGAATCACAGGCATCCTGTGCGCTGTCCACCATGGCGGTAAAGAAATCGCTTCCCATCTGTCCCATGGACAGTCCGATTTTTAAACCGTCTTTTTCTTCCGTTGGAAGTGCTTTCTCAATCCCTGACCGGTCTTCCATATCCGGGGAAGTCAATCCGCTCATGGCATTTCTCTCCTTCAGCGTATAAACCTCATGCAGTCCGCTTTCTGAATTGTCTCCCCCCTCCCCTGCTTCTTCTGTTTCTTCTGCTTTTGTCTCCTCTGCCTGGCTTGTCTGTTCTTCCGCTTTGCCAAAGTTGTCTGTAGATGTCTTCTCTCCTCCACCGCATCCCGCCATGGCAAACATCAAACCTGCCGATAACATAACCGCCAAAATCCTGCTCACTGTTTTCTTCTTCATACTGTGTTCTCCTTTTCTAATCATTTTATTCCTTTTTATTACCCAAACCTTTCAGAAGCACTGCGGCAATAATGATCATTCCTTTCACCACTTTCTGTGGGTATGCCGCAATACTCATCAGGTTCATGATATTCCCTATCACTGCCATAATCAGGATACCGATGACAGTGTTCACCACAGACGCTTTACCGCCTTCCAGATTTGCCCCGCCGATAACCACCGCCGCGATGGCGTCCAGTTCATATCCGCCATTTACCGTGGCCGGAGTTGCCGACGATGCGCGGCTGGTGACGAAAATCCCCGCCAGAGCGCTCAGGGTGCCGCAGATCACATAGGCTGATGTTTTATAAAAGCTTACATGAATGCCAGACAGCCTGACTGCGGCCTCATTACTGCCACAGGCAATCAGAAGTCTTCCATAGGCAGTCTTTTTAATGACAAAGCAAAAAATTAAAATAACCGCAACAGCAACATAAACAACTGTGGGGATACCCAGAATGGGATCTTTGCTTTTGGTAAACTCCACAAGAACATCAACTGCCCTGGATTCATCGCTGACCAGACGAATGGGCTGCCCATTGGTGGACATATACGCAATCCCCTGCCCGATTGTCATAACTGCCAATGTAGCAATAAAAGCTGCCATTTTAAAATAAGCAACCAACACACCGTTCAGCAGTCCGATGACAGCCCCTGTCAGTGCCGTGAGAAGCACCGCAAAAAGCAGTCCACCCACAGACATAATGCCGAACTTTGTGATAACCAGAGCAATTACCACACTGCCCACTCCCAGCGTGGCACCGATGGACAGGTCAATTCCCCCTGTCATAATAGTCAGCATGGCGCCGATTCCAATCAACACATAGGGCACCTGCTGCCGAAGAATATTCATCACATTTCTGCTGGACAGAAAATTTGGAGACATGCAGCTGGCAATCACCACCAGCAGAATAAAAATGATCACCGCATTGTTGCTGACAAAGAATGCCTTTAAGTCCGTTTTCTTTATTTTTTCCATTTTCCTCCCTCTACTGAACACCCATAGAATAAGATATCAAGTTACTCTCCGAGCACTCTTTCTTATCCAGTTCACCTGCAGCCCGCCCATCCCGCATCACCAAAACCCGGTCGCACATACCGATAATTTCCGGCATCTCAGAAGATATCATGACAATGGAGTAACCCTGGGCCGCAAAATCGTTAATAATTTTATAAATCTCCCGCTTTGCACCCACGTCCACTCCTCGGGTGGGTTCATCCAGAAGCAATACTTTACAGTTGGATGCCAGCAGCTTGGCAATGGCTACTTTCTGCTGGTTCCCTCCTGATAGACTGGACACATTATTCTCAATATTCCCAGCCTTAATAGCCATACGCCTGACCATATCATGGATGAAATCCGTTTCCTTTTTTCTGTTAATTTTCCCGAGTATGGATACAAATAGTTTCAGACATCCCAGGGTAATGTTGTCCCGGATAGAAAGATCCAGCAAGACTCCCTGGGTTTTCCTGTCTTCCGGCAAAAGGCCGATGCCGTTTCGGATGGCATCTTTGGGAGAGCGTATGGTTACTTCCCGCCCGTCTAAAAAGATCTGGCCCCTTTCTTTTTTATCTGCTCCAAAGATGGCCCTGACCACCTCTGTTCTCCCGGCCCCTACCAGGCCGTTAATCCCAAGAACCTCGCCCTTTCGCACCTGGAAAGAAATGTCCTGTACCATCCGGCCCCGGCTGATGTTTTTCACCTCAAAATTCACTTCCCCTATTTCCACATTTCTTTCTGGATAATAGTCCTGCAAGGCCCGGCCAACCATCATATCCGCTAATTCTTTCTGGGTGATACTGTCAGTATCTACAGTGGCAATGTACCTGCCATCCCTCATGATCGTCACCCTGTCGCAAAGGTCCATGACTTCATCTAATCTGTGAGAGATATAGATGACGGCTACACCCTGCTTTTTCAGATTCCGCAGCAGTTTAAACAAATATGACACCTCTTTGCTGGACAGTACGGATGTGGGCTCATCTAAAATCAGCACAGAAGCATTTCTCGACAATGCCTTGCATATTTCCACCACCTGCTGATATGCCACTGTCAAACCAGAGACCTCATCCGACGCTTTGATATGGGAAAAACCGATCTCGTCCAGATACTCCTGGGCACGGACTTTCAGTTTCTTCCAGTCAATCATTTTGTATTCTTTGTTCAGGCTGTCTATAAAAATATTTTCCGCAACAGTTAAATCAGGGACAAGCATCAACTCCTGATAGATAATGGATATTCCCTGTCTCATTCCCTCGCCCGGACTTTTGATATCCACTGCCTTCCCGTCTATGAAAATCTCCCCGTCGTCCTTTTGCAAAGACCCTGCCAGAATTTTCATAATCGTTGATTTTCCCGCTCCATTTTCCCCCATGAGAGCATGGATCTCCCCTTTTTTCACCTGGAGAGACACGCCGTCCAGCGCTTTCACACCCCCAAAACTTTTTTTAATATTGCGCATTTCCACTTGATACTGCTGCTCACCCATAGATTTTCCTCCTATCTGGCCAGCATATAACCGCCATCAATGGTCAGGACAGCACCTGTAATCTGCTCAGCCGCTTCACTGGCCAAAAAGACTGCCGCGGCGCCGATCTCAATGGGCTGGTTAAACCGCCCCGTGGGCGTCTGGCGCTTCCAGTAGGCTGTCCACCCCTTTGTCTCCCCTTCATCTTTTACACCTGTGACCAGCTCTGATTCCGTATAGCCAGGGGCAATGGCATTGACACGGATTCCATACTGAGCCCATTCATAGGCCAGACATTTGGTCAGGCGGTCACAGGCTGCTTTCGCCGCGTTATACGAACAGCTTTTCTGAGGCACATTCACGATTCTGGATGAATTGGAGGTAATATTGATAATTCTTCCCCCATTCTGCTCTCTCATGGTAAGCCCCGCATAGTGGCACATGAGAAAGCTCCCATTCAAATCCACATCGATCACGCGGTACCATCCGCTTAAATCTTCGTCTTCACTCATAGGGTCATAGGGCGTGGCAATTCCCGCGCAATTTACCAGGATATCTATTTTTCCCCAGTCATGAACCATCTGGCTGACCACACGCTTCGCGTCTTTTGGGCTGGTTACATCCCCTGGGTAAAATCTATGGTTTCCCCCATAAGTCTTCAATTCTTCCAATGTCTCCAGAGCTTCTTTTTCTTTCCTGCACATAATGGCTGTATCCGCCCCGCTCTGTGCCATGGCCTGGGCAATGCCCCTGCCGATTCCTCTGTTTCCTCCTGTGATCAGTGCCGTTTTTCCCTGCAGGGAAAAGGCATATTCCATATTTTTAATCATCTGTCCGCCTTTTGTCTCTTTCACCTGCTGCAGTCAAATACCAGCTTTGCGTATTTTCCTGATTTCTGGTCTTCATATGCCTGTTTACATTCATCCAATGAATATATTTTTTCTATTACAGGCTTAAAATTCATCTGGGGCAGCATATTCACCGCCCGCTGAAAAGATTCCTGGGCCAGATACATGCCCTGAATCCTCAGTTCTTTCCGATAACAATATTCCAGCAGATTGATACGCATCTCGTAGTCTTTCGGGTACATGGACATGAACACCGCGCATGCACCCCGGCCTGCAAAGTCCAAAGCCTTTTTCGCCGCCGCCCCATTTCCCGAAGACTCTATGATCACATCAAATCCTTTTCCCCTGGTCAGTTCTTCCACCTGTTCCTGAATGTTATCATCCAGGGGATTCAGTACATAGTCTGCCCCCATCTCTATGGCCCTCTGCCGCTTAGAATCCACCGGTTCCAGCACCGTCACACGTCCGGCCCCTGCTTTCTTCAAGAGCTGAGCCGCCATAAGACCGATTCCGCCGCCTCCAGACACTGCTGCGTGCTGACCGATACGGATGCCTGAGAGCTCCACGGCCCGAACCGCAATATTAAATGGCTCTGTCAGGGATGCCTCCAGAAGTCCTACGTCCTTTGGCAACACATAAACCTGGTCTTCCCGCCAGACAATATATTCCGCCTGAGCTGCCCCATGGCCCACAGCATTCTGGCAGAACTGGGATTTTCCGCTGAGACAGTCCCCGCATACCCCACACGTCCTGTAAAAATTCCCTGTAACTTTATCCCCGATTTTCAGTCCCTTATGGACAGCTCCCTTTCCCAGAGCTTCCACTGTGCCGGACAGTTCATGTCCACAGGGGGATGGTATGGGCAGGTCAAACATCCCCTCCAGCAAATGGGGGTCCGAGCCGCAGACAGAGGCATAAGCCACTTTGATAAGCACATCGTCCTCATGGACAAGCTCCGGCTTTTTCACCTGACAGCACTGAATTTCCCCCAGTTCCTTCGTAACCGGGTCATACGCCTTTACCAGCATTACCGCTTTCATAATCTTCCCCCTTACCAGATTGTCACTCCGCCGTCTATGACAAAATCACTGCCAGTTGCATAAGAGGACAAATCAGAAGCTAAATAAACCACAATCCCCATCATTTCATCCAGAGAGGCAAAACGGTTCATGGGTACACATTCCTCCACATATCTTTCCAGTGCTTCCATATCCATATGGTCGTGAAGTCCTGACAAAACCATCCCCGGACTGATGCTGTTACACCGGATTCCATCCGCCGCATAGCTGACTGCAATTGATTTTGTCAGCTGAATCACTCCTGCCTTTGCCGATGCATAAGCAGTCATATGCCTGCTCATATCCTGCCGGCTTCCTTTGTTGATAATATGGCCTGACATGGACGCCGTATTGATGATGGAGCCGCCGTTTCCCAGCCGTTTCATTAGATTTGCCGCTATTCTGTCCACCAGGAATACTCCTGTCAGATTGATGTCTATCACTTTTTTCCACTCGGAAAGCTGAATCTGGGCTGGATTATCCTCATTCCCTCCCACTCCCGCATTTGCAAACACAATATCCAGACGGCCCATGCCTTCATAGGCTTCCCCAATCATACGGTTCACATCGTCTTCGTCTGCCACATTTCCTGTCACATACATGGTCTCTGCCTGATAACGCCCGGCAATCATACGGCAGTTGTCCTGAAGCATCTCTTTCTTTTGGGGAATGTCCATCAATGCAACGGCGGCCCCGGCTTCCGCCAGCCCTGCGGCACAGCTTCTGCCAATCCCTCCGGCCCCGCCTGTAATCAGCGCGGCCTTTCCTTTCAGTGACATCATGTCATAAATACTGCGCAGCTGGTGAATCTGCAATGGTCTCATAGGCATCCTCCTAATCCTGCAGCTCGATTAAATTTCCATCTGGGTCTTTTAAGAACACCCAATGTTCATCTGGATTTCCACGAAAATCCGGTTCAAAAAAGAATGGTATCCCATCTTCTTTTAGTTTTTCATAGACTTCGAAAATATTGTCCACTTTCAGACAAATATGCGTATACCCTGCCCGGTTCCAGATTCCATTTTCACCCTTCGATGGCAGCTGGGGCTGAAACTGGAACAGTTCCAAAGCAATTCCATCAGGAGACTCCAGAATACAAAAATCAGAATAAGCACCATCTTCCAGTCCATATAACATGCGGCGTTTTCTGAGAAATTCCTCATCGAACCGCCCTTCCATATTTAACCGGAATCCAAAATATTTCGTATAGAACTGAATGGTCTTTTTCATATCCGATACTGTGATTCCAACATGTAAAAACTTTAGATTTTTCATGAATCCTCCTTTTTTGGTATTTTTTACAGTTAATTCATGTTTTATAATTAAATATTCGTTCTTTTGATTGCTATTTTAATATTTTTAGTATTTTTAAACAATTCCGTTTCAGCATGTGAACAATTCTATTATTGAATAGAATGCAGACTGTAGTAGACAAAGAGAGGTGCCGGAGTCAAACTCCAGCACCTCTCTTTTATCTTGAGATATATAGACGATTGCGAAACTCTATATCCCGCATAAAATCGCACTGGTTTTTATAACATCCCCTTCCCCTGACTGCCTGATAATAAGACGGTTTTTCCACCTTTTCATCAGACAGTATTTTCGCAATCCGGTATGGTCCTATGCTCACCGTCATGGCAAATATCCTGCGTACAACCGCCGCTTCCTCATCAATAATCCAGCGGTTTTTGTCCTCTGCGTCTTTCATATCCCCATAAGGCGGATTATTCGTAAGAGGTCTTCGCGCTTTCCCCTTCGCCCGAAAATCCGTCATTCGTAAAATACTCCGTGCAGGCGTATCCGTTGCTTTTTGCATAACCTCCAGCATTTTCTTCTGGTTATGCTGTTGCTGTCTCCCGCAAGCTCATCGTCTGACGACCAGACGAATAGACGTAGAGGAAA
>CAJUMB010000059.1 GCA_910587105.1 uncultured Lachnospiraceae bacterium
AACAACCAACATAACCTTGAACTGATAAAGTCCAACAACGCCGTGTAATGATTAACGGCGTGTTGGTATCAATTCTTTAGGCAAAGTTGTCTATAAATCTATGCACCATTCCTGCCGATGAATCCCAAAATACAATGTTCGGACACAGACAGATCAAACCCACGAAGTACCTCTTTGCTGCCAAAGCTCTTTTTTAGATTTTTTATTGTCAGCACATCCATATTAAGCGTCCTCTTTCCCAAGCAGGAAGTACAATATTGGGCCGACAAAATTCATAAATACGATGGCGATAATCAGCCAGAGAGTGCGGTTTCCTCTTTTATAGCTTTTGTGGGTCAAAATGTGATACAGGGTATAGCCCAAAAGAGAAAACTGCACAATCATCAGTGGAATTAAAAACGGGAGAAACTCTATAATCTTATCCATATCTTATTCATCCTTTCTGTAAGTTTCTACACAAAAACCCTTATGTCCACAGCAGGTACAAGTAAGCTTTTTGAGCATCGGAGTATGTTTTGCAAAAAAAGCCTCTTTAAAGCCAGGTTTGAAAATCTCATGGCACTGCGGACAGATATACGCTGCCCTTTTGAAATAATAGTTTGACAGCCAAAACGCATAGGGAATGACTATCAGAACAAAAAGGGCAAATGGCTGCCATATTCCCGTGGCAATCCAGAGAATAATAGATGTCCACTGGGTTACGCCAATAGGAATGCCGGTAATCAGCAGGATAGCGTGTAGTTGGTTCATTTTCGTTTTGTTTTCCATTACATAAGCTATATCGCCGATAGATTCAACGGAAAAATTTTCCATGTCCTTTAACTCCCGTTTTATCCCATCGAGCATATCAAGGTTTGCCTGCTTTTCGCTTATTTCCTTGCGAAGAAGATGTTCCTGCTGTTCAAGCAGGGCAGAAATAACACTGCCAGGGTTATTATCTTCAGACAGCAATTCTCCTATGCTGTTAATTGAGATACCAACGTCACGAAGAAAGCAGATGATTTTCATGCGCTTGAGGTTATCTTCGGAATAAAGCCGCCTGCCGCCTTCAGAGAGTTCGCTGGGCGTTAAAATACCACGGGTATCATAGTACTGCACCGTTCTGACAGATACACCGCAGAGCCTTGCGATTTCTCCAGTCGTGTATTTGGACATAGCTTTCACCTCCTTTCTCTCTTAATTATACCTCATTACGCAGCGTTATGAGCAATATGTTACGCAGGGTGATTTTTGTGAAATTCGGCAGTGCCCTGCAGAAAATCCTTGGACATGCCGGTATCTCCAGGACGATGGAATTATATGTCCATGTGATGGATGATGAGAAAGAAAAGGAGATGCAGAAGTTCGAGCGGATGTGTATTTAATAGCAGTGAATAATACTATCTGTCCGGAAATCCTTATATTTAAGGGGGTTGACTAAAATATTATTTTCCTCATTAGGATATGACAGGGAACTGGAAAATGACATATGATAAACAAGATAGCTGGTGCGGATAGCGGATAACTGCAGCACTGGTTATTAAACCATCAGAGAGGAGATTTAAAAAATGAGATCAGGAAAGGAAAACCGGCGGGATTCACAAAGCCGTTTTGTATTAGAGGGAAATGCTTTATATGAGATAGATGAGGAATGTATGAGAAGAAAGGCGAGAGGACGGCAGCCGGTATGGCCCAAAGAGAGGAATGGGCAGGATTCTTTTCATTTTCGAAAAATATAAAAAACGGGCCGGGGAATGAAATCCCCGGCCCGCTTATTGGGGCTGTTTAGCAGCCGCCGCCGCAGATGAGAAGCAGGAGAATGATCAGAACACAGCTGTTGTCAGCGCATCCACATCCATTGCTGCTTCCGAATCCCATTCCGCCGCCGTTTCCGCAGAAGCACATTAAAATAATGATCCACAGAATACAGCTGCAGGAAGAACCGCCGCCAAATCCGTTTAAGAATCCCAGGCCGCTGCCGCATCCACATCCGCAGCTGTTATCCTGTTCACATCCACATCTCTCTTCACATCCACATCCACAATTTGTAGCAGCTAAATCACTCATTTCAAATCCTCCAAAATTTAATGTACACTTCATCATATGAGGATTTTCAGGTTTGGTTACAAATAATTTATGGAGATAGAAAAATGCTGAATACCTGATAAATGTCCAGAATTCCAAATCCCCATTCCCGGTTGGGATAGGTGAGAGCAGGATTCCTTCTGGCGCCCCGTATAAAATAGGCTTTCAGTTCACTGGAATTAAAATAGCGGGCAGGTGTCCGGGCCAGCCCCCACTGCATCAGCAGGGCGGCACATCCTGCAGTAAAAGCTGCCGCTATGGAGGAACCAGTGGCTGTTGTGTAACCTCCCCGGAGTTTTGGAACGGTGAGATCGACTCCCGGGGCGGTAATTTCCGGTTTGATATCCTGGATGGGCGTAAACCCTCTGCTGGAGTGGATATAAAGGGAGTCATTTGCAGCTTGATAGGCAGCTGTTGTTATGATTGGTACTGTATTGCCTGGAGATACAATGGTTTGAAATGGGTTAGGGTTGAGAAAAGTAATATCTGGTTTTACCATGCCATTCACAGGAAGCCACATATGGAAATGACCGGAAGTATAGTTACTACAATAAACGCGTATTCTCCATATGCCTTCTGTGGGACGGAGAAACCGGAAAAAGATCACTTCTCCGCCGGATTCTGCTGCCACCAGGCCGTAAGCGATAAAAAGAGAGGTATTCTCCAAGATAAATGAGATCTCTTGGTTCTGGGAAAAACGTGCGGGTATTCGTTCTACCACTTCTCCGAGAGGAGAAACCAGTCCTACAGAATAAATGTCCGGGGGATGCCCCCAGAATTCCATACTGAATCCTGGAGAATCAGAGGGAACCTGTATTTCTACTTCCTGATAGGAAGCGGGGTCCTGTATTTTTCCACTGTAATGATGTGCTCTGTTTGCTTCGTTGCCTCCTGCGGTTACCACGCATATCCCAGGAGAGGTTTTCAATGCGTCCAGTGTATAGGCAAGAGGCCCGTCACCGATGTGGGCTCCCTGATTGGTGCCCAGGGCCATACAAATCACCAGCGGCATTTCCAGTTTGATGGAAATACTGATTAGATAACTGATGGCAAGAAGAATGTCGTCCTCCTGAAACATAGGGCTGGTGCCATTAAACTGGTAAAAATCAAGTAAATATTGTTTGGCCTCCTTGAGTTTGACAACGGCCAGCCGGGAACGGGGAGCAACGCCTTGGAAATCATTTTTGTCATCTATGCTGCCCGCTGCTGTACCTGCCATATATGTGCCGTGGCCGTCGGTATCCCGGCTGGGTACAATCTCATATGGATTAGAGGAATGGAGTGCTTCCTGAATCTGTTCCCGGGTGTACTCACTGCCGTAGAAATAGCCTTCTGGGGGAGTTCCTGTCTGAATGCTCTGATCCCATATGTAGTCAATCCGTGTACTGCCGGAGGAATCCTGAAAAGCCGGGTGGGTATAATCGATACCGGTATCCAGAAATCCCAGCAGAACATTCTGTCCAGTGAGGCCCAGACCAGGCGAGGAACGGACCTGCAGTACACCGGATTTGGCCAGACTGGTAATATCCATCAGTGTGTAAACTCTGGGAAGATAGTTAAACAGATACTCTTTAAACATATACTCTGAAATATCGTCCCGGTTCCAGTGCAGAACGGTAAAGTACCGGTTCAGAATCTGCGGGTACAGGCTGCCATCCTCCAGAATATCCTTTGGTGTGCTTCCATTTGGAAAAATAAAGTTCCAGTAGTCATTGGATAGAACGACTTCTTTCATATCTGGCATATTTCAATCATTCCGCGCAATCTATTTAGCTTCTATGTATTCTATGAATAATCAATACATAATTAGCACGAAAATTCCACGCAGACTGTAATGGAAACTCTCCGGTTTATGAATAGGAACCGTCATAAATTTCACTGGCAGGATCGTAATAATAATAATCGCTGCTGCCACTGTCATACAGGGAGCTGTCACTGTAATCACTGTAAGTTTCTTCGTAACCGTAACCGCTTGTATCCTCGTTTCCGCCTGTTCCGTCGTCGAACGCATTATTTAGGGCATTGCCAGTTCCGCCTGAAATGTCTGTACCGGAGGTTCCCGATGAGGAACTGATATCATTCAGCTCTGTTGCTGTATACACACCGTTGACAGCAGACATGGATGCCAGAGAGACAGTAATATTATTTCCCAGGGTAATGCCGTTGGTCAGATTATCCACAGCACCTGTAGTTGAGCATATGTATTCTGTTCCTTCAGATGTCCTTACTGTTACATCCTCCATACTGGCTGCCACAATGGTTCCGGTAATTTTATTGCCGCCGGCAGAAGCTGTATTGACAGAAGCACTGGTGTTTGATGAAATTCCAAATGCCCCGGGGGTGGTTGTCCCATTGTTGGAAATTTCGGCTGACGCATTTGCAGACACAGTAGGTGAAGGTGTTTCTGTGGCATCATCTTTGGAAGATTTATCGGATGGTGTAGGGGTTATGGCAATTGCAGTGGATTCGTCTTTTTTCTTTCCACATCCGTTCAAAGATACACAGAGAATTCCCATACATAAAATAATAATGGCTGACATAATTTTTCTTTTCATGATTATACTCCTCAACATTTTTTTAAGATAGTTGTTTGTTTGCATAGTAAAACCAAATATATTGGCTGATTGTTACCATTATATTACGAAATTTAGTTTGCCGCAAGTCAGTTAGGGCAAAAAGTCATGAGGGAAGGGATTTATTTGAACAATCCAGGAGCCGGCGAATAAGCTATAGAAAGAAAAAGTGCGGGGCTGCACTGGAGAAAATTGGATTATGAAAGACATTTTTCATCTGACAGGGAAAGGAATCGGTGTTGCGGTCATTGACACCGGAATCTTTCCCCATGTAGATTTTGATAATCGTATTATCGCTTTTCAGGATATGGAACATGGAAGAAAGGAACCTTATGATGACAATGGCCATGGTACACATATTGCAGGGATTTTAGGAGGCAGCGGAAGCGCTTCCAGAGGAAAATGCCGGGGAATTGCTCCTGAATGCGATTTTATCGGCATCAAAGTACTGGATAAACAGGGAAACGGGAAAAAGGAACATGTACTGCAGGCATTTCAGTGGATTCTGGAAAATCATGTAAAATATCATATCCGAATTGTAAATATATCAGTAGGGACTACCTACCGCAGCGATGGAGACCACCGGATTCTTATTGACGGGGTGGACCAGGTGTGGGATGCAGGCCTGGTGGTAGTAGCTGCTGCCGGCAACGGAGGGCCGGCGCCGGGGACTGTCACCGCACCGGGAAGCAGCCGGAAAGTGATTACCGTGGGAGCCAGTGATATGCTCAGCGCAAGATATGGAAGTTCCGGAAGCGGACCGACCATGGAATGTGTCTGCAAACCGGATATTGTGGCTCCGGGCCAGCATATTCTATCCTGTGCGCCCCAGAGAAGGGGGCGTCTCTATGTGAGAAAAAGCGGAACTTCCATGGCTACTCCGGTAATTTCAGGGGCAGCTGCCAGGATGCTGGAATATGATCCCTCGCTGAAGAACGTGGAAATCAAAATGCTTTTAAAAGAAAGCGCTGTGGATGCAGGGTATCCACGGAACAGGCAGGGATGGGGAATATTTCATATGCAGAAATTCTTTCAGGCATATTATAAATTGTAGGAATCTATTTAGCACAGACGCGGTTATTCTTCACATACATGTTCCAGTCCCTGTCCCATAATTGTGGCCACGTGTTCATCGGCCAGAGAATAGTATATCGTTTTTCCATCTCTGCGGAATTTCACCAGAGACATCTGCTTTAAAATCCGAAGCTGGTGGGAGATGGCACTCTGGGTCATGGACAATGTATCTGCAATGTCCTGGACACAAAGTTCCTGATTCAATAGGGAATGCAGAATTCTGATTCTGGTTGGATCTCCAAAAACTTTGAATAATTCTGCCAGTTTGTATAAAGTATCATCATCTGTTGAATGATATAAGTTATTTTCATCCATAGCAAGCCTCCTGTCTTCTGAAAATTATTTTAATGGAAAATACCGGTAAGGTCAATTGTTAATTTGCAGCAACTACTCAGCAGGTGCTGTCTTGCTGGTAACTGTGAAGGTACAAAACCATTACAATTTGCAGTTAATTCTGCCGGCAGAAGTTTATGTTAATTAAACTTCCATAAATTCCTGAGATATTGGTTGACAAGTTGAAAAGACAATATATAATGAAATGTATAGGGGAAATGTCCTGCATTGTAATTGCAGACAGGAAACAGTATGTGAAAGAAGACGGAGGAATTATTATGAAAAAAAAGTATTTACTGCTTGTGGGAATTCTGGCAGTCTGCTTTGTAATGGGTGGCTGCAAGAAGAAGTCAGAAGCTGATAAAGTCACTGCTGAGAAAGAACCGACTATTATAACGAAAGATGACAGTGTGTCCGGCCAGGTTGTGGAAATGGAACAGGGCAGCAATATAGATAAATCCAAAATTACAAATATAATGGGAACAAAGACAGCTGCGTCTGGTGAGCTGGTAATCACAAATCTTACAGGACATGAGATCAGCGAATTTTATGCCCGCCTTTCCAGCGAAGAAGACTGGGGGGAAGATTATGTGGCAGGAAAATTCACATTAGAGAATAATGATATGGCTCTGTTTTACTATGAAAAGGATGAGCAGGCATCAGCAGGTACAGCTGTGCAGTATGATCTGCGGGTAGTATTTGCGGATGGTACAGAGTCTGAATGTTATTTTAGAGAGTTGACATTAAGTGATATTGAAGAACTCTCCTTGAATATTACAGACGGCGTCCCCTATGTGAAATACCAAAGCCTTTCCTCGAAACAGCAGGTTTCCACATTATCTGCGGCCAGAAAACGGATGGGTCTGCCGGAATCTGCCAGTGGAAACGAGACAGACAGTTCTTCCAAACAGAACCCGGGAACGGCAGGCAGCGGCACAGGCACCAATTCCAACACAGGTACTGGTTCAGATGACGGCGGGGATTCGACGCCTTCAGATTCTGGAACAGGAGATGTATCTGCAACACCAGACCCGGGCAGCAATTCAGGGGATGGCAGCGGCAGTGGTGATATACCGCCGGGAATGGACGGGCAGGGAACAGATCCGCGGGATACCGCCCAGGGCTACGTAGGCCAGGATATGGACAGCCTGGTTGGACAGGTGGGGGATGCCAATGCTTCGGAATATGGTACAGATGAAGAAACGGGTTCTTCCATTGGATATTATTATTATGATGGTTTTACGGTTTCAACGATTGAAGGGGAAGATGGAAGCCAGACAGTTACAGGTGTCTGGTAGAAGAAAGGCATTGGATGATGAAAAAGATATTACTGAAGCTGAGCGGCGAAGCCCTGGCCGGAGATAAGAAAACAGGTCTGGATGAGGGCACAGTTATGGAAGTATCCAGGCAGGTAAAAGCAATCGCAGAAGATGGTATTCAGGTAAGTATCGTAATCGGCGGCGGCAATTTCTGGAGGGGAAGGTCAAGCGGAGCCATAGACCGGTGTAAAGCTGACCAGATTGGTATGATGGCTACAGTAATGAACTGTATCTATGTATCAGAGATCTTCCGCCACAGCGGACTGCAGACAGAAGTATTTACTCCATTTGTCTGTGGCGCATTTACCCGTTTGTTTTCAAAGGATGAAGCGGATAGGTGCCTGTCACAGGGAAAGGTAGTGTTTTTTGCCGGAGGTACAGGACATCCCTATTTTTCTACTGATACCACAGCAGCACTGCGGGCAGTGGAGATGGAGGCGGATATGATACTTCTGGCGAAAGCAGTAGATGGGGTCTATGACAGCGATCCGAAAGACAATCCAGGGGCAGAAAAATATGATGAAATCCACATACAGGATGTGATCGATAAACAACTGGCAGTGATGGACCTTACTGCTTCCATCATGTGTATGGAAAATAAAATGCCGATGCTGGTATTTGGCCTGAATGGGAAAGATAGTATCATTCAGACGGTGCGCGGTGAATTCTGCGGTACAAAGGTTCTTGTATAAAAAGGTGTGATCAGAAATCCGGGTATGGAGGCTTTTGTGAGCACTTAAAAATTAAGGGAGAAAAACAAATGGATGAAAGACTTCAAAAGTATGATGAGAAAATGACCAAAACGATGGGTAATTTGGAATCCGAGTATGCAACAATCCGGGCGGGGAGGGCAAATCCCAGAGTTCTGGACCGGCTGTCCGTAGATTATTATGGAGCTCCTACGCCTATCCAGCAAGTGGCAAATGTAAGTGTTCCAGAGGCGCGTATGATTCAGATTCAGCCCTGGGAACCGGATATGGTCAAAAAAATCGAGAAAGCAATCCTCACATCTGACCTGGGGATTAATCCCACCAATGATGGACGGGTGATTCGTCTGGTATTTCCTGAATTGACAGAAGAGCGCAGAAAAGAATTGGTGAAAGATGTGAAGAAGCGGGGAGAAGCTGCCAAGGTGGCACTTCGGAATATCCGCAGAGATGCCAATGATACGTTGAAGAAACTGGGAAAAGAAGATGTTTCTGAGGACGAAATCAAAGAGCTGGAAGATCAGGTGCAGAAAATGACGGATCAGTATGTGAAAAAAGTGGATGCTGCCATTGAGGAAAAATCAAAAGAGATTATGAAGGTATAATTTTTTTGAATCTGAACCAAATAACAGGGGGCTCATGTGAGACCCCCTTTCTTGTGTATGGGGAAAAGGAGAGTTGTATGGAGGTACCCAATCATATTGCCATTATTCTTGACGGCAACGGCAGATGGGCAAAGCGAAGAGGAATGCCCAGAGGATATGGCCATGTGAAAGGCTGTGAAAACCTGGAAAAGATTTGTGAGTATGCCAGCGAACTGGGGGTAAAATATCTTACTGTATATGCTTTTTCTACAGAAAACTGGAAGCGGTCCAGAAGTGAAGTAGAAGGGTTGATGAAGCTTTTTCGGGATTATTTAAAAAAATGCATAAAGATATCCAGAAAATGGCAGATGCAGGTGAGGGTGATCGGGGAAATATCTGCATTTGACCAGGATATTCAAAAAAGTGTGCATACTTTAGAAGAATTTTCCAGCCAGTTCGATAAACTGCATTTTCAGCTGGCATTGAATTATGGAAGCAGAGATGAGATGATCCGGGGCATAAGAAAAATAGCTGCTGAGTGTGTGTCAGGGAAACTTTCGCCGGAAGACATTGAAGAAGAGCGGTTTGGAGATTATCTGGATACAGCAGGGCTTCCAGACCCGGATTTGATGATCCGCACCAGCGGGGAACTGCGTCTTTCTAATTTTCTATTGTGGCAGATGGCTTATACAGAATTTTATTTTACAGATGTGGCCTGGCCGGATTTTGACAAGAAGGAATTGGTCAAAGCCATTGAGCAATATAATAAAAGAGACAGAAGGTACGGCGGGGTAAAGGAGGAGCAGAATGTTTAAGGTGCGGCTGGCCAGCGGAGTTCTGCTGGTGCTGGCCATTCTTTTGCTGATTTTCCGTGGTGGGAGCGTGTTATATGTGTCTGTGGCTGCTGTCTCGCTGATTGGGATGCGGGAACTGTATCAGGCTGCAGGGGTTCATGGGGAAAAGATGGGAGTGCTGGAATTTGCCGGTTACTCGGGAGCACTTTTGTATTACCTGGCTCTGTGGTTTGGAATAGAAAGATACGGTCTGCTGGCCATATTGGCAGCACTGATTCTTCTGATGTCTGTCTATGTATTTACCTATCCCAAATATCAGGCAGAGCAGGTGATGGCAGCGTTTTTCGGTATTATGTATGTGGCGGTTATGCTTTCTTTCATTTATCTGACACGGGTGCTGGAAGGAGGCATTTACCATGTGTGGCTGATCTTTCTATGTTCCTGGGGGTGTGATACCTGTGCATACTGTGTGGGTGTTCTGTTTGGAAAACATAAAATGACACCGGTGCTGAGTCCGAAAAAGTCGGTGGAAGGCGCTGTGGGAGGCGTGGCAGGGGCTGTTTTGCTGGGCGTTCTTTATGCTTACTTTACGAAAGGCAGCATGGCAGGTTATGCCGTTATCTGCGGGGCAGGTGCACTGCTTTCTATGATAGGAGATCTGGCGGCATCAGCAATCAAGAGACAGACAAAGATAAAAGATTACGGGAAATTAATTCCGGGACACGGAGGCATTCTAGACCGTTTTGACAGTGTGATTTTTACGGCTCCGGTTATTTATTTTCTGATAGTGGTTTTGGCAGGGAGAGCCTTATGAAAAAAATAGCGATTTTAGGATCTACAGGTTCTATAGGTACACAAACTCTGGAAGTTGTCAGGCATAATGGAGATATTCAGGTATTGGGACTAACGGCAGGTTCCAATATCCGGCTGTTGGAAGAACAGATCCGGGAGTTTTCTCCTGTGGCAGTCTCGGTTATGGATGAAGATAAGGCCAGAGATCTGGCAGTGCGTGTCAGAGATACAGATACAAAAGTCCTAAGCGGCATGGATGGGATGATGAAAGTGGCAGCACTGAAAGACACAGAAATGCTTGTTACTGCTGTGGTGGGAATGATCGGGATACGCCCCACAATAGAAGCCATACGTGCCGGGAAAGATATTGCTCTGGCAAATAAAGAAACTCTTGTCACAGCGGGACATATTATCATGCCTCTGGCACGGGAATATGGCGTTTCTATTCTTCCTGTGGATAGTGAGCACAGTGCAATTTTTCAATGCCTTCACGGTGAATCTGCCCGTTCCCTGCGAAAGCTGCTGCTCACTGCATCCGGAGGGCCTTTCCGGGGATATGACCGAAAGATGCTGGAGCAGGTGACCCTTTCAGATACCCTGAAACATCCCAACTGGGTGATGGGGCAAAAGATCACGGTGGATTCCGCAACTCTGGTGAATAAAGGGCTGGAAGTCATGGAGGCGTGCTGGCTGTTTCAGGTGGAAGTAGATCAGGTACAGGTGGTGGTCCAGCCTCAGAGCGTCATTCATTCTATGGTAGAATTTGAGGACGGAGCAGTGATGGCACAACTGGGCACACCAGATATGAAACTTCCTATTCAGTATGCACTTTATTATCCCCAAAGGCGGTTTCTGCCTGGAGACAGGCTGGATTTCGCCGCGCTGGGTTCCTTAACGTTTGAGGCACCGGACCCGGATACGTTTCAGGGGCTGTCCATGGCTGTGGAGGCAGCCCGGGCCGGCGGCAGTATGCCCACAGTATTCAACGCTGCCAATGAGCAGGCTGTACGCAGATTTTTGAACCAGGAAATCCGTTTCCTGGATATTTATGATATGATCGGCAGTTCCATGGGCAGACACCAGGTGATACCAGAACCTTCTCTGGATACGATTCTGGAAATTGAGGCAGATACAAATCAGTGGTTGGAAAGCAGGTGGTAATTTTGAAAATTTTCATTGCAATTATTATTTTCAGCATATTGGTATTGTTTCATGAATTGGGACACTTTCTTCTGGCAAAGAAAAATGGAATTGTAGTTCAGCAATTTTCTCTTGGTATGGGTCCCACACTGTTGAAAACCAAAAGAGGAGAGACCGAATATTGTCTGAAGCTTCTGCCCCTGGGCGGTTCCTGCATGATGCTGGGCGAGGATGAAGACAGTGAAGTCCCAGGCTCATTTAATTCTGCTTCTGTGTGGGGGAGGATTACTGTAATTGCCGCAGGGCCTGTTTTTAATTTTATCATGGCCTTTATTTTTTCAGTGATTATTGTGGCAATGATGGGCTATGTACCGTCCAGAGCAGAAAGAGTTCCTGAGGACTCTCCTGCATATGAGGCCGGGCTTCGAGAAGGGGACCTGATTACTGAATTTCAGGGATATGCCATAGACAGCGGACTGGATTTAAACACGTGGCTCGCACTCAATGAACTGGAGGATGCGCCCATAGAGATGACAATCAAACGTGATGGGGTGAAGAAACTGGTTTCTTATCAGCCAGAGACCCGGGAAACATATCTCATGGGGTTTAACCGGGCAGGCACAGAGCGTTTAGAAGTGGCTTCTCTGATTAAAGATATGCCATTAGAAGAATCAGGAATTCAGCCTGGTGATGTGATTACGGAGATTAATGGGACTGCTATTCGTAATCAGGATGATTACGAAGCCTATCTCAAAGAACATCCATTGAGTGAGGAGCCTTTGGATATTACGTATGAGCATAAAGAAAAGCTGAAAAAAATTACGGTAACCCCGGCCAGCTATACCCAGGTATCCCTGGGATTTCAGTATCATCTGGGGCGTGAGAAGACTTCGTCCTGGAATGTATTCCGATATGCGGCCATTGAGGTAAAGTATTGGATCCGCACAACAGTGATGAGTCTGGGGAAATTATTCACCGGACAATTTGGAATCCGGGATTTGTCCGGGCCGGTAGGTGTGGTGGACGTAATCGGGGATACTTATGAGGCCGCCCGTTCAAAGGGCAGCACGGTTCTCTGGGCGAGTATGCTGAATATTGCAGTGCTTCTCTCTGCAAATTTGGGAATTATGAATCTGCTTCCCATACCGGCGCTGGATGGCGGCCGGCTGGTCTTCTTAATTCTGGAAGCGGTCCGGAAGAAACCCATTAACAGACAGGCAGAGGCAATGATTCATATGGCAGGCTTCGTTCTTCTCATGGCGCTGATGTTCGTGGTAATGTATCATGATATTATGAAGCTATTTTAGATGCATTAGAAGTTTCCACAGGGGCAATTATGAAGATGGTATGCATATACTAATATAACATCAATCGGTTAAGAGGTTATGAATGAGGGATTATATGCGTATCATGGAGAATAACCAGGTAGATACAGGAAAGCTCCAGATTCAGGTGCAGTCCTCTGTGAGGAATGTTCCGATTCAGGATGCCAGGATACAGATATCCTATACTGGAAATCCCACACAGACGATAGAAGAGGTGGTTACAGATGAATCCGGACAAAGTCCGACTCTGGAACTGCCGGCACCCCCGGTAGAATACAGCCTGGAGCCCGGAGAAACTCAGCCGTATTCAGAATATACACTGAACGTGAGTGCTCCGGGATATACCCCTTTTGACATTAGTGGGATTGAGATACTGTCCACAGCAACAGCTGTCCAATCTGTGTATCTGGAACCACAGGAACCAGGAGAACAGATTGACAACCTGGTGATTCCAGCCCACACGCTGTATGGTGATTACCCGCCAAAGATACCGGAAGAAGAAATTAAACCTATGGATGAAACCGGGGAAATTGTGTTGAGCCGTGTTGTCGTGCCGGAATATGTGGTGGTCCACGACGGCGTGCCCTCGGACAGCACTGCCCGGGATTACTATGTGAGGTACAGGGACTATATTAAAAATGTGGCTTCCAGTGAGATTTATGCCACCTGGCCCCAAGATACGATCCGGGCAAATGTGCTGGCTATTATGTCGTTCACTTTGAACAGGGTCTATACAGAATGGTACCGCAACAAGGGGTATGATTTTACCATCACATCATCTACAGCATTTGATCACAAGTGGATACCCGATAGAAATATTTTTACCAGCATTTCCCAGGTGGTGGATGAGCTGTTCTCCAATTATCTGTCCCGTCCCAATGTGCGCCAGCCCATTTTGACCCAATATTGCGATGGGCAGAGGGTGACCTGCCCTAACTGGATGAGTCAATGGGGCTCCAAATATCTGGGAGATCAAAATTATTCGGCAATTGAAATTCTACGGTATTATTATGGCGATTCCATGTATATTAATATGGCGGAAGAGATATCAGGAATCCCTGCCTCCTGGCCCAGGTACGATCTGGATATTGGTGCGTCCGGACAGAAAGTGACACAAATACAGGACCAGCTCAATACCATTGCAGATGTATATTCGGCCATCCCTCAGGAACCAGTGACCGGGTACTATGATGAGGCGACAAAAGAGGCTGTGCGGACTTTTCAGAAGGTATTTAAGCTTCCCCAGACAGGAATTGTGGATTATGTAACCTGGTATAAAATTCAGGAAATTTATGTGGGGGTTACCAGAATCGCTGAGCTGATGTGAAGATGATGTGGAACATGCAGTCCCAGACTTCAATTTCCAGCCGGATGGAGTATCAGGCGGTCTGTGTAGAAATTACTGTGCCGGACAGGAAGCTGTACTGCAGTGCCTGGCCGGCATATTTTTGGAAAATTTTAAATACTATGTCTAGAGCGTGTCTTAAAAATCATTCCTGCCATTGACAAAAAGCATTTTTAAGACACGCTCTAGAAGAAAGCGAATTTATGTATGGAAGAATCAAATTTTGAACCGGACAGAAATGCAGGCAAAGACTCTCTGTCAATGATTATCCTGGCGGGAGGACTCAGCCGCCGTATGGGAACAGATAAATCTGATTTGCGATACCGGGACCAGACATTTCTGGATATACAGATAGAAAAAGGGCGGAAACTGGGGATTGAGGATATCCTGGTGTCAGGTTACCGGGGGTTAGAGTGCCAGGTACCGGTGGTTATGGACCGTCTGAAAGAGCGGGGGCCGCTGGGAGGAATGGAAGCATGTTTTGGCTGTGCACGTCATGAGCGCTGTCTGGTGTTGAGTGTGGATACGCCTCTTGTTTCAGTTTCCGAACTGCAGAAATTAATTCAAAGAGATAGGGAAAGCAGTAATTTGATTACGATTCTCCGGCACGGAGAAAAACAAGAGCCTCTGATTGGTGTTTACAGTACAATGCTGTCAGAAAGTATTGCGGCGGCTCTGGCCAAAGGAAATGGTTCTGTATTTGCATTTTTGAAAAAAACAGGATATGGTGAATACGAAAGTACAGGGAATGAACTTCAGTTCCAAAATATTAATGAAAAGGCAGATTACCGCAGGCTTCAGGAAAAATTGTAGAATGCATTTGTTCAATTCAAACGGTAAAATCAGCCTTTAAACAGGTAGTTATTGTCTATTTTGCTAAAAAAATATTGACAAAAAGTGAAATTCAAGATATACTGAATAAAGCATCAGCGTTGTCTGTATTTGATGACGGGGTGAGAGATTGAGTAATTAGCTGTGTTTTATAATACTGTTGTGAAGACAAAGACTAATGTTTAATGGCCATATATGGGTCTGAAATACCTCCAAACGACGGTGGGAAAACAAGGCTTTTTACTAAATATATGCGGAGTATTTTCTACAGACGCTTTGTGGAGAGGCACTGTAGTAAAGGAATACTCCGCATAGAAAGCACCTTGTAAAAATCAATCTGTAAAAACATGAGGCTTTTTATAGGTTGATAAATAATATTATAAAGGGGGGAATTTACTATGATGAATTCACCAGCGGAAATCGCTAAAAATTATGTACCCATCGGTAAAGGCAAGGCCAATATGAAGGCCAGCAAATTGTTTGTTCTGGGTATTCTGGCCGGAATCTTTATTGCAATTGCAGGTGTTGGCGCGTCAACAGCATCCACCAGTCTGTCAGGTTCTGTAGGAAAACTGGTAGGTGCCTGTGTATTCCCGGCTGGACTGACATTGGTAATCCTGGCTGGAAGTGAATTGTTTACCGGTAACTGCCTCATTATTATTTCTGTACTGGAAAAAGAAGCCTCTGTTGTCAATATGCTGCGCAATTGGGTGATTGTGTATCTGGGCAACTTTGTAGGAAGTATTTTTGTGGCATGGGGCGTAAGTGCCTGTCATCAGCTCAGTTTGTTTGATAATGCACTGGGCGGAGCTACAATCAATACTGCAGTGGCAAAAGTTTCCATGTCCTTTGGGGATGCATTTTTGAAAGGCGTATTCTGTAATATGCTGGTATGCCTGGCTGTATGGTTAGGATTTTCATCTAAGACTGCCGCAGGTAAAATCGCTGCACTGTTCTATCCGATTATGGTATTCGTACTCAGCGGATTTGAGCATAGTATTGCTAATATGTTCTATGGCCCAGCAGGTCTGTTCGCAATGGGCAATGCCGACTATCTGGCAGCAGCAACAGCTGACACAGCAAAATTGACATGGGGAGCATTCTTCGTGAACAACTTAATTCCTGTAACATTGGGAAATATTGTGGGCGGCGCAGTACTTGTTGGTTTGGTATATTGGTACATTTACTTAAAGGATGATAAAAAGGCGTAATACATAGAGGCAGCGGGAGGCATTTTCCTGAGGAAAGTGCTTCCCGCTGTTTCTGTCTATAATAATAAGAGACGGGCTGCGTGCCTCGCAACAAAACTATTTGCAGGAGGATTTTGTAATGGGAAAAATACTGGCAATTTGTATCAGTGAAAAAAAGGGAATACAGAAATCACCCATAGATTCGGCTGTACTGCTAGAGGACTGGGGAATTGAAGGGGACGCCCACGGCGGAAAGTGGCACCGCCAGGTGAGCCTTTTGTCCTTTGAGAAAATAGAGGACTTCCGTGCCAAGGGCGCAGACGTTGATTTTGGCGCATTCGGTGAAAATCTGGTGGTAGAGGGATTTGACCTGAGGAAAATACCTGTAGGTTCCAGATTTCAGATTGGGGATGCCCTTCTGGAGCTCACCCAGATCGGAAAAGAGTGTCACAGCCACTGTGCCATTTTCCACGCGGTGGGCGACTGCATTATGCCCAGAGAGGGAGTATTTACCAAAGTGTTGAAGGGCGGTTCCATTAAAGTGGGAGATGAGATCCAGTTGCTGCCCCTTCCCGATGACCGTCCATTTACAGCAGCAATCGTCACTTTAAGTGATAAAGGCTCTCAGGGTGAAAGGGAGGATAAAAGCGGGCCGGCCATACAGGAGATACTGGAAAAGGAGGGGTACAGTGTGATAGAAACTCTGTTGCTTCCAGACGGAATTCAGCCTCTGGCTTCACAGCTTTCCAGGCTGGCAGACCAGCGGCAGGTGAATGTGATTTTCACCACAGGAGGAACCGGATTTTCAGAGCGGGATCTCACGCCGGAAGCAACCATACAGGTGTGTGACCGTATGGCAAATGGAATCGCGGAAGCTATGCGGCAGTATTCCCTGACTATCACAGGCAGGGCCATGCTCAGCCGGGCCGTATCCGGTATCCGGAAAAAAACTTTGATCGTAAACCTGCCGGGAAGTCCCAAGGCAGTGAAGGAAAGCTTAGAGTATATTCTGCCCCAGCTGGATCACGGATTAGATATCCTGCGGGGAACTGGGGGAGAGTGCGGAAGTTCAAAATAAGAGAATAGTACTGGGGACCCATACAAAATGGCAAAGAAATTTAATGTGACAGGGGTGTGTATCCCGGAATTACACTATATGATAAATCTCAGCAGCCGGCTTGAGAAGATAAAAGACATGGTGGACCAGGGCCTCTACTTTACCATCAATCGGGCCAGACAGTACGGCAAAACTACCACGCTGATAGCCCTGGAGCGTTATCTGCAGAAGGATTATCATGTGGTATCCATGGATTTTCAGGTGTTTGACAGCAGTAAATTTCGAAACGGCAATATATTTTCCATGACGTTTGCCAGGTTCTTTCTGCGGGAATTTATCAGAAATCCTCTGCCTGCTGACAAAGTGCTTCAAAAAGAGATAGAACAGCTCCAGGAATATGCGGCAGAAGGAAGCGGTTTTGAGCTGACAGAACTTTTCGAAAGCATTATGAGTATCTGCGCTGCATTAGATAAACCCATTGTACTGATGATCGACGAGATCGACAGCGCGGCAGATAATCAAGTGTTTCTTGACTTTCTCGCACAGCTTCGCGGTTATTACATCCAGCGCGCAAAGCAGGCCTCATTCTGGTCAGTGATTCTTGCAGGTGTCCATGATGTGAGAAATCTCAAACGAAAACTGCGTCCCGGGGAGGAACACAAAGTGAACAGCCCCTGGAATATCGCAGCCGACTTCCAGGTGGATATGAGCTTCTCTGAAGCAGAAATCGCCCAAATGCTCCGTGAATACGAAAACGATTTCCACACAGGCATGGACATCCATGAGATGGCCAGCCTGCTCTATGACTGCACGTCGGGTTATCCTTATCTTGTGTCCAGGCTCTGTAAATTATTAGACGAAGAAGTGGGCCGCACCAGAAAATCCAAATCAGTTGCCTGGACATTAAATGGCTTTATAGAGGCAAACCGCATTCTGACGGCTGAAAAGAATACGCTGTTCGAGTCTCTGATCGGAAAAGTAATCAATTACCCAGAATTGGACCGTATCCTGAGAGACAAAATATTCCGCGGTCAGACCGTGGCATACACAGCCGCCAATCCGGTGATAGACCTGGCCGTCATGTTCGGCATCATAAAGAATGAGAATGGCTCAGCAGTACCGGCAAATAAAGTATTTGCCAAAGTGCTCTCAGACTACTACCTGTCCCTGGATGAAATCAAGAGCCTGGAGATCTATCAGGAAGCCCTGAAAGACAAAAATCAGTTTGTAGACAACGGGAAGCTGAACATGAGGCTGCTCATAAAAAAATTCATCCAGCACTTTACCGATTTATATGGTCACAGAGGAGAGCAGTTCATTGAAAAAGAAGGCAGAAAATACTTCCTGCTGTACCTCCGCCCTGTGATCAGCGGAATTGGCCATTATTCCATGGAGGCAGTGACAGGAAGCGATACAAGAACAGACCTGATTGTGTACTACCACGAAGAAATATTTATTATAGAAACAAAAATCTGGCGGGGAGAAAAGGCACACCAGAGGGGAGAACAGCAGCTGTTGGGCTATATGGAGCACTATCACCAGCAGGAGGGATATCTTCTCATCTTTAATTTTAACCAGACAAAAAAACGGGGAATGAAAGAAATCCGGATAAACGGCAGGACTTTGATTGAGGCGGTGGTATAATTCAGGGGAATCTATTTGAATCCAGATAACAGAGGGTTTGGGAAAATCCATGGCACTGGAAATGTTTGCTGCTCATTACAGCCGGGGGCTGTGATTCGGCGGAATTGCAATCTCAGCACAAAGTATGACTGCTGATTCATCTGGGCTATCTGGGCTGCGATTCTGAGAGAGAAGAAGCATTCATTCCTAATAAAAAGAGTCATAGAGAATTTATAAATACCATGAGCACCGGAGGCTGGCAGGCGGTGATATATGTCCTGAAAGATTGAGAAAAACTTCTGGAAGACACCTTAGGTGGCGGTGAAAAAATTTTAATTGAAACAGAGAGGACGATATAACACGGCTGTAAAAAGTCTGTCGATTTCGACCGTTTCTTTACAGCCAATATTTTCCTAAAGCGCCTTATATTCTAACAGAAAAACGTCCCAACTCTACAAGAGTGCTCTTTTGTTTTCTTGTTATAGCAAATAGCCAATACCCTCAGCGAGAATTCTTCCTGTATATTTTGGCGTTTCGTCTAATTTTCCCATAAAGCGAAATACATAATTTCTGTTTTTAATCGTCGAATGGCATTTTCCAGGGTATCATTTACTTTTTCATCATAGACGCAAAACGGGAGGACAGTTCTTTATTTGGGATAGACACATATCCATTTCTGGAGGTCAGCAGACCATAGCCTTCGGCGGATTTACAGAAGAAAGGGCTGAGGCAAGCCCGACCTCCCTTGGATTGTTCTGTCTTTATTTCTGGTCTTTAGCGGTCGCTATCTTGTCCAGTAGTTCTACAATCTCATCTGTAGTATACGCTTTCTTTTCTGCCTGAGAGAAAATCAGTCTCAACATATAAAGTCTGGTATGTTCGTTTTTTTATCCTGCGTGATGATAAAATAATTTTTTCATGATACATAACCTCCATTTTGGACAGCAGGTTATTTTAAGACCAGCCTGTTTCAATATAGCCTGATCCAGACCCTTTTTCAAGCCTGTGCTGTAATAAGGAGCTTCGGTCTGATGCCCAGTCTCATCATTCCTCATTTTTACATGGGAACCGTTGTGTCCGACTATCTTAAAACCGTTTTTCTTGAAATATTTTATCATCTCATGCGGTGTCAATGGCATCTTAATGTATCTTTTTTCCTTATCGTGATTAATTTCACACATATTGATACGTGTATTAATAACAATACATGAACGGATTATGAATAAGTGAAAAAAGGCTTTCATAAAAAAGTAATTTATGGAAATTTTTTCGAGTGTTGACGTAACTAAAACCGTAAATATGCGTTTTTTCTGACAGCGGACAAAAGGGGTGGGGATAAATTCTTGAATTTATCCCCACCCCCCTGTGTGAAACCGCCAAACTGCGGGTTTTA
>CAJUMB010000060.1 GCA_910587105.1 uncultured Lachnospiraceae bacterium
TTTGTGCCAGATGAAGGGCGCATAGCGGGCTATGTAACCTGAATTTGGCACAAATATCACGCAAAGTGGGGCGTGCAGATGGCAGGAATGATTTTTCAGACACGCTCTAGTATTTCCTCCCTGCTATTGACAATATTACTTTAAACTATGACGCAGCGTGAATGTCAGCAGTTTTTTCTTTTTTGATTTGCAAAATAAATATTTGCATTTTCCATTTGACAATTGTATGCGAATCGAGTATAATGTGATTACTCAATCCAACTTCACACTTTACATACCACCAGGAACGTCCTATTACAATAAGGAAGTGATAATCATGGCATTGACCGGAGAAGATTTAGCGGAAATCTCTAAATTATTGGATGTGAAATTTGAGTCAGAACTGGCTCCCATAAAAAAGGACATCAAAAACATCAAACTGCATCTCGAACTGGAAACCGATAAAAAAATCCAGCTTTTAGCAGAAAATTACGTTCCGGCAGCTTCCCGTTTTGAAGAAGCCTCATGTAAGATTAATTCCATGCAGTCTGACATCAATCTTCTGAAAAAAATAGTCACAGAACATTCAGAAAAAATCAGAAAATTAGCATAGTTTTTGAATCTTTCATAAAATGTAAAGCTGTGAAGTTCTCTTATATGTGTCTCATAATCTCGTTTACTGTTTGAAATTTCGTTTTTTCACAGTTCCCTATTATAGAATATCCGGTTTTAAATAGCAAATTTCATTTTATGCTGATGCGCGTTTAAAAATTTACGAGGAAAAATCATGACAAACAGAGAAAAACTTCCAGCCAGCAGGCTGCTGCCGCTGATTTGTATCATTGTACTATCCTTAACGGCCTGCAGAGCTAAAGAACTCAGAAACAGTACACTGAAAAAGGATTCTTACACCGTGGGAGTCGTGACAAAGTCAAGTACCAGTGAGTACTGGATGACAGTACAGCGGGGTATGGAGGCTGCTGCTGAGGAATTGGAAATGGATCTTATTTTTTTATCCCCCGATTCCGAAACGAACGAAGAAGCCCAGGTAAAGATGGTGCGGACACTGCTCAAAAGGAACGTAGATGTCATCGCTGTCTCCCCCATTGATTCTTACGAAAAGCCCGAATACTATGATATGGCCAGGGAAAAAGGGATTCCCATTGTCTCTTATGATACAGGTTTTTCCGGACTGGAAGTTCCCTATATAGGAATCGACAATGAACAGGCAGGCCGCAAACTGGCACAGTATCTGGCAGAAGAAATGAACCACGAAGGAGAAGTGGGAATTGTCAGCGGCAGCCTGAAACAGATGAGCCACCGTCAGAGACTGGAGGGGTTCCTGGCATACATGGACACAGAACCTAAAATCCGTGTGGCCTTCACAGAGAGCGGATACAGCAATCTGCGCATGACAGAAAAGAAAGTCCGAAAAATCCGCAGAGAATACCCTTTGGTACAAGGGATTATGGCAACCAGCGCAGTGACAGCAATTGGAATCACAGAAAGCATCCCAAAAGATCAGGTTAAAATCGTATCAATCGATATACAGGAAGATGCCATAGACGCTGTCCGTGACGGAACCATAGCTGCTCTGATCGCACAGTCCGGATATGAAATCGGCTGCCAAACCATTCAATATATCCATAAGATTTTAACTGGAAACGCAGAAAATTCCGATCAAATTCTGGATGCAGAACTTTTGACAGAACAAAATATAGAAACTTATAAAGACAGGAGCCCTCAGGAATGAAAAGTATCCGAAGCAAAGTATTCACTGCCATTTTACTGATTACCTTGTTTACATCATTGGCGGTAACCTTCCTCTTTTACCGCAAATCCGCACGGATGATTGAGGAAAATTACAGTAGTACACTTCATTCTAAAAATGTACGCACTGTGGAAAACCTGGATGAAATGCTGCGGAATATCTATCATATTAACATCAATGCTTCCTGCAGTCCACAGCTGCGGACAGACCTGCAGGCGTACCTCTCACATCCAGACGACGCTATCCTGGAACACTGTTCTGAACAGTTAAAAATTTTCAGCAGACAAAATACTTCCATCAGCTCCATCTACCTTTTGATCCCAGAATACCGGGCTTTAGCTGCATCTGAAGATTACCCTGCCTGCAAAAAAGACATTGACGAAGCTGATATCCAAGCAGTCATCCAGACATCTGACAAAAATGCAGGCCCAGTACTGCTGGACGACCTGGCACATGAAGATTCTGTTACTCTTTCCTTTGTGGAGACTGTCACAGACAAAAACCAAAATACAATCGGATACATTTTGTCCAATATAGATACACATTCCCTGTATTACCATTACATAGCCGGAATTGATGATGGTATGGTGAAGGAAGCCGTTCTGCTGAATCGGGAAAACAGAGTGATCGCCTCACTGGAACAATCCCCGGTTGGAAATCTCTACGTCAGAGCAGAAACATACCAGCCATGGATGGCAGAAAAAGAGCGGACCGGAATTGACAGGGAAAACTTGTACAGCTTCTGTGAAGCCCCATTTTCCCAATGCCGCCTGTTTATCATCGCGGAAAAATCAGCTGTATTGGAAAATCTGATAGAAACCCGGAGATATTTTTTCGGAGTCCTGATCATTTTTCTGATTTTGTCACTGCTCCCTGCCTCCTATCTTACCAACGCCATCTACAGACCCCTGGGCCGGCTTACCTGTGCTATGCATAAAGTTTCCCAGGGTGACCTGGATACCCGGGCAGAAATTGTCTCAAAAGACGAGATTGGCAGCCTGGCAGCCGATTTTAACCAGATGCTCTTCCGGATTCAAGAACTGATCCACCAGCTTCTCCAGGAAGAAACGCAGCGCAAAGATGCTGAACTGGAAGCACTCCAGTACCAGATCACGCCCCATTTTATGTATAACACATTAAATGCAATCAAATGTTCCGCCATCCTGAAAGGTGAACAGGAACTGGGACAGATAATCGGAGGGTTCATTGAACTGCTCCAGGCATGCATCAATAAAAAAGGTGCCTTTTTAACTGTGGCAGAAGATATCCACATCCTGGAAAACTATATCCGCCTCCAGGAATTCCGATATGGCAGCCATTTCCATGTGCAGTACCAGATTGCCCCTGAGACAAGAGAGTGCCTGATTCCCAGACTTGTACTGCAGCCACTGGTGGAAAATGCGCTTCTTCACGGCATTGATATCAAAAACAAGGACAGCCGGCTGGACATCATTTCTGAAACCGCTGACGGCATCCTCTATTTAAAAGTAAAAGACAACGGAAGGGGTATGACCAAGGAACAAATTGATACCCTGCTCAACAGCAAAGCCCCCAAGACAAAAGGATTAACAGCAGTGGGAATTCCCAATGTACGGGACAGGCTGAGATTATATTACGGTGACCGCGCAGGAATTACATATGAAAGCGGTAAAGATGGGACAACAGCAGTCATCTGTCTCCCCCTGTCCCGTTCCGAATTCTAAGCGGCAGATAATTTGTGCCGGTTATTCCTGAATGATTCCCAAAAATAATACAACTTTGATAAGCCCTGTCGAATCCTGTCAAAATAAAAAACTGTCAAACCTAAAGAAAATACCCTCTCCAGAGAAAAGCTCCTTTTTGTATAATATGACTATAAATACAGAAAGGAGATTCAAATTATGTGGTTAACTGTAATTGAGTTCGTCTTATTTACAGTATTTGTAGCAATCCTTTCCTGGTACAAAACAAGAAATGAAGACTTATCTTCCAAGGAAGGATATTTTCTGGCAGGGCGGGGGCTTCCGGGCATTGTCATCGCCGGCTCTTTGATGATGACCAATCTGTCAGCAGAACAGTTGGTAGGTACAAATGGACAGGCGTTTTCCGGCTCCATGAGCACTATGGCATGGGAGGCCACCTCCGGTTTTGCACTGCTGGTTCTTGCTTTTGTGATTCTTCCCCGTTTCTTAAAAGGAGGCGTGGCAACCATCCCGGAATTTTATCAAATGCGTTATGATACCTTTACCATGCGGATGTTCTCCTGCATGTTCTTAATTGCCTATGTGGTTACCATGCTGCCGACGATTCTGTATTCCGGCTCTGTGGCCCTTGTGAAAATTTTTAACGTGGAGGAGATCTTTGGTATCAATTATTTCTGGGCAATTCTGATTGTCTGTTTTTCTACTGGTATCATCGGTATGGCATACTCTGTATTCGGAGGCTTGAAAGCAGTGGCCTATTCAGATACCATCAACGGTGTGGGCCTGATCATCGGCGGTTTTGCCGTACCCATCCTGGGCATCCTTGCCCTTGGAAAACTGGCTGGAGGCGACGGCAGTTTCGGAGCCGGTCTGCACTACCTGCTGACCAGCACACCGGAAAAAATGAATGCATGGGCTCCCCCCACATCAGTGGCTCCGTATGTGCCATGGCCCTTGCTGTTTACGGGCATGTTCGTGAATAACATGTTTTACTGGGCTACTAACCAGTCCATCATCCAGCGTTCTCTTGGCGGAAAAAACCTTGCAGAAGCACAAAAAGGTGCCATCTGGGCAGGATTCTTCAAATGCCTGGACGTATTTGTAATCGTTCTCCCGGGGATTATCGCCTACCAGCTGCTGACTGCCCAAGGTTCCATTGATACTTCTGTAGGTTCCGCCGGCGACCAGGCATATCCCCTGCTGGTGATGGAAGTAATGCCCACAATAATCATGGGATTTTTCGCGGCAGTTATGTTCGGTGCGATCCTGTCCTCTTTTAACTCTGTGCTGAATTCCTCATCCACAATTTTTGCGCTGGATTTCTGGCAGCCCATTTGGGGAAAAGATGCAGATGCGGAAAAAGCCGTGAAAGTAGGGAAAAATTTTGGTCTGATTGTCGGTATGGTAGCAATCATCATATCACCTTTTGTCATGTACTTTGGCACAGGCATTATGAACTTTATCAACGAATGCTGGGGCTTCTTCTCCATGCCCATTCTACTTGCCGTACTATTCGGCCTGCTGAGCAAAAAAGCACCGTCCATCGCACCAAAAATTACTGTCCCTGTACATATTGTAATCTATGGTGCTACCAAAGTGATTCCATTTTGTCAGAAATGGCATTACCTATACTGGGTGTTCCTGTGTTTTGTCATTGAATCTTTGATTTATCTGGCCTGCATTAAAATATGCCCCCGTGAGGCTGAATGGGAAATGCCGGATGCAAAAGTTATGGATATGACACCATGGAAAACCGGAAAGCTGTGGGCCGGGGTAGGTGTTGCAGTAATTATTGTCATGTATGTGATCTGCTCACCTCTGGTTCTGGGCGCTTGAAAGCCGCCTTTTTAGCACCACTGTATCTTGTACGGTTTTGAAGATTATGCTATGATGTCCCCATGAACAAACACAATGAGAGGGGGCTCAATCCATATGCCCGAGGAAACGGAAATGATTCAGACTATTATTGTAGATGATGACTTTCTGGTACGCAGCTATCTGAAGCAGCTGAATGCATGGGAAAAAGCCGGATATCAAATCACCGCTGATGCACGGGACGGGGAAGAAGCTCTGGAAATTGCAGACCGGTTGAAACCAGATGTGATTTTCACAGATATCTCCATGCCCCTTCTAAACGGCATCGAATTCATTCAGAAAATACGCGAAAAAAATAAAACCGTCTATATCGCCGTGCTCAGCTGCCACGATGATTTCGAATATGTAAAAGAAGCCATGAGACAGGGTGCCGACGAATACGTACTAAAACATTCCCTGGATGAAGACAGCCTATACGAAATGCTGCTGGCCATCCGCAGACAACTGCAAAGCCGAAAGGAAAAGGCAAAAGAAGATGACCACACACAGCGCCTCATTGAAATGGGCCGGCATTCTCTGAAATATTATTATTTCAACAGACTATTGGCGGGAAACCTTTGCCCCGAAGAGAGAGAACAGCGTAGAAAAGAAGCCGGTATCCAGGGAAAATACATAAACAGCGCTGTAATCAATCTATTGATTCCAAAATGGACAGAATTGAAAAACAGCCTCTCTGAAATGGAATTAGAACAATACAGCCAGGACTTTCTGCAAAAGCTGGCTAAAGAAGTAAAAATCCAGAAAGACAATTCCTCATATACAGAATGTATCTATCTGGGAGAAGGAATCTTCTGCTGCTTCGCAGATATGTCAGAACTTCGCCGCAGCAGTTTGATGAAACAAAAACTCACCAGCCTGGCCACAGCATGTCTTCGCTGCTGTGAGAAAGAAATTCATTCTTTCAGTATTGGCGTGAGCAGCATTTGTTTTGGCACTGAAGGAATCCGGCAGGCATACCAACAGGCAAGGGAAATGATTAAAATCGGCTTTTATGTGAAAAAAAGCATCTTATATTATGAAGAATACCCTGAAGCCGGGAAAACGCTTCCCCAGGAGGCTGAGTCACTCCTGAATCACGCACCGTCCTATTTGAAACATCAGCAATATGCCCTTATAAAAGAAGAATTCCAAAAGGCCATAGATGCAGCCAAAAGACAATATACCGACAGCCGGCTGCTTCTTCACTGGCTGAAATCGCTGGACAGCCTGCTTCACGTGGAGCGCACTTCAGAACAATATGCTCAGATCGTGCAAATTGAACAGCTTATGGATATCTGCAATGAATATCAAAGCCAGTTTATCTCCATAAGAAAAGCAGCACTCCCTGAAAATACCAGTCAGGGCGTACGGCTGGCCGTTCACTATCTGCACTCCCATTACCGGGAACAAGTGGGATTGACAGAAGCGGCAGCAGCGGCAGGACTCAATTCCTCTTACTTAAGCTACATTTTTAAACAGGAACTGGGGGTTGGTTTTTCTGCTTATCTTTTAGACTTGAGGATGAAATATGCCATGGAACTGCTGAAGAACACCAATGAGAGGATAAAAGATGTGGCGTCTATGGCAGGATTTAACGATTACCACTATTTTTCGAAAGCTTTTAAAAAGGTAACAGGGGTCAGTCCGGCCAATTATCGGAAATTATCATCTAGTATAACGAATATTAAGTAATTGGCAGTTTGACTTGCCTATTTTCCAGAGAGCACTACTCCCCAAGCCTCGACGTAGCCACCGCTACGCCTGCGTTTGTGAAGCAGCACTCTCAGAAAAATATTCTGCGTCAAACTATCCAAAACTTATTATTCGTTATACTAGTTAAAGTGATTCTGCGTACAGATATGACGCTTATTTGTATATATTGTATAATTTTCGTTTTGATATTTATGTTATTTTACCAAATCCAAAAGCATTTTTCGGAAAAAACCGTCGTTTTATAACTGGATTTTCTGATTGAATCATGTTATCCTGTCACTGTTAGATTGATATTAAGAGCAGATGGATAGGAAGTGATCATAATGTTGCGTAAAATATTTCAGGGACTTGTCAACGCCCGTTTTCAGGCATTGAGCAGTATGAACTATGAACTGCAGCGCCGCTGTACCACCAGATAAAGAAAATTGCTTTCTGCCAGATGAAGGAGGTATCCACTCATGGCAGTTTATACAAAAACAAAAGATTACCACACAAAAGCTCATATGGGCATGATCGACGTTACAAAGGATTTCCAGGCCGCAGTCACAGAAGCCTGTGAAAAGCATCATATCAGTGCCGGAATTATCACAGGTTTTACCACCGGAGGTGTGGCCGGGCTCACAACACTTGAATTTGAACCTGGAATGGTGACGAAAGATCTAAAGGAAGCTATGGACGTTTTTTCTCCTTACCGCGATAAAGACGGCCGTGTTATCCATTATAAGCACCATGACACCTGGCACGATGACAACGGCTCCAGCCATATTAAATCTGCACTTCTCTCGCCGTTTATTACCATCCCATTTGTGGATGGCCGCATTACAATCGGACCCTGGCAGAATCTGACCTTGGTTGAATGTGATACCAGAGACCGGCATCGGGAGATTGTTTTTCAGGTTATGGGGGAATAATCCCCACCGTAATTTCGTAAATTTTCGGCCTCCATTGATAAGTTATGTCCAAGACTTATGAATGGAGGCCGCTGTTGTCATAAAATTCCGGAAAGATTCAGCTCCCGTACCACCTCTCTCACTTTCAATATCATAGAAGGCGCTGTGGATAATTCATCCACCCCCATCCGAAGAAAGACTTCTGTCAGCTCCAAATCTGCAGCCAGCTCACCACAGATTCCCACCCATATCCCACGTTTATGGGCATTTTCCACCACCATCTGAATCATTCTCAAAATTGCCTTGTGATGGGGCTGATAAAAATCTTCCAGTTTTCCGTTCTGTCTGTCCACTGCCAGGGTATACTGGGTCAGATCGTTGGTTCCGATACTGAAAAAATCCACCAGTTCTGCCAGTTCATCACTGACCATCACAGCTGCCGGAGTCTCTATCATAATCCCCTGCTCAGGAAGCCTGCAGGGAATCTGGTTATCTTCCAATTCTTTTTGTACTTCCTGCACAAGTTCCTGTATCTTTCTTACTTCTTCCACTGAGATAATCATAGGATACATGATAGAAAGATTTCCATAGACTGCCGCCCGCAGCAGTGCTCTCAGCTGTGTCTTGAAAATATCCGTCTGTTTCAGACAGATACGGATTCCCCGATAACCCATGGCCGGATTTTCCTCTTTCTCAAGCTTAAAATAATCTGCCTGTTTATCGGCACCCATATCCAAAGTCCGGATGATGACTTTTTTCCCATCCATGGCCTGGGCTGCCTGACGGTACACCTGAAACTGTTCTTCCTCTGTGGGAAAATCCTGCCTGTCCATATACAAAAATTCACTGCGGAACAGCCCGACCCCTTCTGCATCGTTCTCCAATGCCGCCTCCATATGGCTCATATGGGCAATGTTGGCACACAGAGAAATCCTCTTTCCATCCAGCGTGATACTTTCTTTTCCTTTTAATTTCTGGAGAAGCCGCTTTTTCTCCCTCTCAGTCTGTATTTTGGCTTTTGCCCATTCACGCACTTCTTCTGACGGATCAAATATCACCTGGCCCTGGTCTCCATCCACCACCGCCGTCATCCCCTCATGTAACCCTTCCAAATCCACAGGCACTCCTGTCAGAGCAGGAATCCCCATCATTCTCGCCAAAATTGCCGTATGAGAGGCAGCCGAGCCGTGTACAGTCACAAATGCCAGGACTTTTCCCCTGTCCATCTGCATGGTCTCACTGGGGCTTAGATCCTCTGCCACAAGAACCGACGGCTCTGTCAAATCCGGCCTCCGGCTTTCCCCGCCCATGAGATTTTCCACCAGACGGCTGGAAATATCCCTGATATCTGCGGATCTGGCTTTCATGTAATCATCATCCATATCTGCAAACATCCGTGAAAACCTCTCTCCAACGGTCCACACTGCATACTCCGCATTCACTTTTTCCGTGCGGATTATATGACCAATTGTCCCCAGGTATTCCTCATCCTGCAATATCATTAGATGTGCTTCAAAGATGGAAGCGCTGGCTTTTCCCATTTCCCGTTCAGCTCTATGGCAAAGCATTTGAAGCTGGACCTCAGCCTGCTCCTGAGCTCTTTTCAATCTGGCCGTTTCTGCCTGAGAATCCGCCGTCTTCTTCTCCACATTCCGGACCTGCTGCTTCCACACCACTACAGGACCAAGAGCGGTTCCTTTACTCACAGACTTTCCCGCTATTTTTAACATTTCCACCTCACCAACATTCACCTTTCCCGTACTGCACAGGCAATGGATAAGTCCACCCGGCTGTAGGGAATCAACACCGACTGCAGCGCATGGTAAAGGTCTGATTTACCCGGCCACACAGTCCCGATTGGCTGGTTATTCCGATCCAGCTGGTGAAACCAGGAGCCATTCACATGGTCGAGAACTTTTTCGTCCAGATACTCCATAAACTCTGCATACGCCTCTGCATAACATACCTTTTTCGTCACACGGTAAAGCACTGCAGATGTATTGACTGCCTCAGCCAGCGTCCAGTGCATTCTGTCGTGGACACAGGGATGTCCCTTCCAGTCCGTTGTATAGACAATCCCCGGTGCTCCGTCTGCATTCCAGGCATCCTCAACCGCCCGGTGAAACAGATTCTCAGCAGCTTCTATATAAGGCTGTGCATTCTGAACATCTTCCCGATACGTGGACAATGCCCATTGAGTAATCAGACGTGCCCACTCGATTCCGTGCCCCGGCGTTGCCCCGTATGGCTTAAACGGGTCATCGGGTTTTTCTATATTCTTTTCCAGATCCGGTTCCCAGTCTTTTGTAAAATGCTCCGGAATCCTCCAGCCATTCTCCCCGGCCCATCTAAGGACGCGGCGGATAATACGTCCAGCCCTGTCTCTGTACTGCTCTTTCCCAATGACATCTGCAACGGCCAGAAAAGCCTCCACTGTATGCATGTTGGCATTGATTCCCCGGTAATCATCCAATATGGTAAATTCTGTATTCCATGTATCACAGGCAAGCCCCTGCTCCTCATCCCAGAAACGCCTGTCGTACAATTCCAATGCCTCCTCCAGCAGTTCCTGTGCCCCGGGTCTTCCTGCCAGATGAGCAGAACACGCAGCCAGAATTACAAATGCGTGGGCGTAACACTGCTTGCCCGGAAGAACTTTATTGTCCGGCGTAAGCCCTGCATACCACCCTCCGTTCTCTTTATCTTTCAACTCATTGCCAAGCCCTTTTAAAGCGGCATCTGCCAGCCCCTCGCTGCCTTCATGGCCCAGAAGAACTCCTATGCTGTACACATGGGCCATACGGCAGGTAATCCATGTCTCCCGGCTGCGGTTCGTCCAGGGCGTCCCGTCATCTCCCAAATACCAGGAGCTTCCACCTGGCGACGGAAAACCATGTCCAAATTTCAGCAGCCCGCTGCCAATTTCCTGTAAAAAAATCTGATTTGCCTTTGTGTCAATCTGATATTCTTCTTTCATAATTCACCTTTTTCCTGTACATTTAAAAGCTGCCCTGACAGTTTAGCAATAAGCTGCTATGAGATCGTATGAATTTCTGCAGCACAGACCCTGTCTTTTTTTAGCCAAAAAAATTCAATGCTGATTCTTGGCATTGAATTTTTTAAGTCAATAATAAAGTTCTTCTATCGCGTGTCTGAAAAGTGATTTGTGCCAGATATTAAAACCCCAATTACAATTCCAGATAGCTCTGATAATAATTTTTATACAGCCAATGCCGGGCACGGCTGATTTTCATTCTCAAATTTTCCACTGTTATGCCGTACTCTTCCGCCACTATCACGGCAGGTTCACTTTCCACCACGACTCTTACCAACAATTCATACCATGTCTGATTTTTCTCTCTCAGCCTGTCAAGTACAAAATTGCGGAACTGTTTTCGGCTTTTTTCAGTTTCTATTTCCAATAAATATTCTACGACAAAATCTTCTTCCATTTTCTCTGCAATCACAGAAACTTCATTTTTCCGGTAAGCCCTTCTCACAAAGTCAATTGCCTTTCTCTTTCCACATCGTAAAAGCCAGCCTTTGATCCGTTCTCTGTCCAGACTCTCTATTTTCTCATCCAGTTTCATAAAAACTTCCTGACAGACATCCTGTGCCAGATCATAATCGTGAAGCACATCATACGCAAGATGAATGACCATCTGATGGTATTCAATATAGACAGGCTCAAACTCTTCCTTTTTCATCTTTTGTCCCCTTCCTGATTACCTCCTGTTATCGCATAAATTTGTTTCTCTGAAATAAAATGAACAGCCATTAATTTATGAAATCATTTTTATCTGTTTCTATTATATCATCTGCTTTCATACAAACACAACTGTAAATGTTATTTTTTTCCAAAATGCTCATTTGTATGTAATCTGAATTTTTTTCTCCCTTCCCGAAACGGCTTACTCACAAGACTGTCGGAACTGGAATTGGCCCAGTCGAAAAGATAGGTATCAGGAATCCCACCGTATCATGCCCGTCCTCAAATTCGGCAGGCGGAACATTTCCGATGCTTCCATAGGTACAGAAGAACTGGCCCACCTGGAAATGGTTTCCACAATCGTCCACCAGCTGACCCAGAACCTGAGCATGGAGGAGATTGAAAAATCTGGCTTTGGGCCATATTATATTGACCACACTATCGGTGTATGGCCTCAGGCTGCCGGCGGAATTCCGGTAAACTCCTGTGAATTCCAGTCCAAAGGCGACCCTATTACTGATTTATTTGAAGACATGGCAGCAGATGGTGCTGGTGCATAAGAACAACTTTCTCTTTTTACTGTTTTTGTGCGCATAAATTGGTCCGGCGGAATGCTGTTTTCTTCAATTATTCTGATATCCGTAAAACCCGCCGCGCCTGGCGGCTGAAAGCCGGCCGCCGAACCCTCATGAAGTCCCGGCGGCCGGCTCTCCTGAATCACCGGCATTTCACATCCGCATTTTCTATTTTTCAATTCCGGCCGTCTCAATCACGAATTTCACGGAACCTTCCATATCGTCGGTCTGTCCGTCGAATGCCTTATAGGCTTTATCGGCGTCTTCCACTGCTTTCAGCCGGTTTAACACATCCTGAACTCCGCCGTCCAGCACATCGGTCAATTTCTGAATTCCCTGTTTGTCAAATTTTTTCATACCTCCGGCCAGTTCTGTGGAGCCGCTGTATAATTTCTTTGTTCCGGCCTTCAGCTCACTGCCGCCGGCGGCCAGTTTTCCAGTGCCTTCTTTCAGTGACGAGGCGCCGTCTGCCAGCTGTTGAATGCCGCCGCTTAGTACTGCCGCGCCGGATCTGAGTTCATTTCCCCCGGCAGACAGCTGATGACTGCCGGATACCAGCTGGGCAGTGCCGTTGTTCAATGTCTCATTATTGGATACCAATGTATCGGAACCTTTCTTTAATTTCTTTGTCCCTGATACCAGAGACCTGGCCCCGGAAGCCAGCTGGGATACGCCGCTGCTCAGTGTATTGGAGCCCTTGGACAGGGATGAGATTCCCGTGTTCAGCTCTTTGGTTCCGTCTGTCAGGCTCTTTGCCCCCTGATTGATTTCATCGTTCTTACTGCACAGCTGGGCGCTTCCTGTGGAAAGCTGGTCCACGCTGGATAACAGCTGTTTGGACACTTCTCCAAATTGATTCAAAGCTTCGGATGCAGCTCCCAGGGCATCTGCCCCCTGCTGCATCTGCCGGGCCCCTGCCGCCGCACTGTCTGCGCCTGCTGTCAGGGCGTCGATGCCAGCCTGCGTCTGGTCCATATCCACTGCACCCAGCTGAGCGGCAATCTGTCCAAAGCCTGCACTAATCTGTGCCATCTGTTCACCTGCCTGGCTCTGTCCTGTGCTGCCGGAAGATAGTTCCACAGATGGGCTCGTCTGCACACCTACACTTACTGTAATGTCTCCCAGACTGCTCAGCAAGACGGCTGTCTGTTCTTCATCCAGCCCGGCTGCCGCTGCTGCTGCCTGTACATTGGCTGTCTGCTGCTGATTCGCCATATCATTGGCCGCCTGATTCACTGCCGCATTTTCCTCTGCCACTGCCGCCTGCATCTGCACCGCTGATGACTGTACCGTCTCTGAGGCTGTCTGCTGCATAGACAAAATAGCCTGTGCCTGCTGAGAAAGGGTGACTGCTGTCTCCACTGCCGTCTTCAGCTGGCCCACATTTTCTGAAAGTCCTGAGGAAGCCGCTTTTACCTGCTGCGCCCCCGCCTGGAGCTTTCCGGCCCCCTCACTGAGCTGTGCGCATCCGGCCTGAAGGCTTCCCACCGCCTGTGGAAGCTGTTCCACCTGTCCCATCTGTGATTGAAGAGCACTGTTTAATTCCTGGAGTCCTTCATTAATCGTGCTGGCTCCGGCTGTGTAGGCTCCTATGCCGTTTTCCAGTGACTTGGCACCGGTGTTTAACTGCCTGCCCCCTGCACCTAGTGCGCTGACTCCGTCAGTCAATTCCTTCTTCTTGCTGTTCAGCGTATCGATACCGCCTTTTAACTGTACTGCCCCGGAATTCACCTGGCCGATTCCGGTTCCGATCTCCGCCGCTCCGTCAGTATAATCTTTCACCCCTGCCTGCAACGTGCCTGCCCCGGTTTCCAGAGAATTGATGCCATTTGCCAGCTGATTGATGCCAGCGGCCAGCTCACCTTTTTTTGCATTCAATGTATCAATGCCGCTTTTCAACTGGCCTGCTCCGCTGTCTGCACTGGACAGCCCGGCGGTGAACACTTCCGTCGAAGCATCCAGCTGATTGATTCCCTCCTGAAGGGCTTTGCTGCCTTTCACCAGCGTTTTCGAAGAATCTGAAAGAGTATCCATGCTTTCCTGCAGATCGCCTAAATCGTCAATACCGTCCAGCCCCAGTTCAGACAGTGTGCCTGTGGCTGCCACAGTTGCCGTCATAGCCAGTGAAAAGTCTGTCACACTGGCGGTGATTTCCACATAGTCAGGAATCTCCTTGTTTTCCATTCCTTTGATATCTGATATTTTCAGACTGTCAGACAGCCCTGGAAATCCAATTCCTATTACAATGTTGTTCTTCCCGTCAGATATCACCTTTCCATTGGACACCTGCACATTGGAAAATCTCTCCACCGGCAGAATCATTCCTGTCGTCATCATAAACGGTGTACTGATTGACTCCTGTTTCCCGTTCACTACCCGGGTCTGCTGTGAGTGATTTTCATAATCAATTCTTATCTTCACTTCACCGCTTTTCCCAGCCAGCTGGGAAGGCTGAATCTTGTTTCCATTGAGATAATACGTCATCCTCACCGATACAGGCAGTTCATCATTTGTCTTTCCCCGGTAATAGATATCCTTCCCGCCGGCCTGCCAGGTAATGGTTCCATCCCCGCTCTGGGTAAAAGTTTCCTCTCCTTTTACGTTTTCAATATCACTCAGGTCACTCTTATCCAGCAAAGAATGATCTCCCTGGGTATTTCTCAGCCAGTTACTCACAATAATATCCTGGGTATTCCCGCTTTCATCTGCATTTACATACACCGTCTGTTCTTTATTTACTGCAGATGCATACACACTGCCCGCCGAGGCAGTCAAACTGACCACCGCTGTCATTCCCGCCAACATGGCCTGCACATACTTTCTTTTCATCACAAACGCCTCCTCTATTTTTGTTTAAAATTTTTACTGGTTTTACAAATCAATCCGTCAAAGAGCCAGTACATGGCTGGCAGAAACAAAAGCACCGCGCACATGCTGATCAGTGCTCCTCTGGACATCAACAGGCACAGAGAGCTGATCATATCAATTTCCGAATACACACTGACCCCCACTGTGGATGCGAAAAAGCTGAACGCCGACACCATAACCGGGCGCAGGCTGCTCTGGTGGGCAATCTGGACTGCCTCTCTCTTGCTCTTTCCGCTTCCCCGCTCCTTCTCGTACCTGCTGGTCATCAATATAGCGTAGTCCACCGTTGCCCCCAGCTGTATAGTACCGATTACAATAGATGCCACAAAGGGAAGCCTGGTCCCGGTGAGGAATGGAATCCCCATGTTAATGAATATGGCACTTTCTATAACCAAAACCAGAATCACAGGCAGGGAAATGGACTTAAATACAAACAAAATAATCACAAACACGGACAAAATGGACACAGTACTGACCACCTTGAAATCGTGGTCTGTAATATCAATCAGGTCTTTGGTACAGGGCGCCTCTCCCACCACCATTCCCTTGGGGTCATAGGACTTTAACACCGTGTTCAATTTCTCAATCTGTTGATTGACTTCGTCAGAAGCCACCTGATATTCATTCATCACCAGCATCAATTCATAATTGCCGCTCTCCAGAATCTCCAGCACATCCTTTGGTATCATGCTCTTAGGAAAATTTGGCCCCAGTATGCTCTCGATTCCCAGCACTGATTTAATTCCCTCAATCTTCTCCATCTCATCAATCATCTGATATTTCTCTTTTTCCGGAACGTTTTTATCCAGCAGAAGCATATGGGCAGCACCCATCTCGTAGTTGTCCTGAAGCTTCTTATTTGCTGTGATGCTGTCCAGATAATCCGGCAGTGTGGCATCCAGATTGTAATACACTTTGGTATTTGCCTGGCAGTAGGCGAATACACAGAAACAGATGACAAATATTGCTGCAAATACCCTGTGGTATTTCACCACAAAATCAGACGCATGGGGAAAATCCGGGATCAGCTGGCGGTGCTTTGTCTTTTCCAGAGCCTTGTCAAATATCATGATCATGGAAGGCAGTACTGTCACACAGCAGATAACACCCAGCACAACACCTTTGGTCATAACCACTCCCAAATCCAGACCCAGGGTAAAACTCATAAAGCAAAGAGCCACAAATCCTGCAATGGTGGTAATAGAACTGGCAACCACCGATTTGATGGTAGCTGCAATGGCCTGAGCCATGGCCTCTTTGTGGTCCTCCCCATATCTGCTCTTTTCCTCCTGATAACTGTGCCACAGGAAAATGGAATAATCCATGGTAACCCCCAGCTGGAGAACCGCTGTAAGTGCTTTCGTTATATAGGAAATCTCTCCTGCTATAAAATTAGACCCCAGGTTATAAATAATGGCAAACCCGATACTGGTTAAAAACAGCACAGGAATCAGATAAGACTCCATAGTCAGTCCCAGTACAATCACGGAGAGAAGGGCCGCTATGGCCACATACGCCACAACCTCTTTTTCTGCCAGATTCTTTGTATCTGTCACAATGGCAGACATACCGCTTAAGAAACATTGTTTTCCTGCCAGATGGCGGATCTCCTCAATGGCATCCATTGTCTCGTCCGCTGATGTGGTAGTCTCAAAGATAATAAACATCATAGTAGAATCTCCGGAATTGAAAACTTTCCGAATTTTCTCCGGCAGCATTTCCATTGGTACAGACAAATCTGAAAAACTGTCATACCAGACTACTTTCGATACATGTTCCGTCTTCTCGATCTTCTCCTTCAGCGCAGCCACATCCCGGTTGGGCATCTCCTCACAGATAAACATAGAGTATGCCCCTGTTCCGAATTCCTCCACCAGAATATCCTGTCCAATCATTGTCTCAATATGATCGGGAAGATAATACAGAATATCGTAATTTACTTTTGTGTTGATATAACCAATCGCCGCCGGAATCAGCAGCAGAATGCTGGTGATAAAAACCACAAACCGCAGCTTCACTATTTTTCTTCCCAGCTTTACCATACCGGCCCTCCCTTTCTCACACGGTATAAAACATTGTGTCCAATTGTAACTAGATTTTATGCCATGCATTTAATTTTATGACCTTTGGTCATTTCTGACGTCTATCTTATAGCAAAAATGACTTTTAGTCAATATGTAAATCGCAAAAATTTGACTAAAAGTCATTTGTATGTTTGTGCAATATCCTGAATAGAGAAAAATTTTTCCTTTTGTTTGATTTTGTGTTCCGAAAATTCTATAATAGATGTGACAATTATCATCGATTCCATGATTAGAGCGTGTCTTAAAATTGCTTTCTGCCAGATGTATGACCCACACTGTTGACACTCTAATCATTCTACAAAAAAGAGGTATTCCCTATGAAAAAGATTGACTACAACAAACAACAGAAAAGAAATTCCTTGTTGGAATCCGCCTTTGCCCTCTTTATTGACAATGGATTTTATAAAACTTCTATCTCTGACATCGTAAATAACGCAGGAGTGGCAAAGGGCACTTTCTATCTGTACTTTAAAGATAAATATGATATCCGGAATCACCTGATTTCCCGGAAGGCCAGTCAAGTCTTCCTGGCCGCCTACGCAGAACTTCAGACCCGGGAATCTCTCACAGATTTCGAGGACCAGGTGCTTTTCATGATTGATCATATTCTGGATCAATTTGCCGCCAGCCACAGCCTGGTTACCCTGCTGTCCAAACATTTGAGCTGGGGATTTTTCAAAGACTCTCTTCTTTTTTCCGAGGAACCAGACATGCCCTCCGTCTTTGATTTATATGAGTCCCTGCTGTCCAAGGCCCCGTACACCTATCACTCCCCTGAACTTATGATGTATCTGATTCTGGAATTAATCAGCGGCGCCAGCTATAATGCCATTTTATATAATCAGCCTGTCCCTCTGGATGAGCTGAAACCTCATTTATATCAGACGGTAAAGCAGATTTTCCGCCAATACCGCAGTGAAGCAGCTCCCGCATAATGCGCAGATGCCCCTGCATATATTGATAGAGAAGAACAGACTAATCTCAGAAAGGAATGGAAATGGCCAGAGACACACAGGTCATCTGCAAAAATGTTTTCAAAAACAACGGCGGGGTACTGGAAAAACAATATACACAAAAGTGGATAGAATTAATCCGGCAAAAAGAGAAACATCCGGCACTTACGGTTCCAAAACAGGTATGAAGGCCGGTATTTACTGCCGCCTGTCAGAAGAAGACAGGGACAAACAATCCGCAGATGATGACAGCTGCAGTATCCAGAATCAGAAATCTATGCTGGTTCAATATGCACTGGAGCAGGGCTGGGAGATCTATCGGATTTACAGTGACGACGATTATGCCGGCGCAGATAGAAACCGCCCGGAATTTAACAGGCTGATTGCCGACGCCCGGCAGAGGAAGCTGGATATTGTTCTCTGCAAGACCCAGTCACGGTTCACCAGGGAACTGGAACTGGTGGAAAAATACATCCATGGCCTTTTCCCCCTGTGGGGGATACGCTTCGTAAGTATTGTGGACCATGCGGACACCGCAGACAGAGGGAATAAGAAATCCCGCCAGATTAACGGCCTGGTCAATGAATGGTATCTGGAAGATATGTCGGAAAATATCCGCAGCGTGCTGACAAACAGGAGGAAGAACGGTTTTCATATCGGCTCTTTTGCCCTGTACGGTTATAAAAAAGACCCTGGCCAAAAGGGTCATCTGCTCATAGATGAAGAGGCCGCCCAGGTGGTCAGGGAAATATTTACTCTATTTTCACAGGGATACGGAAAAACGGCCATTGCCAGACTGCTGAACAGCCGCAATATCCCAAGCCCTTCTGAATACAAACGTCTGCACGGCTTCCAGTACCAAAAACCCCAGAGCAGAACCAGCGCCCTCTGGAAGTATTCTGCCGTCTCCCATATACTGGCCAATGAAATTTATATAGGTAATATGGTGCAGGGCAGATACGGCAGTGTATCCTACAAAACAAAGCAGAACAGGCCCCGTCCAAAGGAACAGTGGTATGTGGTGGAGGGGACACACGAACCTATCATTGACCAGGAACTGTGGACAAAAGTACAGACCTTGATTTCCCAGAGAAGCAGACCTTTTGCCACAGGGGAAATGGGTCTGTTCGCCCGCAAAGCCCGATGCAGCAGCTGCGGCTGTATCCTGCGCTCCAATAAACAGTCCGACGGCAGGCGCTATCTGCGCTGTCCCAGCCGTTATATATCAAAGGATGCCTGCGAAGGCGCCTTCATTTCTGTGTCCACACTGGAACAGGCAGTCACCGCCCAGCTGAAACAGCTGTCCGCTCAATACCTGAACCGGGAAAAAATCGAAAAAGAGATTGTAATCAAGAGAGATCATACTACTGAACAAAAAAGGCTGGAAAAGGATATTGCTGCCTGCCTAAAAAAGGCTGCGGAATATGAAGAAGGCATCCAGAATCTCTATCTGGATAAAGTGAAATCCTTAATCTCAGAGAACCAATTCATAGAATTTTCGGGGAAATTTTCCAGAGAAAAAGAACGCCTGGAAAAGCATATAAAAAATGCCCAAAGACAGCTTGCCGCCATCCAGAAGAATATCCAGGAGGAAGACCAAAAGCGCCTTCCAATGGAGCAATACATCAATCCCCATAAACTGGACAGAGAAACGGTGGAGGTGCTGATTGACCATATCACAGTGGGAAAACGCATTCCCCACACCCGGAAGGTCCCTGTTGAAATCCACTGGAACTTCTAAATTCTGTCTCTATCTGTTTTCTATGCTGCTCTTATCCTAGTGCAGCAGAGCAGAAAGCACGCTCCACTTACGATAACATCCTGCGGGTGGTGAAAAATATGCCGGAAGTGGCTGACCCCATACGTTTCCTGCGTGCACGGGAGGTTGTCCACTTCCAGCGGTTCGGGGAAGCGAACCGGGCGATGTCAAGTGAATAACCGTGGAAAACTTCTTCACTTTCCATGGTTTTTCGTATTCAGAAAATAATTGAATATGAATAAAAGAATTGCTATACTAGTATTACATCCGGTTAGTAACAATACTTTGCAACGTTGAAAAAATTTG
>CAJUMB010000061.1 GCA_910587105.1 uncultured Lachnospiraceae bacterium
ACTGTGACGCACGGTTGACATAAAGCAATTTTCAAACACGCTCTAGAGCGTGTCTTAAAAATCATTCCTGCCATGGTAAGAATTCCATACTCACCATGACCGTTTCGTGTAAGATAAACTCTGTTTGATACATCTACCTGTTTTAATACTTCTATGTAATTCCTTAAATCTGATATTGGCTTAATATTAAGCATATCAATCAGTTTCTTTGTTCCATTATATACAATATAGGATACACTTGCAAGCAAATTTGCATGTGAATTTATCTGCATGAAATTATCAGTTACTAATCACGGACCAATGTCATTAAGTTAATAATAGTGTATCATAATCCTGTCTTTGACAGTTAGTAGATTAAACAATCGCTGTATCCCTTGTATTTTCTGGGTTACAGCGATTATTGTCGTTGTTACGAAATATAGTAATTTATTCTTTCCCTTTACTTTTTTTCTGAATGGTTCTCATGCTGCTTTTGGTTATGAATTGATAATCCGTTCGGAAACCACAGACTTCATGGAGAGCATCCGTGATAAGCTCCCATCTGTATAGCGGGATAAATCCCTGTTCCTGTATTTCGGCGAAATTCATTGCTTTCAGCGTATTTAATAATTCCCAGCAGGTGTACTTATAATCCAGTTCTTTCTCACCCTTTCATGAATTCAAACAAGTTCATCTGCGTCCCGCTTCCCACACCCTTTCCCTGACGGGCCTTTTCCCGGAGGAGAAGATCGGCCGGCATGTTTGCTAAAAAGGGGGATTCTTCCCTGGAAGCAGTAAGGAGCAAGGACTCTCTGGCTCTGGTAATCCCCACATAAAACAGCCGGCGCTCTTCTTCCGGGTCAGAAGAAGCATGTTTCATATCAAAAGGAATCAGCCCTTTCTTCACCCCATAGAGGATTACCACCGGAAATTCCAGGCCCTTTGAGCCGTGGAGAGTCATCAGGGTGACTGCCCCTGACTTGTAATGTTTGTTTTTGCAGCGTTTCAGATCGCTCTCCACGCCCAGTTCCAGCTCCGCTATAAACTCAGGCATTGTTTTGTGGAAAATGGCTGTCTGGTATAGCTTGTCCATGGCAGGGTCGTTGGACAGATCCATGTCTGCCATCCACTCTTCCAGGATTTTCTGGGGCTTTTTCCGGTTTAGATGAGGCTGATATTTTTCAGTCATCCCGTCGGTATCCAGATTACATAAAAGCTTTTGGGCTGTCTCACGGGCCAGGTGGTTTTCTGGATGCAGCAGGCTTTTAAAAAAGTTTACGGTTCCTCGTACAGCCGGTTCCTGAAGGAAATGTTCCCTTCCCGCCACCACATAGGGGATGCCCTCTCTTTTGAGACAGGTTTCTAATAAATCCGCCTGTCTGTGCGTCCGATACAAAATTGCAATGTCATCGAAGCTCCATGCCTTTCCTTCTGTTTCCGGAAATAATTCCTGTGCCTCAAGCATCCCGATGCCGCCTGTAAGACGGTTGATTTCTTTGGCTGCAAGTATAGCCCCAGCTTTTTCGCTGGCAGTCTGGACAAATCTAACAGGACTTCCCTGGGGCCTGTTGGGGTTCAGCTGTCTGCGGCCTCCCGGGTTTTGGGAGATTATCTCGGAGGCCAGGGAAAGTATCTGGGGTGTAGAGCGGTAATTTTCTTCCAGTGTAATCTGGCAGGCATTTGGAAATTCAGCTTTCAGCTTCTGGAAGCATTCGGCGTCAGCACCGCGGAATCCGTAGATGGCCTGGTCAGAGTCTCCGATCACAAATAATTCTTTCCCGTTTTTGTTCCAGGCGTGCATAAGCTGGTATTGAAGCGGGTTGATATCCTGAAATTCATCTACCATCAGGTAAGAAAACGGTCCGGCATCGGCGCCTTTTTTTTCATTGTCTGCCGTATCCTGGGCCATATGCAGAGCCTCCAGCAGCAGATCGTCAAAATCCAGGGCATTCCATTCTTTCAGACATTCCTGATATGCATGGAAAGCGTCTGTAAACGCAGAATCGGGTGATGGTACAGAGGCTGAAAGCAAAGGATTCCGGGAAACAGCCGTATCTGTCCTGGGGCAGCAGGCGTCCAGGCCCATGTTTGTCTTATAATTAGAAATCTCAGTTAAGAACCGGGAGACTGACATATCCAGAGAGTACTCTTTTATGAGTTTATCTGCCAGCTCCCTTGTCTCCATATCTCCGGCAAGTGTAAATTCTATTCCGCTGTTTTTCAGGAGTTTCCACGCAATAGAGTGAAAAGTCCCAACCTGCAGCTTTCTGGCCGAGGTTCCTTTTCCCATTTCTTTTTTAATACGTTCCTGCAGCTCTTTGGCAGCCTGGTTTGTAAAAGTAACGGCTGTAATATAAGAGGGCTTTATTCTTCTTATCTTCAAAAGATACAGGATATGGGAGACCAGTGTACTGGTCTTTCCGGTTCCCGGACCTGCAGTCACCATTGTGACACGGTTAATGGATTCGATTGCCCGGCGCTGGTGTTCATTTACTATGACTTTTGGCGGGGTGTCTGTTTCAGGGGATGCAGCTGTGTCTGCTGTCTGAAGAGGGGCATCATCCTTCCCGGGCAGTGTTTTTGACAGCTGTGTTAAAGTGTCAGGCTGTTCAGCCGGCATGGCCAGCAGGTTTTCAAAAAGGCTTAACTGTCCGTCCAGCTGGTCCAGCTCCCTTGGGGAAAACAGCTGGATGATACCATATTCTCCGTCAAAGCCGGGAAGTCTTGTGACCTGTCCTTTTCTTAACCGCTGGATTCCTTCTGAGATGAGGATACCGGAGACGCTTCGGATTTCCTCCAGGGGAATTTCTCTCAATATGGAAAATTCCGGTCCGAGTTTCCGAAGCATGGTTTCATATTCCCGGAGTACTTTGGCACTGGCGGCAGAATGTCCCACAGATGCACCGATGATTTCCGGCAGAGGAACCAGGCTCTCATATAGATTTCCATGCTCCCGAAGATATCCTTCCGGCCGGTCAGCCATCTGTTCTACACGGTGGGAGACCCCTATGGTCAGCTTTTTCCCGCAGACCGGACAGATTCCGTTATATTTTTTGGTTTCCCCAGGGGAAAGACAGATGCCGCATTTTCGGTGTCCGTCATAATGGTATTTCCCCTCCTCTGGGAAAAATTCAATGGTGCCTTCCAATCCTTTCCCTGTCTGGATGGCATTTTTCAATCCTTCGTAAGACAGCGGGATATCTAAAAGGCTGGCTTCCCGGCCAAGTTTCGCCGGGGAATGGGCATCTGAATTGGAAATCAGCTGGTAAGAATCCAGAGCAGAGATTCTCCAGTTCATAGGTGGGTCTGAGGAAAGCCCGGTCTCCATAGCATGAATATGGCAGGATAGATCTCCGTAGCATTCTTCCACAGAATCAAATCCAGAGAAAGCCCCGAACAGAGAGAAGTGGGGAGTCCAGATATGGGCGGGGACATAGACTGCCTCCGGACATAACTCCAGGATAATTTCCAGCAGGTCATGGCAGTCCAGGCCCAGAATAGGCCTGCCATCTGAGTGGATATTTCCCACAGTCTCCAGTTTGCTGGAAATCATCTTAGCAGCATCCAGGCCGGGGAGCAGAATGAGGCTGTGGACTTTCCGCACTCTGCCATGTTTTTTATAAATGGAACTGATCTCCCCGGTAATGATAAAACGTGGCTGAATGGTATCTGCGGCGGAAGAATCCGCTATTCGGTATTCCTTTTTCAATACATAGAGTCCATCTTCAGCGGGGGCCAGCTTCTCGCTGAGCTCTCTGCGCCATGCCGGATGGGTGAAGTCTCCGCTTCCAATTATATGGATTCCTTTTTTTCGGGCCCACAAATCCAAATGTTCCGGGGTACAGTCCTTGCTGGTGGCCATGGAGTAATGGGAATGAATGTGTAAATCCGCTATATACATGTCTGTACTTTCCTTTCAAACTTGAAACCGCAAACAGACATATCTGCGTAAGCACAGACATGTCTGTTTGAGTTAAGGAATTTTTATTTACAACTGATAATAGCCAGCTAAATAAGCGTTTTCCGGAAGCTTATAGTCTTTATCCAAAGATTCCAGCTTCCATCCCTGGAAACCGCTGCTCTGTCTGGAAACCACGCCCTCAAAATGCATCATTATGATTCCCAAATTTAATTTAGCGTCTGCAGCATTTGTCATTTCATCCATGACGGCCGCCAGCACAATTTTATTTCCATCATGAATCAGCCGGCAAGGCTGCAGATTCAAGAAAGAAGGTGCATAACATACCGCTGCACATGCTTTATATAAATCATCATCTGGGTCCATGGCAGAAATTGTTTCGGCTTTTTCCCACTCATCGTCATAAAACATCTGAGGAATTGTCAGCTTAGGTGCAGGTGTGCCTGGTTTTTTCTTTAGGAAAATTTCCGCCGGGCTTTTGATTCCCAGTCTTGCAAACAACCCTGCATCTTCATATCCGAAGGCAATCACGGCAGCCACTGATTTGTCACCGGGCAGATTCAGTCTTTTTTTCAAAAGCGGTTCATCTGCAATCGTTTCCCAGCAGGTTTCGATTCCCATTTCTGTAAGCTTCAACACCAGCTCCTCACCGATATATCCCGCATTTTCCATATAATGCTCGTCCACATCGGAAAGAAGTACAATATAATGAAAAGCTTTGATCAGGAATCTGTGATACCCCACACAAGCATTTAATTTTTCTGAGGCATCTTCACCTAAAATGAGCATTTCCACCTGAATGTCTGGCACCAGACGGGGACACGATGCAAAGTATTCTTTCAACTCCTGGAGCTTATCTGCACTTACCTCCCTCTTGGCAAATTCACGGTTTGATCTTCTGCTGGTTGCTAATGTAAAAACGTCCATCTTTTACTCCTTCCCTCTCTATTTATTTTTAGAACCTGAAAATCTACATGATGAGATTCGATCCTTTATTGAGTCTATTATACGCTAATCCTTTTAATACTACAATATTTTTTTTCCTTAATATACCGAATCCAGTAGAATAATTAAAAAATTAATAGAAAAATTTATATTCATATGGGAAATTAAGATTTTAATGGAATGATAAAGCATTATTTTAGAAATTTTACTTTTAGTCAGAAAACAAAAAGTAAAGTGGAATTTTATCATTTAGGTAAACAATTACATTATCTTTCAACGGTTTTCCCACGGAATTGTTTTCGGTAGTGCAGCGGTGTGATGCCCACAAGCTTAGTAAATTGTTTTGAAAAATAACCTTGATTTCCATAACCTGATTTTACAGCTACTTCGGACAAGGGAAGTGAAGTAGTGAGAAGCAGATTTTGCGCGTGGCCGATTCGCTGTCTGGTCTGGTATTCGTTCAGAGTGCAGCCGGCAGCAGACTTGAAAATCCGTGAGACATAAAAAGTACTCAGCTGAAAATGCTCTGCGATTTCAGACAGTGATAATTTGTCCGTGATATGCTCATCTACATAGCGCTGAATCTCTCGTCCGCGTTTTTTCTGGCTGTCTGAGATGGCAGAATTATCAGAAAACTCTTTTAGCCCGCTGATCAGATTGAGCAGCTGATTAAAGAAAACGCGGAAAAGGAGCTGGCAGGATTCACCGGCGTTTTTAGAATCCAGGAAAGCAATATCATGCATACTAGAAAGGAGACCGGTGATGGCGCTTTCCTGTGGGCCCAGATGCAGAACCGGTGAAGTTCCAGGGGGAATCATGGTATTGGCAGGCAGGTCTGGCAGGTGTATATTGGTGGCTCCGCAGAAATAAAGCAGCCCGAAATTGTCAAGATGCATCATATTAGCATTGTAGATGACCAGATCTCCCTTGCAGACAGTATATTGGTGTTCACCTACGATACATTTTCCTTTACCATCCAGAAAGCAGACGAATTCAACGATATCTTCATGTGAGTGCAGCATGCGGTCAGGGAGGTTTTCGCGGAAATCATGGGACCCCACATAAAGAAGAAGAGGCTCCCGGATGGAATTTTCAGAAATCTCTTTTTGTTTTTTATCAATGGAAGATAAAGAAAAATGCATGGCATTGGCTCCTTTATAGTTAATGTTCACCCAGGGAACAGGAATCTTTTATACAGTTTCTTTCTGCTTCACAGGGGGTGTCAGCTCCCTGACAGAATTGCGTTCAACAATCTGGGGGTCAAACCGGTAATTTGCATCAAAATTTGGCTCCTCAATCATTCTCAACAGCAATTCTGCTGCTTTTTGTCCCATCTCCACGTGGGGATAGCGCATACCAGAAATGGATATATTCTCAATGGTGGGGAAGAAATCATCGTTGCTCATCAGGGACAGGTCTTCTGGTATACGATAACCGGCTTTGAGAATTTCAGGTACAATCATATGCGCTGTCAGGTCATTAAAAAAGTAGACAGCCGTATAGTTTTGCAAGCGGGATATGACAGGGCCGTAGTTGATCTCCGGAGAGACGAAGCAGCTGTTGCCAGTCAGCCAGAAGATGTCTTCATCCTTTGGCTGAATTCCATGGTCCAGCTGAGCCTGTATGAAACCTCTATAGCGGTCAATTCCCTGTGAATCATCCATCTTTCCAAAATGAAAGAGCTTTTGGTGTCCTTTCTCGATCAAATATTGCGCTGCTTTGTATCCACATTGGAAATCGTCAAGGGTAATCGTTGGAAGGTCCTCGAAACCCTGATAGAATCCATCCAGCAGGAGTACCGGCATTTTGTCGGCCAGCTTCCGCAGGAGATCCGGGCGCATTCTGGGCAGGTTGGCTCTTGTGACCTCCACAATAGCACCGGCACAGGAAGAACTCAGCAGGTTGGCAAATACCTGTTCCTGGGTCTGTATGCTGTAATTGGAGGTAAAAATGTTGGACAAGTATCCTTTTTCCACTAAAACGGAGTTGATGCCCGCAATCTTGTAGGGAAATATATAATCATTCAGACAGCTTAGAATGACGGCTATGTTATTGGTGGTTACAGTATCGGCGCGGGTACGGGCGGCCACAAAGGTTCCCCTTCCCTGCTCTGAGTAAACCAGTCCCCTGTCTGTCAGAAAATCCAGTGCGTTTCGGATGGTCTGACGGCTGACGCCGTACTGATAGACCAGCTCTTTTTCAGAGGGCAGTTTCTGATTTGCTTTATAGGCACGGCTTTTAATTTGTTCTTCCAGATCGTCTGCAATGGTTAAATATTTAGGCAAGATTGTTCCCTCCGGTAAAACATATTCTTTGATAAAAATATAATATTCCTTTTAAAATTTATGCTAATTATAGGACATTGGGGAAAAGAATACAAGATAAAAATCAACTATTTCTTCTTGTATTAAAAATGAAATTCGAAGCAAGGGAAAATCAAATGAAAAAGAAGATAAGAAATCAAATACAATGGCAAAAAAGTACATTTTTTGAAACATTTGTGAAAAGCATAGTCATAATATATCAGGCAATTTTTGGAAAAAATCATAAAAATCAGGTCAATATTAAATAAAAACATACATTTTTGCCAAAAGACATGTATTTATTTTAGAAAAAACATGCATTGAAAAATAGGAGAAAATGGAGTAACATTAGGATATCAATTAAATACAAGATGTTCAAAAAGCAAGACAAGTAAAGGGATATATAAATAGGGCTTGTTTTTTGAAACGAGAGGAATGAAAGGAGAAAACGCATGAAAAAGAAAGTTCTGGCAATTGTGATGGCACTGACCCTGGCTGTTTCCCTGACAGCATGTACATCCAGCAGTTCCACGGAGGATTCTGCAGGCTCTGCAGATACCACAAAGGCAGCCGAAGAAGAACCGGAAGAGGAAGAAGAAACCGCTGATGCAAAAGAAACTGACAGCGGAAGTAAGGGAACCATTCTGTTTTCCACAAAAACAATCACAAATAATGAATTCCAGAGAATCATGGTTGAGAAATGCCAGGAGGTTGTTGAGGCAGCAGGTTACACATTTGAGCTTACTCTTTCCGGCGATGAGCTGACAGTTTCCAAACAGGTGGAGAACATTGAAAATGCTATTAATAAAGGTGTTGACGGCATTATTGTAGCTCCTATGGATGGAAGTTCCCTGATTCCGGCACTGCAGAAGGCGAAAGATGCCGACATTCCAGTAATCATTGCCGACGCTTCCCTGGATGAAGGAAACGACGATTTGTTTATGGCTCATATTGTTTCTAACAACATTGCTATCGGACGTGAGGCAGGACAACAGATGGCAAAGGCTATTGGAGAAAAAGGCAAGGTTTGTGTAGTCCGGGGCGCTGCAGGTGCTATGGGCAGCGAGCTTCGCTCCCAGGGCTTTGAGGAAGCCATTGCTGAGTATCCGGACATTGAGATTGTAAACGAGCAGCTTGGCAATTGGCTCAGTGATGTTGCTATGCAGGTGACAGAGAACATGCTTACATCAGATCCAGACATGGATGGCATCTTCCTCTGCTCTGACGGTATGCTTTCAGGCGTTATTTCCGGTGTTCAGAATAAAGGGCTGGATCCTTCCCAGCTGTGTATCGTTTCTGTAGACGGAAATATTTCCGCTCTGGATGCCATCAAAGATGGCACCTGCTATGGGTGCGTAGCCCAGTATCCGGCTAACATCGGCGAGATGTCTGCCAATACCATGATTGATGTCTTAAATGGAGACCTTGCAATTGAGGATGTTGAGGCAGAACAGGATTCCGGTTACTTCTTTATGTGCACAGATACCATTGAGGAATCTGAGTCTGTAGCATTCTAAAAAAGACAGTATCTGATAATATAGAGCTCTGGCAGGAGTGCAGCACACCGATTCGTAGACACTCTCTATGTGCCTGACATTTGAGTATCTGACGAAATGGTGCAGCAGTGCCCTGCCAGGGCTTTATGACTTTATAAGATAAATGGCAGAGGAAGAAATTGTGCAGAGGAGGCGGAAATTCGTGCAGAAAAATAAGATTAAGACAAAATATATTGTCTATTTGGTGATGGTGGCTGCGGTATGTATTTTCGGCAGCCGGATTCCTGGATTTTTCACTGTAAAAAATATTTTAAATGTTACCCGTCAGGCATCCACGATTGCAATCTGTGCACTGGCAATGACACTGGTTCTGATTATCCGGGGAATCGACCTTGGAACCGGAGGAGTTATGGCTTTTTGCGCTATGGTAAGCGGATTTATGATGCTCAGCGGTGTCAGTGTTTTTATCGCCATGCTTTCAGGAGCTCTGGCAGGGCTGTTAATCGGAATCGTAAATGGAGTGCTTGTTTCGAAAATCAGTATTCCGCCGTTCATCGCCACTTATGTGACAGGGCAGATTACCCTTGGGCTTGCGCTGGTAGTGGGAAAGGGAAGCTCTATCAGCGGCATGCCGAAACTGTATGTGGCAATCGGCAACAGTCTGTTTTTGAATATTCCCATCAATACATGGATCATGATTGTACTGCTTGTGGTTACCTCTGTGATTCTGAAATATACCCGTATGGGAAAACATATTTATGCCCTCGGTGGGAACGAAAATGTGGTTAAGACGGAGGGAATTAACCCCGACACCATTAAAATTTTTTCTTTTGCTCTTTGCGGGCTGTATTCTTCCATTGCGGGTATTCTGCTTTCTGCACAGATGGCAACAGTTCATCCTACACAAGGGGCTTCCTATCAGCTTGATGCGGTAGCGGCTTCTCTTGTAGGCGGCGTAAGCATGCTGGGCGGTGAAGGAGCTGCCTGGATGTCGGTTCTCGGAGCTCTGATCATTGGTTTCCTTCGAAACGGTCTGGATATGCTGGCAATCGACCCATTTTACCAGAATCTGTTTATCGGTGCAGCTATTATTTTTGTGGTTGGCGTCAGTGTATTCAATAAAAATAAAGAACTTGAAAAAGCGAAAGTATTCTAACTATTGACAGCGGAAACAATAGATTTGCAAATAGAACAGGCAGAAAATCTGTCTGGAAGAATAATTTGGAGGATAACAAATGGCTGCAACAAATGCAAAGACTGCACAGGAAATAACTGGAAAGCAGCGGACAAGGAATTTTGCTAAAAAATATGGAAATGTCATTATATTTGCCTGTGTGTTTCTGGCAGGCATTATTGCCAGACCGGCGGCCTTCCTGAGTCTGAATAATATCATCGGAATTATTTCCCAGGCTGCAATTGCGGCAATCTGCTGTCTGGGCATGACATTTGTGCTTATGACCGGCGGTATCGATCTTTCTGTAGGCTATGTACTTGGCTTTTGTACTTACATCTTTGGATGGTCCACAGTAACAGCAGGACTCCCGGTTATTGCAGGTATTCTTCTTACCCTGGCTGTGGGTGCGGTCTGTGGGCTGCTCAACGGTATACTGGTTCAGGTATTTAAGATACCGGCTTTTATTGTTACCCTTGGTACCGGCTACATTGTTTACGGGATTGCGCAGATTGTCAGCAGCGGTTCCGCGATTACACCCCTTCCGGATTCTATGCTTGCCGTGTCCAGAACTAACATTCTTGGGCTGAATTCCGTCGTATGGTTTATGATTCTGGCAACAATTGCCGCATACTTTATTCTGCATAAATCCACATTCGGACGGGCCCTGACCTCTGTCGGCCTGAATAAAGAAGCCAGTGCCCTGTCGGGAATCAATGTTTCTTTTACCACCATCATGGTATATGTGATCTGCGGAACCCTGACGGCTCTCGGAGCAGTTCTGATGGCGGCGAGGGTGAATAACTGTGTAGTTACCATGGGCGGCACAGATTTTACCTTTACCGCCATCACTGCGGCTGTGCTTGGCGGTGCAAGCCTGTTCGGCGGTATCGGTACAGCTTGGGGCTCTCTTCTGGGTGTATTTACCATCTACATGATTCAGAACATTCTCGGAATCCTTGGAGTGAACTTCTACATGTATACAGCAGTGCAGAGTATTATCATTCTGGCCGCAATTATCTTTGAGAATGTTAAGAACAGACTGCTGCAGTAAAGGAGGGGGCGCAAAATGGAAAAAATATTGGAGATGAAGAATATCACAAAGTATATCTTTGATGAATATGGGAAAAAGATCAGCGGCACCACGGTAAAAATCCTGAAAGATGTAAATTTTGACCTGAAAAAGGGGGAGGTTCACGTTCTTGTAGGAGAAAACGGTGCAGGAAAGTCCACATTGATGAAAATTCTCGGCGGAAATATTCCGGCAGATGAAGGGGAAATGCTTCTGTGCGGACAGCCTTATGTTGTAAAGGGGCCCAAAGAGGCCAGGGAAAAAGGGGTTGCTTTTGTGCATCAAGAGCTGAATCTCTGTCTGAATTTGGATATTGCGCACAATATTTTCCTTGGAAGGGAACCGAAAAAGAATGGCTTTGTGGATCACAAAACCATTTATCAGAAAAGCAGGGAGTATTTGGATGAGTTTGGCTTTACAGATATCAATCCGAAGACCATGGTACGAAATCTCTCCACAGCCCGCCAGCAGGTGGTAGAGATCGTAAAAGCGCTGTCCTATGATTCCCAGATTCTGATTATGGATGAGCCCACAGCTTCCCTGACCTCCAGTGAGATTGACCATCTGTTCGGCCTGATCCGTGATCTGAAGTCCAGAGGGGTCAGCATTATCTACATCTCTCACCGTATGGATGAATTGAAGATTGTGGGGGACAGGCTTACCGTTCTCCGGGACGGCCAGTCTATTGAGACCATTGCCATGGAGGATTATGATCAGGATTATGTAGTAAAGCAGATGGTTGGGCGCACCATTACCAATATGTTCAACTGTACACATGAAATTGCAGATGAGGATATTCTGAAAATCAGTGACTTTAAGATCGGGCCTGACACAGAGCCGGTGAACATGCATGTGAAGAAAGGGGAGATCGTGGGACTTGGGGGCTTGGTCGGCTCCGGGAGGTCGGAACTTGCCCGGGGTATTTTCGGTGTAAGGACGTATTTTGGCGGTAAAATTATTTACAAAGGAAAGGAATACGTAAATCCCACAGCTGAAAAATCCATAGCAGACGGTATTGCCTATCTTTCAGAGGACAGGAAGATTGACGGCCTGGTGACTGAAAAGGATATCAAAGAGAATATTTCTATGGCATCCATCAGAAAACTGTTTAGGAATCATGTGATCAATAACCGTCTGGAACGGCAGCGGGCAGTAGAAAAGATTCAGGAGCTGAATGTGGTCTGCCGAAGCATGGAGCAGCTGGTCAGCACACTCTCAGGAGGAAATCAGCAGAAGGTGCTGTTTGGAAAATGGCTGGAGAGCAGACCGGATCTTCTGATTCTGGACGAGCCCACCAGAGGCATTGATATTAATGCAAAAGCAGAGATTTATGAGATTATGGATAATATTGCAAAGCAGGGGGTTGGTATTATTATGATTTCCTCTGAGCTTCCGGAGCTGATCGGTATGAGTGACAGAATCTATGTTATGCGAAGGGGTTCCATCTCTCTGGAAATTGACAGGAAAGAGGACATGACACAGGAGAAAATTCTTGCCAGTACATTGTAAAGGAAAAAGTCCAGACTCTGGCTGTGAAGTGCTGGTTTGTAATGGTTAAATGGTTGAGGAGGTAAGGAGCAGATGATTCAATTAGGCTTGATTGGAGCAGGCGGGATTGGCCGTATGCATACAGATATTATTATGGGGCAGATTCCGGGAGCAGAGATTACAGCTGTGAATGATATCAGCAGGGAGAATATGAAAAAGGTTACGGATCAGTATCCGTCAGTAAAAGTTTTTGATGATCCCCATGAACTGATTCAGTCGCCGCTTGTAGATGCAGTGATTGTGACAACCTGGGACAGAACCCATGAGGAATTTGTTATTTCCGCTATTAAGGCAGGAAAGTATGTTTTTTGTGAGAAACCTCTTGCTGATACGGCTGAAGCATGTGTGCGTATGATGAATGAGGAGATGGCAGCAGGAAAGAAGTATCTGACAGTAGGCTTTATGCGCCGTTATGACAGAGGATATGTTCAGGTAAAGGAAGCCATTGACAGCGGCTGTATCGGAGCTCCGCTTCTTTTGCATGAACAGCATAGAAATGCCCATCCCACAGGGGAGAAGCACACAACGGATATGTCGGCAAACGGGGCCCTGGTACATGAATTTGATATTACCAGATGGCTGACAGGGGATGAGTATGATACCGCACAGCTGATCTGTCCCAAAAGCACCAGGAATGCAGACCCGGACCTGATTGACCCCCAGATGGTGATTCTCCGTACAAAGACAGGGATTCATGCGGATCTTGAAATTTATATGAACTGTATCTATGGCTATGATATTCACTGTGAGGTAGTTGGAGAAAAAGGGACTGCTTCTCTGCCGGATCTGTCCAACGCCATGGTCCGTGGGGATGGGGTACGCGGGTACAAGATTGAGCCTGTATGGATTGACAGGTTTGCGGATGCGTATGCTGCTGAAATGCGGGACTGGGTTATATGCGTGGAGAGTGGACGGCTGACAGGCCCGGATGCATGGGATGGCTATGCGGCGTCAGCCACAGCCGAAGCCTGTACAAAATCCCGTTTGTCAGGCGGTGAAATCGTGAAAGTGGAAATGATTGACAAGCCGGAATTTTATGATTAGAGCATGAAGTGATTAGGAGGCATAAGTTTATGAGAGGATGATAGAGAATATGAAAGAATACAATTGGAAAAAATACAAGCTGGCAGTACCAGAGTGGTGTATACCCGGGGATTCCATCTTCGGGATCCGCATGGCCTCGGAGATGGGGCTGGACGGAGTGCAGATTGAGGCAGGATGGCCTGAGACAGGATTTAAACTTTCCCATAAAAGAGTGAGGGATCTGTATGTGGAAACTGCCGGAAATTATAATATGGAACTGATATCCATTGTCATGAATGATCTGAACAATCATGGGCTTAGAAATGGACGCGGCACCAAAAACGGGGATACCGCTTATGAGCATCTGGATATCGCTCTCTATGCGGCGGCGGACATGGGGATTGATACCTTAATGATTCCACATTTTCTGGACAATGATATCCACAGTGAACAGGACAGGGAAAATGTAATCGCTGCCCTTGCGTATGCCTGCGATGAGGCGGCGAAGGCGGGGATTGTTATTGCCATGGAGACAGCGGTGGAGTCGGATGAGTTTATACAGCTGGCAAAAGATGTGGGCAGGGAAAATATGACCCTGTTCTATGACTCCCAGAATTATATGTGTTTCCGGGGTTATAATCCTATGGATCATCTTCCCAAGGTATATCCATATATGTGTAATCAGCTTCATGTCAAAGACGGAATTGGCCAGGCATACAGCAGCAAATGCCTGGGAGAGGGGGATTCTCATTTTGAAGAACAGATTGCCTGGCTGAAGGCCCATGAATATGAAGGGTGGTTTGTTTTTGAAAATTATTATTCTCAGCTGCCCCTTCGAAAGGAAGCAGCCGATCCCATGGATCTGCTCCGCAAGGATATCAATAAGCTGAAAGCAGAGTTAAGCAAGTGAGGAACTGTATGTAAATAAACGGTGGGGTGGGAAATGACCAGACAAATGAAAGCGGCAGTGTTTGCCGGAAATGGAATTGTCAATATCAAAGATGTGCCGGTGCCCCAGATTACGCGGCCGGATGATGTGATCATAAAAGTAAAGGCCTGCGGTATCTGCGGAAGTGATCTCCATGTGCTGAGTGTGCCGCCGGGACAGTACGCAGAACCCGGCACCATCCTGGGCCATGAGTTTACAGGCATTGTGGAAGCGGTGGGGCCGGAGGTAACCAGTGTGAAGGCGGGAGACAAAGTTGTTGCAGAGCCCAACGTGCGCTGCGGAATCTGCCCGGAATGCCGCAGGGGTAATTTTAATCTATGCCGCAATGCAGTCAATACCGGGCAGCACAGAGACGGCGCATTTGCCCAATATTGCCGGATGCCGGAAAAGCAGTTGTATCTTGTTCCACAGAATATGCCAGATCATCTGGCGGCTCTGGCGGAACCGCTGGCCTGTGTGATGAACGGCATGCAGAGAATCAATCCCCGGCCGTCAGAGAAAGTGATTGTTTTCGGAGCAGGGGCAATTGGGCTGTTCTTTGTAAAAGCTCTGAGGCGGCATGGGGTAAAAGATATTATGGCTGCGGAAACTATGAAATCCAGAGCGGCAGATGCCGGAAAAGCCGGTGCGGATATAGTGGTGAACCCAATGACAGATGATATCGCTTCTATTATGGAAGAAAATTGGGGAGGTCTGGCAGATATAGCAATTGACGCGGTGGGAGCGGGAGTTATTTTGGAACAGATGATCAATCTTGTGAACTGTGGTTCCAGAATCTTGATCTTCGGCCAGAATATGACGCAGAAATCTACCATTCGTCCAGGGGATATCAATAACAGGGAGCTGACAATCACAGCCGCATTGAGTACGAAAAACAGTTTTCTTCCCGCTATCAATCTGTTGCTGGATTCCTCTCTGAAATTTGAGGAGCTTGTGACTCATACTGTGAAACTGGAAGACCTGGACAAAGGAATCGCCCTCATGCGGTCCCAAAAAGCAGTAAAAGTTATGGTGGAGCCGTAGAGGAGGGCATTTATGAGAGAAAAACTTAGAATGGGCATGGTGGGCGGAGGTAACGGCGGAAATATCGGAAACAGCCACCGCCGGGGAGCAGCCATGGACAATCTGGCTGTACTCACAGCCGGAAGTTTTACCAGAAATCAGGAACAGAATAAAAAAGACGGAACCTTCTGGGGGGTGGATGAGGACAGAATTTATTCCAGTTACCAGGAGATGGCAGAAAAAGAGTCAAAAAGAGAAGACGGTATCGACTTTGTAAGCATCGTGACGCCCAATCATACACATTATGCCATTACGAAATGCTTTCTGGAACATGGGATTCATGTGGTATGTGAAAAGCCAATGACCAGAAGCGTGGAAGAGGCAGAGGAAATCGCGGCTTTAGCTGCTCAAAAAGGCCTGGAGGTCTGTGTCCCTTATACATATGCCCATTACCCGGCAATTCGGGAATGCCGCAGTCTGATTGAAGAGGGCAGGATCGGAAAGATTATTGATGTGGCAGCGGAGTATCCCCAGGACTGGATGATTCTCGGTCTGAACAATGACGAGGAAGATTTTACAAAATGGATTGGTGACCCGGAATATTCAGGAATTTCCAATGTAACAGCTGCTATGGGGGTACATTTGTATTATCTTATATGCGCGGCAGCTGGACTGAAAATTGAGAGAGTGCTTGCGGATTTTGGATATTATCCGGAGAATGCCAGGCTGGAGACAATATCCCGCGTTCTCCTTGGATTTGACAATGGGGCACATGGTTTTGCCTGGACCTCCAATGTGGCTGTGGGGCATGACTGCAGCATGTATCTGAAAGTATATGGCGAAAAAGGTTCTATTGAGTGGTCCCATCAAGATATGACCCATCTGCATGTGTCCATTCTCCATGAGCCTGTGCAGATTTATTCTGTAAACAGAAGTTATATGAGTGATTTCAGCAGACAGGCCTCCAGACTGCCTGCCGGACATCCGGAGGGCTTTTACGAGGCGTATGCCAATTTGTATCATTCGTTTTGTGAGAAGCTTCTGGACAGGGCAAATGGCTGCCTGAAAGACGAGGGCTATTATTATTTTCCACATGTACAAGACGGTTTGAACGGGGTAAAATATGTGCAGGCTTGCGTGGACAGTCATAAAAGCGGAAATGTCTGGGTAAATCTGGATGCCGCGGCAGACTGTGAAGCAGGGCTGTAAAAATACTAGAAAGGGAAAAGAAAAGATGAGATTAAAATTTGGTATGGTGGGCGGAGGAAACGGCGCGTTTATCGGAAACGTACACAGGCATGGAGCATTGATGGATGACCTGGCGGAGCTGGTATCCGGATGCTTTTCCAGAACTATGGAGAAAAACCTGGAGACTGCTCAAAAGTGGGGAATTTCAGATTCTGCCCGTGTATACGGGGACTACCGGGAAATGGCAGAAAAAGAGGCCAAAAGGGACGACGGCATTGACTTTGTCAGCATTACAACGCCCAATGATACCCATTATCCCATTGCAAAGTGCTTTCTGGAGCATGGCATTCCTGTGATGTGTGACAAACCATTGGCGCTGACAGTGAAAGAGGGGGAAGAACTTTCCGCATTGGCAAAGGAAAAAGGACTGCTGTTCGGTGTGACTTATACTTATACAGGATATGCCATGGTGAAGCAGGCCAGAGAGATGATAGATGCCGGAGTGATCGGAAACATTCTTACCATATCCGCAGAGTATCCCCAGGAGTGGCTGCTTGTGCAGATGGTCAGCGGCAGATCGGACCAGGCTGTGTGGAGAATGGACCCGGCCCGCAGTGGTCCGTCCGGATGCTGTGCGGACATTGGAACCCATGTGGAATGTCTGATCAAAAAGATGACAGGCCTTTCTGTAAAGAAGGTACTTGCAAACTTCGAGAAGCTTCCAAAAGAAAAGGAACTGCCTCTGGAAAATAACGTTCAGATTCTCTGCAGATTTGATAACGACATTTCCGGCATGATCTGGACCTCACAGGTGGCAATCGGACATGAGACTGATCTGCTGATTCGTATCTTTGGCGATAAGGGAGCCATTGAGTGGCAGCACAGAGAACCTGGAGTGCTGCGTGTGACGAAGATCAATGAGGCACCGCAGATCTATACCCCTACCCGGGACTATGATTCCGAATCCTGCAGGAGCCTTTCCAGACTTCCGTCCGGACACCCGGAAGGTTTCTTCGAAGCCTTCGGCAATCTTTACAGAGGGTTCTGCAGCGAGCTCCTGAAAGAAAAATATGGTGTGGATGTGGGAAGCTTTGATTATCCTACCGTGGATGACGGGGTACACGGACTGAAATTCATTGACGCCTGTATTGAGAGTAATGCCAAGGGAAATGTCTGGGTAGAACTGTAATATTAGCGTACATCCAAAAGGAGGCAAAATGACCGGAAAAAAAGATTCTGTTCTGCAGATAGGCGTTGTGGGACTGGGGGCCATCGGCAGAGAACATGTAAAAAGACTGACAGAGAGGATTACCGGATGCAGAGTGGCTGCGGTTTCTGAGATGAACCAGGAAATCGGCAGAAAGACAGCCGAAGACTACGGAGCAGAGTTTTATGCTGATGGTTTGGAACTGATCAACAGTCCGAAAGTACAGGCTGTTATGGTGGCCACATGGGATCAGGCCCATGCCCAGTATGTTATGGAGGCTGTCAAAGCGGGAAAATATGTATTTTGTGAGAAGCCCCTGGCAGTTGAAATTTCAGAATGCCGGGCAGTGGTGGAAGCGGAACAGAACCTGGGAAAACGGATTGTCCAGGTTGGATTCATGAGAAGATTTGACCCTGGCTACATAGAATTGAAGAAAACCATCCAGGACGGAAAGATCGGACAGCCGTTGATGGTACACTGCTGTCACAGAAACATGAGCCATGCCGCCACCATGACTTCAGAACTCTCCATCAAGAATTCCGGTGTACATGAGATTGACATTCTCCGCTGGCTCCTGGAAGAAGACTATGTACATGGCCAGGTTGTCCTGCCCAGACAGAGCAGAATCTCGTCCAGGGAAGGGCTTCAGGACCCGCAGATTGTGATGCTCCGTACGGCAAATGGAATCTGCATCGATGTGGAAATCAGCCAGAGTTCAGGCTATGGTTATGATGTCCAGTGTGAAGTTGTTGGAGATCTTGGAACGGCAAGACTTCCGGACCCGCCAAAAGTGATTACCAAGACCAATTGTTCCAGGGCGGCAGCCATTGCCCCGGGATGGGAGGACAGATTTGCAGAAGCTTACAATATTGAGCTTCAGGACTGGGTAGACAGTGTCAAGAGGGATACTGTCTGCGGTGCAAGCGCATGGGACGGCTATATGGCCTGCCTTACAGCCAGCATTCTCGGCCAGTGCAGAGAAGAAGGCGGTACTGCAAAAGAGATAGAAATGCCGGAGACACCAGAATTTTATAAGTAGATGGTACATCTTTATGCACAGGAGGGAAAATCGTTGATGAAAAAAATGAGAGCTGCTGTTTTTGAGGGGGAAGGCGTATTGAAAATCAAAGACGTGGATTATCCGGTCATAGAAAAGCCAACCCAGCTGATCATCAAAGTGGAGGCGGCAAGCATCTGCGGAAGCGACCTGCATGGACTGGCAGTGCCTCCGGGACAGTATATGAAACCAGGCATCATCTATGGCCACGAGTTCTGCGGAACAATCGTGGAAATGGGGTCTGAAGTCAGAGGATTCAAAATTGGCGAAATGACTGCAGTGAATCCACGGGTGCGCTGTGGAAAGTGTTATGAATGTACTCATAACAAAGGTGATCTTTGCTCAAATTCCAGTCATTACGGACAATTGGCTGACGGAGGTTTTTCAGAATATGCCCTGGTGGATGAAAGACAGCTATATCATGTGGAATCTTCTATTCCTTCTGAAATCGCAGCACAGACTGAGCCCATGGCCTGTATCATGAATGCAGTCAGGACAGCACAGCCGGCTCCGGTAGATTATGTTCTGCTTTACGGCGCCGGTCCCATCGGATTGTCTTTTATCCGTGTGCTCAAAGTATACGGAATCAGGAACCTGATTGCCGCTGCAAAAGGTGAAAAGCGTGTGCAGGAAGCCTATGCATGCGGGGCAGATGTTGTAGTAGATGTTTCCAGGGAATCTGTGGCAGATGTGGTGAAGGAGCACTGGCCTTTCAAAGCAGATTTGGTTATTGATGCAGTGGGACGGGGAAATGTTCTGGAGGAAGCCGTTCATTTGGTAAATCCCAAAGGACGTATTGTTCTGTTTGGACTGGATCAGAACGCAGCAGCGGCCATACCGCCGGCTGTCCTTACGCTGAACGAGGTGAAAATGGAAGGGGTTCTTGGCAAAGACTTTCCGGCGGCTTTGGAGATTCTTAAAAATCCAGAGCTGCAATTGGAAAAAATCATTACCCACCGGGTTTCTCTGGAAAATATCCATGTGGGAATTGAGCTGATGAGAAAAAAAGAAGCCTGCCGTGTAATCGTATTTCCACATGGAATAGAAGAAAAACAGGGATCGGCGCAGACGCCCTGACTTTTGATCAATTTGATATTTTTATATTGTAGCAGGGGACTGGCCATCCCCTGTTTTTTATTGCATTTAGGAAACTTAAGACAATTGCATCTCATTCATTTCATGGCAGGATTTGGATTGATTAAGTATACTGTTTCTGATATAATCCTGTCTTTGACAGTTGGTAAAAATAAAAATCGCTGTAAGCAGTAT
>CAJUMB010000062.1 GCA_910587105.1 uncultured Lachnospiraceae bacterium
AGTTTACTTATTTTTATCGGAGTTTTAGAGATTATTTAGAAGCGTTTTATCCGCTGTTATGCTATAATTTTTATTAGAATGTTATCATAGATGAAAAGGAATGAGCTTATGAACTTATTGCTGATTGAGGATGATGAAAAATTATGTGAAACTCTGAAATACCAGCTGGAGCAGGAACAGTTTTCGGTGGACTGCTGTTATGACGGATTTACGGGATTGAATCTTTTATTGTCCGGAAGTTATGACTTGGCGGTTCTGGACCGGATGCTGCCTTCTATGGACGGTCTGCAGGTGCTGCGTGAAATCCGGGCTCAGGGTATTCAGACGCCGGTGGTTCTTCTCACCGCTCTGGGAGAGCTTCAGGATCGGATCACCGGGCTGGATTACGGTGCGGATGATTATATTGTGAAGCCGTTTGCTTTTGAAGAACTGGCGGCCAGAATCCGCTGTATTGTCCGGCGTGTTCCTGAGCTTCAGGAACACGATGAACTGAAATTCGAAGATTTACAATATGATCCCCAGCAGAATATTCTCACCTGCAAAGGGAAATCCTGTACGCTTTCCAGAAGGGAAGGGGATTTGATGGAGCTGTTCCTGCGCAATCCCCGCCAGACCCTTCCCAGGGGTGTGATTTTGTCCCGGGTATGGGGAAGCAATTCAGAAGTGGAAGACGGCAATCTGGATAATTATATTCATTTCATCCGCCGCAGACTGAAAACAGTGGAGAGCAGAGCAAATCTGAAGACTATGCGGGGGATTGGATATCGACTGGAGGAATCCCATGTTTAAAAAACTTCATCTGCAGCTTACGATTTTTTGTACATTTGTCACCAGTCTGATTATGATAGTCATGATGTGTATCTGCCTGTATATTCTGCAGGCAGATGCTTCCAGGCAGAGTTTTTTATCTTTTGAGAAAAATGTGGTATCTATGATTTCCTATTTGGAAAGCCAGCAGGTGCTTTCTCATCGATGGCTGCGGGAATTGGAGAATAATTCCCATTTTCTCATATCTGTTTTCGACGGGGATACCCCTTTACTCTTTAATTCGCTCAATGATTCCGAAGATAAGAGCCGTTTGTTTCAAATGGCAGGCGAACAGGCAGCTGAGAAATTTGAGGAAATTTCCCAGGGTTCTTTGGGCAGTCTGCCACAGTCCCAGAATGTGTGCTTTACTCTGCATGCCGGACAGGAGTATTATGCTTCCGTGGCAGCTGTCGCCGGAAAGTCCCGGCCCCTCCATGTGGTTACATTATATTCTCTGGAGGATGAGCAGCGCATTGTGAAGCGGCAGCAGATTGTATTTTTCTCTGCTGTTCTAACGGCCATTGTTCTTTTGGCCTTCTTTTCCTGGTATTTTACAGGGCGTGTGCTGGCGCCTATGGAGGAGAGCCGACGGAGGCAGACTGAATTTGTGGCTGCTGCCTCTCATGAACTGAGGGCTCCTTTGACCGTAATTCTCTCCAGCCTTTCTGCAATGAAACATGCGCCGCTGCAGAAACAGCAGCAATTTGCCAACCATATCCAGGAGGAAGGACAGCGCATGAAGCGGCTGATCGGAGACATGCTTTCTCTTGCCAATGCAGATAACAATCACTGGAGCTTTTATCCGGCTTTGGTGGAGCCAGATACCCTTCTGCTGGATGTGTATGAGAGGTATCAGCCCAGAGCCTGTGAAAAAGGAATCCGCCTGGATATTCATCTGCCTGAGTCTGAAGTGGTTCCACAGAAATGGGATGCGGACCGTATGGCGCAGGTGCTGGAAATTCTGCTGGATAATGCCATATCTTATACGCCTATGGGAGGGTGTATCCAGTTGATTCTTCTCCAGAAGCGGGAATATACACAGTATCGGGTGGCTGACAACGGCCCCGGAATTCCCGACGACAAAAAAGCCGCTGTTTTTCAGCGGTTTTACCGGGCGGACCCGTCTCATCATGACAGGAATCATTTTGGTCTTGGACTGTGTATCGCAGAAGAAATTGTCCGGCTGCACAGAGGGCAGATTCGTGTGGAGGATGCACCGGGAGGGGGTGCTTTATTTACTGTAACTATTATACCACAAAAATCCACAAAATTCAAGACTGGCACTGGTTTCCATGCGGTGCTATAATCAGCTTCCGGGACTTTAACAGTAGTATGTAAATTGGGAGGAATGTTCTTGAAGCAGGATTGGATCGTTTTATTACAACGGCAGAACCAGCTGGGGAAAGTGATTGAGACAAATCAGAAAACAGCTCCATATGGACTGGTTTTGAGCCAACAGGATGCAGAGCTGATCATCCAGGAGCATCATCATGCTCTGCGGGAACAGAGACGAGTGGAATTCGGTGATGGAATTACACCTAAAATCATTTATGAATTCTGCGATTCTGATTTTATTGATCAAAATAGCTATGTGGATACGATTATAAGGCTGCAGGAGATCTTCTATTTGTACAAGAATGAAATGGACGATGAAATCACCGATGATGAATTGCTGCATTTTATGAAAGAGCAATTTGACCAGGTGTGTTTCGGAGACCTGGAATACCTGGAAGGGACATGTCTGAATATATTCGCCCAGGCAATCCGGGCAGGATACCGGGGATACAGGAGTTCGGAGGGATACGGAGAATATCTTCAGTTTGATGAAGTACCCAGGTGGGATTATGAACTGTATCGGGAAGTGTTGCAGGAACTTTGCTGGAGGTAGAGGCATATGTTTGAAAATATGGAAGAACTGCTCCCTGTGACAGCCAGACTGGCAGAACAATATACTGCCTATGAGAGCACGTCTGTGACTTATGAAAAAGCAGAGCAGTTGATGGAAGCTGTTTTATATTGTATTCACGAGGCTGAGGCGTGGGAAAACGGGATTGTGGATGCAGCAGGATATGGGCCTGCACAGAATTTGTATGACGCAGGTGCTGCCTGTGTGAAACGCAGGACGAAAGAGGCCTTGGAATTGTATAATGAACTTTCAGCGGAATTTAACCATTATGAAAATTGCTGTCTGTATGACACCTTTATGAAAGGACTGCCGGAATTTTTCAAATGGTATGATGTGAAATTTCATCCACAGGATACCATTATCACATTGGACTATCCCGTATTGAAAGATTTATCCGGGTATACAGGAATTGATAAAATTTATGAATTTATCAAGTGTATACAGCTGGAGCAGGAGTTTTTGAACATCTTTCCAGAGGATTTTGTCATTCAGGTATTGTTTAGATATCACAGAGAGTATAGGGATATGGCTGATAATATTTGTGAAATTATTCTGACCTCTGTGGTGGTGCATATTCTGACAGGAAAACCTCTCTCGGAAGAGAATCTTGACGGAGAGGATTATAGGAAGCTGCAGAAAATATTTGAAGCAAATGAAATGCAGGATATCTGCCGTCAATTGGAAAAAAAGGTATCTGCATTTGTTGAGAAATACAGTCAGAACAGCAGCGGACTGATGGAATATTTTCACAGCCCGGTACAAGGAATTGCATTCCGATTGAAAAATGCGGCAGAACACGGAATTCGTCTGGATTAAAAATGGCATATCTTTCTTCACAGCGGCTGCATATCTGCCAAAAAGTGGAGATTTATATATAATGAATTTTCACGGGTTCAAGATTGTTTTATTAGCTGTTGCGGCTGATAAACAGCCGCTCTGAAGAATGATATGCCGTTATGATTCAAAAATAATCTATTTTCACTTTCTTCCCCATTTTTGTCAAACAGAAAGAAAGCTCATCTACAATGTGCATTTTAATATTAAACTGGATAGGAAGTCTGGGGTTCTGATGGGCCGGGTTTACTGCCCGTCCTACAAAAAAGTTAATATCCGTGGCATCTTCGAACAGCATTCGTGCAATCTGAGATGCCCCGTCATTTTTTGTGCTCCATTCGCTGTAGAGACGGTTTTCTTTCAGGTAGTCCTGTGCGTATTCCAGAACGTGGCTCAGAGTGATCACACCTTCCGTAACCAAATCCACACCTTTTAATTGTGCAGTGGGAGGAACGTCGGGTTCGATAGATTCCAGCTGGGGGACTAATGTTTCGTGCAGGTAATCGGCGGCGATGGTGGAGGTTGTCCCTCCGCAGATGATATACACCGCCTTTTTTGAGAAAAACCGAGACATCATCCGGCTGTCATCTTTTCTGTCGAAAGGAGGGCCGACCATCAGATGCAGAGGGGACTTCTGGCAAAGCCGTATGACACAGGCGGTGGCATCGTCTGCAGGGGTCCCGTCGTACATATCATTTATCTTTTCCAGCAGCATGGATACCATGGTTTTGGATGTATAACTGCTCTTGAAATGAGATTTCATAAAGTCGAAAATGCCTTGTCGTCCCCAGCCGAAGGGGCTGAGATTTGCAGCGCCTGCATGTGTAATTCCGTCACTGACAGCCACGAACATATCATTTTCCTGCAGACCGATCTGGGCCCTGCAGATTTTCTTGCTGCCTATTTCCATTGTGGAATAAGCAATTTTACAGGGACGCCCGTTTCTCAGAAGCAGTACCTTTGGGTCGTCGTACTGGATGATTTCGGCATACTCATTCTGGATGAGCCGGATGATGGTAAATGTGGAATATCCAATCCCGCGTACGGAGCAGATTGGGAGTGTACTTGCGATGGTTTCCACCGCATCCTTCAGCGGAAGGCCCTCTGCCAGCAGAGTGGAGATGATTTTGGAAGTAAGGGTAGAGAGAATTCCCGCTTTCACACCGCTGCCCAGTCCGTCAGCCAGCACCACCACTGTAGAATTCTCATCTGGATTTACCATTTCCACATGATCTCCGCAGATTTCTTCTCCTGCATGGCTCAGACTTGCATAACTAATATCAGCATACAGATTATTTGGATTCTCTTTCAAAAGCAATCGACTCCTTCAGTTTTGTCAGGGCAACTTTTGTCTCCGCCGTGGTTTCTCCCAAGAGGGAAGCGATCTCCTGTACAATGCGGGCCTGCTTCATCACAACCTGGTCTGTCAGTTCCGCCGTATGCCTGCTTAATTTTTCTTTTTCAAGCATGTTGTGTTCCGCTTCTGTCACATCCAGCAGAATGGCCAGAAGGGTATGAGCGGTAGGGTTATGTATAATGGTCATTTCCAGGTATTTGTCGATATCCGGATAATAATCCTTATAATTGCGGACTTCCCGTCTACCCTCCAGTACATCCTGGAAGGCATCCGGGTCCATAATATAAATCACGTGGCTGCCAAGAACATCTTGTTTATTTTCCACCTGAAGCATTTCCATGGCTGCCGGGTTGATCTCCTGCACCTCATAATCTTCATTGAGGACCAGTATGCCATTAGGCGCGTTCTCCAGAATATTACTGGTAAATTGTTCGGCATTAGCCATTAAAAACGGCAGGCACATGTTCAGTTCGGCTTTTCCCTGACAGACTGCCGCTGCCTTTTCACGGCAGGTGTCATATCCGCAAGAGCCGCAGTTTAACTCATCTTCTGGCCTTTGTTTTCCCATTTTCAGCAAAACGTCTTCGATCTCTTTACGGGAAGGCGTTTTCCGGCTGTAGGGGAGGGGAGAATAGGTTTTTGCCAGCAGTTTTTTATCCATGGGCTCTGTTTTAAAATCTTTTGGTCCGGCAAAGTTTACCACCGATTGATAATGGCGGACAGGAGAATGTCTGTATTTCTCCATTACCGGGCCGCCGATGCAGCTGCCGGTACAGGCGGACATTTCAATGAAACAGTGGGTAATGTTCCCTTTTCGGATATCATCCAGAGCAGATGTACAGTTATGGATGCCGTCCACGACCATGCAGGTGTATTCTGTGTCCGGAGGGATATCCATGGTTTTTAAAATACCCCCGGCTGTGGGGAACAGACGGGCGCGGCTGTTGGGATTGCGTCTGTGGCTGATATCGCCATGTTGTTTCAGCCGGATGTTTTTTGAAGCAAACATACGGGCCAGTTCTTCAAATGTCAGGACGGCGTCGATGGCGGTGTCCTGAGCCTCTGCTTTCTTGGCGGGGCAGGGGCCGATGAATATAACTGCCGCATCCGGTTCTCTGCGTTTGATGTCGATTCCATGGGCGATCATGGGTGATGCCACAGGGGAAAGGTTCTCAAGCAGGGAAGGGTAGTATTTCTGAATCAGCAGATTTACAGAAGGACAGCAGGAGGTAATAATCAAATCCTGCTTCCGCTCTGCCAGCTGCTTTTCGTATTCTCTTTTCACAAAAGTTGCGCCTATGGCGGTTTCCTCCGCATCAGTAAAGCCCAGCTGCCGCAGCGCTTCTCTCATGCGGGGAAAACCGATTCCCTCGAAATATGCGGCGAAAGAGGGAGCGATACTGGCTATGATGGGATGGTTTCTACAGAGGATCAACCTGACTTCTTCAATGCCATCTGCGATTTCTTTGGCATCCTGGGGGCAGGATGTCAGACACTGGCCGCACCAAATGCAGGCATCCTGGATAATGTGTGCCTGGCCGCCTGTGAAGCGTATGGATTTTACCGGGCAGCTGCGGATACATTTATGACAGTTTTTGCAGTTGGATTTTTGCAGCTGGATGATATTGTGGGCATTGTGCTCCATGTTACTTTTTTACCTCCTCACGAAATCTGGGAAGAATCTTTTTTTCAAAAAAATCGTTGACGGTATCTGCAGAAACCGAATAATGCCGTCCGTCAGCCAGTACATTGACACCATGCTGGCATTTCCCCATGCAGAAGGCGCCGCTCAGCTCTATTTTGCTCTGCAGTCCATAACCAGAGATTAAGTTCTGGAGTTTCCGGATCACATGGCGGGACCCTTTTATATGGCATGAGCTTCCAATACACACAGTTATTTTCAGCTTCAATGCTTTTTTAGCAGTTCCGGGCGGCTTCAGCCAGCCCTGAATCAGCCTGGCTCTGTCGTCTTCGTTTTTTTTTGGCAGTCCTGCTGCCGCGGCAATGGGTATCCATTCCAGAATATCTTCTTTTTGTGTGTGGCTGATTCTGCAGTAGGTGTCCAGGTAATCTTCAGCCTGTTCCTCCCCGTCTTTCAGCCAGAAGTAAAGATACGTATTTGCGGCATCGGCTGCCGCGTTTCCCTGGCAGGCGCAGGCCCAGTCTACGATATAAGGGCTTTGTCCTTTGCTTATGATAATATTGGACGGGTTGAAATTTCCATGACATATTTTAAAACGGTTTTCCGGAGCCTCCGCCTGGCTCAGCTGGTCCAGCTTATCATGAAGAGCTCTGCGCATGGAGGCGTCCAAGGAGCAGTTCTGGATTCCCCGGTGGAATCTATCATGGATAGGCTCCAGCATGACAGACTTTTTCGTATGTATTTTCAGCTGGAGTTTGATCAAAAGGTTCAGATAGCCGCTTCTTTTCTGTGGTGACTCTTCCATTAATTTCTGCAGTGTGGGCCCTTTGACGTGCTGTGTCAAAATGGTCCACTGTCCTTCGAATTTCATAACCTCCAGAAATTCCGGAACAGGAAGACCTGTTTCTTCTGCGCAGGCGTAATTAAGCGCTTCTTTTAAAACGCCTGTTTTTGGATAATTTTTTTCAAAAACTTTCAGGGCAATATCCCCATCCTGGTACACGGTTTTGGAAGTTCCGATGGCAATAATTTTGTCTGCAGAAATCCGGTTCCCGTAAGCGTTCATACCATCACCATCCTTACAGAACATTATAAAGACCTTCCCTATATAAAATGAAATGCAAAAAGGGCATACCAATATGTAATTGTTGATATTCCCTGAAGTCTGCAGCGTTTATAACATACGTTTATATTTCATCAGCTCATCGATGAAAGCCAGATCCGTCTGGGAGAAGCTGTAGTCTTTTTTGTACACAAGCACATCCTTATAAGTGCGCTGTACATCATGGCATATCTTCTGAACCAGGCTGTATTTATTCAGGATCTGGGAGGGAATCGTGGATACCCATTTAAAAGCATGGGGCATTTTTTCAAGAAGGCCAAACTGGCTGCCCCGCTCATAGAGAATAATCTGTTTGTTGATGTGCTCCTTCAATTCTGATTTTTTTACTTCATTTTCCGGAACCAGCGGTACGAAGAAATCTCCATGGGTGATTTGTACCAGGGGATTCAAGTCCTGGAGGCAGATGGTGTCTTTTATGGCGAGAGGGTTTTCTTTTGATATGAGCGCCAGAGGCTGAAACTCACAGACCATCTCAAAATATAATCCTTTTTCGATCAGCAGATCTTTGAAATACTGGTCATAAATGGACTGGTAGCGGATAATTCCAAGCTGGAAATTATTATGAAGAATGTTATCAATTGTCTGCCGGGAATCCGTTTCCTTGTAAATGATTTCCATGTTCTGGGAGAAAACATGCTTGGCCATAAAATCTTCAAATGCGCAGGAAATATAGCTGGCACGGGGGACCGATATGGAGAACTGCATGTCCGCGTGATGATCTTTCTGATAGATGGATTCCACCAGGGAAATCTGCTCCATTATGGTTTTGGCGTACATGAGAAATTCCTCCCCCTGCTCTGTCACGGAGATTCCTTTTGAAGTACGTTTGAAGATTTCAATTCCCAGTTTTTCTTCCAGCTCGCGGATGGAACGGCTCAGATTTGGCTGGCCCATGTACAGGTTTTCAGCGGCTTTTGTGATAGACAGAGTTTTTGCAACTTCCAGTGCATATCTTAAATGTGTAATGTTCAGCAATTTTCTTCCCTGCCTTTCTGCTGTAGTAGTATATTACACGGTCAAAAATCGTCTTATAAATGAAATATAGCACATCGTGGGAGAAAATACAATGCAAAATGGAAGATTGAAAGAACAGACGGTTTATGGTAGTATGGTAATAAATTGAGTGATATGGAATGATTTACCGCCGGCCTGGCCGGCGGGTCTTTACATACGGAGGTGTTATGGCATATGATATTTTCAACCAGTATGAAACAGCCGCCAGACGGCCGGCGGGACGAAGAAAGGCGCGTAATATTTCTTGATATTGACGGGGTTCTTCAGCCCTGCAGCAGCCAGAAACGTTTTGACCATGACCTTGTACAGACCAGGGCAGATATTGGGGAGAAAATGGGTGACAGCCGTTATCTGGAACTGGATAAATATGATGTTGCGGCGGTCTATTATGACTGGAACCAGACAGCGGTTGGGAATCTGCGCCGTCTGCTGGAAGAGTGTGGCGCCGAGATTGTCATATCCTCTGACTGGAAACGCTCCAAGTCCATTGAGCAGCTGAAACTGCTGTTTCGTATCCATGGTCTGGATTCCTATATTACCGGTATGGTTCCCTATGACAGCCATACGTTAAAAAGGGAGGAGATCGGTGCATATCTGGAAGAACATCCGGAGCTGAATTCTTATGTGATTCTGGATGACCTGAATATGGAGGAGAATTTCCGGGGACATATGGTCTGCACCGGGTATGAAAGTTTCCTCACGGAAGAATCTTTGAGAAAAGCAGCACGTATTCTGGAGTTTGGTCCATGGTGGGAAGAACTGTATCACCGAAAAACATCACCGGAGGTAATCGGCAGTGCTGCACGCATCAAAGACCATTATAAAAAAGTGATTTTCCTGGATGTGGACGGAGTACTCAATGATGACGGGCCGGAGAGGAATGACCAGGGGATTGTGATAGATCAGGGATATATCCGCAATCTCAACAAAATTATCGAAAAAACAGGTGCAGAGGTTGTGCTCTCATCTTCGTGGAGGTACAGTTATGGCAAATATGCCCGGCAGGGATTTCACGGGGATGACGAAAATGTGGAGATTTTTCTGAAAAGGCTGGACATGTATGATATCCAAATCCCAGGAATTACTCCCTATCTTTTCAATGGACACGATATGCGGCCGTTTGAGATTGCCTCCTGGCTCAGCCGCAGGCCGGAAGTGGAAAATTTCGTCATACTGGATGACGAAACGTTCTGGGACTGGAAGTGGCTGAAACCCCATGTGGTATGCACATCCAAAGAGAGGAAATATCAAAAAGGCAGCTTTGTAAAAGGTCTTGACGAGAGATGTGCACAGATGGCGGTTGAGGTGCTGAAATCGTAACTTGACTAGAATCTGGGAATGCTCTATAATACATCTGAATGCAAATATCTGCGTAATATGGAGAATTCAGGCATGATTAAGAGTATGACCGGCTTTGGACGGATGGAGATCCAGGATGAGAGCCATAAATTTACAATTGAGTTAAAGACGGTAAATCACCGTTATCTGGACATAAGTGTGCGCCTTCCCAGACAGCTGGGTTTTTTTGATACTGCTGTACGCAATTATCTGAAAAAACATCTGTTGAGGGGCAAGGTGGATGTTTATATATATTATGAAGACTATTCTGCGCAGAAAGTTCTGTTGAAATATAATCAGGAGCTGGCACAGCAGTATCTGGATTATTTTAGACGGATGGAGAGAGAGCTGGGGGTGCCCAATGATATTACCCTGTCATCTCTGGCACGGCTGCCGGAAGTATTTGTTATGGAAGAACAGGGCAGGGATGAAGATTCCCTGTGGAAGCTTTTGGAACAGGGGCTTGCGAAAGCGGTGGAGGGTGTGACAATATCCCGGGAACGGGAGGGGGCTCATCTGAAAGAAGACATTCGGCATAAGCTGAGTTCCCTGGAAGAAAAGGTGGCTGTAATTGAAAGACGTTCCCCCCAATTGCTGTCCGCATACCGTGAGAAGCTGGAGGAAAAGGTCAGGGAGCTGGCACAGGACACTCAGATAGAGGACAGCAGAATCGCCGCAGAGGTGGTTCTCTATGCGGACAAAATATGCAGTGATGAGGAGACGGTGCGGTTAAAAAGCCACATTCAAAATATGGCACAGGTTTTGGAGGAAGAAGGCGGTGTGGGAAGAAAGCTGGATTTTCTTGCCCAGGAAATGAACCGTGAGTCCAATACGATTTTGTCCAAGGCCAATGACCTGGAGATTTCTAATATAGCCATTGAACTAAAGACAGAGATTGAAAAAATCCGGGAGCAGATTCAAAATATTGAGTGACAGCAGCAGAGTAAGGGGGCGCAGATGGCCAGATTAATCAACATCGGTTTTGGCAATGTGGTCAATACAGATAAAGTGGTGGCAGTGGTCTGCCCGGATGCGGCGCCGGTAAAACGTTTGATTCAAAATGCAAAAAGCTTGGGGAGCCTGGTGGATGCCACCCAGGGCAGGAAGACGAAGGCGGTGATTATCACTGAGGGAGAAAAGATCATATTGTCCGCCCTGCAGCCAGAGACGATTACCAGGCGTTTTTCTGAATATGAAGTAAAGGGCAGAGGAGATGAGCATGAATAGAGGGATTCTTGTAGTAGTATCCGGATTTTCAGGCGCAGGCAAAGGAACACTGATGAAACGCCTGATGGAAAAATATGACGATTATGCGCTGTCTGTTTCTGTGACTACCCGGTCTCCCAGAGAGGGGGAAAGGGAAGGGCGGGAATACTTTTTCCGCACCCGGGAAGAATTTAAAGAACTGATAGCACAGGAACAGCTGATTGAATATGCCAGGTACGTGGACAATTACTACGGCACGCCCAAAGAATATGTGGAAAGCCAGCTGAATGACGGAAAAGATGTGGTATTGGAAATTGAGATCCAGGGGGCGCTGGAAGTCAAAAAGAAAATGCCGGATACCCTGCTTTTGTTCGTGACGGCGCCCAGTGCCCAGGAGCTGAAAAAGAGACTGGAAGGGCGCGGGACAGAATCACCGGAACTGATAAGAAACCGGCTGGAGAGGGCCTGTGAGGAGGCGGAGGGCATTTCCGGCTATGATTACTTGTTGGTCAATGAGAAACTGGAAGAATGCGTGGACCTTATGCATGGAATTATCCAGAGTGAGCATTACCGGATATCCCGCCAACAGACATTTGCGGAGAATATTGTCCAGGAACTGAAGGCATTTGTGAAAGGAGAATAAGAGTATGATTCACCCATCGTATTCAGAACTGATGCAGGAAGTGAACAAGGAGACAGAGATCGACGAGCCGCCTGTGGTCAACAGCCGGTATTCTATTGTACTGGCTACCAGCAAGCGTGCCAGACAGATTATCGGAGGAGATACTCCTTTAGTCCCCCACGCCAATGGAAAGAAGCCGTTGTCAGTTGCCATTGAAGAACTGTACCGGGGCGAGGTAAAGATCATGCCGGAAGACGGCAGAAAAGACGATGGCGGGCTGACAGAGATGGAAGCATTACAAGAGGATATGGAAGAAATGGTCCAAGAGAACGCTGAGATAGAAAACAGCGGGGTGGAGGATGCCGGGGATGCTGACATTGCAGAAGAATATGATACAGAAGAAATATCCGCCTTGCACTGACACAGATAGGAAGCATTTAGTGTCCGTGTATTTTTGAACTGGTATATTGGATAGGCTGCTGTACAGGAAAATGGTTCCTGTATGTCAGCCTTTTCGAGTATATACAGACGGCAGGGAATGATAGAGGAGGAATTTAATGAGGAGTGTTTTATTCATATCCCTAGGGTGTGATAAAAATCTGGCGGATTCAGAAGAAATGCTGGGACTTTTGGCGGCTCACGGCTATGAGATCACCGATGATGAAACATGTGCGGATGTAATCGTGATTAATACCTGCTGCTTTATCGGGGACGCCAAGGAAGAGAGTATTCAGACTATACTGGAGATGGCGGAGTACCGGAAGGCAGGTTCCTGTAAAGCTCTTCTGGTCACTGGATGTCTGGCCCAGCGTTATCAGGAGGAGATTGCCAAGGAGATTCCAGAGGTGGACGCAGTGCTGGGAACTACGGCATTGGAAGGACTGCTGGAGGGGCTGGAGGCGGCTCTTTCGGGGAACCATTATGAAAAATATGAAGACATTAATTATCTCCCCAGGATTTCGGCCAAGCGTATCCTGACCACAGGGGGGCATTACGCCTGCTTGAAAATCGCGGAAGGGTGCAGCAAACACTGCACATACTGCATCATACCCAGCCTGCGGGGAAAATATCGCAGCATCCCGATGGAACGTCTTCTGGAACAGGCACAAGAACTAGCGGCAGAAGGTGTGAGGGAACTGATTCTTGTGGCACAGGAGACAACGATATACGGGCAGGACCTGTACGGGGAAAAGTCCCTGCACCGGCTGCTTGCCCAGCTGTGCAGAATTTCCGGATTGAAATGGATACGAATCCTGTACTGTTATCCCGAAGAACTGTACCCTCAGCTGATTGATACCATTGGCAGAGAACCGAAAATATGTCATTACCTTGACATCCCCATTCAACATGCCAGCGATTCCATTCTGAAACGTATGGGAAGAAAGACTTCCCGGTCAGAACTGGAAGAACTGATAAGAAATCTGCGGCGTGCCATTCCGGACGTGGTTCTGAGGACAACGCTGATCACTGGTTTTCCGGGAGAAACCCAGGAGGACCATGAACAGCTTCTGGAATTTGTCCAGTCAATGGAGTTTGAGCGGCTGGGAGTTTTCACTTATTCGCCTGAAGAGGGTACACCAGCCGCCGCCATGGAGAATCAGGTGCCGGAGGATGTGAAAGAGGCCAGGAAAGCGGAGCTGATGGAAATACAGCAGGAGATTTCTTTGAAAAAAGGCCAGGGAAGAGTGGGCGAAACACTTTTATGTATGGTAGAGGGAGCCATTCCCAGGGAAGGTGCCTATGTGGCCAGGACTTATGCAGATGCACCGGATGTGGACGGGTATCTTTTTATCAACACCGGTGAGCAGCTGATGTCCGGTGATTTCGTTCAGGCTCGGGTGACTGGGGCTCTGGAATATGATCTGATAGGAGAGTTGGTACAATGAACACACCAAATAAACTGACGCTTTTACGTTTTATTCTGGTTTTCCCCTTTGTAATTCTCATGCTGGGAAATTGGGGAGGAGAGTGGAAAAAATGGATCTGCCTGGGGATTTTCTGTATTGCCAGTGCCACAGATGCTCTGGATGGGTACATTGCCAGAAAATACGATTTAGTAACTAATTTTGGAAAATTTATGGACCCTTTGGCGGACAAACTGCTGGTATGTTCTGCACTTATCTGTCTGATGGCACAGGAGCGTCTGCCTGTGTGGGCGGTTCTGATTATCATTGCCCGGGAATTTATCATCAGCGGGTTTCGTCTGGTGGCCTCTGACAACGGTATTGTGATAGCAGCCAGCTATTGGGGAAAAATAAAGACTATCTGTCAGATGGTGATGATCATTGTGCTGCTTGCGGATTTAGGCGCCGGTATGGTGATGGCAGAGCAGATTTTGATTGGATTGTCTGTTGCGCTGACAGTGATCTCGCTGGCAGATTATTTATATAAAAATAAACAAGTATTGTCTCTGCAGGATTAGTACGTGTTTTCGCGTATCAGAAGAAAGGAGCAGGTATGGACGGAGAATTAATATCTGTAGGCACAGAAATTTTATTGGGGAATATTACAAATACCAATGCTGTATTTCTTTCAGAAATGTGCGCCCGTCTGGGGATCTCTTTGTATTATCATACAGTAGTAGGAGATAACGAAGGTCGTTTGAGGGAAACATTAAAGCAGGCATGCAGCCGGTCTAAAGTGGTAATTGTAACGGGAGGACTCGGACCCACAGAAGATGACCTTACAAAAGAGACAGCGGCGTCTGTACTTGGATATAAACTGGTAGAAGATGCCCACACCAAAAAGCGGATTGAGTCCTTTTTCAAAAGTTATGTAAAAAATAACAAGAATAAGAAAATTACAGAGAATAACTGGAAACAGGCTCTGGTTCCCAAAGGGGCAAAAGTACTTGACAACCACAACGGAACGGCGCCTGGACTGATTATGGAACACAGCGGGGGGATTGTCATTTTGCTGCCTGGTCCTCCAGGAGAGATGAAGCCCATGTTCCAGGAATCTGTCTACCCCTATCTGCACAAAATGCAGCCAGAAATTATTTATTCCCAGATGGTGAAAATCTGCGGGATTGGGGAGAGTCAGGTGGAAGATGATATTAAAGACCTGATCAAAAAGCAGAAGAATCCCACCATCGCACCCTATGCAAAAACCGGGGAAGTTCATCTTCGTGTGACAGCCAGGGCAAAAGATGAAAAAGAAGCCAAAAAAATGTGCAAACCTATTGTCCGGGAGTTAAAAGCCAGGTTTGGAAAAAATATCTATGCGGCAGAAGAGGAGAAGACGCTGGAGGACGCAGTTGTAGAGCTGCTTGCCAGCCAGAATCTGACGCTGGCTGCGGCAGAATCCTGTACCGGCGGTATGCTGGCAGCGCGTATTGTAAATGTACCAGGGGCATCTAAGGTGTTGAAAGAAGGATTTGTGACTTACAGTGACCGCGCAAAAAGAAAACGCCTGCTGGTAAAAAAGGGGACTTTGGCCAAAGAGGGGGCCGTCAGCAGCAAGACGGCCAAGGAAATGGCGAAGGGAGGCTGCTTCGCCTCGGGAGCAGATGTCTGTATATCCATTACCGGCATTGCAGGACCGGATGGCGGAAGTAAGGAAAAACCGGTGGGAACCGTCTTCATGGGCTGCTGTTATAAAGGCGATGTATATGTGAAAGAGTTTCATTTTACGGGAAACAGAGAAAAAATCCGGGAGTATACCACAGTGAACGCACTGATCTTCCTGAGAGATACCATATTGCAGAATTTTAAAAAGAAATAGGATATGGTCAGCGTTTCATCAATTTCATCAGAGATACAATTTTATCCATACGGGCAGCCTCTTTTGGAGATTTTCCCATTTTCATAACTTCAATAATGGCATTGATTTCATCGGAAGAGAAATGAATGCCATTTTCTTTTCCCTGTGTGGCGGCTGCCATTAAAAAGGGCAGCATATCAGATTGGCTTTTGTTCATGCCCTGGTCAGCCAGTCCCTGCAGCATCTGCAGTTTTTCTTTATCCAGACCTGCCAGACGCGGGTTGTTCATCCATTGTCCGTTTTGCTGATTTTGATTTTCACTCATATTAAATCACCTGCCTTTCATAAATGATCCGGGTCTTGAAAAAGTTCTGCCATCTGCAGCATAGCAAATATCTGTATTACCTGGTCGATATTCTGCTGGGCGGATTTGCTGCAGAAGGGGCGGATCTCATTCAGAATATCCAGAGGCTGCATGGAGGAGGCAGAGTCTGACCCGCATATGCGCATCTCTTCCCCTTGGTTGGGCATCAGGTTCATGGTGTTGTGAAGTTCCCTCACTTTGGAATAGATAGAGAGAAAACGCTGGCCATGGGGGGAAACATAGGGAATGATTGCCTTTAATATCTGCAGCTGGTCGTCGCTGACCATTTGATCCAGGCCAGTCATAGGAGTACTATCTTGTTGATTCATATTTTTCCTTTTTGCTAATTCTATGATTTCTCTCATTAGAATATGAGAGCGATTTTATGTATGTGCATATCTTTCCATAAAGCCCTATATAATCAATGTTTTTTGGTTGTTTGAAAATCTTGAACGCTTTAAAAGCGGACAGGCCAGACCGCCTGAACGGGAGAGCGTACTGAAACGCCTCCGGCAGCTTCAGGCGGAGGGCAGGCAGCGAAACCAGCCGGGACAGAGAAAGAAATCCTTTTTAAAGCTGTCTCTTGTTTATAACCGGAATACTTACAGCAACACATACGATGCACATAGCAGCAGCAACAACGATAGCTTTTATATATGCGTCCATTCCCTCCGTTCCAATCAGAAGCGAATTGGTATCCATCAACACAGCGGGTGAATACACTTTTGCTTTTGGTATGACGCTGAATAAATACGCGAAAAGCACTGAAACGCCAATGCACAGGATAACACCTGTATTATTCTGCAATAGCGACGAGAACAGAATCATAAGACATATCACCCATATGCCAAACAGCCACCAGACAGCCACTGAAGAAAATAAGTTCTCCGCAATACTGTTATCCCAAAAATAAGCATTATAGCTATAGGTAATGGCAAAGCAAAGACCGTAACCAAATGTCCAAAATGAGAGCAGCAGTACCGTTTTTGCAAGAACAATTTTGTATCTTGACAATCCTTTTGTCAAGACAAGCAGTAAAGTTCCAGATTTGTACTCTTTGGTAAATATGTCGCTGAAAATCAGTATAAAAACTATCAGGGCAATAGGAATGTTTTTGAAAAATTGTGTCCATGCGGTCATGGCGTCCACATGAATATTTGTGACAACCAATCCGTTTTCTGCCATTGTATCGGACAGCATTTCCATCATCCACGGTGTCAGCTTTGCAATCGCTGGATTCATAATACCAAACAGCACGAACAGCAGTATGAGAACAAGGAGCTTACCTGTCCGTACAGCTTCAAGATATTCTTTTTTTAAAAAATTAAGCAGAGACCTCATTTTGCCACCTCCAAAAACAGCGATTCAAGCGTTGGCTCTATCCGCTCAATTCTCTGTATAGGTATTCTATTTTCAGTGATATATTTCATAATTGCAAAGAGACGTTCCTCACTACCATGAAAAACAAGCGTATTTTGTGACTTGCGTTGGAGTTCGCCGAACGCTTTTATAAGTGTATTGTCAGCTCCTTTTTGTTCTGTTTCGATGATAAATCCGTCAGATGACCTCTTATTCCGCAGTTCTGCAATGGTTCCCTGCATAGCAATTTTTCCATCGTTCAAAAATGCGGCTTCGGTACAAATACGCTCTACATCAGAAAGAATGTGCGTTGAAAAAAGCACGGTGGTCTGTTCTTTCACTGCAAGAAGTATATCCAAAATTTCCTTGCGTCCTGCGGGGTCAAGCGCTGATGTGGGTTCATCACAGATTAGGAGCTTTGGTTGATTCAGAAGCGCCTGTGCAATTCCTAAGCGTTGTTTCATGCCCCTTGAAAAACCTTTGATACGACGGCGTTCCCCGCCAAGTCCTACCTGCTCTAACAATTCTTTGCTTCTCGTCACAATATCGGATTTATTCATTCCGCTTACCGCGCCGCAAAGATTCAGATATTCAGACGGCGTCATATAGGAATAAAACTCTGGCACATCAGGCAGATAGCCGATGTAACGGTTGGTACGGGTCTGTCCAAAATGTACCTTTTCGCCCATGACATGGATTTGGCCGCTGCTAGGCTTGAGAAGTCCGAGGATTGCCTTCATCGTAGTCGTTTTTCCTGCACCGTTCGGAGCAAGTATTTATAGACAACCACCGCAACACCGCATAAAACAAGACTTTTTTGAAACACGAAAACTAAACTTAAAGCCCTATAATCACATGGTAAACGCCTTTTCCACACGGAACGGGCGTTTTTCATTGTCCGGGCAAATGAAAGGAGCTGATAACATGGCAGTATTCCGAGTGGAAAAAAGCAGGGACTACACCGTTATGTCAAACCACCACCTACGCAATACTGACTTATCCCTCAAATCAAAGGGGCTGCTTTCACAAATGCTTTCCCTGCCCGAAGAATGGGACTACACCCTAAAGGGACTTTCCAAAATCAACCGTGAGGGCATAGACGCTATCCGGGAAGCAATACGAGAACTGGAACGGGCGGGATATGTGACCCGTACAAGAGTGCGGAACGAAAAAGGACAGTTGGGGGCGGCTGATTATGTGATACATGAATTTCCAGTGCCGCCTAAACCTACATTGGAAAATCCAACACAGGACAAGCCTATATCGGAAAATCCAACATTGGAAAACCCTATGCAGGAAAATCCAACGCAATTAAATAAAGAACTATCAAGTAAAGAATTATCAAATACGGATTTATTAAATACCCATTCCATTCCTATCCTTTCCACTCCCTT
>CAJUMB010000063.1 GCA_910587105.1 uncultured Lachnospiraceae bacterium
TCTCTGGCAAAATTTATTAGCCCAGGCTTTCGCCTGTTTCTATCCATCTTACTGTCTCGTACAGTGATTCTCAAATTTCTTACTGTCCAGCGCCCGCTGTTCCCACCAGTGCGGCGTTGGATTCAGTCAGCAATACACCGTATTGCCTCCTTCATCCGCCTTGCCCTGGCAGAAACATCAGACACTGTTCAGCAAGAGATTTGTGAATCACTGTACTGGGTTGTTTCTGTTCGTTCTTGTTTTTATTCTCTAATCAAAGAATTTTCAGGAACTCATCCATTGTCACATTCGTCACATGTATGATAGTGTGTTTCGCTGTTCAGTTATCAAAGTACTTGTGTTACTTTATTTTTATGCTGTGCTGTGAGGTGTTCTCCCTGCCAGCTCGACTATAATATCATGCCCCTATATGGTTGTCAACACCTTTTTTCATTTTTTTCCATTTTTTTCTTTTTTCCGATAAATAACGGCAATGAAGCACCCTATATTCAGCCGGCTCTGCGGACGCCTATATGTGATATTTGCCCCACAGCACTGTACAAAATGAAGAATTTTCCTATCTTTAATCTGGTCTTACTGCGGATTTACCCAGCATAAAATCCCCATTATAATGCAGAATGTCAACCGCAGATACAATCTGTACATAAGAGTAAAAAGGAGATTTTAACCATGACTGTATTCAATAAGGACAAAAGACCTGGAGCGTGTTTTAAAAATGCCTTCTTCTGGATGTACGACCCACTTAGTACCAGGGTATGCTATGGGAGATTTGTGCCAAACGAAGAAGGCATAGCGGGCTATGTTGACCAAATTTGGCGCAAATACCGCGCTGAGCGGGGCGTGCAGATGGCGGGAATAAATCTTAAGACACGCCCCAGCGTTGACGGATACAATAGGGAGACAGTATGAAACGAACAAAAATTATTGGATTTTTACTGACAGCACTGGTACTGTCAGGCATGTTATTCGTCCCTGAAAGCATTGGATTACACAAAACCGGCATTCGCACATTAGGGGTTCTGACAGCCGTTATTATCGCATTAGTGACAGAAATCCTCCCCATCGGCATCACCTGTATTTTGGGAATTGCCCTGTGTGTAATCTTTGGAGCCGTGCCGGACATCTCCGGAGCACTGTCTGGATTTACCAATCATGTACTATTTTTCACACTGGTATCTTTTGGCATATCCGAGGCGATTGCCACAGTTCCTCTTTCTAACAGAATACTGGCACTGCTAATCAAATTTTTCGGTGTCAAAAGCAAAAACCTGCTCTTTGCCGTCATGGTATGTGCCGCCGCTTTATCATCCATCATGTCAAACGTGGCAACCACAGCCGTGCTGATAACTGTCATTTTGAGCTTTCTCAAAGTGTATGATAATCCGGAGGAACGCAGACAAAGTGGTAAGTCGTTTATGATCGGCCTGCCCATAGCCAGTATGATCGGAGGCATGATGACACCGGCAGGGAGTCCTTTAAATCTTTTGGCATTGGGTTTTCTGGAAGATGCGGGCATCTATGTATCCTTCGTACAGTGGATGATCATCGCAGCCCCTATAACCGTCATTGCCCTGGTAATGGCATGGATAATTATCAGCCGTGTGTTTGAACCTGCACAAATAAGCAGAGAAAAAGCCCGTGAATACATAGATTCTCTGCAGATTCCTCCCTATTTTGACCATAAAGAGCGCTGTGTATGTGTGATCATGGCAGGTATGATTATTTTGTGGGTTCTCTCCTCCTGGTTTCCAGTATTAAATATCACAGTGGTCGGTACGGTTGGTTTTGGACTTTTGTTCTTTCCAGGAATCGAAGTGCTCACCTGGGAAGAATATGTAAAACATGTAAGCTGGGCCTCTTATTTTCTGATCGGATCTATGATGACATTCGGAAATGCACTGAATCAGAGTGGTGTGAGTGAATGGATAATCGATATGCTTTTTTCCGGAAAAACGCCGGTATCTGTTTCCTTGATTGTGTTGATTATCTGTCTGCTGGTGTTCATCCTGCTGATTCCCATCCCCATCGGCCCTGCATTGATATCGATTCTGGGACTGCCCTTTATAACACTGGCCCAGTCCTGGGGGATTTCTCCGGTAATCCTGCTGATGCCGCTGGTATTGTGCGCATCCAACTGCTATCTTCTCCCCCTTGACACTGTGCCCCTGCTGACTTATGCCACGGGATATTACAAAATAGCAGATATGCCAAAAGTATCTATTGCCATACAGCTGCTGACCGCTGTATTAATAACAATCTGGATACCATTCTCTGTTGGATTTCTGCATTTGTAATGACAGACAAAAATGCTTTATACCGGCCATCCGGTATAAAGCATTTTTAAGACACGCTCTAATACTAAAACTCCTGTTTTTCCCCAAACAATTCATAATAAAAGGCATACTGCTGGAGGATACCGGCAGAACCCTGATACTTTTCAAAAGGAAAACCACCTGGATAACGTTTCAGCATCTGCTGTATGTGGGTATCTATGGGGAATGCATCCATATGGTGAAGTGCGAACAGACTGATACAGTCTGCCACTTTATTTCCCACCCCGCAGAGCCTGCACAGTTCTTCTCTGGCTTTCTCATATTCCATCTTTTCCAGTCTTCGTAAATCCACCTCACGGCGCCAGACCATCTGGGCTGTTTTTGCAATATAAGACGCCCGGTAACCCAGACCGCATTCCCGCAGTCTTTCCTCTCCAATTTCCGCCAAAACCTGAGGTAGGGGAAACACATCATAAATCCTTCCCTGAAAATCCCGTCGTTTTTCTCCAAATTCCCGGCATATTGTTTCTACACACTTTTTGATCCTGGGAATATTATTTCTCTGGGAGATAATAAATGTGACAATCATCTCCCACAATTCCTGCCGCAGAATGCGGATTCCGCCTCCCAGACGGGCCGCTCTGCACAGGTACTCGTCTTCTCGGTCAATAGCCTGCTTGACCTTTTGATAATCTGTGTCCAGGTCAAAATAATTCCGCCATACATTCTCAAACTCTTCTTCTGAACAAGAGAATTCCACCTGTTCTCCCTGCTGGCCAGCTTCCAGGTATCTGCCAAAAGCAATCAGCCTCCAGGTATTCTCAGAGATTCGTTCCATACGGAAACACTGGCCAGAACGGCTTATCTGCTCCAGGTCAAAGTCCCTGATTACCTTTGTTATCATCTATTTCCTCTACAATCATCCGATACACCTGCCAATAAGGCATCTTGTGTTTTCTTGCAAGAGCGGCTGCACTTTCATATTCCGGGTAAACCCGTTCTTTTGCTCCCCGTCTGCACACCTTCACTGATACCTCACCTAGAGATGTTACTGCCTGCCGGTTCTCCCGCTGCAGAACAGAACGCTCCACCTGCATCCTGCGGATTCCTATGGTAGTCGTCTCTCTAAAAATAATCTCCTCTAAACCGGCTGCTTCTTTTTCTCCACAGATTACGTTCAGCTGGTAAGCGGGACGGTTTTTCTTCATAAATACAGGTATGTAATGCACATCACGGGCACCTGCCTGAAAGAGCTGTTCCATCACGTATCCCAGCATCTCCCCGGTACTGTCATCAATATTCGCCTCCAGCTTGCAGACTATATCTGTCTCCCCTGGTTCCGGCACAATCAACATGGCCCGCAGAAAACCCGGACCGGCATACTGCCGCTTTCCTGCCCCCAGCCCCGTCTTTACTACCGTAAATTTCCCAGGCAGCTTCTCAGATGTGCGGATTGCCGCCGCAACAGCCGCTCCTGTAGGGGTGACCAGCTCTCCTTTTACTTCTGTGATATGCAGAGGCAGTTCATATTTCTCCACAATATTTAAGACTGCCGGAACAGGAACAGGAAGAATGCCATGTTGACAGCGGACTGTACCCCTTCCTTCGCACAGCAGTGGAATCACCACCTGTGAAATGTCCAGATTGTCCAGACATACTGCTGCCGCCAGAATGTCCACGATGGAATCCACAGCCCCCACTTCATGAAAATGCACTTGTTCTTCCGGCACGCCGTGGGCCTTGGCCTCCGCCTCCGCCAATATACGGAAAATCTTAGCAGACAAAGATTTCGCCCCTGCTGTCATGTCTGCTTTCTCAATAATTTCCAGAATATCGGCAAGATTTCTATGTACATGCCCATGGGAGTGTGCATGGCGGCGGCTTTCTGTCTCACATGCATGATGTTGGTGGTGTCCACCGCTTCCGTGAAGGTACTCCATATCATGGTCGTGATTTTCATGCTCCCCATCCAGAATCACATGAAAATCACAGGCATCCAACCCGTTTTTCTTCACCCGGGTTACCTGAATCTGGAACCCATCCACAGGAAGGCTGTCCAGCGCATTCCGAAGCACCTGTTCATCTGCTCCCAAATCCAGAAGGGCCGCCACAGTCATATCCCCGCTGATACCGGACATACATTCCAGATATAATGTCTGACCTGCCATATGCTCACCTTCCCCTTCCCGCCAGCCGGTTAATCTGGGTTGCCAAATACCCGGCTCCGTATCCATTGTCAATATTCACAGTTGCAATGCCGTTGGCGCAGGAGTTGATCATGGTCAGCAGAGCCGACAGCCCGTGAAAGCTGGCCCCATACCCCACAGAAGTGGGAACCGCAATCACCGGCTTGTCCACCAAACCGCCCAGTACACTGGCAAGGGCGCCCTCCATGCCCGCCACTGCCACAATGCAGTTGGCATCCTGAATCACTTCCAGACGGGAAAACAGCCGGTGGATGCCGCTGACACCCACGTCAAAGACCCGCTCCACATGGGTGCCAAAGTACTCTGCTGTCTGGGCAGCTTCCTCTGCCACAGGAATGTCTGCTGTGCCTGCACTGCAGACAGCCACCAATCCCTCCCGCTCTTTCTCCTGTTTTTCCATTTTTATAATATGGGAAACCGGGTCATACTGGGCCTGGGGATAAACTGCCTGTATCAGGTCACACTGGGCCTGGGACGCCCTGGTTCCCATCACCTCTCCATTTTCCTCATAAAGCCTGCCGAAAATCTGCAGCAAATGCTCATCTGCCTTGCCGCTGCAGAAAATCACCTCCGGAAACCCAGACCTTATTTCTCTATGAGTATCCAGCTTCGCGTACCCCATTTCCTCAAAAGGTTCCCTGCGGAAGAAATGCTCCGCGTCCTCCACTGTCATCTCATGATTTTTCACTTTGTTAAGGATTTCCCTTGTCTCCATTAGTTACATCCTCTCCGGTGCGGAAAAGCCCAGTAAGTCAATACTGGTCTCCAATACCTTTCTGGTCAGGGATAACAGCTGTATCCAGGAACCTTTCTGCTTCTGGTCTTCTTCTCCCAGAATCTTCGTCTCGTGATAAAAACGGTTAAAGGCATTTGCCAGCCCGTACAGATAGGAGCACACTTTGTGAGGTGCCTTCTCCTCAAAAGCCCCTTCTACGGCTGTCCCAAAGTTAGTCAGCTCCAGCATCAGAGCCTTCTCGCTCTCGCAGGAGGGAATCTGCAGCCCCCCCTGTGCCAGGTCTCCCCCTTCTTCCTGATACCGGCTCAGAATGGATTTGATACGCACAATGGTATAAAGCAGATAAGGACCTGTGTCCCCTTCAAATGAGGTGAAACGGTCCACATCGAATACATAATCTTTCCCGGCCTGATTGGACAAATCTCCATACTTGACAGCCGACAGCCCCACAATCTCTGCGGTTGTCCCTGCATTTTCCTCTTTCACACTGCGGTTGTCCACAATTTTCTGATACATTTCCCTGCTGATATCATCCAGGAGATTTTCCAGACGCATCACGCCGCCCTGGCGGGTTTTAAAGGGTTTTCCGTCTTTTCCGTTCATTGTGCCAAATCCCAGAAAAGTAAGACGGGTATCCTCCTCCACCAGATGCGTCTTCCTGGCACAGCGGAACACCTGGGTAAAGTACAGTTCCTGACGTTTATCCACCACGTACAGAATCTCATCCGGATGAAACAATTTCATCCTCTCCACAATGGTGGCCAGATCCGTGGTATTGTAAAGAGACGCCCCGTCAGATTTCAGGATCATGCAGGGCGGAATTTCCTTGGTATCGTCCTCTTCTTTTACATCCACCACCAGCGCTCCCTGGTCCAGCCGGGCATATCCTTTTTCTTTTAAATATGCAACCAATTCCGGAATATATGGCTGGGCATCTGATTCTTTCTTCCATAAATCAAAGGTCACATTGAGCCTTTCATAATTCTTTTTCAAATCTGCAACAGATACCTGAAGAATATGATTCCACAGGGCATAGTAGCCTGGCCTGCCCTGCTGGAGTTCATGGGTGGCTTCCATGGCCTCCTCCCGGTACGCCTCGTCCTCCTTAGACCTGGCGCTGGCCGCCGGATAGATTTCTTCCAGCTCACTAATGGTAAAAGGCGCTTCCTGGGGATAAGGGCTTTTGTCCCCCTCCTGAAAATAAACCAGTTCCGGACTGCGGTGCTTCAGTTCTGTGATAATCAGCCCCATCTGCAGGCCCCAGTCACCTAGATGCACATCTCCGATTACTTTATGTCCCAGATACCTTCCCAGCCGTTTGATACTTTCCCCGATAATGGCGGAACGCAGGTGTCCCACATGAAGGGGCTTAGCTACGTTGGGGCCGCCGTAGTCGATTAAAATCGTCTTGGGTGTATCTGTTACTGCCACAGACAAATGCTCATCTTCCGCCATTTTCCGCAGATAAGCAGCTAGAAATTCCGGGCTGGCTTTTAAATTAATAAATCCTGGATTGACAGCCTCCGCAGAGGAAAACACCTGGCTTCCTTCCATCTGTTCCACCACTTTAGCCGCAATCTGTACAGGTGCCATACGGTAAACCTTTGCCCCCGCCATGGCGCCGTTACACTGATATTCACACAGATCCGGACGGTTGGAGAGTACTACTTTTCCATAACTTCTGTCATAGCCTGCCTTCTCAAAGGCATTCCCCAGTTCCTCTGTCAGCAAATTCATCCACTTTTCCATCTCTCACACTCCTCATCTCTTCCCATTCAAAATTCTTATTTCCGCACATCTGCCATTTTTGCCCCTGCCAGGGCCAGAGCTCCGTGTCCGATGTGACAGGCCACACTTAAAGACAATGGCTCCATGGTAATGGGATATCCCGGGAAAACCGTTTCCACTTCTTTCTTCCAGTCCCGGGCTTCCTCCTCATTGCCCGCATAGGCTGTCATCAGCGCGAATCTGCCCTCCCGGACATATTGGGAAAAACGGGTTTCCATGTCTTTTTTCATGGCCTCCAGCATAGTCTTTCTTGCCTGCTTCTTGCCCCGGCATTTGGAATATGCGTCCAGCTTTTCACCCTGAATCTGCAGTACAGGTTTCAACTTCAGCATAGTTCCGATGGCTGCCGCCGCTGGGGTGATTCTGCCGCCTTTTTTCAGATATTTTAATGTTTCCAGCGTAATGTAAATGCTGGATTCCATTTTTTCTTTCTCCAGAATTTCTTTCACCTGCAGGGCGTCCATTCCCTCCCCGGCAAGGGCCAGAGCATCCAGCACTGACTGCCTCTGCGTCACCGATATTCTCTGGTTATTCACCACCTGCACCTTTCCCTCAAAATCCTGTGACAGTGCCATGGCCGTCTCACAGGAGGCACTGAGTCCGCTGGACATGGGAATATGAACCACTTGTTCATATTCTTTCAGAAGCTTTTCCCAGAGTTCCAGCACATCTGCAGGAGAGGGCTGGGAGGTGGAAATATCAGCATCTTCTGAAAGTTTCTGATAAAATTCCTCTTGGCTCAAAGTAATATCTTCATAATAAATCTGTCCGTCGATATAAAAAGGCATGGGCAGCACCGAAATGCCCAGTTCTTTTCCTTCCTCCTGAGTAATTCCGCTGTTGCTGTCCGTGACAATGGCAATCTTTTTCATAATCCTTATCCTTTCTCTACTATCAATCCCTTCTGAGCGCGTCAATGGGGTTTAGATTGGCCGCTTTAAAAGATGGAAGCAGTCCAAATACAATCCCGATCACCATAGAAAATCCTACGGATGCAATAATGGCGGGAATGCTGATGGCAATAGGAATATCTGCCATTCGGGATATGACATTTGCCATCACAATACCGGATACCACTCCTGCCACACCTCCTAAACTGGTGAGCACAGCTGCCTCCGTCAAAAATTGAAACAAAATCCTATTTTTCCGCGCTCCGATAGCTTTTTTCAATCCAATTTCGCTGGTACGCTCTGTCACAGAAACCAGCATAATATTCATAACACCGATCCCTCCCACTAAGAGGGAGATACTGGCAATCCACAAGAGCTGGCCATTGGTGCTCTCGCTGAGCTTCTGCTGGTCTTCTACTGTTTTCAGGTTATTATTTGCCTTATATTTTATCTGGGTACTCTCCTCGGGTACAGCCTCGTTTAAAATCTTGGCCGCCCGGTCACCCACTTTTGTCATAGCCTCCGTATTGGATGCTCTGACGATGGCATTTTCCGCTTCATCATATTTATATATAATGGGCCAGTCACTGCTGGGAAGCAGCAAGGTTCCTGCCCCTGCATCGCCATAATAAGAATAGTATTCTTCATAATTATTGATAATAGGCTGAAACGTCTCTGCACGGGTATAAATACCCACCACAACGAACGGCTCCCCCATAATCTCAATGGTTTTTCCCAGGGGCATCTCATCTTTAAACAGACTGCCCGCTGCTTCCTCATCCAATAGAACCACCTTTCGGTAATTCTCATAGTCCGCCCTGACGAACCCTCTGCCCGCCTGTATCACATAGCCGCAGGTATCCAGATAATTTTCATCAACCCCATACACTTTTCCGCCCTGCATACTCTGGTCCATGTAGTAAATATTCTCCGAATACCCCCGGCCGTAGAAAAAAGTAGCATTTTCCACGTTGTCAAGCCGGAGTATCTTATCTTTTTGTTCCTCCGTAATCTGAGGCAGTGCCGCAGTGGTCATCCCCCATGAGGCGTCATACTCTGCACTTCCATCATACAGCAGCACATCCACCGCGTTATTTCCCGCCCCTATCAGCTGTTCTTTAATCTGTTCGCTGGTTCCCTTTATGGTCGATACGATGGAAATGATAGATGCAATTCCAATGATAATTCCCAGCATAGTAAGAAAGGAACGCATTTTATGCGACCAGATTCCCTGAAAAGCCAGTCTTATATTTTCAAGCATAATCCCTTTCCTTTCTATTTAATATCCATACAGATCCTCTATGGTTCCCTCTTTTGTCTTGGCTCCATCTTCCACTCCGGAACCGTAAGGAAACGCTATCTTATCCTCATTGCTCAGTCCTTTGGTCACAATGGTGGAATAGCCGTCACTGCTCTTTTGTGCAGTCACAAACTGCTTCTTCAGCTTTCCGCCCTCATCTTTATACACATAATACCGGCCTCCTTCTGTGCGGACCATGGCATTGTCCAGATAAATGGCATTTTTGTCCAGCGTCTGAGACATGTCAATGTTCAATTCCGCACTTTCCCCGTTTTCCATGTCCAGATCTTCTGTCACATGGGCCACAAAAGGATAATAGGACTCATTGGGATTGCCCATTCCCATATACCCCTGGTCACCCTCTGCGGGGAAAATCGCGATTTCCCGGATTTCTGCTGTAAATTGCTGACCGCTCTCATAAGTAAATCCTGAGATAAAGTCCCCCACTTTCACTTGTTCCAGGGCCATCTCACCCAGGGAGCCTTTCACATAAAAACCGTCGTCACTTTCAATCTCAATGAACCCTTCCCCTGGTGAATCCCCGGTTTGTGGGTCCCCCACCACAGTCACCACACCCTGTATGGTGCTGCTGATGGTCTCCTGCTCCAGCAGTTTTTCCATTTTAGAAATAGAGAGGGCTTTTTTCTGAATATCCAGCTTATATGCCTGGATATTATTCTCCTGGTAACGGATTGCCTCCTCACGGGTCATGGAAGATTCTTCCTCATCCTCCCAGTCTTCCCAGTCATCCTCCCAGTCGTCATCATCCTCGTATTCATTCTTCGTGTTGGGGCCTTTTCCCGGCGCCTCTGGAGTGGGGGTCAGAACCGTCTCTCCATCATCTGACGGACCGGTCCCCTCCAGGGTAAAAATCTTTTCCTCCTCCGGGTCCATAACTTCTTTTCCCTGGCGGATATAACACCCAAGCAGAGACTGAGAGGGATTGGCCGCATCGCCAATCTGATCATTTTCGTGAAATTCCAGACGATACCAGCTGCTGCTTTGTTCCTCCTTGGTTCCCTCCTGATTATATCCTGCCATTTTATTGAAAAAAGAGCCTTTCACCACAACGCCTTCCTCGCTGGAGGTACATAAAAAACAGTAAGGAAATTCCTTACTTCCATCCCCCTGATACGGCTGAGAATCGTAATCCAGTACTTCATACAAAACGGGCAGTACCGGTTCCACCACATCTTCCGTACCTTCCGGCTCCTCTGGGCTTTCTGATTCCTCTGGCACAATAGATGCATTCTGACTGCTGACAGCTGCCGCTATGCCCAGGGGGAGCTGGGCAAAAGCTTTCAGCCAGCCGCCCCCATATGCCAAATCGTCATCCTCGTCATCAATTGGTATATAATCATCGGACGGGTCCAGAATAGGGCCTCCGTTCTTCAGGCTTTCCAAACGTTCCTGCGCTTTGTTCAGTTTATTTTCCAGATCCTGCTTCTGCAGTCTGGCCAGCTCCAGTTCCAGCTGTTTCAGTGTCATATCATAGGTGAGAAGAGGGTCTCCCACATTCACATGGTCTCCTTTCTTCACATAGACCTGGGAAATAATCGCATCGTCTATTAAGGACACTTTCTGGGTCACGCTGGTGGATATTTCCCCATATAGCATAGAATCACTGCCATCTCCAAAAAACGATGCCTGGTTTAAGTCACTGACCGGTATCACTTTCACTGTCACAGCGTGGGCCCTGCGGGCCAGAGTTCCCACTCCGGCAAATACCCCGCAGATGAACACAATGCAGATGAATATAATCAGCAGCCTTTTGCGGATGCTATGTTTTTTCTCCATCGCTGCCCCCTTTCTCCATCAGCTCCCCATCCCTGATCAGCACAGTTCTTCCTGCATACTGGGCAATTTCCGGATCGTGGGTAATCATGAGAATGGTTACCCCCTCCTCATTCAGCCTCTGGAACAAGTCCATCACCTGCTGGCTTGATTTGGTATCCAGCGCACCTGTGGGTTCGTCTGCCAGGAGAATCTTCGGGTCATTGACCATTGCCCGTGCAATGGCCACCCGCTGCATCTGCCCGCCAGAGAGCTGGTTAGGCTTAAAATCCACCCGCTCCGCCAGCCCCACCCTCTCAAGAGCGCGAAATGCAATCTCTTTGCGCGCCTTTCTGGGTACGCCAGCGTAATTCAGCGGCATTTCCACATTTTCCAATGCCGTCTGCTTGGGAAGCAGGTGAAAACTCTGGAAAACAAACCCCAGTTTGCGCAGCCGCAGATCGGACATTTCATTCTCCGAACACTTATTCACATCCTGTCCGTCCATATAAAACTCTCCGGAGGTGGCTTTATCCAGACATCCGATAATATTCATCAGCGTAGTCTTTCCGGAGCCTGACGGCCCCATAATAGCCGTATACTCTCCTTCCTCCATGGAAAAATCCACATGTTTCAGAACCGGAACCACCAGCTTGCCCTGCTGGTACTCTTTATAAATGCTTTTCAATTCCAGAATCATCAGGGAGCCACCTCCCCTTCTGGAGCCGCCGCATTTTCATCTGTGTCTGCCGGCAGGTCAATTCCCTGTTCCGCATCCATCCCCGGATATATGCCGCTTTCATCAATAATCTCCTGGGCGCCGTCAGGTCCCTGCTCTTTCTCCTTCCTTTCCTGATCCTCTGTGGGAATCTGCAACTGGTCGCTGATTTCCACTGCCATCCCCTCCCGCAGACTCTCTGACGGAAAGGCAATGCAGTCATCTACAGTCAGTCCTTCGCTGATTAAGTATTCTCCCATGGCCTCGTCATATTCCCCAAGGGTTATCTGCCTCTTTTCCAGCCTGTCATTGCCGTCAGAAGCCCACACATACGGTGCCTGGGTGTCCACGTCTTCAATATATAGTTCGTTCAGCCAGATGCCATCCCGCTGGTTCTCCTGCCCCACATCCGTCTCAATATAGACATGCTGCCCCAGCATCAGTCCTTCCGTGGAGTCCAACTCCACATAAAACGGATAAGATGAGGAAGTGGTCTGCTGGTCATCCCCGCCGCTGTCCGACATGATAAAATCGCTGTTCTGGTCCTGCTCCGCGGGGTGTTCCGTGTCTACCATTCCCATGATTCCTCTCCAGGTCACCTGCGTATCCTGGCGGGACCGGATGATCACCGGCTCCCCTTCCAGAATATCCCCCATATTCTGCTCATTAATCTTACCTTTGACCCGGTAATTTCCCGTTCCCAGAATCGTGATAAACGTGGACTCACCCCCTGAGGAATCTGAATCCGGGTCAGAATAGTCTTCAACACCTTTCATAATACTTTTCTTAATCTTCTTGACCACTCCGTCAATCTCGCTGGTCACAACAGGTGAATCCCCAGTCTTCTCCAGCTTCTCAATCTCTGCAGCCTTCTTTTTCTGGTCATATTCATTTTTCTTCAAATCCATCTGTGCAGACTGAATCTGAATGGTATATGAGAGCTGATCCTCCTGGGGAGCTTTTTCCTTTTCCCGCTGATAGGTGTTAATCTGCTCCTGATAGCTGACCGCCTCTGTCTTCATTCTCTCTAGTTCCAATCTGGCAGTCGCCAGTTCTTCCTCACCGGAACTGATATCATAAATAAAAAGCTGGTCGCCAGCCTTTACTGTCTGTCCTTCTTCTACCATCAGCTGCTGCACAGCCCTGCTGCTGTCCAGCTTCACTTCCACAGTTTCTTGAGGTTCCACTACTCCCGCGTATCTGTTTAGTGTCCCCGAAATATTTTCTGTGAGGGAACCCACTGTTGTTACATATGCAGTATCTTTCCCGGAACTTCCTTTTCCTCTCATCCAATACCAGACGCCACCGCCTATGAGCGCCAGCGCTGCTGCAATCCCCCCAATAATGATTACCCGCTTATTCACATACTCACCTCCGACAAAAGGTTATACTGAGCGCCAGATAAATCTACCGCCCAGTATAACATAATGCGCACAGCCCATGCAAAATTATGCCGCTTCGCGGCTGCGGCCGGCGCGATACTCATGGCAGATTTATCGGCCATGACTATATTTTCAGGTTATCATAATTTGTGTTCCTATCATAACAGATTTCCGCAAAGCGGGCAAGCTTTGCCCCTGAGTGTGTCTAAAAATTCATAAATCCTTTATATTTTCTGGAATTTTAACCATTATTTTACCATATCATACACGTTTCTTCCATAAAAACACCCGACTTAAATTTTGACATTCTGCCTGCTTTCTGGTAAACTAAGAGGGACTGACTTAGACCGCGTTTGAGAAACATCATTTACGCTGCCTTCACGCTCTGGAAAGGAATACTATGATGAAACCGTTCACTGGGATTAGACTCCTTTTTTTACTTATTATTCCGCTCCTCCTGACAGGATGCGGCAATACAGAAAAAAAACAAGTGAAAAATGTAGTTGCTTCTGGCTTTGATCAGCTGAAAGACCTGGATCCCACCGCGGTTCAGGAGTATCTCGCCTCAGAAAGCCTGTTTCCTAATGCGTCTACCTCCCAGGCTTCTGCAGCAGTGATTGAAGAGACAGCTTCTCAGTTTTTCAAAGATTTTGATTATGATATACAGAAAATTCATGTCCGCAAAAATACAGCAGACTGTGCTCTTAAAATCACCACACTGGATGCCTCTGCCCTGGCAAAAGATTATCAGACAGAATACCTGAAACAGGTGATTCTGGCTACTGCCAATGGACAAGAGTCCACGCATACTTCTCTAGAGCAGCACTATATACTGCTGAATGGGTTAATGCAGAAAAATACATACGATACCATTTCCAGCGACTGCACCATTTACCTGATTAAAACAAATAACCAATGGGCCCTTCAAAAAGACAGGAATCTGGAAAACCAGCTGACAGGGGGATTTCTTTCCGTGATTGCCAATCCCTATCTGCTTACCCCCACAGAAACGTTAGATATCTATCTGCAGACACTAAAAAGCATGGATACTGCTCAGATGACCACTTACCTTGGTCTGGCTGACACGCTCACCTACAGTGATGAAACCAGCCAGGCTCTGGCGGAAGCATTGATCCAGCAGGTACATACCTGTTTCAGCTACCGTGTATCAGGCGCTCAGGATAACGGCACAATTGCCACTGTAAATACCGAAATTACCAGTTTTTCTTCCAAGGAAATCCTGGCTCAGTACAACGCAAAACTGAAGGAATACCTGTCTACTTCCAAGGCATTGATTGACGGTGCCCAGGGGCGGCTGAAGAAATCCAATGAACTGCTGGTCAAATGCATCACTGACAACACAGCCACCCAGTCGCAGTCTGTCTCTCTGTCCATGATCAATGATGGAATCGGCTGGAAACTCCAATCCAGCAGCCAGCTGGGCGATGCCCTGTTCGGTGATTTCACTTCGAGTCCAGAGGCCTCTGCCAGTAATGGAAATGCAGAAAAACCAGCCGCCTCCGGCGATTCCGGATAAATAAAAAGAAACCTGCTTCTATTTTTTGCGGCAAGCAAAAAGAAGCAGGTTTTTTACAATCACTCTATTCTTTTTTCAGTGGAGCAATCTGCAGTTCTTCCAGCTGTCTGTCATCCACCACACTGGGCGCCTCGGCCATCAGGTCTGAGGCGTCTTTCACTTTCGGGAACGCGATTACATCCCGGATGCTGTCTGTACCAGCCATAAGCATTACCAGCCTGTCCAGGCCATAAGCCAGCCCTGCATGGGGCGGAACTCCATACTGGAACGCACGCAGCAGGAATCCAAACTGCTCATAAGCCTCCTCTTTGGTGAATCCCAGCACCTGGAACATTTTTTCCTGAATATGGTTCTGATGAATCCTGACACTTCCGCCGCCCAGCTCTGTTCCATTCAGCACAATATCGTATGCCTTCGCCCGGACTCTGCCAGGATCCGTATCCAGAAATTCCAGATCCTCTTCCATAGGCATGGTAAACGGATGATGCATGGCAGTATAACGGTTTTCCTCTTCCGACCACTCCAGCAGAGGAAACTCAGTAATCCAGACAAATTTATACTCACTTTTGTCCAGCAGCTCCTGCTGTCTGGCCAGTTCCAGCCGCAGATTCCCCAGCACATCGTACACAATCTTGTTTTTGTCCGCCGCAAATAACAGCAGGTCTTTTGGCTGCCCGGACATGGATTCCACCAAACGTTCCATCTCTTCCTCTGACATAAATTTTGCAAAAGAGGACTTGATGCTTCCATCTTCACCCACAGCTGCCCATGCCAGGCCCCGTGCGCCGAAATCTTTGGCAAAATCCACCAATTTATCAATCTTTTTCCGGGACATGCCTCCAAGGCCTTTGGCATTAATACCCCGTACGCTTCCTCCCTGCTCTATGGCGCTCTGGAATACTGCAAAACCACATCCTTTTACCACTTCCGTCACGTCCTGCAGCTCCATGCCAAAGCGTAAATCCGGCTTATCAGAGCCAAAACGGTCCATAGCCTCCTGCCAGGTCATCCGTGTAATGGGAAGGGAAACTTCCACTCCCAGCATTTCCCGGAACAATTTCGCCAGCAGACGCTCGTTTACATCAATCACGTCGTCCACATCCACAAAGGACATCTCCAGGTCGATCTGGGTAAATTCCGGCTGGCGGTCTGCCCGCAGGTCCTCGTCCCGGAAGCACCGGGCAATCTGAAAATATCTGTCACATCCTGAGCACATCAGCAGCTGCTTAAATATCTGCGGAGACTGAGGCAGCGCATAGAACGTCCCCGGATGAACCCGGCTGGGCACCAGATAATCCCGGGCTCCTTCCGGCGTACTTTTGGTGAGCATAGGGGTCTCGATCTCCAGAAAGCCCTCTCCGATAAAATAATCTCTCACCAATGCAGCTGTCTGGCTTCTCATCTTCAGATTCTTTTGCAGATCCGGCCTCCGCAGGTCCAGATAACGATGTCTCAGTCTGAGCTCTTCTTTTGTCTTGCTGTCCTCTTCAATGGGAAACGGAGGAGTATCCGCCTCTGACAAAATCCGGAGACTGTGCACGCGGATCTCAATCTCCCCTGTGGCAAGATTTTCGTTTACCGCACCAGACCTGGCTTCCACAGTCCCTGTGGCGGCGATCACATATTCGCTGCGCAGTTTTCCCGCCTTTTCAAAGCCTTCCTCGTCAATACTGCCGTTTTCAAAAATCAACTGCATCACTCCGGAACGGTCCCTGAGGTCTACAAATATAATACCACCTTTGTTTCTGTTCTTCTGCACCCATCCCATCAGCGTCACTTCCTGGCCAATGGCTTCCTTTCCAATCTCCGCGCACCTGGCGCTTCTGTGCAGCCCCTGCATTGTCTCCGCCATTTTTTACAATCCCTCCCGATAAAATTCCAGAATTTCTTCATAGCCTTCCTCTTTCAGCTGCTCCTTCTGGAATTTTTTATTTTTTTTCATAACCGCTGTATTTACCTGGTTTCCCGCCTCACGAAGGGCCTGTGCCTGCTTCAGTATTTCCTGCATCCGTTCAGACGGCATGTTCTTCTCAATGAGACAGGCAATCTTCTTTCTTGCAGCCGGAACCTGGAATTTTTGTTCCATCAGCAGCATCACAATCCTCTCAAACCCAATGGAAAATCCACATGCACAGGTATCCTGACCAGTAAATTTCCCGATCATTTCATCATAGCGTCCGCCGCCGCCCACAGAACCGCCGAACCCATCTATGGACACTTCAAAAATAGGCCCTGTATAATAAGACATCCCCCGCACCAGAGCAGGGTCAAATTTTACGGAAAAGTCCGCTGTACGCACAGCCTCCACACTTTCCATTATGCGGATGAGGTTGTCAATGCTTTCGGCATCTGCCGCATCCCCCAGAATCTCTCCGCAGCGTCTTACCCCTTCCACACTGGAGTCCACCTGTGAGAATAACTCCATATACTTATCTGCCGCCTCAGCCGGAAATCCCTCGTTTCTCAGCTCCTGGGCCACACCTTGCGCTCCCAGCTTATCCATCTTGTCTAAAATAATAAATACTGTGTCAAAACTTTCTTCCGGGAACCCGCTGTAACGGGCCATGGCCTTCAGGATTTTCCTGTCATTGATGCGAATGGTAAAACCTTTGAACCCCAGTCTGCCCAACAGGGTGGTGGTGGCCGCAATCAGCTCAATCTCTGCCAGACAGGAGGGGTCCCCCAATGTGTCGATATCACACTGCATAAACTGGCGGAAACGCCCTCTCTGCGGCCGGTCCGCCCTCCACACATTACCCATCTGCAGTGCCTTAAAAGGCGCGGGCAGCTTACTGGCATTGTTTGCATAATAACGGGACAGCGGCAGTGTCAAATCGTAACGCAGCCCCCCGTCCACCAGGTCCATCTCTCCCTGTGCCTGGTCAATCTTCAGCTTCTCTCCCCGCTTCAAAATCTTAAAAATCAATTTTTCATTTTCACCGCCCTGATTGCTGGACAAATTTTCAATATGTTCCACACAGGGGGTCTCCAGGGGAAGAAACCCGAAACTGCCATAAGTCTCCCTGATCAGATTCATGGCATAATTACGGATTTCCATCTCCTCCGGCAGAATATCCCTCATACCGGTCACCGGTTTTTTCTTCATCTTTCATCTTCCTCCACATCTTCATGGGCAACTCTCTGGAAAGCCAGAAAAATCTGCATATCAAATAATTTTACATCTTTAATCATCTGCTCCATGGCCGCTTCTTTTTCAAAAGCTTTTCGATACGGCCGGTCCGCACAGAGGGCGGAATACACATCGCACACCCGGAGTATCCTGGCCCCCAGAGGAATCTCTTCCCCCCGCAGATTCCCCGGATAACCGCTTCCATCATAATTTTCATGGTGATACAAAATGCTTTTCAATATATTGTCTGAATATCCCTGCCCGACCAGTTCCTCGTACCCCAGCGCAGGGTGCGTACGCACATATTTCAATTCCTCAATCACCAGAGGCTCCTGATCTTCTTCAAAACAGCTGGACAGCTTCAGCTTTCCAATATCGTGAAGCATTCCGGCCACAGCCAGTTCATAACAATAATTTTCCTCCAGATTCAGTTCATGGCTCACTTCATAGGCCAGATTACTTACCTGTATTGCGTGCTCCAATTCATCTGACAAATCCAGCGATATAAACCCGTCAATCTTCTCCCCGGACTGCCCCCGTTCTGCTACAGACATGAACTACCTCCTTACAGCCATGTGCCAGTACATCGCCAGTATCTTAAATGTTTTTCTCTTTTGCTTGCGGCATACATCTGAGACTCTCTTATCCGCTGTCCTTCCATATGCACGTTCCCTCTGACATCTACGGACTATTATACTTTTCGCGGTACAGTGTGTCAAGTGTCCGCCCCATTTCACATATAGGCGTCACATATAAACGCTCTAGTGCTCCATCCGGTTTGAAATCGAAGTTTTGCTCTGCCTGATTCGTGCCAGTTCTAGGCAAAATTTCGACGGCGATGCGGTGCATCGTCTAGGAATTTTAACGACGTAATGGTGCGGAGCA
>CAJUMB010000064.1 GCA_910587105.1 uncultured Lachnospiraceae bacterium
TCTCAGAAAAATATTCTGCGTCAAACTATCCAAAACTTATTATTCGTTATACTAGCACAAGGATGTTTTTATGTCAATAAATAAGTTTCGTACGAAAGAAAATATATTTTAAATATTTACAAATAGAGTTTCTTATAGTAGAATGAATTGCAGAATAGTTTCTAATGCTCCATTCGATTTCTGGCCGGATGGAGCAATAATAGAAATTGCTAAGAATGAACTTTGCATGTGACGAGGTATCAATCTTTTTATGCAGGGCGGAGGAAATGACGGATGAAAAGTGCAGTTTTTTATGGGAAACACCACCTGCGGGTGGAGGAGGTCCATGTTCCCACCCCAGGGCCGAAAGAAGTGCTGATACAGATAAAAGCCTGCGGTGTATGCGGAACTGATGTACATATTTATGAGGGAGACAAGGGTGCGGCGGAGGTAAATCCCCCCACGATACTGGGACATGAATTCTCTGGGGTGATTACCAAGACTGGGTGTGAGGTGCAGAAATTCCACATTGGAGACCGGGTGTGCATCGACCCCAATGCTTATTGCGGCTGCTGCAGTTACTGCAGGGACGGGCAGGTGCATTTCTGTGAACATATGACAGGATATGGCACCACAGTGGACGGGGGATTCGCAGAATACTGCGTGGTGAGGGAAAGCCAGGTATACGCTCTGGGAGAGCATACCACTTTTGAACAGGGGGCTATGGCAGAGCCTGCGGCCTGCTGTCTCCACGGCATTGACTTGTGCCAGATCACACCTGGAGAACAGGTGGTGATCATCGGCGGAGGTATGATCGGCCTGCTGATGCTCCAGCTGGCAAGGCTGGCAGGAGCTTCCAGGACTGCACTTTTAGAGCCATCAGAGAAAAAGCGCAGGATGGGCAGGGAGCTGGGAGCGGATATCTGTATTGACCCATTGAAGGAGGATGTGAAAAGGAGTCTAAAGCAGGCGGGAATGACATGGATTCATACAGTTATTGAATGTGCCGGACTTCCAGGGACCATGGAGCAGGCAGTGGAGCTGGCGGGAAAACGGGGAAAAGTGATGCTGTATGGGCTGACGAAACCGGACGCGCAAATCAGTCTGAAGCCCTTTGAGGTTTTTCAAAAGGAATTGACGATTATGGGCTCTTACATCAATCCCTGCACCCAGCAGAGAGCGCTGCAGCTGATTGATTCCGGACGGCTGGATGTACAGTCTATGGTGTGCAAAACCATCACGCTGGAACAGCTGGAAAATGTGCTGAGTGATCCTGCGCTGAGAGCGGAGGGAAAGTATCTTGTGATTCCTTAAATGTACTCTTGGAATTTCTTTGTGCCGGATTTCGCAGGAGAGATTTGGAGAGTACATCATAAAAAGTTAGGAGTGGAGTAAATGAATTTGGACGCAGGCATCAGGGAGGAGATTATAGGATTCGCACAAAAATGTAAGATTCATAAGGTGATTTTGTTTGGGTCCAGGGCCCGGGGGGATAATAAAGAACGCAGTGATATTGACCTGGCTGTTTCTGGGGGGGATATCACAGAATTTCGTCTAGCAGTAGACGATGAAATCCGTACACTTTTAATGTTCGATGTGGTGGACCTGGATGGCCCTGTCCAAAAAACATTGTCAGATTCCATAGAAAAAGAAGGTATTATATTGTATGAAAAAATTTGAGAATTTTTCATCAGCGCTGGATAATTTAAAGCTCTGCAGAAATTATTCAGCGCCATATGATGTGGTGACTGAGACAGGGCTTGTGAACTTGTTTTCCATTTGTTTTGAACAGGCATGGAAAGCAATGAAAAGTGTTTTGGAAAGTCATGGTTACCATGAGGGCAGAACCGGTTCTCCTAAAATGATTATAAAATTGGCATATAAGGCAGGAATGATACAAGATGAAAAAGGATGGCTGGAACTTCTTGACAGACGCAATGAAGTTTCCCATTCTTACAATGAAGAGGTGGCTGCCGCGATTATTGAAAAGACTAAGGAAACATATCTTCTATTGTTTGAGATATTAGAAAAGGAGATAAAGGACAAATGGCTGTAAAAAAGGAAGGGCTGACGTGGGAAAATATTTAATTGCGCATGATCTGGGGACGTCCAGTAATAAGGCATCACTTTTTTCAACAGAAGGCAGGTTGATCAGAAGCCATACGGTGCCCTATGATGTGCACTTTTTTGGCAAGAATTGTGCCCAGCAGAATCCCGAGGATTGGTGGAATGCGGTCTGCGGGGCTACAAGAAAAATTATTGAGGGAATTGCACCGGAGGATGTGCTGGGGATTTCTTTTTCTTCTCAGATGCAGGCGTGTATTGTGGTGGATCGGGAAGGAAGAGCGCTGCGGCCTGCTATGATCTGGGCGGATCTTCGGGCCCAGGAGCAGGCAGGGCAGCTGGAAGACAGGGTGGGATTTGACCGGCTGTATGAATTAAATGGCCATCGTGTCAGTGCCAGCTACAGCATTGAGAAGCTGATGTGGGTCCGGGACCATGAGCCGGAGATTTACCAAAAGACTTATAAAATGCTTCTGGCAAAGGATTATATTATCTGCCGTCTCACTGGTGAGTTTGTGACAGACTATTCGGAGGCGTCCGGTACCGACGCATTTGACTTAAAGAGGGGACAGTGGTCCCAGGAAATACTGGATGCTGCTCAAATCCAGCGGGAAAAGCTGCCGGAACTTCATGCGTCTTGCGATGTGATTGGAAGTTTGAGAGAAAGCGCAGCCAAGGCTCTGGGGCTTAGCAAAAACACGAAGGTGGTGTGCGGCGGCGGGGATGGTCCCTGTTCCGCTCTGGGTGCGGGAAGTATTAAGAATGGGCAGATGTTTCTTTCTTTTGGCACATCGGCTTGGATTGCAGGTACATCTGACCAGGTATTTCTGGACAAGAATAAGACTCTGATCTGCTTTGGACATGTGATTCAGGGGAAATACATGCCCTGCGGGACTATGCAGGCAGCGGGCAGTTCTTATTCTTATATCAGAAACGCCCTCTGTAAGGAGGAAGAAAGGAAGGCAGTACAAGAGGGGCAATCGGCTTATGAAGTTATGAACCAGATGGTAATGGAGTCTCCTGCAGGAGCCAAAGGGCTGGTATTTCTCCCCTATCTGCTTGGTGAGCGCAGCCCCAGATGGAATCCGGACACTTCGGGGAGCTTTCTGGGCATAAAAATGGAGCATGAAAAATGTGATTATGTGAGGGCAGTGCTGGAGGGTGTTGCCATGAATCTGGACCTGATTCTGAGAGCCCAGCGGGAGAAAGGGCAGGTTACAGACCTGGTGCTCACAGGCGGGGGAGCGAAAGGAGATGTGCTGGCACAGATTCTGGCGGATGTGCTGGGTGTCACCCTTCATCGGCTGGACCATGTGGAAAGCGCTACTTCCATTGCCGCGGCGGTCATTGCAGGTGTAGGTGTGGGAGTCTTTGATGATTTTTCTGTTGTAGATCAATTTGTGAAACGGGAAAGGACATTTGAGCCTGATCCTGGGAAGAAGGAAGTATATGACAGGCAGAAGCGTCTGTTTGAGGCTGGTTATCAAGGGCTGAAAGATTATTATCAAATGGAATCGCAAATTTGACAGAGTTAAATTTTTTGGAAGGAGTATAGTTATGGAGAGAGTGAATCCGGCTCTGGTTCCACAGAGAAAGTTAAGCAATGGTATGGTAATTCCTGGGATTGGAATGGGGACATTTGGAAATGACAAGTATGATTCCGATCAGGTTTCAGAGGCCGTGTACGGGGCTATTCAGGCAGGTTACCGTCTCTTTGACGGGGCGGCGGCTTATGGAAATGAGAAGGAGATCGGGAAGGTTTATGCCCGGGCGTTTAAAGAAGGGCTGGTACAGCGGCAGGACCTGACGATTATGACAAAGGTGTGGAATAATATGCATGGGCAGGGGGATGTGCTGGTGGCATGTGCACAGAGCCTGCGGGACCTTCAGATTGATTATGCAGACATTTATATGGTTCACTGGCCATTTCCCAATCATCATGAACCGGGAGCGCATCTGGAAGGAAGGGACCCCAGCCATGTGCCGTTTTCTCTGGAGGAATACATGACAGTCTGGAGGCAGATGGAGAAACTGGTGGATATGGGGCTGGTGAGAGGACTGGGTATGTCCAATGTGACCATCACGAAGATGGAACAGATTCTGCCTCTGTGCCGGATTAAACCGGTGGTTCTGGAGGTGGAGATCAATCCCACCTTCCAGCAGCCGAAACTTTTTGATTACTGCAAAGCCCACGGGATTCTTCCTATTGCCTACAGTCCGCTGGGTTCTCCGTGCCGTCCTGAGCGTGACACAGCTCCTGGTGACCTGGTTACATTTGAGATGCCGGAGCTTTTGGAGATTGCAAAGGCGCATAACTGCCATCCGGCGGTAATCTGTGTGAAATGGGCTGTGCAGAGAGGGCAGGTTCCCATTCCGTTTTCCGTATTTGAAAATGAGTACGTGGGAAATCTGAAATGTACCACAGAGGACTTTCTGACAGATGAAGAAATGGAAACCTTGAGAAAGGCGGACAGGAATTTCCGTCTGCTGAAAGGCCAGGTGTTCTTGTGGGAAGGCGCCAAGGACTGGCGGGATATCTGGGATCGGGAATAGGAGATGAGTGAAAAGATGAACTATAGTTTTTACGGCTGGGAGCATGCACTTGTCCCAGCCATAACAGAGGAATATGAGGGAATCCAGACGCCTCAAGACTTATATGATGCGCTTTCTTCTATCTGGTGTGAATATACCTGCGCGCCCAGGCTGCGGGGAGACTGGACCAGGGAAAACCGGACCCTGGGCCAGTGTTCCATCACGGCGTTTCTGGTGCAGGATATTTTCGGCGGGAAAGTCTATGGAATACTTCGCCCCGGCGGGAACTACCATTGCTATAACGTAGTGGACGGATGTGTGTTTGACCTGACCAGTGAGCAGTTTGGGGATGAAGTGTTAAACTATGAGGATAATCCGGAACAGTTTCGGGAGGTGCATTTTGCAAAGGAAGAAAAGCGGCAGAGGTATGAGTATCTCAAAGGTGAGCTGAAGAAACGTTATGGCAGGGAGTATATTGATAAGAAACATTCACCTGAATCGAAGAAGTAAATTATATTTCCGCCTGAATCAGCCTGCCAAAGTTTCTTTCGTCTTGAAAAAGACCATAAACATATGCCGAACTTTCCCGATATAATCCTGTTTCGACATCAGTAAGTTTGTTAAATGTCTGGGAATTGTAAAAGATTAACATGGTGATACTGGCGGAAAAGCATATTCATATCATCATCGGCAACCGGCCCGGAAACGATATCGTATTTTAGATCATGATTGCAGCAGATGTTTTTAAAATCAGTAAAAGCTCTGCTGCGGTTGTTCATAATAAACAAAGCCCAGTCCTTTGAGGGGGTATTGCCAAAGTCTTTGATATGCAGATTATGGTCTTCCATAAATTTATCGGAAATCTCATAGACATTCACAATTGGACTTCCTCCGTAAATTTTGGAGGTGCGTTCATTTGTGCCATGGTATAAAATCATGCGAGCGTTCCTCCGTTTTTTTGGCAGATGGTCATCATATCTTCCAGGGCATCATCAAGAGATAATGTATGTTCGATATCATAGTTTTCTTTTAAAAATTCGATTGCTTTATATTGGAACAAAAATTGAAATGATTCCGTTAGATTAAGACCATATTTCTTTGCAAATTCGCTGACGCATGCAACAGTATAGTTTGTTTTTTTCCTTTCTTCACTCACAATGTAACTCCTGTTCTAGACATAGTAATTTTTATACACTATTATATCATTGAAATTTATATTTTTCTATATGGTATTTGAAAAGTGTTTCCTATTGACAGGACATTTGTCGCAAGTTTATACTTCATCAGCAAAGGAGTATCATTTATGAACAAAAACATGCAGCATCCGGCAGAGCAGCTGGCCCAGATTATGAGAAGGATTTATGACTGCCGTCTCACAACAACGTCTGGCGGTAATCTGTCCATCAAAGATGAAAATGGTGATGTGTGGATCACCCCGGGCGCCATTGACAAAGGCACCCTGACGAAAGAGGATATGGTCTGTATAAAGCCGGATGGAACTTTCATCGGCAGGCATAAGCCGAGCAGTGAATATCCGTTTCATTTGAAAATCTATGAGACCAGGAAAGAGTTAAAAGCAGTTCTTCATGCGCACCCATCTGCCCTGGTGGCATTTTCCATTGTCAGAAGGATTCCCGATACCACGCTGATGCCGCAGGTATATTTAAAGTGCGGTAAAGCGGGAATGGCTCCGTATGCCATGACAGGCAGCCATGAGCTGGGGGACCGGATTGCAGAAGTCTTCCGGGAAGGACATCAGGTAGTCATGCTGGAAAACCATGGCGTTGTGGTGGGGGCCAAGAGTCTGCAGGAGGCTTTTGGAATATTTGAGACTATGGAATACTCTGCCAGGACGCAGATTCATGGGGAAACGATCGGAGTGCCTCACGGACTGGGAACAGAAGTGCTGAAGCAGTGCAGGGATTCGGTTGAGATGGGGACTTTTGAGTCTGGAGAATACTCTGCCCAGGAACAGTCGGCCAGGGAGGAAGTCTGTTCTTTTGCGGCCAGGGCATACCGGCAGGGATTGATTACCTGTGTGCAGGGATCCTTTTCCCGCCGGGTAAACGAGAGACGGTTTGTGATCACCCCTTTACACAGTGACCGGCTGTATTTGCATCCTGAGGATCTGGCGGCAGTGGAAGACGGCCAAAGGGAAGCGGACAGAGATTTAGACTGGATGACAGCGGTGCATCAGGCCATTTACCAGAAACATCCCCAAGTGCGCAGTGTGATCATTTGCCAGCCTCAGTATACTATGGCTTTTGCCGTCACAGATGAGCCCTTAGATTCCAGGACCATACCGGAGAGTTATATTATGATGCGGGATATTCCACGGATTCCCGGTCCGGCATTTCTGGCAGAACCAGAAGAAATTGCCCAGGCATTCAATAAGAGTACGCCGGTGGTCATGGTGGAAAATGACTGTCTGATTGTAACGGGAGAGAGCATGCTGAATGCCTTTGACCGATTGGAGGTTACGGAGTACAGCGCCATGTCCATTATCATGTCGAAAAATCTGGGTAAAATTGTCCCTATTGATGAAAAGGGGCTGGAGGATATTCGAAAAGGATTCCATTTAGTATAGGGAGCAGGCTATGAAATTTGATTTTGATAAAATAATCCAGCGGAAAGGGACGAACAGCCTGAAGTATGATTTTGCAGAGGAATATGGGAAACCAGCGGACGCTCTGCCCCTGTGGGTTGCAGACATGGATTTTCAGACGGCTCCGCCGATTCTAAAACGGCTGGAGCAGCTGGTACAGCATGGGATTTTTGGGTATACGGATCATAAAGAAGACTATGTACAGGCGGTGAAGAACTGGTATCAACATCGTTTTGCATGGGACATCCAGGGAGAATGGATAGTAAAAATGCCGGGAGTGGTGGCGGCTCTTGCCATGGCTGTGCGGGCTTTCACGAAAGAAGGGGACAGTGTTTTGATTCAGCGTCCAGTGTACCATCCATTCAGCTCTGTGGTGGAGACAAATCGAAGGAATCTGGTGAATAATCCGCTGAAACTGGTAAACGGGTACTATGAAATTGATTTTGACGATTTTGAAAAGAAGATTGTGGACCATCAGGTGAAGCTTTTTATTCTGTGCAGTCCCCATAATCCGGTGGGCAGAGTGTGGAAAGAATGGGAGCTTCGAAGAATGGGAGAAATCTGCCTGAAGCACAAAGTCCTTGTGGCCAGCGATGAGATTCACAGTGATTTTGTATGGCAGGGATTTCGCCACAGAGTATTCGCATCCTTATCCCCGGCTTACCGGGAAATCACAATTACCTGTACAGCGCCCAGCAAGACCTTTAATCTGGCCGGACTTCAGGCAGCCAATGTAATGATCGCTGACCCGCAGCTGAGAGAAAGATTCCGGCAGGAGAGCTGGTCGGCGGGATACAGTGAGCTCAATGCCATGGGGCTTGCCGCCTGCCAGGCCGCTTATGAGGAAGGCGGAGAGTGGCTGGAAGAGTTGAAGGAATATATCTGGGGAAATTATCTGTTTCTGAAAGAATATCTGGAGGCAAAAATGCCCCAGGTTACGCCGGGAGTGCTGGAAGGCACCTATCTGGTGTGGCTGGATTTCAGGAATCTGGGGCTGGGAGAAGAAAAACTGGAAGAAATGATTGTAAACCGGGCCCGTGTATGGTTCAATGGGGGAACTGTGTTTGGACCGGAGGGAGAAGGCTTTCAGCGGGTGAACATTGCCTGTCCCCGTCCGGTGCTTCAGGAGGCCCTGAAACGGCTGGAACAGGCAGTGAATCACAGATAACATTCAATGTCCGGCAGGTTTCTTTTCTTTTAGTTCTTTTTCGGTGGTCAGGTCAGCATGCATCAGCGCGGCGAAGATGAATCCCAGGGGGAGCAGGGTGATCCAGATGGCCTTTCCCAGCAGCAGGCGGCAGAAAACTGTGCCGATGGTGGTGCCGAACAGGAAAGAGACAAGTATTTCGGAGTGGGCAAAAAGCTTTTTATGATCGGATTGATGGCCTGTGTACAGGCTCTTTGCCTCGTGGGCAAGTCCTACACCCACCTGCCGGATATGGTTGGTGACAAAGGTGGTGGCCATGGGGACGCCCTCGGACTGGCGGAAGGTATTGTACTGCATGGAGGCGATAAAGTTGATGGCAATCTGGGAGATCTGTACAGGCGCTGATTCCGGCAGAAATCCCAGAAATAATACCACTGCCATCTCTATGGCAATCAGCAGGGTATCCCAGCGTATCTGCAGATGGTGTTTCACTGGATTGGGAAGCAGTTCAGAGAGGAATGCCCCTGCTGTGTAGGCGGAAATGGGTATGAGATAATACAGGGCCTCCTGCCACTGGCCTGCTCCCAAAGCCATGCCCATCAGGACAATATTTCCGGTTTGTGCATTACAGAAGATATTTCCCCGGAGCAGATAGGTGAAAGCCCCAAAGAATCCTGCCACTCCAGTGAGCACCAGATAAAACCAGCGCCTTTCGCACAGTAAAATGTAATTTTCTTTTTGGATTATTAGTTTCTTTTTTGCGTTCATTTACCTGTTCTCCTAAATGATTTTGTTTCAATATTTTATGCCGTATTTAAAGTATAGCATGGTGATATAGAACAGGCAAGAATCAGGACAAAGAGATTCCAAGAGGCATGATATGAAAAAGGAGGAGAAAAATATGCAGCATGGAATTTATTACGCATACTGGGAGAGAGAATGGGACGGGGATTATCAGCATTATGTGAAAAAGGCCGCCGGTCTGGGATTTGATATTTTGGAAATCGCCGCCGGGCCGCTGCCAGAGTATACGGATGAGGAATTGAGCAGTTTGAAAAAATGTGCCCAGGAGCATAATATCCGTCTCACAGTGGGGTACGGGCCGGACCCGAAGAATAATATTGCTTCCGCTGACCCGGATGTGCGGGCCCATGGGCTGGAATTTTATAAAGACCTGTTCTGCCGGATGGAAAAAATCGACGCTGATTTAATCGGCGGGGCCATTTATTCCTGCTGGCCCATCGACTACAGCAGACCGGTAGATAAAAAAGGCGACTGGGAGCGGGGCGTGGAAGGCATTGCGAAATTAGCAAAAATAGGTCTGGACTATGGGGTAAAGACCATCGGCATGGAGGTTCTGAACCGGTTTGAGAACCATGTGCTGAATACATCGAAAGAAGGTACAGCGTTTGTGAAGGCTGTCCGCCAGCTGGAACCTGCAGCTGTAAATGTAAAAGTGATGCTGGATACCTTCCATATGAATATTGAGGAGCAGAGCATCGGAGCTGCCATCCGGACGGCGGGAGATCTTCTGGGCCATTTCCACACCGGGGAATGCAATCGGATGGTCCCTGGACAGGGCAGGACGCCGTGGAGAGAGATTCATGATGCCTTAAAAGATATTGGATATGACGGGGCCGTGGTGATGGAACCTTTTGTGATTCCAGGCGGAACCGTGGGCAGAGATATTAAGATCTGGAGAGAGATTGTAGAGGATACTTCAGAAGAAGCACTTGACCGGGATGTGAAAAATGCGTTGATTTTTCAGAGATATATGCTGGAACGGTGATGTTCAGATAGGCTGCTATAGGCGGAAAAAGTCAAAAAAAGTTGCAAAAAAATACAGTTTTGTTATAATTATACCTAGATACAACAAAATTTTTCATAGATTTCCCTTACAATATTTTCTGCGGAGGTGTTGTATGGGCGTGGAAAAATTATGGCAGGGGATGATTATGGATAGACAAATGCAAAAGATGAAAGAAATATGTAAAAATATACAGGGTGAAAATCATGAAAAAAGATATATGCTTGAAGATATGCCCAGTGTCACTAAGATAATATTAGGCGGTCTTGGTATCGAAAAGGTTCCTGTTCCTATTGTTGCTATTATGAAATCATTGGAATTCCAAGTTGTATCAGGGAAAATGGAAGATGAAATCTCAGGAATAGTGGCAATTGATGACACTTTAAAAAAGGAATTCAAATCGGACAAGGTAATAGCTATAAATTCTAAAGATAATATTGGACACCAGAGATTTACTATGGCACATGAGTTAGCCCATTATTTATTTGACTTTGATGTTTCAAATAGTATTACCTATTACAACGCATACAATACAAAAGAGGATGAATCAGAGAGCGAGAGGCGTGCAAATTATTTTGCTGCAAATTTATTGATGCCGGAAGGGATTTTTAGAGAAAAATTTAAGCAGGCAGTTGTGGAAAATAATTTATATCTGACTGTTGATAATTTATCTAGTATATTTCAGGTGTCCCACGAGGCGGTTAAACGGAGAATAGCTGAATTATCACTGCAGGTATGAGGGATTTTCAATTTATCATATCGTCAATGGCGGCTATGATGACGGTTTTTATCGTATTACCGAAGATTATGACAAAATATCTGTTTGATGTTGAAGAAGAAAAGAATATATATAATATAGTAAAGCAAATACAAGATTATGATCAGGTCATACGGGAAAACCTGAGATGAGGGCGTAACAGTCATTTACATATTTTATACAGCATATAGGCATAAATTAGAAAAGCCGTGGGTTTCCCACGGCTTTTGAGGAGTTTATAGAAAAGCATATGTCCAGAATATGATAAAGGTGGTGGCATAATCAGTGAAATTTCTACATTTATCAGATCTTCATCTTGGAAAGCGCGTAAATGAATTTTCCATGGCAGAAGACCAGAAACACATATTGGATCAAATCATAGAAATCACAGAGGACGAGAAACCAGACGGTATTTTCATCGCAGGAGATGTGTATGATAAATCGGTGCCCTCTGTGGAGGCGGTAGGACTTTTTAATGATTTTCTCAACCAGATGGCACAAAGGCATCAGCGGGTGTTTGTAATCAGCGGGAATCACGATTCACCGGAGCGGCTGGCGTTTGCCTCGGAACTGATCAGCCACAGCGGCATTTATATTTCCCCTGTCTATGACGGCTGTGTGGAGCCTATTTCCCTGGAGGATACATATGGAACGGTGAATATCTTCCTGCTTCCCTTTATCAAACCGGTGCATGTGCGCAGGGCGTTTCCAGACGAGCCTGCGGAGTCCTATACAGACGCCCTTCGTACAGCAGTCTCTCATATGGAGGTGGACGAAAGCCAGCGGAATATTCTCATAGCCCATCAGTTTGTCACAGGGGCGAAGCGTTCTGATTCGGAGGAAATCTCTGTGGGCGGTATGGACAATGTGGATGTGTCGGTGTTTGATGTCTTTGACTATGTGGCCCTGGGGCATATCCACGGGCCTCAGCATATAGGCAGGGAGAGTGTGCGCTATTGCGGCACGCCGCTGAAGTATTCTTTTTCTGAGGCAGCCCACTGCAAATCCGTCACTATTGCAGAACTCATGGAAAAGGGGAATCTGCAGATTCGGACCAGAGAGCTGATTCCCCAGCGTGATATGAGGGAACTGAAGGGAACTTATGAGGAACTGGCCAGCAGAGATAATTATGCAGGGACGGCATTGGAGGATTACATTCATATCACCCTCACGGATGAAGATGATATTCTGGATGCTATGGCAAAGCTGCGGGTCATATATCCCAATCTGATGAAGCTGGATTATGACAATAAGCGCACCCGGGGGAGCACGGAGATTGCTGAGGAAGAGGATAGAAGGGGGAAGACGCCCCTGGAACTTCTGGAGGAATTTTACAGACAGCAGAATCATCAGGATATGAGCGAAGAACAGATTGCATTTGCGTCAGGCCTGATTGAGAAAATATGGGAGGAGAAAATATGAGGCCGTTAAAACTGGTGATGTCAGCGTTTGGACCCTATGCGGGGAGAGTGGAGCTTTCCATGGAGCGTCTGGGAGAATGCGGGCTGTATCTGATTGCCGGAGATACCGGGGCGGGCAAAACCACCATTTTTGATGCCATTACATTTGCCCTCTACGGAGATGCCAGCGGGGAAAACCGGGAGCCCTCCATGCTCCGTTCCAAATATGCGTCTTCTGATACCCCCACAGAGGTGGAGCTGACCTTTTCCCATGGGGGAAAAGAGTATCAGATCAAAAGAAATCCAGAATACGAGCGCCCGGCAAAAAGAGGAAATAAAACCACCAAAGAACTGGCAAATGTAGAGCTGATTGGCCCAGATGGGAAAGTGGCTGCGAAGAAAAGGGAAGTGGATACAGCTGTGCGGGAGCTGCTGGGTGTGGACCGGAAGCAGTTTTCCCAGATTGTCATGCTGGCACAGGGGGATTTTATGAAGCTGCTTCTGGCAGATACCATGGAACGGCAGAAAATTTTCCGGGAATTGTTTCAGACCAGGTACTACCAGACTCTGCAGCTGAAAATCAAAGACCAGAGAAAAGAAGTGTACGGGCAGTGCCAGAATGCCAGAAACAGCGTCCAGCAATATATCGGCCAGATAGCCTGTGATGAGAACGAGGACTGTATGCCGGAAGTGGAAAAGGCCAGAGACGGGGAGCTTCCCATGGCAGAGGTTATGGAGCTGCTGGAAACTTTGTGCCAGAAGGATGCCGCGGTGGAGAATGAGACCGATCAGGCGATGGCTGAACTGGAGAAGAATCTGGAAAAAGTAAACAGCAGCATCGTCAAAGCAGAAGAATACGAGAAGACGAAAAGAAGCCTGGAGGAAATCAAAGAACAGGAAAACGAAAATGCCCGGAAGCTGGAGCAGGCCCACCAGGCACTTCAGCTGGAAGAAGAGAAAAAGGCCCATCAGGAAGAAATCCAAAGACAGCAGGCCATGCTGGAGGAAGAACTGCCGGAATATGACCGTCTGGAAAAAATGAACCAGGAGCTTAGGAAGCTGGCCAGGACGCTGGAAAAAGACAGAAAGGACGCTGGGGAGAAGCTGAAAAAACTGGAGCAGGGACGAGAGGAGCTTGAAAGACAAAAAGAGGAGAGGGCTTCCCTGGCTCATGCGGGAGAGCTAAGAGAACGGCTGCTCCGCCAAAAGGAAAACGCAAAGGAATATGAAGAACTGAATCGAAAACTCCAAGAGGCTGAAAAGGGCCGTCAGGAGGCTGAAGAATTATTAGAACAGGCAGAACAGGTACTTCAAGAGGAAGAGAAAAAAGAAACCCGGCGGGAAGAAATTCAAAAACAGCTGACCCTGCTGGAAAAAGAACTGCCCCAATACAGCTGCCTGGAGGAAATGTGCCAAAAACAGCAGGAGCTGGAGAAGACCTGCGGGAAACAACAGAAGGATGAAAAGAAAAAGCAGCAGGAGCTGGATGTCATACGGGAGAATCTGAAGGCTCTGAGAGAAGAACAGGCCCTGCTGGCCCATGCAGGGGAAGAAAAAGAAAAACTCCTCCGGCAGAAGGAACAGGAGGAGGCAAAAAAGAAAAGCCTGGAATCCCTCAGGAAGGCTCTGAAGAAATATGACTCGCAAAGGGAAGAACTGGGGGAGCGGCAGCAGGTATATGAGAAGGCGCAGGAACAGGCAGAGGGATTGTCACAGACGTATTCCAGGATGAACCGGGCCTTTCTGGACGGACAGGCCGGGATTCTGGCCTCCGGACTGAACGAAGGGGAAGCCTGTCCCGTCTGCGGTTCTGAACACCACCCCTGTCTGGCGGCTGTTCAGGAAGAAGTGCCCACAGAAGAAGCGCTGGAGCAGGCAAAACATGATTATGAAAAAGCCCGGGAGACAGCGGAGAGCGCCAGCAAAAAAGCCGGAGAAATCAGAGGAAAACTTTCTGAGCAGGAGGAACAGCTGCGGGAGATGGCGGAAACATTCATGGGTCTCGGGGAATCTCTGCCTGAAGAATCGGAAATGGGAAAGCTGCTGTCTGCATCCAGGAAAGAAATCGGGGAATTGAAAAAGAAGATTGACGGCGAAGAAAAAAGAGCCCTGCAAAAAGAGGAACTGGATGGGCAGATTCCCGAACAGGAGGAAAAAGAAAAGCAGCTGGAGAATCAGACTGCACAGCTGAAAGAAGCCATTGCCGCTTCACAAAGCCAGAGAGATTCCCTGGCAGAACAGGTCCGGTCACTGGAGGAGAGTTTAACCTTTTCGGGAGCGGCAGAGGCTGAGGAAAACAAGAAAAAACTGTCCCAAGAGCTGGAGAAACTGCTGACAGCCTATGATGATGCAAAAAAACATTATAAAAAATGCAGTGATGCAAAAATCGCGGCAGAAGCTCAGCTGGATTACCGGCACACCCAGCTGAAAGACGGGGAAAATACGGGAAAATGGAAAGATATGCCAGAGGGGCTGGAGAAAGAGCCACTGCTTCTGGTGCTGAGGGAAATGATTGCAGGACTGCAAAAGCAGATTGAAGAAGAAAATGACCGTGTAAAGCGAAGAGAAGAACTGGAGCAGAAAATTCCGGCAGAAGAAGACGCCTTAACACAGCTGGAAAATGGACACAGAGCTTTGACACAGCGGATTACATCCCATGAGGCGCAGGAGAAACTTCAGACTGCTCAGATGAAAGAGCTGGCTGAGAAACTTCGTTTTACAGGCGTAAAAGAAGCAAAAGCCGGTCTGCAGAAGCTGTCAGAGGAACTGGAAATACTGAAAAAGGCCTGGAAAGAGGCAGAGGACGCATTCAAACAATACAAAAGCGCCGCAGATGACCTGAGAGGCCAGACCCAGTCTCTGGAGAAAAGATTGGAAGGGGCAGAGGCCATTGATAAATCAACAGAGCTGGAGAAACAATCCCAGCTGGCAGTCAGGAAAAAAGAGATTTTGGAGAGGCAGAAACGAATCCATGCAAGACGGACTGCCAACGAGAACATTTACGCCAGTTTACAGAAAAAGTCCGAAGAACTGGAAAGTCTGGAAAACCGGTATCAGTGGCTGAACACTTTGTCCTGCACTGTGAATGGAGACCTTGCAGGGAAAAGCAAGATCATGCTGGAGACGTATATTCAGATGAATTATTTTGACCGGGTGATCAGGCGGGCCAATCTGAGACTTATGATCATGTCCGGCGGGCAGTATGAATTGAAACGCAGGGAGGTGACTGGCAGCAGCAAGAGCCAGAGCGGACTGGACCTTGGGGTGATTGACCATTATAATGGCACTGAGCGCAGTGTGAAAACATTGTCCGGCGGGGAATCTTTTATCGCGTCCCTGTCTCTGGCGCTGGGATTGTCAGATGAAGTCCAGTCGTCTGCAGGGGGAATACAGATGGAGACCATGTTTGTGGACGAAGGCTTCGGTTCCCTGGACCCAGATGCACTTCAGCAGGCTTATACCGCCCTGGCCAGCCTCACAGACGGAAACCGCCTTGTGGGGATTATCTCCCATGTGGGAGAGCTGAAGGAGAGGATTGACAGGCAGATCGTGGTCACCAAGGATAGAACTGGGGGGAGCAGGGCGGAGATATGGGCGTGAAATGGTATTTTGGTGTACCATACTTTGACGTCTATGACCCCCGCTTTGCCGACTTTGGGGTTCCTGTTGCGGTAAGAGGAACCATCAGCTTTTGTGTTAAGGACTATCAAGAGTTTATCAAGTTATATAGGCTCACCAACTTCAGCCTCAAAGACTTTCAAACTCAAATGCGAGATGCTATCAGTCACTATGTTAGGGATACCATCGCAAACGCACCTGCTAAGCACAATATCCCACTGGTACAAATTGAGACTAAGACAGCCCAGATCACGGATGAAATAGAATATGCTGTGAGTGAAAGGTTAAAAAAGAACTTTGGCGTTGTTGTCTCTGGTGTTGATATTGGTGCCATTGAACTGGACAAGACCAGTGATGGATATGCGCAACTGATGTCTGTCACCAAAGATCTTGTAGGCGCAACTGTGAAGGCAGAAGCAGAAGCGAAAATAAAAGATATCGCAGCCAGGCAACGCATTGAGGCTGAAAATTATGAGAAAACGTTACATATTCAGCGTGAAGAAGCCCAGTATGCTCAACGTAAAGCAACAGAGACAGCCCATATGGGAACCTATCAAATCGAAAAGCAAGCCGAGGTTGGCGTAGCTGGCACGGTTAATCTTGGCAGCGGAGTCGGGTTCAATCCTGCCGGAATGATGACTGGTATGGTCATGGGTAGTGCTGTCGGTCAAAACATAGCCGGAATGATGAGTAGTATGATAGGGGGACTAAGTCAGCCTATACAGTCAACTGTAATGCCGCCTATCCCCAGCGCTATTTACTATGTTGCCAAGGATGGTCAACCGACCGGACCTTATAATCTGTCCACTCTATCACAAATGATTGTATCTGGAACTTTGACAAGGGAAAGCTTGGTATGGAAAGAAGGAATGGCATCATGGGAGAACGTATATAATGTGAATGAACTAAGAAAACTGTTGCCTGAGTCAATGCCGCCCATTCCTTCCGTTAGCGAATGATTTTTACTATTACGAAAACACTTGGCTCATCATAACACAATGGTGAGCCATGAGCGCAAAAATTCACAAGAAATGAGCTTATCCATAGGCTTATACCGCCACATTGTAATCGGATAAGAGCCCATCTCGTAACTGAAAAGAAAAAAGAACGTCTCATCCGCAGGAAACCGTTCTCCTACAGAACGGCGGGTGGATGTTGCGTGTGCAGCCGCGAAATTGAATATAGGGCAGCCATTGAAAATCCATTGACAAATCGTGAAATGATTACTATAATTTAAATAAAATTCGGCAAAAAAATAAAAAGCCGAATTTTATTTAAATAATTATCACGAATTTGAATATACTGAAATTGAGGTGGGTGAGAATGACAAAGACTGCACAGATTTCCAATGATCAAATGATTTTTTCGGTTCAAGAACTGAAAGATAAAGGTTTTTCATATTATAAAATTAATCAGATGGTTGACCAGGGAATCCTGATAAAACTGAATAAGAAATATTATGAAAATGCAAATTTTAATGGAGAGGAATTAGATTTTTACTATGCCTATGCATTTATACCGGATGGGGTGGTTTGTCTGATGAGTGCAGCTGTGTATTATAATCTGTCTGCTTATCGCCCAGATGCTATTGATGTAGCAATTCCAAGAAAGGCGAAGGTGTCAACACTTCCAGATTGGCCGGAACTGAATGTATGCTATTTCACGGATGAACGATTTGATGTTGGTATTGAGACTGTAGAGGACGGAAATAATAGATTTCGTATTTATGATATCGAGAAAACTGTTGTAGATATAGTTTTCTACAGAGAAAAAATTGGAATTGAGGAAACAAAGGAAGTTCTTACAACCTATTTGTATCGGAGCGGCCGTAATCTGAATCGGCTAATCAGATATGCGGAGATACTTAAATGTGGGGATGTAATGAAAAAGTATCTGGAGGTGCTGGTATGACAAACGCAATATCAGTAAAGGACAGATTAAAGAAACAGGCGATAGAAGATGGAAAGACTATGCAGGATA
>CAJUMB010000065.1 GCA_910587105.1 uncultured Lachnospiraceae bacterium
ATGCACAAACACATTATTTAGATATTTTTTGTATAAAACAGTTAAACAATATTAAAAACATATTCTGAAGCATAGTTGTATATTTTTTCAGATATGTTATAATTCTACTTAATAAAGGAGTTATCTTCATGAGTGATATAAAGATACAATGGCATCCAGGCTTTGTAGCTGCTATAAATCTGGAACTGAATGAATACAAGGATAACCTGATTTTTGAAAAGGAATACAATCTAAACACAAAACCTTTAGAAATCGACCTGCTGATCATCAAAAAAGAAACTGACGCCCCTATTTCCAATGAAATCGGAATATTTTTCAAAGGTCATAATATCCTGGAATACAAATCGCCAGAAGACCACCTTAACATAGATTCCTTTTTCAAAACCACAGCCTATGCATGCCTTTATAAATCATACTCAGCCACTGTTGACGGAATCCGTGCAGATGATATCACGTTAAGCATTGTCCGGGAAGCAAAACCGGAGGGAATTTTCAAGTATTTCAGGGAACATAACTGCCAGATAACAAATACCTATCAGGGTATCTATTACATAAAAGGGCCTTTTCCATTCCCGGCTCAGATTATTGTTACAAGGGAATTAGACCCAAAGGAGCATACATGGCTCAGGGCCTTATCTGGAAAACTGGATGAGAAAGACATTGAGAATCTCCTGGCCAATACAAACCGATTAACAGGAAAAGCCGAAAGAGAAATGGCAGATTCCGTCTTGGAAGTGAGCGTAAAAGCCAATAAACAGATCATTAACAAATTGATGGGAGATGAGAATATGTGCAACGCATTGATGGAGATTATGGAACCCAAGATAAAAGAGCTTATGGAACCCAAAATGGAGGAAATACGTAAGGAAAGCCAACTGCAGGGCCTTAGGGAAGGCCGCAGGGAAGGTCTGAAAGAAGGCCGCAGGGAAGGTCTGAAAGAAGGCCGGAAAGAAGGCCGGATTCAAGGAATAATAGAAGCACTTCGTGATTTAAAACATTCAGATTCCGAAATAAAATCCATACTTATAAAACAGTATAGTCTTACAGAGGAGGAACTAAACAATTTCTTATAAGTCCTCATAAAAAATAAAATCGCAAAAATAATATTGACAGTCAGTTTTCCCTTAAAACAGAGGATATTGACCGGCTTATTAGTTGAAAAAACCTTTACTGTTCAATAGTTATTCAATATAATTTTAAAACTCTCTGCTGTAAGATGTTTTACAACAGAGAGTTTTCTGGACTTTTCAAACACGCTCTAATCCTTATATTCCTTCATCAATTCCTTAAAAGCAGACAGAGAATTCACAATCGTCTCATAAGAAACACAATACGCCAGCCTCACATACCCCGGGCAGGCAAAAGAACTTCCCGGTACCATCAAAATATTATATTTCTTTCCCGCCTGACAGAATGCCTTTTCATCCTCCACCGGAGATTTTACGAATAAATAAAAAGCTCCCTGGGGCTTGATACATTCCAGCCCGCATTCCTTCAGACCTTCATACAAAGTAGTCCTGTTCCTGTCATAATAATCCAGATTCACCTTAGCATCCACGCAGCGTCCCACCACTTTTTGAATCAGAGAAGGGGCATTCACAGACCCATTGATACGGTTGGCAATGGATGCTGCTGTAAGCACTTCCTCACTGCCGTCCACCTCATCGGGAATCACCAGATACCCGATCCGTTCTCCAGGCAGTGACAAAGATTTACTGTAAGAATACCCAACCACTGTATTATCATAATATTTGGTCAGATAAGGAACCTCCACGCCATCATAAGCCAGTTCCCGGTACGGCTCATCGGAAATCAGATAGATCACTGACTGGAATTCTTTCTGCTTAGCTTCCAGAATCGCAGCCATTTTCTTAATGGTTTCCTCTGAGTAAACCACACCAGTGGGATTGTGGGGGGTATTTACAATTACCGCTCTGGTTTTTGCCGTAATCTTTTTCTCAAATTCCTCCAGATTGGGCTGGAACGTGGACGTATCCGGGGATACCTCCACCAATTTACCATCATAATTCCTCACATAAGAACCATACTCCAGGAAATACGGGGCAAATACAATCACTTCCTCCCCAGGATTTACCACAGTTTTCAAAATCACGTTCAGACCGCTGGCGGCCCCCACTGTCATAATCAGATTCTTCGCCTGAAAGCTGGTTCCAAACCTTCTGTTCAAAGACTCTGCGATGGACTTGCGCACATCCTCAAACCCTGCATTGCTCATATATCCATGAAGAACCACCGGGTCCTCGTTGGTAATCAAGTCTATCACAGCATCTTTCACCTGCTCCGGTGCAGGTACATTGGGATTTCCCAGGCTGAAATCAAACACTTTATCAGCGCCGTATTTTGCCTTCAGTCTGCCACCCTCTTCGAACATCTCCCGGATGGCGGAATTATTCTGAACCAATGGTTTCATTTTTTCTGCTATCATTTATGTCCCTCCTTACGCCTGCCGCCAAAGGCAAACCAGCAGATCAATGCCAGGAAAGCCACTGCAACGATCAGCCACGGAATCAGGTATTTCAATCCCTGTTTATAAAACATATCCCAGTAGCCTTTCAAATAAATTGCAACCACAATAAACGGCAGAATAAATGTCATATAACCTTTTATCATCACCGGAAACTTCATACCCTGTCCGGCATTGGCCTCTTCGATAAAGTTTTTCCATCCCCATCCATACCGGGTAGTACAAAACATGAGATACACTAAAGACCCCAGTGGAAGCAGATTATTGGACACCAGGAAATCTTCCAGGTCCATAATCCCCGTCCCAGGTCCCAGCGGCTGGATACCGGAAAGCACATTAAATCCCAGCACACAGGGCATGGATAAAACAATCAGCGCAGCAATGTTAAAGAGCACTGCTTTCTTCCTCTCCCATCCCCACAGGTCAATGGCAAAAGAAATAATATTTTCAAACACGGCAACCACTGTGGACAACGCCGCAAAAGAAAGGAATAAGAAGAAAAATGTTCCCCATATCCGTCCCCCTGCCATCTGATTAAAAATATTAGGCAGAGTGATAAAAATTAATGGCGGCCCTGCATCCGGCTGAATCCCGTAAGAAAAACATGCCGGTATAATAATCAGTCCGGCCATCAGCGCCACAAATGTGTCCAGACAGCTGATACTTAGAGTTTCTCCCGTCAGAGAGCGGCTTTTATCCAGATAACTTCCGAAAATAGCCATGGAGCCGATTCCCACACTCAACGTAAAGAAGGATTGAGACATGGCGCCAAATACCACATTGCCGATTCCCTCGTCCACCATAGCCTTAAAGTCCGGAACCAGATAAAAACGGATTCCCTCTCCCGCATTGGGAAGCATCACAGAGTGGACAGCCAACACCAGAATCAATACAAACAGACACGCCATCATCACTTTCGTAATCTTCTCCACGCCTTTTTGCACACCCAGAGAACAGATACCAAAAGAAATCACCACCACCAGAATCATCCACAGTGTGAGCGTTCCCGCAGAACCTGTCATCTCCTGAAATTTCGCCGCCACATCTTCAGTAGTCATGGCACTTCCTGTGAAATCCCCTTTCAGACTGCAGAAACAGTAATACAGCATCCATCCGGCCACCATAGTGTAGAACATCATCAGCAGATAATTACCTGCTATGGCAAAGTAACTGAAATGGTGCCAGCGGCTCCCCTCCGGTTCCAGTTTCCTAAAAGAAGCTGCGCAGCTTTTCTGACTCCCCCGGCCCACGGAAAATTCACAGACCATAATGGGGAATCCCAAAATAGCCAGAAATACCAAATAAATCAAAATAAAGGCAGCACCCCCGTAACGCCCGCACATATAAGGAAACTTCCAGACATTTCCCAATCCAACGGCACATCCGGCGGATACCAGTATAAAACCCAGTCTTGACCCAAACTTCTCTCTTTCCTGCATCAACACACCCCCTCAAAATAACGCAAAGCGTTTAATCCGCAGACACGGCTCCCATGCCTGCCTGCAAAGCCTTCTTATTCAGTTCCAGAAAACGGGGTTTTATATTGTCTGTCAAAATATCATCCCAGTGAATCTGCTCTAATCCCATAGCGCGGATAATCGTCCCCAGCAGAATGATATTAGCCACCTTCTCGTTTCCCATTTCCCGGGCCATACCGCTGGCATCCACCACTTTGACCTTATCTACATGTTTCTCAATTTCCTCCAGCACATGGTCCGGATATTCCTCCTCACCAATCACCACAGACTGGGAGGGTATTTCCTCATTATTCACCACCAGCGTGCCCCCTTCTTTCAGAAAGTCCAGACTGCGCAGAGCCTCCATTTTCTCAAAAGCAACTACCATATCTGCACTTCCCGTCTCAATTACAGGAGAATATACAGTTTCTCCATAACGTACCTGGGAAGATACACTGCCCCCTCTCTGGGACATTCCGTGGATCTCACTCATTTTCACTTCATATCCGGCTTCCATCAGCCCCGTTGTCAATATCTTGCTGGCAAGAATGGTTCCCTGTCCGCCCACGCCCACCAGTAAAATGCTTTTCGTCATGACGCTAATCCTCCTTTACAATGGCATCCTGTTTACAAATCTGCGCACATACATCACACCCCAGACACTGAGCACGGTGAATCACTGCTTTCTTTGTGTCCTTATCAAAAGACATGGCAGGACAGCCTGCCTTCAGGCAGAGCTTACAGCCCACACATTTTTCCTCAATCACCCGGTTCTTGCTGATGAACAAGTCTGTAAATTCATCTTTATCAGCCTGAGAAAACTTTTTCAGCGCACAGGGCCATCTGGTTATAATCACAGAAGGTTCGTCCAAAGCCAGGAATTCATCCAAAGCCTCATCCACCTCTTTCAGATTATTAGGATTTACTACCCGCACATGACGAACTCCGATGGCTTTCACCAGTTCTTCGATTTTAATCAGCGTGGTGGGCTCTCCTTTTGCCGTAAATCCGGTTCCCGGATTATCCTGATGGCCAGTCATGCCTGTAATCCGGTTATCCAATATAATATTTACCGTATTACTCTGGTTATACACGGTATTAATCAGAGAATTGATTCCTGTGTGGAAAAAGGTAGAATCTCCCAGCACTGTCACAACCCTCCTCTTGGTATCTCCCTGATTGAAAATCTTCTGTGCCCCGTGTCCAATGGAAAAACTGGCTCCCATACAGACGGTGGAATCCATTGCCGAAAAAGGCTTGCCTGCAGCCAGGGTATAACAGCCGATGTCCCCGCTGATCATAATATTCTTGCGCCTGCCCAGCCGGTAGAACAGCCCTCTGTGGGGACATCCTGCGCAAAATGCCGGTGAACGGGCAATCAATTTACTCCTGTCAAAATCAATGGTTTTCCTCTCCTGGCCGCCTATACTTTTGCGGATCACATCGGGAGTCATCTCCCCGTAGGCTGGAAACGTATCTTTCCCCACGATCTTACAGGATACCCCTGATCTTTCCACAAATTCCTGAATATAAGGGTCGTTTTCCTCTAATATGTAAACCGTCTCCATACGGCTGCAGAAATCCTGTATCAATTTTTTGGGAAGGGGATGGGTAAATCCCAGTTTCAGATAAGAAGCATCCTCTCCAAACACTTCTTTTCCATAAAAATAGCAGATACCGGATGCAATTACTCCCACTTTGCTGTCCGTATACTCCGCCCGGTTAAAAGGGGATTTCTCACTATATTCCGCCAGATTTTCCATTCTGTCTTCCAGATTCACACGGAGTTTCCTGGCAATAACCGGCAGACACACATACTTGGCGGGATTTTTCACCCATTCTTTCAACGGTACCTGTTCCCTCTCACCCAATTCCACAATAGACTTTGAATGACATACCCTGGTGGTCATGCGGAGAAGCACCGGAGTATCGTAAGACTCGCTGAGTGTATAAGCAGCTTTCACCATATCCAGACATTCCTGGGAATCGGAAGGCTCCAGCATAGCCAGCTTAGCGGCTTTGGCGTAATTGCGGTTATCCTGTTCATTCTGAGACGAATACATACCCGGTTCATCGGCTGTGACAATCACATTCCCTGCATTCACACCCATATAAGACCAGGTAAAAAGCGGGTCAGCCGCCACATTCAATCCCACATGTTTCATAGACACCATGCTGCGGGCCCCTGCAATTGCCGCACCAATAGCCGACTCCATGGCCACTTTCTCATTAGGCCCCCACTCTGTCTCAATTTCATCATAACCGGACAGATTTTCCAGAATCTCTGTGCTGGGTGTTCCCGGATATGCAGATGCGTGGCGGACTCCCGCCTCATAGGCGCCTCTAGCCACAGCTTCATCGCCAGTCATCAATTGTTTCATGTCATTGCTCCTCCTTACTCCAATATGTTATTATTATATAGTTATCTAATTATGCCTGTCAATATTTGTTGAAATTTAATAAAGCTATCACGTCAAAACAAAACTTTTTTTGACGCCATAGCCTTATCTTTCCATTAATTATTCATAAAGCAGACCTTCCTGCTTTGCTTTATCCAAATTTTCACTGTCCACCCAGGTATACTCTACTTTTATATCCTTCTCCAGCTGGCCTGTGTAATCTGGAGAAGCGGCAATAACCGCAGACTGTATGGTCTGACATGCCATAAGCGGTATGTTCTGGACCACAGTTCCCAGTTGCTTCCCTTCCCGGACTGCATCTATCTGCATCTTTCCCGCATCAAATCCCACAAAGGCAATCTCTTTGTCCGGATAATCTTTCATCACCGTCAGAACCTTTTCTGCCAATGCCTGGCTGGTACAGAAGATTCCCTTGGTCCGTTTTTTCTCCAGTACACTCCGGATGGTATCTTCTATGTTTTCCTCCTGATCCTGCGTATACTCTGCCACTTTCACATTTTTATGATTCCTGCTGATTTCCTCCGTAAAACCTTTCACCCGGCTTCTGCCAGCCTGATCATAATCCCCATGATGAAATATGACTGTCTTTCCCTTTTCACCTATAGCCGAGCTGAGCTGCCTGGCCGCCTCTGCCCCTGCCAGACAGTTGTTGGTGGCACATAAAACCGTACTCATATCGTGTTTGACCTTCGAGTGAAACAATACCACAGGAATTCCATTATCCTGGGCAGTCTCCATCTGAGCCTGGCAGGAATTCATATCAATAGCCGCCAGACAAAGCACGGAAGGATTCTCCGCCAGAACTGCATCAATGGTATTAATCTGGTCATCTATTTTCGTATCCGAATCCGGCCCTTCAAAAGTCATCTGGACAGCGTCTTCCCCTTCCAGACCGTAAAAACTGTTGATATAGTTCACAGCCTCTTTCATATATTTCTTCATCTGTTTCCAGTAATTACCCTCTGTAGACCTGGCCACCACTGCGATGCGGATTCCCTTCTCTATATCCACACCGGCCTCAAATGAAAGCGGAAGCTTCGCCTTCCCATTCTCATCTTCTGATATAACCGTTCCATTACTCTGAGAAACCGTTTCCTGTGTCTGATTTAGTTCCACCTGTGCAGACGAAGCCTTTACCACATCCACTGGCGTACTCCCGCTGCATCCCGTCAAAGAACCCAGGATCATCACAAGACCCAAAAATACTGTTAATATCCTTTTCATCCCATTCCCCTTTTTTCTATCAGCCGCCACTGTATAAACACTGCCATACACAAAAATTTATGGCACTTTCAATTATACATATTTTTCACTGATAGTCTATAGGATTTATTTTTTTTCACAGTATTTTCATGATCTGATTACAAATGATTAAAATGTCAAACGTCTATATTCATCGGTGAAATAATCAATCCCAGATATCCCATTCCTTTCCGATTCCGTAAATCAGAGACAAAGCAATGGGCCCCAGAATGAAGCCAGACACGCCAAACACAAAAAATCCCAGATAAATCGCCGCCATTATCACAACCGGATAAACTCCCAGCTTATCCCCCAGAAGTCTGGGCTCCATAAATTCCCTTACCAGAGTAGTCGCCACCTCAATAGACAGACACCACACTGCCAGATCCGTCTGCCCCCTGAAAAAGAAAATCAACATGGAAGGATATAGAAAAAGTCCTGTTCCGATAATGGGCAGAGCATCCAAAATCCCCAGACCAATGCCAAACAAAAGATAATAAGGACTTTTCATCAGCCATAACATAAACGTACTGATAAAAGCAATCACCACCATAATCAACAGCTGGGCCTTCAGATACGTGACGCATGTCTGCCTGAGAAATTTAAGCACCCTCCTCCATGGCTGGTAAAAACGGTATGTGCGCAGGGTACGCCGGATATCCTCCAGATCATGCAGAAACAGCACACCTGAGATAAAGGCGATAATGATTCCGCTGACTGCTGCAATGAGCCCTTTCAGATAATCAGCTGCCTGAAAAATCGTACTGGGGCTTAATTCCTGGATAAAATTTTTCTGCATCTTATCTATATTGGAGAGAATGAATCTGCGGCTTTCCACACGGGAAATTCCCAGTGTATTCTCAATGGAACAACAGCACTGGTCCACAAATGAGTAAAACTTATCCTGCAATTGTGGAAAATTCATCAGCCAGGCTTTCATCTGACCGATTAAAGTATCCACCCCCATCCATAGGAGAATCCCCACAGCAGCTAACAAAAGGAGCATGAGAAAGCCCCCAGCTGTGCTTTTTTTCACACGAATTTTCTTTTCAATTTTGACTGATACCGGATACAGCCACACAGCCAGGCCCCATCCAATTAAAAAAGGAACCGCGGCCGGCAGTACATATCGAAACCCCAGATAAACTCCCGCCACAATTCCTGCTATATAAATTCTCCTTTTCCACTCCCAGTCCACAAGATCACCATACCTTTCTTTCTCTCAGTATGGTGAATTTTCCTGGATTTTATACATTCCATCCGGCAAAAGCATCCCCCTGGGGCTGTATCTCCCAATGCATCTCTTTTTTTATAACCGGATGAAACAGCCGCAGACGGTATGCACACAGTCCCAGATCTCCCTTTCTGTAATTATCCTCTCTGCCGTATTTGGCATCCCCTGCCAGCGGCCATCCTCTATGGCTCAGCTGTACCCGGATTTGGTGATACCTTCCCGTAGAAAGATGAACTTCCAGAAGGCTTCTATTGTCCCCCTGCTCCAGCACCTGGTAATGAAGACAGGCCTTTTTTGCACCTTTCACATTTTTGGACATCACTTTTCCCATCCGCAGTTTACTGTCCTTTACCAGCCAGTCTTCCAGATCATCTTCCAAAGGCTCCACCCTTCCTTCTGCCACAGCCAGATAGACTTTCTCCATTCTTTTATCCTGTACCTGCTTCTCCAATTCCCCGGTTATTTTTCGATTTTTTGCCATTACCATCAATCCTTCAGCCGGCTGGTCCAGCCTTTGTACAATACCTGCAAAAGGCTGTATATCAGGATTCTTACCGTGGAGATAATTCAGACAGGCATATTCCATATCCATAGCCCCCGTTCCTGCACTCTGAACAGGAAAACCCGGTGGTTTATGGCAGATAATCAGCTGTTTATCCTCATATAAAATACATTCTCTGAAATCTCTCATAAATCTACATTCCTTTCCCTTGACAAACTTCCACATTCGTCCCATACTTATCTATAATACTTTTACTATTTTATAATATTTGGAGGAAAATATCCTAATGATTATGTATCTGTTATTATTGCTGGGATTTATTCTGCTGATAAAAGGCGCTGATTTATTCGTAGATGGAAGTTCCTCCATCGCCCGTCTGCTTCACATTCCCAGTATCATCATCGGGCTGACTGTGGTTGCCTTCGGCACCAGTATGCCGGAAGCCTCTGTAAGTATCACCGCTGCTCTGGCCGGGAAAAACGATCTTTCCCTGAGCAATGTAATCGGTTCCAATCTCTTTAACCTGCTGGTGGTAGTAGGAATCAGCGCAGCCATAAAGCCAATGAAAGTACAAACTTCTGTATTAAAAAAAGACCTTCCTCTTTCCATTGTGGTGACCGTCCTGCTGCTGGTGATGAGCATTCCATCCCCGTACCATGGCGAAAAAGTTTCCATTCTATCACGAATGGAAGGCTGTATTCTTCTTGCTGTTTTCCTGGCATATCTGGCAGTGACAGTCAGGCAGGCCCTGAAAGCCCGGCAGGATTATTCGGATGATGAAACTTCCGAAGAAAATACAGAAATTTCCATTCCTGTGACTATCCTCTATGTAATTTTAGGAATTGTGGGAATTATATGGGGCGGCGACCTGGTGGTGGACAGTGCCTCTGCCATTGCGCTCACCTTTGGATGGAGTGAAACCTTTATTGGATTAACAATTGTTGCCCTGGGAACTTCCCTTCCCGAACTGGTCACGTCCGTGGTTGCCGCTCGAAAAGGAGAAAGCGACCTTGCATTGGGAAATGCAGTAGGCTCCAACCTGTTTAATATACTTTTAGTCTTAGGGGCTTCCACAGCTGTGCACCCTATCATTGTCAATCCGTTTACTGTCTATGACACCATATTCCTTGCTATCGCCAGTATTATTGTCTATTTGTTTGCAATACAGAAAAAAGATCTGAACAGAAAAGAAGGATTGATGATGATACCTCTTTATATCATCTTCTTTATTTATATCATAGTGAGAAGCTAGAGTGGTCTTAAAAAATCATTCCTGCCATCTGCACGCCCCACTTTGCGTGAGATTTGCGCCAAATTCAGGTTACATAGCCCGCTATGCGCCCTTCATTTGGCACAAATCTCCCACCAAGTGTGACGCACATCTGACAAAAAGCATTTTTAAGACACACTCTAGTGAACTTTTTCAAAAAACAAAGCGGTCATCATTTTCAATCTCCTAAAATGATGACCGCTTCAGTATTCTTCAATATTCATTTTTATCCTTTCAATTTAATGCTCTTAATCGCTGTCTTCTGACTATTCTCTTTTCTTCCTGCTTACAGATACAAGAAAGCATACTCCTTGCTTCTCTTTCTTCTTAGAAAGCTTCATATAATCTATATTCCAAATGCAAAGCCGCAATCCATATTATTCATTACTATATTCACGCCTTACTGCAAAACAATATGAATTCCAAAGTGTTGGCTACACCTTTTCCATTTATATTTCTTTACATATAATTGGAAATCTTTGTATGAGGCTTGTGGTATATATTTCAATATAAGTGTAAGCCTTTTTATATTGCCGGAAACATCTCTTCTTCAAATTTCTCTCTGGCGTCTGTCGCCTTTACCGTTCCGGTGCTTTCTACAGGAATGCTTACCCTACCACCCTTATATTGAAAACATGTTATCTGTTGTTCCCAATGGACCAATCCTCCTTTCGTTTGGTTTATGTATCTTGTTGATAGTGATATAATACCACCCGCTTCTGTATTTGTCAACACTTTTTTCGATATTTTTTTCAATTTATTATTTATAATTTCTTTCATATTTTTTTAGCTGTTAATTGTGTATATTTTTATGTTTTTTTAGTTAATTTATACTTTTCAGCCATTGAAAACAGCCGGAAAACATTATGCTGTTTTCCGGCTGTATACCTTCTCTCTATCTTCTATTATAATTAATCAGACAGCCCTGGAGAATAATCTCTCTCTCATCATCTGTCAATTCCCCCATAGCTGCTGTGAATGATTCCATCTTATCAGACACACGGTATACTTGAATCTCATCTGATTTCTCTTTCACAGCCTGTCTGATACCTGGCAGGAACAGATAATCACCATTTTTAAATAGCAATTTTCCTTCCGGTATCAGCAGGGGCAGCATACCCCAGTTAATCAGATTGGAGCGATAACGTTTCGTGGCATACTCACGGGCAATATTAGCCCAGCCGCCCAGCACTTTCTGACAGGATGCCGCCTGTTCCCTGGCAGAACCGTCACCTGGCTTCTCTGCGAAAATTGTGCTTCCAATGCCCAGACTCTCAGCATCTGTCTCTTTTATCTGCGGGTACTCCTTCTTCACCACCTCCAGCACTGTTTCTAACTCTTTGAGAACCTTTACAGGATTCTCTCCTTCCCGGATGGCATCCTCTGCTTTCTGTACTTCTTTTGCCCTTCCCACATAGGCAGGGTCTTTTCTGGACAGAGTGAATTCAGCCAGTCCCAGGGGATTAGAACGATAGGAAGAAGTCTCCCCGGAAGGAATCAGTTCGTCCGTGGTTGTTACTGGGTCATGAATTTCTGAAACTACTTTCAAAATCAAATGTTCTGGCAGTGACGGCATGGAAGGCCAGTCTTTGATATTGGGTCCAAACTGGATGTCACAATCAGCATCGGCAATTCCTTTGCTGTCAAACACCCTGTTTTCATAAATAGTCTTATCAAAAAAGTATTTCGGCTTCCGATAAGTGCCGCCAAATTCTGTGGCTGGTGTCAGATATCCTTTATTGGCCGCTGTGGCAGCTATGGAACGGGCATCCATCAAAGCCACGGAAGAAATCTGTCCATTCTGAATCTTGGAGCCTTCCCGATTGGGGAAATTCCTGGTAGAATGGCGGATACTCAGAGCGCCGTTTGCCGGCGTATCCCCTGCACCAAAGCACGGTCCGCAAAAAGCAGTTTTTACCACAGCGCCTGTGCGCAGTAAATCTGCCAAAACTCCATTTTTCGCCAGCTCCATATAAATGGGCGTACTGGCTGGATACACACTGAGTGTAAAGCGGTCTGCACCAATACTTGCACCCTGAAGAATATCTGCCGCGTCACAGATATTCTCAAATCCGCCTCCAGCACATCCAGCAATGATTCCCTGCTCCACATAAAGACGCCCATCTACAACTTTATCCTGCAGACTGAACTCTACCTGTCCGTCCAGACTCACCTGTGCCCGCTTCTCCACATCGGCCAGCACATCTTTCAAGTTGGCATTTACTTCATCAATGGTATACGTATTGCTGGGATGGAAGGGCATGGCAATCATCGGACGAATCTCACCCAGATCAATCTCAATCATTCCGTCATAGTAAGCTGTTTTTCCTGGATTCAACTCCTTATATTCTTCCGCTCTTCCATGAATTTCATAGTATTCCCGGATGGTGTCATCTGTCCTCCAGATAGATGACAGACAGGTGGTTTCCGTTGTCATGACATCTACCCCGATGCGGAAATCTGCAGACAGATTCGACACCCCAGGACCTACGAATTCCATAACTTTATTTTTCACATATCCTTTATCAAATACTTCCCCGATAATAGCCAGTGCCACATCCTGCGGGCCCACACCAGGTACAGGCTCGCCTTTTAAGTACACACCCACTACCTGAGGCATCTGAATATCGTATGTCTGTTCCAAGAGCTGTTTCACCAGTTCCGGGCCGCCCTCACCCATGGCCATTGTTCCAAGAGCCCCGTATCGGGTATGGCTGTCCGACCCCAGAATCATTTTACCACCCCCGGCCAGCATTTCCCGGGCATACTGATGGATTACTGCCTGATGAGGAGGTACATAGACACCGCCATATTTCTTTGCACAAGTCAGACCAAATACATGATCGTCTTCATTAATGGTGCCTCCTACTGCACATAAGGAGTTATGACAATTTGTAAGCACATAGGGCACCGGGAATTTCTCCAGTCCAGAAGCCCTGGCTGTCTGTATAATCCCCACAAAGGTAATATCATGAGAGGTAAGCTTATCAAATTTAATCTGTAGATTTTCCATAGAATCTGAAACATTGTGTTCCTTCAAGATTCCATAGGCAATGGTATTCGCCGCCGCTTCCTCCTGAGTGATATGAACCCCCGCAGGGTCCTCTACAATCTCCCGGCCATCCACTAAATAGACACCTTTCTCATACAATTTCATAATAATATCCTCCTAAATCACAAAATTATCATAATACCTCTAATATATGTTTTCATATTTATAACTCTCCAGAAAGCGGGCATCCTCCCTTTCCAGGCCATGTTCTCCGGCCAGTGATTCTAAATGATGCCTGAATTCATGGATAACCGTATGTCTGACTTTCTTTCGCAGTTCACTCTTCTCCAAATCTCCGTGCAGTCTTTCGAAAGAGCCATAATAAATATAGATGGACCGTCCCAGTGTAGGACTTCTCCGATATTCTCCCATTACCCATAAACGCCTCCACGGTTCACTGGCAGGATGAAGTTTTGCTTCTGGTCTGAGCAGAATCCCGCCATTTAACTCATGATAAAACTCCCGTGGAATCTCGTCGGCAATCTCGTCTAACATTTCCAGAAATTCATCTTGTGACAGCATAAAACCTCCGTCTTCCCGATCTAATCATCCAGAGAAATTTTAGAAAAAGCATCTGCAAATGGCGTATTCACCGACTCACTTTTCTGCCTGCTCAGATATTTCTGCACATCCTTTTTGGAAACGCCGGCTCCTTCTCTTTCCCTGCGCGCCTTGAAAGCTGACAATTTCTCTTTATGTCCACAGACACATACAAACATTTCTTCTTCGCCCTTTTTGATTAATTCCATCTTTTTATGACAGTTTGGGCAACGAGCATTGGACATTCTTGCTACAGTCTCCCTATGTCCGCATGTACGGTCCTGACATACCAGAAGACGGGCATTTTTTCCATTGACCGCCAGCATCCTCTTACCGCAGACTGGACATTTTGTATTTGTCAGATTATCGTGGCGGAAATTTCCCTCTCCCGCACGGATCTGCCCGATCAACTCACGGGTATAATCCTGGATATTTTCCATAAATGCATCTTTTTTCATTTTTCCCCTGGAAATATTCCCCAGACGCATTTCCCAATCTGCCGTTAATTCCGGTTTTTTCAAATCCTCCGGAACTAACTCCAGCAGCTGTTTCGCTTTTGAAGTGAGATAAATCTCCTGGCCTCTCTTTTCCATCATAAACGAATGGAACAATTTTTCTATAATATCAGCACGGGTGGCCACTGTTCCCAGTCCGCCTGTCTCTCCCAGAGTTTTTCTTGCTTGTGCATCTTGGGATTCCATATATTTTACAGGATTTTCCATAGCTGACAGCAGAGCAGCCTCATTGAAGTGTGCAGGCGGCTTTGTTTTTCCTGTAGTAATTTTTACAGCTTCCGCTTTCAGGACTTCATTTTTTTCTAAAGAGGGGAGTACCTGGTCTTTTAATTGATCAAATCTGTCTTCCTCGTCATCGTCTTCCCAATCTTGTGACTGATTCTCATAGACAGCTTTCCATCCCTGGGAAATCACCATTTTTCCCCTGACTGCAAATGTATTATTTCCACATCTTGCTGTAAGCGTACTCTGCTCATAGACGAAAGGGGGATACAAAACACTGAGGAATCTTCTCACTACCAGGTCATAAACTTTTCGTTCCTCTGCTGTCATATGCTCCAGCTGTACAAATTGCTCCGTGGGAATAATGGCATGATGATCACTAACTTTACTATCATCTACAAAAGAAGCATTCGTTTTCAAAACTTTTGTAGATAAGGGCCCGGCTAATTTTCTATAGGGTCCGATACTAATTGCTTTCAGCCGTTCATTCAGTGTGCCGGCCACATCCTTTCCTATATAACGGGAATCCGTTCGGGGATAAGTAAGAACTTTGTGATTTTCATATAGACGCTGCATAATATTCAAAGTCTGTTTTGCTGAGTAACCAAATCTTTTATTGGCATCTCTTTGAAGTTCCGTTAGATCATAAAGACCGGGAGCATAAGCCTTTTTTGATTTCTTTTCAACAGAAGCAATTTTCAGGCTTTTCCCTGACACCTCTGCCTGCACCTCCTGCGCCTTTTCCTTTAAAAAAGTCCGGCTGCTTTTGCTTTTCTCATCCTGCCAAGTCCACTGAATGCCCCCGGCCTTAACGGAAATGCCATAATATTCCCGAGGCTTGAATTTTCGAATTTCTTCTTCTCTTTGTGCTATCATAGCCAAAGTGGGCGTCTGAACTCTTCCGCAGGAAAGCTGTGCATTATACTTGCAGGTCAGAGCACGGGTGGCATTAATTCCTACCAGCCAGTCAGCCTGTGCCCGGCAGACAGCCGCAGCATATAGATTCTGATACTCTTTCCCTTCTTTCAGATGGGCAAATCCCTCCCGTATGGCTTTATCTGTAACAGAAGAGATCCACAGCCGCTTTACTGGTTTATGACAGCCGGATTTTTCTAAAATCCAGCGTGCCACCAGTTCCCCTTCTCTCCCCGCATCTGTTGCAATAATAATTTCTCCTATGTCTTTTCTAAAAAGCTGGGACTTCACTGCCTGATACTGTTTGGACGACTGTTTTATCACTACCAGCTCCATTTTTTTTGGGATCATGGGTAAATCTTCCATTTTCCATTCACGATACTTTTTAGAGTACACTTCAGGGTCCGCCAAGGTTACCAAATGTCCCAGTGCCCAAGTCACCACATATTCGTTTCCTTCTATATAGCTATTCGATTTCCTGTTACATTTCAGCACCCGGGCAATATCACGGGCAACAGAAGGTTTTTCTGCCAATACCAGCCGTTTCATTCATTATCCTCCCATACCATCTAATAAAATAGCCCTGACAGGAGAGCCATCCAAACCACTCATTTTTAGAGGCTGAGCCGCAAGGAAATAATTGCCGCTTTTCACCTTCTCAAGATTAATAGATTCCAGTATAACCACATTGGAACTGAGAAGTTCGTAGTGTACTCCCCATTCATCATCAGGATAACCGATACTCATTCCCTCTACACCCAAGCAATAAAGACCATAGCGCACTGCAGCCCTGGCACATTCTCTGGAAATGACTGTCTTTTTTCCTTTAATCAAAAGCCTCTTTGTTCCATCCTGCAAAAACTCTTCCACCTGTTTTGCAGAAATTCTCTCTTTTCCCTGCACTACTTTACATGGTCCAACACAACGGTATAAATCAACTTCTGACACATCCCGGCCGTTTTTATTAAAATGCCTGGGTGAATCTAAATGAGTACTGCTATGACTTCCCATTGTAAGCCTTGACAATTGGCATGAATCTGGATATGGTTTGTTTTTGGATAACAATGTTTCTACAGACGGTGCAGGGTCACCTGGATAAACTGGAGCAGAAAAAAGTTCTTTGGAAATATCGTATATTTTCATAATTCTTCATCCCTCTCCTAGAGCATGAATGATTTTTTAAACATGCTCTAAACTATTAAAGTACGTTAGAGTGTATCTGAATAATTCTGAATTTAACTTAATCATACTCTTATGCATTCTAAAATACAAGTTCTAATATTATTCTTTCTCCAATTTCAAATAACGATACAATATATCAATGAATTCACCATTTGTTGGTTTCTGTGTTAATTCATAACCTGCAATTTCGCATAACAGTCTGCGGTTTCCTTTGTACCAGCAGTTGCTGACAGCTGTTCGGATACATGCTTCTACACCATTTTGTGTTGTCCCATATTTTTCCGCAATTTTAGTATAGAGAACTTTGTAAACAAACAACAAATAGTCTTCATTTTCCATACAGAGTTCCAATCCAAATCTGACATAATGAAAACCCTTTAATGTAGAACGTATTCCTAAAGATGACATAAGTGTTGTGATATTCATAAATATCCTCCTAAAATTTTATTACTATTTTCGAAATCACATTTCTGTAACACTTGTGATATCTTGATATAGTTATTAAAGTTATCGTAACAATAGGAGGATCTATTCTATTATCTTTTTTTACACAAAAAAAGATTGAAACCCATTAGCTGTCAGCCTCTGCATTTCAACCCTTTTACAATTATGAAGCATCGGGGATTCGAACCCCGGACAACTTGATTAAAAGTCAAGTGCTCTACCAACTGAGCTAATATCCCACAAAATGCCTGGTTCCGGAATCGAACCAGAGACACGAGGATTTTCAGTCCTCTGCTCTACCAACTG
>CAJUMB010000066.1 GCA_910587105.1 uncultured Lachnospiraceae bacterium
AATTCTTATCAGGAAATCTTATTTTCCATAGACACAAGATTTTTTACAGCCTCGGCTAAGCCGGTGGTTCTGATCGTATGAATAAATCTACAGCTTCCCTGCTGACTTTCCAGGAAGAACCGATGCGAATCCTTTAATGCTTCCATCCCGGAGCAGGCTGTAAATGGTATTACGGCCTACACCCAGATATTCTGCAAGTTCCGGAACAGTCATGAGCGGGGAAGCAATGTCTTCATTATATGCTGCCAGATAAGGCCATGTTCTGCTTTCCATTATGAAATCCTCCCGTCTGATCACTATTGTTATTAAAATGTTATACTGCTTGTCTTCCAGCTGTCTTTCCAGACCACAGATAAGCATAAAAAATATTGACGTTACAGCATATTCAGGTAAACGTTGATGATCTATAATCATTAGAAGTATCAGGGAGGATGATATGGTTATGAAGGGGAAATTATGGTGTTTTTTGTGGTAGATAGATGTGGAATACAAAAAATCAATACGAAAACATATACCGTGGCTGATATTCCGGGGGAAACAGGGGAAAAGGGGAAGCAGCACCAAAACTTTCCGGATAGAACGCTTACTTCTTACGGGATATGGGAACTGTTCTGGGAAATGGATGGGCTGTGGCTGTGGGGACTTCCTGGAGGGGCCGGGTAAAATCTGAGATTTTTGGTTACATATTATAAATGTGGAACAGATGATTATAAAAAAGCAGGATTCCGATACAGGTTCCTGTTTTGTTTTACGGAGGTGCATGATGAGCAGTATGAAAAACATGGAGTGCAGGGAAGAAAGACGTTTCAATAGAGGATATCGGATTATTGAAAGCCATTGGGCGGGGGATGTGGAGATTGTCATCGGACATAACCCCCATGCCCCCAGCCCTTATGTGTGCTGGTACTGCAGAAACGGTACAGAGTATTTAATGGGGTATTATGGGGATGATTTTACCAGTGTCCGCAATAAACTGTGGGAACGGTTTTACTTCGAAAGGCAGATGGAGGGCAGAAGACGGCGGTATCTCCTGCAGAGGGAAGCAGGGGCTTCGGGCAGATACTTTAATGGCCGCAGAGAGGGAGACGCTTATGGAAAATAAGAAAGTGCAGGTTGTACATCTGCAGATGGTTAAGGATGGTGAAATTGCCTATGGGAGCAGGAAAATGGAGAATCCCCGGGAGGCCGCAGAGCTTATGAAAGATTTTCTCGGGGATATGGACAGGGAGTGTCTGGTGGTATGCGGAACCGATGTAAAGATGAAACCGGTGTACGTACAGACTGCGGCCATGGGATCTGTCAGCTGCTGTCCAGTTTCTATAACCAGATATATTTAAAGCGGCACTGCTTTCCAATGCGGTGCATATTCTCCTGTTTCATAACCATTTATCTGGTGATGTAACACCGCAGGGGGACCTGCTGGTGACCGAGCGGGTAAGGAAATTCGGGGAACTGCTGGGGATTCACCTGCAGGACCATATTATTTTAGGAGACCATGGGGCATTTTGCAGCCTGAGGGCAGACGGGAGATATTTTGGACAGCAGGATGACAGTATCAGAAATTAAATATTGAGATTATGAATGATAAGGTGAAGATATGAAATACTACAGCATACGAAGGCCAATTCTGCCAGGCGGTTATCCAGAGAAAGAGCTGGTGGAGAGAATCGTTAATTTCGATACAAGAATTTACTGCCAGGAGATAGACGGCATGGCGTGGGACTATGTGGAATATAAGAAAGAGCTCACGCCGAACCAGGCGGATGCCTATGAACTGGTATTGGAGAGAAAGAGAAAATACTGGTGTGCGGCAACGGTGTATGACAGTTACGGCAGAATAACAGCAAAGATTATAAAATCATCAGAGGCTTTTAGGAGGTCTTTGAATATGTTCAAAAGAACTAAGAGAAAGAAAATCTGCAGGGAGTGGTTTGACAGCCGGGAGGAAGCAGAAGGGCTGTCCCAGCAGGACATTGGCCGGATTTATGATACCCAGCGGAGAGCTTATTGGGAGGCGGATTTTGTAAACCAATGTATTGACAGAAATGAGGCTAGAATTGGATTGTGCAATCTTCTGTATGAGTCCCTGGCAGATGAAAAGGAGATTCTGGATAAGGCCTACAGTCTTTATGAAAAAGCAGAAGACGGCAGTGTGCCGTACCTTGATACGCTGGACAGGTTGAACGGTGGTATGAAGCAGACTTTAAAGAGTATAGACAGGGAAAATAATTTACCAGGCGGCTCCTGTCTTTTCGATTTTATTGGAAAAATAGAAAAAGTTCCAAAATATATAAAGGGATATTGGAAATGAATGTTTTTTATTTGAAAGAAGTCTGCCAGGTTGAAAGTTCTGTAGCTGAACGGCATGGCAGGTTTGAATTTATTTATGTATAAACGGCAAAAATATGACCATTTATGTAACATCAGCTGTGGTACATAGAGAAATCGCGGGATAGAGCTGTCTGGGCAGTCACTTCCTTTCCCGTAAAACATTTACCATATGAATAATTACATCAATTTCATTTTCTTCCAATCCGCTTACATCAACAATTCGTGTATTTGCAATACCCAAAAGATAGTCTGTTGAAACGTGGAATATACGGGCAAGAGTAATCAGACCGCTATAGGTGGGATAACGGTTTCCAGATTCGTAAGCAGAAATGGCACTGACGGCTACACCAACCATGTCGGCCAGCTGCTTTTGTGTGAGTCCGCGTTCCTTCCGCAATAATTTGACTTTTCTTCCAAAGTTTATCATAAGTATTAAATATCCTCAAAATTTAGTGGATTTTTCTTATAGTGTACTAAAATAAATTTCTGTTTTGGATATATTATATACACTAAAAAAGAAAAAACGATTGAAAATGAATGGATACGAAGGTAAAATAGAAGTATTAGGAATGCAAATAAACAAAAAGATTTTAATAAAACCATTAAGGAGGCGGTGTCTATTTTGTGCAAAGCAGACCCTCACTAAGGGAAAATGGTGTAAAGAATATATCAGGAATGTTTTGCCTTACAATTTGAAATGTGCTGTCTGTACAACAGGAGGACATAAATAAAAACAGCCGGCGTGAAACCAGCTGTTATTTGAAAAAATCTTCGATGGGAGTAGCAAGCACCTGGGAGAGGCCATACAGTTCAAGATCGGTAACGGTACGGCTTTGGTCTTCGATACGAGAAATAGAACCCCGGCAGATATAAATGGCCAGAGTTTCTAATTTTGCAGAAAGTTCCTGCTGGCTCATATTTTTTTCTTTCCGAAGCTCTTTTACTTTTCTGCCAACCATATTTTTTTCTTTCTTATCAATGATGCGGGCCATAGTGTATCTCCTTTGTCTTGTAATGGCATATCTCCTATGTTATACTATTGAAAATGACAGAGTGTCCTCTGATAAGACAAAGGATGTCATTCATAGACAAAACATGTCTTCCGCTAAAAAGCAACAAAAATTTTCCAGAATGACAAAATATGTCCAGGGTATTTCGTATAATAGAAGAAACCAGGCAGGTTCAAGCTGTAGAAATAAAGAGCTGCATGGCAGATGGTACAGAAAGTACAAATGTAGCAGCTACATGGATGAGGATAGGCACCATCATGGAAAGAAAATGGAAAAAATTAAGGAGGTTTTCTGGAAAATGAAAAAAGAAGAGGATAAAGCGGAAAGAGTTTTGTCAATCTATACCCGTCTCATGCAGGGAAAGATTATAAATAAGGAAGAGGAAAGTCTAAAGTTTGGTGTGGCAACGCGGACGATCCAGCGGCACATTGCAGACATCAATCACTTTCTGAGCGGCCAGTGTAATGAAACGGGGGAAATCAAGGAGGTGATACATGATGCCAAATCAGGGGGCTACCGTCTGGAGACAAAAGTGCAGAACCAATTGATACCGGAGGAGCTGTTAGCTGTCTGCAAAGTGCTTTTGGAGAGCCGGGCGTTGGTGAAAGAGGAAATGTTTCCTATCATCAATAAGCTGCTTTCTGCCTGCGGTACAGAACAGGACCGTAAACGGATAAAAGACTATATCGGTAATGAAATGCTCCACTATGTGGAGCTGCATCACCACAAAAAGCTGGTGAAGATATTATGGGAACTGGAGAAAGCCGTAAAGGAGCAGCGGTATGTGGAAATATGCTATAAAAAGTTGAAAAACACTCAGTTAGTAAAACGGAAAGTGAAGCCTGTCGGGATTATGTTTTCCGAGTTTTATTATTATCTGACTGCGTTTATTGAAGACATAGACAAGGAAAAGGAATTTCAGAATCCGGATGATCTGTTCCCGACAATTTACCGAGTGGACAGGCTGGAAGACATAAAAATATTGGATGAACATTTTCCTATTCCCTATAAAGAACGGTTCGAAGAAGGGGAATTCCGAAGACGGATTCAGTTTATGTATGGAGGGAGGCTGAAAAAAATCCGCTTTAAATATAAAGGGAGCTCTTTGGAAGCCGTATTAGACAGACTTCCGACGGCAAAAGTTATTAAAGAGGAGGGCGGGGAGGTTCTTGTTCAGGCAGAAGTTTTTGGAGATGGGGTTGACAGATGGATAAGAAGCCAGGGAGATGACATTTATGATATGGAAAGCATTGTCTTGACGTGACGATTTTCCGCTTTCGTTAAAGCGAAAATGATTTTGTAAGGAGATGTTCTATTGAAAAAGAATGGGAAAAAATACAGGCGCCTTCAGAAAGAGAAAGAACTGAGGAAAAATTTAGTGGCAATAGGGAATTTTAATATTTGTCAGGAGGTGGATGGAATTAATATAGGAGCGTTAGCCATATCACACATCATTATTAAAAACCCGATTATGTATGAGTGCGAGGAGTTAAAAAGGGATTACATTAACAAGCTGAATATATTGATTAAAACTGGTGGATGGAATCGAAGAAAATATGAAAGTGCTGAGCTAAAAGCATACGAAAACATTATTTTTGGAGTCAGAGGAAATGCAGAAGGACATGACATATCCTACTATAAATACTTCCTCTTGTTTGATATATTTCATATTTTGGGATATGAGGTTAAAAATGAAGATGCAGAAAAGCTAGAGAGTGTCAAAGAAAGATACCTAATTGAATTTGAGGATTCAGCAGTTGATAAAAAGATTGTTAATGATATTGTTAAAACCTTTGTGCGGGGAGAAATCAGAAAGCTGAAGCAGCTTGCTGATAATAGTTTGCTTTCCCATGAAAAAGAGTATATATTTCTTATAAAAAAGAATATGGCGTTTAGGAAGAAGGCTCCGTCTTCAGTGATGGTAACAGCAACTATGAGTGCGGGCAAGTCAACATTTATCAATGCCTTAGCAGGTAAGTACATCTGTCTGTCACAAAACATGGCGTGCACAAGTAAAATACACTGTATTGTAAATAAAGCATTTGAGGATAATTTCGCTTATGAATACGACCACGATTTAATACTTACAGCGGGGAAAGAAGAACTTTTAAATGATAATGAATTAAACAAATCAGATAAAATTGTTGTGGGCACAAAATTTATAGGTGGATTAAGTAAGGAGAGGATAATTGTAAATGATTCCCCCGGAGTAAATTTTAGCGGTGATCAAGAGCATAAGATTATTACGGAAAAATTGATAAAAAGGAAAAACTACAACTTGCTTATATATATTATGAATGCAACACAGTTGGGGACAAACGATGAAGACAGCCACCTTGATTATGTGAAAAATACAATCGGCAGGAAGCCAGTTCTGTTTATCATAAATAAAATAGATACATTTAATGTGGAGGAAGAAGACATTGGGGCTGCAATCGGACGTCAAACAGAATTATTAAAGAAAAAAGGTTTCAAGGCTCCAATGGTTTGTCCAGTCTCATCAAGAGCTGCTTATCTTGCAAAACAGTTTTTAATTTCCAAACTGTCAAGGACAGAAGAAAGGGAGCTTTACAATTTTGTAGATAAGTTTGACCAGATGAATCTTCCGGAATATTATACTTCAGCTTTTAAAAAAATATCGGTGGCCGACTGTGGGAGCGAAGAAGAACAATTGTTGAAGACGAGTGGAATAGCATATGTTGAGAAGATAGTAAAAGTACTGACAACAGGAGGAAAAATAAATGGCACAGGTTTATGTTAAGTATAATCCATATCGTATGGAAACACAGATACGTGTAAATGGAAAAATAATATCCGCAGATAGTATCCTTTATAAAGTCGTGAGAGGAAAAAGACTGCAGGAGTGGGTTGGAAAATTCCCGCAGATGTTGGTGGATGAGCTAAATACAGTAGATTTTGATATTGAATTTTATGGAATGTCCTTAGACTGGGATGATATTGAAGATGCATTCACACATGCAAAGGCTGCTGGTGTGGTCAAAAAGCTTGATATGAAGTTTACAGAAGGAAGATCAGATGAAGACATTAGTGAAAAGATAGTAAGTGTATTTACTGATCTTCAGCAAGGACCTGTTGATGACTTTAGGAATCCAAAGTTGATTAGAGCATTTGCAAGTATTAATAACGCAGTATTTCCTATCAATGTAATTGCGACAATGAGTTCTGGAAAGTCTACCCTTATTAATGCTCTTTTGGGAAAGAGACTAATGCCTTCCAAGAATGAGGCCTGCACTGCTACAATCACAGAGATATTAGATAATGATAACGAGCAGTTTGAAGCGGTGGTTTACGATGAGAATGACAATATCCTTCAGGAAATTTCTAATTTGACTTATGAAATCATGGCAGAATTAAATGATAATTCGGATGTTCATAAAATAGCAGCAGAAGGAAATATTCCATTCCTTGATGCAAGAAGTACAGCGCTTATGCTTGTAGACACTCCCGGACCGAATAACTCCCAGAATCAGGATCATAAGAATACAACATACAGAGCAATTAATAGTGACTCTAATAATTTGATTTTATATGTCCTGAATGGCACACAGTTATCAACGAATGATGATGCCTCACTGCTGTCTTATGTTGCTGATCAGATAAAAAAAGGAGGCAAGCAGGTCAGGGACCGGTTTCTCTTTGTGATTAATAAGATGGATGGATTTAATCCAGAAGAGGAAGACATTGGAAAGGCAATTAAAGCTGCTAAGACATATCTTGCTTCTTATGGCATTGAAGATCCACAGCTATTTCCATGTTCAGCGTACACAGCATTAAATATAAAGACGTATTTAGAGGGTATTGATATTGATAATCTGACAAGAAGCGAGGAAAGAAGACTTCCGTCTGCAGCGCGTGATACGCTTCCGATGATCGATAAGTTTATTGATTATGAATCTATGCATTTAGAACAGTATTCAACATTGTCCCCCAGTGCTCAGAGGGAACTGGACTATAGGCTTAGCCAGGCTGAAAAGAACGAAGATACGAAAGAGCAGGCGTTAATCCATTGCGGCATTTATTCTATTGAAGCTGCGATAACGGCATATGTTAAGAAGTATGCAAAGACAAAGAAGGTTAAGGATCTGGTTGAGTCGTTCCAGGAAGTTTTGGAAAGTACACAAATTCTTGCCCGGGCAAAGACACAGGTTGCTACAGATGAGGAGGCCGCAAAAGCTTGTGCTGAAAGAGCAGCAGCGGTGAAAGCAAAAATTGATAATGGAAAAGAAGCGGAAGTCTTTAAGAAAAGAATTGCTGCGCTTAATCCCATAGAATCCATTGAAGATAAAGCAGAGGTATTAACGGCAGAAGCCGTTCGGAAAACCAGCCGTGTATTTGAACCATACGGCGATGAAATCACCAATAGGGAAGAAGCAAAGAGATTAGTTGCACAGTTTACTATGATGAGTTCAGACAGTATCGCTGAACTTATTTCTGAACTTGAAAGTGTTATCAATCAGGAAGTAATGGAAACAGGAGAACATATTCTTATTGAATATCAGGAAAAGCTGACAAAAATCGATGAGGATGTTGCAGATAAACAGCTTGATTTTGATACGGTTGACCTGATTAAAGGTGCATTGAACAGTATGAAAGAGAATGCTGCCGTATGGTGTTCGGATGAATTTGTTGCAGAAACGGTTGATGATGTCGGCGAAGTCTCTTACGAGGAAAAAGTCTATTATGAGAAAGTAGGACAGGAAGAAGAAGAAGTACCGGATGGTACAGAAAAAGTAAAAGTCGGAACAAAAAAAGTAAAAATTGGATCTCATAAAGAGAGAACAGGAACCAGAACAGTAAGGAATCCAGAAAGAGAAGGTATCTTCGGTCGCTTTAAGTTCTGGAAACCAAAGTATATTGAAGAAGATGTTTATGAGACTGTTGATGATTATAAGGATGAGGATGTTTATGAAACAGTAATCAAATATAAGACCGTAATGAGGGATATCTACGAAGAACATCGGGAGCAAATTGAGAAATTTTCAGTAGAAACCAGCGTAATACAGAGCGGTTTAGTCAGTAAGTTGAGCAGAACGATCGACGAAGGAATTGGAGCTGCGTTAAGCTATGCAGAAGATCAGATTGACAGGATAAAGAATCAGTTTACAGGCATTTTTGACGAGCTGGATGCCCTTATTAAGCAGAAATATACAGAATTAGAGCAGTGTGCCAGTGATCAGAAAACAAAAGAGGCTGAACTGGAGAAGAATAAGAGATTACTTGGATGGATAGAAGCCAACAAGAAAGAGATTGACAACATTCTTGATATTTAGGAGGTCTGGGCGTGTTAGCGGAAGTAAAAAAATGTGCGGATAAGGGAGACATAACAGGTCTCCGATATATTTTTGCGGATTGTTTAGATGTTGACCCAACATTCGAGAAATATCGTGCAGAGTATGAGTTTTGCAAGGGTATTGACGGGATGTTTGAAGGGTTTGAGGATCTGAATGGAATTATATTAGATGAGAACAGGTGGGATTTGCAATATTGGATACAGTTAAAGCTCGATCTCAAGAAAAATTTTTCTCAGGAAAGATTTGAACACATGATGAAAGTTGCACAAATAGTCTACGCGGACAAGATAGAACGGCTTCTGGCTGAGAGAAAAGCGAAAAAGGCTGTTGCAGAGAAAAAGCGGGAGAAACCAGCCCCTGAGACAAGTCGGCCTGCAAAGATGGAGTCTTCAGTTGTAAAAGAAGTAATTCCTACAGCAGATACGCAAAAAAGGATGACTGAATCTGAAATGCAGGAAAAACGTTTGGAGGAAAAAAGAAAAGCTCTTGAATTGGAGAATCAGAAAGCTGAGGCTGAACAACAGACTCAAAGAGCCAGAATTGAAGCGGAAAAAAGAAAAAATGGAGTGCAGTCCACAACACAGGAAGGAGATTACGAATCAAAAAAATTCAGGGGGATTGTGTTGGCCATAACCGTAGTAATAATTGTGGGAGTTGTAATGGCAATTCTTCGGTGACACAATCCCCGAAAATGACAACGAATACTGCAAATAGGAGACTTACAAAGGGACCTGGATATTTAACGATATATCAATCTGATTTCCGAAAAGCCGAATTATCAAATCAGACATTAAGAGTTACTGATATAAAAAGCGGGAAAAGCTGTATTTATCAAAAAATATTGGATAGTAATGAAAAACAAAAAATTGAACATCGAAGTGAAAACTGGAAACGGTGGTCCGACCATAGTTTAGAGTATTGGATTCTCGAACAAAGAAATACATCTAATAAACCGTTAGGAATAGTAAAAATTATATTAAAAAGAGATTCGTTTGAAAAGGGAGTTCTTTCAAGAAAGATAATAGCTCGGAATGAAAATGCCTGGAGGTATTATGCTAAGAAGGGAGCAGAGGTATGAAATGGGATGGGGAAAAGCAGGATATAATATCCAATAATATTCAGCCTCCCTTTGTCGAGACACCAAAGGAAATGGTATTGCCGGAAAAAATTGTCTGCAATAGACTTTACGCTGAACCAGAAAGCTTAGATATGAGCCTTCTTCAGAGCAATTTGGGAAATTGTTTAAGTATAATTGATGATGAAGTCATGAAGGGTTACGTTACGAGGCTGGAACAATTGCCTATTATCAGGCCGGATACTTGTATTGACAAAGATATGAAAGATATTCATTTTTTTAAAATATCAGAATTGGTATATCAGGAAGATGAGTTTTCTGTTGATAAACTGGCGATGGCCTTTCATGCACTTTCCAACCGCCCCTGTACCTTGGTCTTAATGCTTAAAAGTGATAGTGAACAGACAGAGTTCTATTTAGGCGCTAGGCCTAATGGAGAAAATTCTGCGGGCACACTATTTCAAATGATTAAGCAGAGCCTGCTGGGGTTCTTCCCTGGCAGCAAGATAACGGAGTATTATGATGAAGACATGAAGAAAGATATGAAGGCAATTCAGCCGGGCTGTGTATCAAGTGTGACGTGTGTGGCTGATTACAAGCAGGATACGGTTACTAATAAAGATTTCATTCAGGGGCTTGAAAAGTTCGTGTATGCAATGCAAAATCAAAAATACACAGCAGTATTCATCGCAGATAGTCTGAACTATGATGATTTGACGGCACGAAGACGTGAATATGAGCGGATTTTTACGCAAATTTCCCCCTTTGCAAATATGCAGATGAATTTTATGGTTTCAGATGGAGGAAGTACATCGTCTGGCAGCAGTGAAGGCAGCACAAGGAGTAAAACTCATACAGATACAAAAGGAGCTGCTGAATCAGAGACGGACACGAAAACATATACGACAGGGTCTTCCGGGACAGTGGGGATAACAGATACAGATACTCATACAGATACCGAATCAGAAACTGACAGTAAGACACACACTATGGGAACGACAGATGGGACAAGCAGGACAGTGACTGATGGGACTTCTGTTAGTAGCTATAAAGGACTCTCATCAAATATTGGTTTACAAATGGGGATATTTACAATCGGCGGTGGAAAAAATGCTGGAGTGACTGCGGGTAAAAGTCATTCTGTTGCAAAGGGAATCAGCCACTCGGAATCAGTTTCGGATTCCATTTCAAAGACGCTGGCACACGGATTTAGTGATTCCCACGGCCATAGTGATAGCAGGAGTTATGGAACCTCAGAAAGTGACAGCACGTCTAAAAGCAGGGGGCTTAGTACTACGGAAAGTACTTCAGATACCATTGGTGAGTCTTTCAATTTGGTAAACACGAAAACAATGACTGATACCTTTGGGACTTCAAAGGGAGTTACCCTGAATGCACAAAATATGACATTGAGTATGGCATTGCAGCGGATAGAGAAACATTTGAAACGAATGGAAGAATGCGAAAGTTTTGGAATGTGGAATTTTGCAGCTTATTTTCTTGGGGAGACAGCGGCCGAAACTGAAACAGCCGCCAATACCTATAAGTCAGTGATTGCCGGCGCCGATAGTGGAATTGAGCGCAGTGCGATTAATTCATGGACAGATCATGAGTCTGTTAGGAATTTGTATGAATATATACAGAATTTTCTCCATCCGCAGTTTGTATACACAGGGTTTAGTTATGATGGGGATCGTTATATTGCTGTAAACCCATCTGCAGTGGTTAGTACAAATGAACTTGCCATTCATATGGGGCTGCCAAGACACTCGGTGAGAGGGCTTCCAGTTGTTGAACATGCTCAATTCGCCCAGGAGGTGATTACAGGGAAGAAAAGTTTGGATAAGGGCATTCATTTAGGAAAAATATATAATCTTGGACAGCAGACAGAAACAAAAGTTAAACTGGATGTAAACAGTCTTTCCATGCATACATTTATTACAGGCTCTACAGGAGCTGGAAAATCAAATGCTGTATATCATCTGATTTCTGAAATAAGGAGGATAGGAATCCCATTTTTGATTGTTGAGCCAGCTAAAGGCGAATACAAAAAGGTATTCAAAGACGTTAGATGCTTTGGGACAAATCCGAAACAGGGAGAAATATTGAAGATTAATCCGTTTTCTTTCCCTGAAGAAATCCATGTTTTGGAGCACATAGACAGGATTGTTGAAATCTTTAATGTCTGCTGGCCTATGTATGCAGCAATGCCGGCAGTATTAAAGGATTCAATAGAACAGGCATATATAGCTGCAGGATGGGATCTGGACACATCAGAGAATACTAAAATACCAGGATTATTTCCCACATTTGATGATGTGTTAAGAGAATTAAATATAACAATTAATAAGTCTGATTACTCTACAGATACCAAGGGGGATTACATAGGATCTCTTTCAACAAGGCTCAAGTCATTGACCAATGGAATGAATGGAAGAATTTTTGTCAGCGATGAATTAGATCTGGCAGACCTTTTTGACAGGAATGCAGTTATCGACATCAGCAGGATAGGAGCTATGGAAACAAAATCTCTTATCATGGGTCTGATAGTTCTAAAACTCCAGGAATACCGCATGGCTAAGGCAAGTGAGATGAATTCACCGCTTAAGCATATTACAGTTCTTGAGGAAGCCCATAATCTGCTAAAAAAGACATCCACAGAGCAGAGTGCAGAGTCTTCAAATATGATTGGAAAATCAGTGGAAATGCTTACAAATACCATTGCCGAAATAAGGACATATGGCGAAGGGTTTGTAATTGTTGATCAGGCGCCGAGCTTATTGGACACTGCCGCTATCCGAAATACGAATACAAAGATTGTATTAAGACTTCCCGAAAGTACTGATAGAGAGCTCACTGGTAAAGCCATTGCATTAAAAGAGTCACAATTTGGTGAATTATCAAAACTGCCAACCGGAGTAGCAGCGGTATATCAAAATGATTGGCAGGAAGCAGTATTATGTACCTTGCCAAAATATGAATCATATGATTTTGAATTGGCTCAGAAAAAACCTGAACATGCAGTGGAGACCCGGGATATAAAGAATAATAAGCTGCTTCATATGTTGCTCAAGAGAAATCTGACAGAGAAAGAACAATTGGGTGCCGTTGATAAAATTATGCTATCTAATGTTTCTGCAAAAGTCAGAAAGGAGCTTATTTTAAATTTGAATAAGAGAAATAGGGCGTTTGAATGGGCAGTCGCTGATTTTATCAATAAAAATTATAAATTTACAGATGTGTTCCGGGGAACTTCAAAATGTGCAGATCTTGAAGAACTTAGCAATATTATCAGTCAGAACATTGAAGAAGAATTTGCTGATTTTGATAAGCGTGAACTGCTTTCCATTATCTATTATATTTGCAGAATAGAGCACGAAAAATATCCAGATAACATAGCAATTGAACAATTGCGGATAAATTACTTACGTGAGAAGGTGATGGAATGGAATTAGGGTATCTGGTCAGGGACTTTCAAGGTACTTCCTCTCCATTGGAGCAGACAGAACACCAATTTGGGGATTTAGAATCGGAGAGGACATCTGAGATTGAATTTCCAAGTCTTAGCAGTGAGAAAGCAAATGATGCGGAGATAAGGTGGAACCCTGTTGATTCTGAGAGAGAATCTGTTGAATTACCACATATTGAAAATGGCTATTACAGCACATATGAAGAAAGAATAAAACAAACGCCTCGAGAGAATAGTGACCGGGGCGACTGGTCTGGCAAACGCGGGGAGTCAGAGTTTACACCCAATGATAAAGAAGTTAAGATGATTCTTGAAAAATATGGGACACATAGTATCTCGTATAAGGATGGCATTCCTGATTTCTCTGAGGTGTCGGAAGCTACTGTTGAAATTGGGAATATGACGGAGAACAGAGCTGAAAATTTCAAACAATGTGATGAAAAGTGTACCGAGCAATGGAATCAAGAGGGACGGGATGGAAGAACAGATTGGATAGCACGTGATGTGAAAGCATGGCGTCAGGAAAATGGTTATTCCTGGCATGAGAGAAATGATATGAAGACCTGTGATCTCGTGCCAACAAAAGTTAATGATTATTCTGGACATTTGGGAGGCGTTTCTGAGTGTAAGAAACGTGATTTTATTGAGTTGGGAGGAAGTGATTTCGATGAATAAAGTAAAAATAATAATATGGGGCAGAGAACTAGAACTTGGAATTAAATATGATTGTTATTCAGGAGAAAAAGTTCTTGAATCTCAAACAGAGGCGTTGAATAAATTTTTGAATTTAAACAGAGAAGTTGATTTTTCACTTGAAGAAGTAAAGAAGTATTGCACTAAAATGAATCGTGATGAAATAGGAACAGATACAATTGAGAATATTTTTAAGTATGTAGTTCCTAAGTATCTTTATGTTTCAAGGGAGAAAGAGAAACACGTTGTTGCTATAATGTGCAACTATAAATTCGATATGGAGAATGGAATAGCCGTTGTATTTGAAAACGAACAGTTCAATAAAATTGGAACACAAGATATTATACTCTAATCGTATTATTTGGGAGCATCCGAATTTCCTTGTAAGCATTCACAAAATATCGATTTATGGGGGGTGTGAAAAATTTTACATAGAAATTCTGACATTCCTTATTTGCACAAAGTTTTTGGTGTGTTTCAGATTTAATTGACGAATACGTGTTCGGAAGATTCCATCAAACAGGTATAAATACTGGGGGTGAGGGCATATTGAGATTCAAAAAGTGTCAACCAAATAGGATATTATTTGAAACAGGCTGATTATTCAATGGATTGCGTGTTTTTTATGGGGGATAATGAAGATATGGAAAATGAAATGAACGCAGTACTGCTTCTTGACGAAGAATTTGCCCCAGTTCTTAACAAATACGAATGCACAGAGCTGCAGTTGCTTATAAAGAGGTTCATAGAGTATTATAAGGAGAATGCAGACAAGCCTGTGGAAGAATGGCTGGGAAAAAATGCGGAACAGCTTCCGGATAAGAAGCCGGAAGAAATATGGGATACAGTTAGAGAGATTATAACAGCCATTAAGGCCAATGGGGAAAAAAGCATCATTGGAAAAAGCGGTTACTGATGGCAGGAGCAAAGAAAGCTGGTTTGCATCACAAACCAGAAAAGCAGTATCAAGAATGTCTGTTGAGGAAACAGTGGACCATCTAAAGAGCCTGGAGGATGCACTGCAAAAGGCAAATTTGGAATTGAATAGTACAATTGAAACACAGGCACATATTGTTGACCAAAATCCAAACTTAGATGGATTTATTGCAGAGCAGTACCATGCACAGACGTTTAACCTAAATGCAAAGGCAGCTGGCAGCAGATACCGGGCAGAAGCTCTCGAGCCGCCAAAAGGGGAAGGCTATAAAAAAAATTCAGTAGACGTTGTTATTCGCGATGATTCGGGAAAAATCGTTAGGCGGTATCAGTCAAAGTATTGTAAAGATGCAAAAGCAACCGAACAGGCATTTGAACATGGCGATTACAGAGGACAGCAAAAACTTGTTCCAGATGGTCAGCAGATGGATATAGAGAAGAAGTGTACTGCCATTATAGAAGCGCCTGACGGGACTACAAGCAATCCACTTTCAAAATCCCACGCAGTACAGATGAAGGAGGAGGCTCAAAGCGGTAATTGGAAAGAGCTGAATTGGAATGAATATAAAACCCAAGATCTTGCTGTGGGTATTGGAAGACAAGCCGGAAAAGCGGCAATTCAAGGAGCTGCTATTGGAGTTGGTTTTGATATTGCAAAAAAAGTATGGAATGATGAAGAAATCACAGGAGAAGAGATAGTTGAAACCGCACTTGCAAGCGGGGCTGATTTTGGTGTAAAAGCAGCAGCGGCAGGCGCGCTTAAAGTAAGTGCTGAAAAAGAGATAATAAAGGCGATCCCAAAAGGGACACCGGCTGGCACTATAGCAAATATCGCATATATCGGTGTTGAAAATGTTAAGGTTGTAGGAAAAATGGCGGCTGGTGAGCTGTCACTCAAAGAAGGCATTGAAAAAATAGAACAGACAACAGTTGCAACAGCAGCCGGCTTAGCGACTATGGGAAAGGGTTCTGCGATTGGTGCTGCAGCCGGAACCATATTTGGACCTGTTGGAACTATCGTAGGCGGATTCATTGGCGGAACAGTTGGATATATGGCTGGATCAAAGGTTGGGGAAACAGTTGTAAAAGGGGCGCAGAAAATACGGGAAAAAGTCGTTGAAGGGGCAGAGGCTGTTATAGATAAAGTGAAAGATGTTGGAAGTTGTATTGCTGGTTTTTTTGAGGGATTGTTTGGATGGTAATGCAAGGAGGAGAGAAGTATGCTATTTGATGGATTGTATGATGCGATTTATAACAAGGTAGAGGAGGCTGGATTAGCAATCCAGGATGTTGTCAGCAGTGCCACATGCCCAGATGTGGACAAGTATCTCGAAGATCACCCATCTTCATCGGATGATGACAAAAAGAAAAAAAAGAAGAAAAAAGAAAGAATGTCATCAATGGAGTTCTTCGCTTTCTATGTACCTAATAAGATAGATGATGGAACCCCAGAGGGGAAAAGAGAAGTGGAACTCATAATGATGTATAAGGCTGGGCAACTGATAAAGGATAAAAATTATAAGTATAATCATATAAAATGCATTAATAAATTGGTCGATGCTTATAGTTGTGGAAAAACCATATTTGATATCCTTAAAAAAGAAGGGTATACTGTTAAATTGAAAGATGACGGCTCCTGGAAAGTTAAAAAGATCAAGAAAGAAAAACCAGTGTTGGATTCTAGTAGAGTTTCCGCTTTCCAAAATATAGAGATTGTTATAGCTCAAAAAGTTGAAGAATTATTTACAGATATTGTGCTAAAGTGTAAGTCGGATGATGAAATAGAAGACGTATTAATGGAAATGATAGATAATAATGAGCTTTGCGTTAGTATAGATCTATCGGATTTTTTGTTAGACCTAATTGAGCCTTTAAAAGAATTAAGAAAAGAGCTATCGCCAGAGAGTAAGAATGCTGGGAGCAAAGAAATTTGATGATAATCTGATGTATGAAAGAGTAAACTGGAATTTCCTTGGATAGTACTTTGATGTGTCTTAATATGATAAAAATAAAGCAGATCTGCAGGAAAATATAATAAAATATTACAGATGCCTGGTTTTATTTTCGGCTTATGGAAATATTTTCGTTATGCTTAAGGCCTTGTCGCGGGAAGCATTGGAGAGAGTTTTCTGACATGGAATTCTTTGGTTCTGTCTCCAATCAATCCGGCAGAAACTATATGTTCGATTCTTATGAAAATGGATGGAAGGTTTATGTGAATTAAAGAGAAACGGAAATCTCTGTGGGCCTGGGGCCTTTTTAACGCTAAAAAGTCCTGATGGGACACACAAGGTGGAATTTTGAAGTATTCTGGAAGGTATTCAAATAGGTCTGCTTTCTATCGGTTCCGGCCTTATCTGCACAGGCTTCTGGATTTTTTATGGGAGAGCAGAGTAGCCGGAAGCAGCATAACGCTACTGGTGATGTGACAGGCCGTGTATCTGAAGGAGTACAGGGAGCAGGGATAGAAAACCCGGCAAAGTTTGAAATCTCACTTATATATTATAGTAATGTAGCAATATAAATAAAATCCATAGCTAAGGTGCCCGATTCGGACACATTGGCTGTAACCGTGAGACAGGGTGATACAACCCTGTCTTATTCTGCTATAAAAAATCGAAGTTTATGAGGTGCCGCAGACACCAGCAAAAAGCTGCTATGGATTACTCAAAATGGAAAAGGAGATTCATGGAAAAACTTAATGTTATCAGACAAACCCACAAAAAGTCAAACGGTAAGAGAAAGACGTCATATGTACATGAAAAAATAAAAAGCAGTGACCTGCTCAGCAATATGGAAGCTGTTATGAAACACAATACCAAATACTATCGGAGTGACTTTGAGATTGACAAGAAAATTTTAGAAGAAGCAGCAGAAAGTCCTGTCAAGGCAGGCCAGACACTGCTGTGGCTGTCCCG
>CAJUMB010000067.1 GCA_910587105.1 uncultured Lachnospiraceae bacterium
AACTGGCTAGGCTGTATCCAAATATAGTTTGAAAGCTAACCGGATGGAGTACTAGGATGATATCCACATCTTTCTTTGTCACTCCCTTCGTGGGAGTGTGGATTGAAATTGCATCTGCACCAGCCTGCCGGCCCACCTTCCGGTGTCACTCCCTTCGTGGGAGTGTGGATTGAAATAGTCAGCATCACCCCCGCTTCATGCGCCTGCCGCGTCACTCCCTTCGTGGGAGTGTGGATTGAAATAAATATCTGCTTTTCTAGTTCTGTCCAACGGGCATGTCACTCCCTACGTGGGAGTGTGGATTGAAATAGCATCCAGGGCGGCACTTTTGGAAGCGTGGAAAGGTCACTCCCTTCGTGGGAGTGTGGATTGAAATTCACTGCCATTTTTACGCCGCCTGGAAGCGGCACGTCACTCCCTTCATGGGAGTGTGGATTGAAATGACGGTGACCCGGCCAGCCCTGAAGCAGTAGAGTCCGTCACTCCCTTCGTGGGAGTGTGGATTGAAATTGAGTCTATCCTGTTGGCCCTGTGCACAGAATCCCGTCACTCCCTACGTGGGAGTGTGGATTGAAATCCATCCTTTTATTAGAAGCCTGGAGGCAGGACTAATACAGCGTTTTACTAATATCTTATCACTTTTTGAATCCCATTTTTCTTTAGAATATGCTATAATTTATAGAAAAATGGAGGATTGACTATGCGCGGTTTTAAAGCACCAGCTATTGAGCTGTCGGAAAAAAATAGAGATATTGAAAAATTTTGCTGTCAGTTATACCCTGCCTTCTTGTATTGTCCTGCGTTCCAGGCTTCTTTTGATGGCCGCAGAAGGAGAAAGCAGCACGAAAACCGCACAGCTCCTTGGGGTCTCACGTAATACAGTCAATACCGGGCGGAAATATTTTCATAAAAATACCGGTCTTCTTTTGCAGATGGAGGTTGCATGCCGCAGTTCCGATAACATGGAAGACCTTCCCGGGCTTATGAAATCTTTCCTCTCTGACAAACCCCGTCCGGGAAAACTGCCTGTATTTACACTGGAAGAAATCATGCTCGTTAACGAACCAGCCTGTAAAGACCCAAAAGATTTTGGTCACGGACTCAGCCATTGGAACCTTACTTAAGGCGCTGGTTTTCTTTCTGGAGAGCCTTAAACTCCTTGAGTGTGACAGTTTCCTCCTCTGATACTTTGATTGGGGAAAGCTGCTTTACCCAGCCGCTAATAGTACTCTGTTTTCGCCATGCTGAACATATCCTTTGCTCTTTCACTTGGTAGTATTAGGTTGTTCAAATTTTTTTGTCCACACCTATTACTAACACCAAATTTAATCAACGTACACACCGTGTACGCCCCATAAGTTTATAACTAAATGATAAAAAATCATCTCACAAAATCAAGCACAAAGAGACTCTGAGAGTACATTTTATATAAGCTGGCGTCGGGAATATAGCCGCCTAATGATTAAAGATATTGAAATAGGTCATTGAATAAACTCCCGAAAGTTTTTTTCCACCAGTCGCCTGGGTATCATAACCTGCCGCTGGCAGCCCATGCATTTTAACCGGAAATCAGCTCCTACCCGGAGTATTTCCCAGTGGTCATTTCCGCATGGATGCTTTTTTTTCATACGTATAATATTTCCCACTGTGAATTTATCTGCCATTTCAGCCCCCCTTCTTTAAAAACTGTATTTTCTAATAATTTCTACTATTACAGCAAATAATTCGAATTTTGCAATCTGTCAATGAGTAATATCCGCTTTTGCTATAATAAAAATCCGATTATTTTCTATTGAAAATCGATGCAAAAGCGGCTTATTCAAAGTACAATGTAATATGTTCGCTGTAGTACTGCAACGTGTTTGAAGAATCATTCACGCCAACAGCACACCCCGCTTTGCGGCATATCTGCCCCTTATTTGGTTGCTGCAGCCAGCTGCACCGCCCTTATGCGGAATAAATCTCCCATATTCATACCCTTACTGTGAAACAAAACCTTCCGGGTCCTGCCAGATTTTCGCTTTTTGATACTTTCATAATTACCGGAGCATAATCCAGCCCAGGAAGAAGTATGCCTGTCGGCAGGAAAACGGCCCATGTCTGTCCCGATAACGGAGATGACAGCTTGTGCGCAGGTATTGCCAATGCCGATTACTTCCTGAATTGCGTTTGAGGCCTGCTTTTCCTCTGGCTTTATAAAATTGTCAATCTCATCATGCAGATTTTGGATATGGGCGTTGAGCTCATCCAAATGGGCAGGGAGTACTTTCATTATCCTGTGCTGGAGAGGGGGGAATAACACCGTTCAGGTCATCAATGATCTGTTCTTTTGCAGCTTTAAGATTATGCGCGATGACTTTCTGTTCATGCATCTCATTGTATTTTGTGCTGTCGATGGCTTCCCCCGGTAAGCAGAAATTCCAGAATGCTCCTGGCACTTCTGACATTGATGTCTGACACCGTACCGGACAGCTTGATATTGGCGTCCTCAAGCATTTTCTGAAGATGGTTCAGCTCCCGGGTGCGTCCGCCTGCAAGGCTCCTGCTGTAACGGACCAGTTCCCTCAGCTCACGCTGGTCCTTATCCGGGATATAGCTTAGCTGGAGCAGTCCGTGCTGATGAAGGCCAGCGGTCCATTCCGCACTTTCACATCTGTCTTCCGGCCCGGGAACGCCTTCATATGGCGGGCATTAACCACCATGGCATTGTTCAGGTCAGAAGATTCAAGGATGTTGTACAGGGGCTTCCAAATAGGAGGCAGGCTCTCCATGGCAGCCATCTTACAGCTGCCTGTTCTAAGCCAGTCAGCCAGTTCAAGGAGCTGCTTGGCTGCTGCACCAAACTCACGTACTTCCTGCTTACTGCCTTTTTTGAAGCAGGCTGCTATGAGCTTTTGTGTACATCAATACCACAACAATTGTCGTAAATTTTATCTATAATGGCACCTCCGTGGATGAATTTACGGCACGGTACTCTGTCTGTTATCATTTTACTGTACGTTCTTCTGCCGCAAGCGGCTGGACAGATGGTGGTGCAAATGAGAGTACCTGAAATCAGTTTGGGCAGCGGGCTGCAAGCTCAAAATAAACACGATCTTTGCCGTTAGCTACAGTATAAATAGTAGCAAGGATAATTTCAATACCCTGCCGTCTGCACAGTTTCATTTATGGTAGTGACGAGTACGGGCATGGGGTGCAAATTGTGATGCACGGTTGATATAAAACATTATTCAAACACACTATAAAGTTCAAGAGCGTGTAAAAACACGCTCCTGAAGATTTTTTTAAAAATATCGTCGAATATGTGGATGAGACATTCCGTCTGCAGAAGAAAATACGGCAGGACAAGGTATCATATCTGAATTTGAGAAAAAACTTCGCCGATGGGCTGAGAGATTACCAAATCAGCCTGCCGATCCCTGGGAGTGGGGGCTTTATTGATTACAATCAGCTTTTTCCCCTGAAAGTAATCTATCAGTCCTGCAGCTGGATATACAGCCAGAGAGGTTCCACCGATAATAAGCACCTGAGCAGCTGAAATGGCCTGTACAGAACGATTTATGGTGGTATTATCCAGTCCTTCTTCATAGAGCACCACATCGGGTTTGATAGTCCCGCCGCATTCCTGGCATTTGGGGACTCCCTGGCTGTTTTTCATATAAGCAAAATCATAAAACTTTCCACACTTCATACAGTGATTCCGATGAACAGATCCGTGCAGTTCCAGGACGTTTCTGCTTCCCGCCATCTGGTGCAGGTTATCGATATTCTGGGTGATCACCGCTTTCAGTTTACCTGTTTGTTCCAGCTCTGCCAGTTTACGGTGAGCCGCATTGGGTTTGGCTGTATCGCAGAGCATTTTTGCCTGGTAGAAACGATAGAATTCCTGCGGGTTATTCATGAAAAAAGTATGGCTCAAGATGGTTTCCGGCGGATAGTCATATTGTTGATTGTACAGGCCGTCCACGCTTCGGAAATCAGGTATGCCGCTTTCTGTGGAGACACCAGCACCTCCGAAAAATACAATATTTTCAAATTTATCAATAGCTTCCTGTAATTGCGTTACTTCTGATGTCATGTGAAATTCCTCCATATGGTAATTGCGTTTAAAAGCCCTTTATCAAAATTCAAACAGAAATATCTACGGAAATGGGTTCTGCCGCTGAGGCGGTGTCTGTTATAGGCATTGATACGGGGACAGAAGGAGGCACTGCTGTAGTACCAGCTGTCTCCGCTATTCCAGCTGTCACAGGGGCAGGAGTTTTGGTATTTGCTGCAGAGACTGCGGGAGATGGCGTATCCGATCCACTGCCGCCAGCTGCTTCTTTGCTGGCATAATCACGTTCCTCCCGGCGGCGTTTGTTCCGCTTGCTCCGCAGCTCATTGCACAATGCCCGTGCCTTTTGCTCTTCTTTTTTCTTTTCTGCTTTTTCCTGCCGTTTTTCCAGCTGATCTTCTTTTTCCAGCTGTCTCATCTTTGTGCGGATGCGCTTGATCAGCTTGTTCATGCGCCGGATCATCTGGCTGATTTTTTCCTTGTCTTTGCCCGTACTGACTGCGCCAGCCATTCGGAGATTTGCCATGGCGCGCATGGCTTTGGAGGAAACCTGCAGAACATCAAATTTTGTCTGGCCATTGGCCAGTTCCGCCGCCAGCTGTCCCACATTGTCATCGGGAACGGAAGCTTTTATTTTGGAAGAGGTGCCGTTATTTGGGGCGGAACCAGGCTGGAAAAGTCCGGCCTGGTGCTCCTTTTTCATTTCCTCCAGAAGAGTGGTATTTTTCTCCAGCTCCTTTTTTGCTTCTGACGCTGCATCGGCATCTGGTTCAGGAATTTTTTCTTTTTCTGTCTGCCAGCCGGTTTTGTACTGTGTGTGGTTTGTGCTCTGCCGCCATGTGTCTGCCGTGATTTTCATGGATAATCCCTCCTTTTTAAAACATGCTGAAACAAATTCTCAATCATTAATGCCTGCTTATTAGGATTATCGGCTGAAATTAGGCAGACTTAATCCAGCATGATGCCCTGTACTACAAAACGGGTAGCGCTGTTGCCCGTACAGGTGGATAATGTCATAATCTTGTCGAATTTTTTTGGTTCTGCCTGAGTGGGAGTTTCCGTCATTGCTTTCATTTCATTCAAATAAGAAGTGTATTCTTTGCCCGGTTTGCTGAACAGAGTATAAGTAAGGCTGTTGACTGCTGCAGTATGTGCGGAAAATATTTCGTATTTATAATTTTTTTCCGGGGTGAGCATCCAGAAATATGGGCTTGTGGAATAGGCATTTTCTGTGACAAAGCGTTTGAGGATACCGAACATGGAGCCATCTTTCATATTATGGCCGTAGACGATGGTGTTCAGGTCCTGGAAGTTCCTGTTATTAGCATAGTCAATAAAAATAGTTCCAGCAAAATTATAAGTTTTCTGGTAGGTCATATGGAGATAATAATCATTATCTGTTCCCTGTACCACAGGATAACTGATTCCCAGAGCCTCCACATACAGCCATCCCACTACGTCCTGATTTTCAGCCAGCAGGGCATTGAAATCTATGGTGATGGGGGGCTGAGAACCGTCATCACCTGCCTGGGCGCCTTCCGGATTGGGGTGCACGGCCAGCTCTTCCAGTTCTTTGTACTCATCTTTTGCCTGTTTATAGTCCATATAAATGCTGTAAAGTTTCCAGCCTGCAAAAGCAAACACCCCAATGGCAGCCAGCAGGGCCAGTGTCAGCAGGTAGTCGCCTGCCTTTTTCTTCTTTTTTTTATTTTTTGCCATAGAACTCCTTTCTTTACAGTTTCTAAATGTAAATTTATCAACTGCTCTGTAGAATTTTCTTAAAACATAGTATAAACGTTTTGGGGGGATTTCGCAATGTTTTGTGAGGAATATAAAGTCTGAATTTACCCGGGGGTGCCGGAGCAGAACTTTTAAGACTTGCACTCTGTCCAAAAATTTGGTATAATAGCACTACCTTAGTGGTGAAGAGGGCACCGCTGAAGTTTCAGAATCGGCTTTTTCAGCCGGGTAAACACAAAACCTAGGGGTTAATAAGGGGAAAATACTACAAGAATGATTGTGGAGGAAAATCCGCCAAAGGATTTGTGTGAAAGTATGAAAAAGAGAAGAATGAGAGCAAGACAGCGCAGGAGACATGTGAGAAACGTAAGGCGTATGCGCCGATTACTGGCGGTAACAGGTGTACTGCTGATGTTTTTGGCAATTGTCTTTGTAATCAGGGAAACTTCTGTCAAAACTTCAGGGAAAGCGCAGTCGACGATTGCTTCTGCGGAGAAAGAAGTGATGGCGAACGAGACCCTTACCAGCGAAAAAGGAATTGTATCTACAGGAATCTCAGGGGTGGTAAACGGTATCTGTGAAACAGAAATGCCGGTTTATCCCATACGCAAGATCGGCAGCAGTTACGAGGCAGTGATCGTCGGACAGAGAGCTTCTCAGGCTATGAGTGTAAATTCTATGCCTGTCAGTGAGAGTATGCAGGAGTCCGTGGCGAATCTTAATTATGTTTCTCAGTGCGGGGCAGCGCAGTCAACTATCATGTCCGACGCAGATTATGAGACACTGCTGAGTATTGTGGAAGCTGAAGTCGGCGGCGAGGACATGAAGTCCAGGATTCTGGTAGCAAATGTGATCTTGAACCGTGTAAAAGATCATCGTTTTCCCAACTCTGTTACAGAAGTCGTATGGGAGAGCACCAATGGAGCTGCACAATTTTCACCCACAGAAGATGGCAGAATCAGCACGGTGGAGATTTCAGACATGACAAAGGAAGCAGTCAGACAGGTTTTGGAAGGTGTGGATTATTCAGATGGGGCATTGTTTTTTGTGGCGAAAGACCAGGCACTGGAGAGTAATGTGGTTTGGTTTGAGTCCGACTTGAAAGCCTTATTTGTGCATGGAGATCATGCGTTTTATACTTTTCCTTGATCTGGAGTGCAGTTAGAATGAAACCCGGGAAGACAGTGGATATGTCTTTCCGGGCTTTTTATCGTATTAGAGCGTGTTTGAAAATTCATTCACGCCAACCGCACGCCCCACTTTGCGGCACATTTGCTCCTTATTCGGTTGCTGTAGCCCGCTACAGCGCCCTCATGCGGAACAAATCTCCCATATCATACCCTTGGGTACAAACTGTGACGCACGGTTGACATAAAGCAATTTTCAAACACGCTCTAGGAAACCACGTAGAGTTTTGCTGCCAGTGACGACGCGCAGCAGCAGGATTCTTTTTCGACGTATAGAAAACTTCAGTTTTTTCATTGCCGCGAAAGCAGACAGTGTGTTATAATGGCGGCGCAGGCAGTATGAGTAAGGATAGAAAGGTTGGTTCTATGGAGATATTATATAAAAGTACACGGGGAAACGGGGAAACAGTCACTGCGTCACAGGCGATTCTTCAGGGATTGTCTCCGGATGGAGGGCTTTTTGTGCCCACAGAGATTCCCCAGTTAAAAAAGAGTTTGAAAGAGCTGTCGCTTCTCAGTTATCAGGAGCTGGCGTACCAGGTGATGAGCAGTTTTTTGACAGATTTCACGGAGGAAGAGTTAAAAGAGTGTATTGGGAAAGCTTATGACTCTAAGTTTGATACAGAAGAAATTGCACCGCTGGCAGAGAAAGATGGTGTGTATTTTTTAGAGTTGTTCCATGGGGCTACCATTGCATTTAAAGATATGGCGCTGTCCATTCTGCCCCATCTGATGACTGTGTCGGCAAGAAAGAATCATGAGCACCGTGAGATTGTGATTTTAACAGCCACCTCCGGGGATACAGGAAAGGCGGCCATGGCAGGTTTTGCCAATGTGCCGGGAACCAGAATCATTGTCTTTTATCCAAAGAACGGGGTCAGTCCCATTCAGGAAAAGCAGATGGTGACACAGAAAGGCAGCAATACCTATGTGGTGGGGATTACCGGGAATTTTGACGATGCCCAGACAGCTGTGAAACGTATGTTCCACGACCAGAAGCTGGGGGCTGAGCTGGCTGAGGCAGGCTTTTTGTTTTCCTCGGCAAATTCTATTAATATCGGCCGTCTGGTTCCTCAGATTGTCTATTATGTTTATGCATATGCCTCTTTATTAAGGAAGGGAAACATTCAGGAGGGGGAGAAAATCCAGGTTGTAGTGCCCACTGGAAATTTTGGAAATATCTTGGCCGCTTATTATGCGAAACAGATGGGACTGCCTATAGAGCGGTTCATCTGTGCGTCAAATGATAACAAAGTACTGTATGATTTCTTTTCCACAGGAGTTTATGACAGGAACCGTGAGTTTATTTTGACATCCTCTCCTTCTATGGACATTTTGATTTCCAGCAATCTGGAACGATTGATTTACCGCATCGCCGGAGAAGATTCCAGCCGCTGCAAGGAGCTGATGGAGGCATTGTCCTCCCAGGGAAGATATGAGATTACACCTGATATGAAAGCGCAGCTGAAAGATTTTTACGGGAATTATGCTTCAGAGGCGGAGACAGCCGAAACCATTGCCCGTGTGTTTAAAGAAACCGGGTATATGCTGGACCCTCATACGGCAGTTGCAGCTACAGTATATGGAAAGTTTAAGGCACAGACCGGGGACAGCCTTTTGGCGGTGATTGCTTCTACTGCAAGCCCGTATAAATTTACCCGCAGTGTGATGAGTGCGCTGGGAGATCAGTACAATGATATGACAGATTTTGAATTGGTGGATAAACTGAATCAGCTCACCGGGACAGCGGTGCCAAAAGCCATTGAAGAAATACGCACGGCTTCCATCCTCCATGACCGTGTCGTATCAGCCGAAGAGATGCCCGCCGCGGTGAAGGAGATTCTGGGAATCTAATCATGAACATTCAGTGAACATGAAAGAATCAAGGCGTTTAAGCCTTGACAATTATTTTGGCAGATGTGATAATAGAGTGAATTTGTGGATTTGAGACCATTGAGTGTTCCCAAAAAGTCTTTGTGTCCGGACTGATGGGGGCACTCTCATTGAAAAGGAGGAAGCAATATGGCAACGAAAGCGTATTATCCAATCAGTGAAATTGGAGCTGGAAAAGTAGGATTCAGCAAAACCCGCTCAATTATTGAGGCGGCATTTTACGGAAATAATGTGGTAAAGGTAAATACATTAAAAGAAGCCTATGATCTGGCGAGAAATTCTCCAGGAACGATTGTGACAGATATGCCTGTTTACCGGGGAGAAGAATTCGGTCTGGAAGCAGATGCAAAAGTGCTTTTGTTTAATGACGGTGCCATCACGGGGCGTTATGCAGCTGCGCGCCGCATTGCCGGCGAGCCGGGAGTAGACTGTGAGGCTCTGGACAAGGTGGCAATGGACGCCGTTTATGAGTCACGCTGGAAAACTCTGTATCATGCGGAAGTATACGTTGGCCTGGACCCTGAGTTTATGGTGAAGGCTCATCTGCTTCTGCCTGAAGGAGAAGAAAATCTTCTGTACTCCTGGATGCTGAATTTCCAGTATATGTCTGACGAGTATGTGAAAATGTATAAAAATTCAAAGATGGTCGGTGATGGAAAAGAACCCGACATCTATATTTTCTCAGATCCCCAGTGGACACCGGTGGCACACCCTGGCGTTAGCTTTGAATGCTTAAGCGATCCGCAGACACTCTGCTATTTCAACACAGACCAGAACTGTGCCTGCATTTTGGGTATGAGATATTTCGGAGAGCACAAAAAAGGAACCCTGACCATGGCATGGGCAGTTGCCAACCGCAATGGATATGCAGCCTGCCACGGCGGCCAGAAGGAATACACCCTGGCAGATGGTTCCAAGTATGTGGCATCTGTTTATGGATTGTCAGGTTCCGGCAAGTCTACGCTGACACATGCAAAACACGGCGGTAAATACGAGATTAAAGTACTCCATGACGATGCGTTTATCATCAATACAGACACCTGTGCATCCATTGCCCTGGAGCCCACCTATTTTGATAAAACACAGGATTATCCGGCGGGATGTGCAGACAATAAGTTCCTTCTCACTGTGCAGAACTGTTCTGCAACGCTGGATGAAGAAGGCAAAGTTCAGATTGTGACAGAGGATATCAGAAACGGCAATGGACGTGCCATTAAGTCCAAGTTATGGGCTCCCAACCGGGTAGATAAGATTGAGGAACCGGTAAATGCCATTTTCTGGATTATGAAAGATCCCACCATTCCTCCGGTTGTAAAATTAAAAGGCGCTTCCCTGGCTTCTGTTATGGGCGCCACACTGGCTACCAAACGTTCTTCCGCAGAGCGTCTGGCCCCCGGCGTAGACCCCAATAAGCTGGTGGTAGTTCCCTACGCCAATCCATTCCGCACCTACCCGCTGGCAGACGATTACAGTAAGTTCAAGAAACTGGTTGAGGAAAAACACGTGGACTGCTATATTGTGAACACGGGAGACTTCATGGGCAAGAAGGTACAGCCCAAGGATACTCTGGGAATTCTGGAGGCAATTGTTGAGAAGAAAGCCCAGTTCAAGCAATGGGGACCATTCTCTGATATTGAGATTCTGGAGTGGGAAGGCTTTGTGCCGGATATGAATGACGCTTCTTATGTGGAGCAGCTGAAAGCCCGTATGAATGACCGGGTAAATGAAATCAAAGCATTTGAGACAGCCAAAGACGGCTATGATAAACTGCCGGATGACGCCCTTGCAGCAATTCAGAAAGTGGTAGAGGAGCTGGCATAAGTAAACAGTAACCAATGACAGAAAGGAGCATTGCGCTGTGGTGGAAACCTCAGCGGTACAATGCTCCTTTTGCTGACAAAAGGGAGGGTGAATAAAAGACAAATATGCTGAAATCACTGGCATCACAGATTAAAGAATTTAAAAAGGATTCCATTCTAACACCTTTTTGTATGATTCTGGAAGTGATTTTTGAGATGGTGATTCCTCTTCTGATGGCATCTATGATTGATGATGGGGTGGAGGCGGGGAACCTTTCTCATATTTATAAAGTGGGTGTATGGATGGTGGCTGCCGCTGCCTGCGGACTTTTGTCCGGCACACTGGGCGGCTGGACAGCGGCACGGGCCTCTGCGGGTTTTGCCCGGAATTTAAGGGAGGCCATGTTTGAAAATATACAGTCTTTTTCTTTTTCCAATATTGATAAATTCAGTACAGCCGGGCTGGTTACCAGGCTGACCACAGATGTGACCAATATTCAGAATGCATATCAGATGATTCTGCGCATGTGTTTCCGTGCTCCGTTCAGTATGATCTGTGCCATGGCTATGGCCTTTGTGATCAACGGCCGCCTGGCGGCAATTTATCTGGCAGCAGTGGTGATTTTGGGGATTTTGTTGTTTCTGATTATGACATCGGCAATGAAATATTTTCAGCAGGCATTTCCCAAATATGACGATATGAACGCTTCTGTCCAGGAGAATGTCTCGGCTATCCGGGTGGTAAAAGCATATGTTCGGGAGGACCATGAGACCAGCAAGTTTAAGCAGGCCAGCCAGAATATCTATGATATTTTTATCAAGGCTGAGTGCAATCTGGTTTTCAACGCTCCGCTGATGCAGATTACCGTTTATACGTGTATCCTTCTCATCAGCTGGCAGGGGGCAAAGATGATTGTGGGCGGTTCCCTGACTACAGGGGAATTGATGAGTCTGCTCACATACTGTATGAATATTCTCATGAGCCTGATGATGCTGTCCATGGTATTTGTGATGATTTCCATGAGTATGGCCAGCGCCCGCCGGATTGCGGAAGTCTTGGATGAAACCAGTGACCTGGCAAATCCTGCCCAGCCGGTGTATCAGGCGGAAGACGGCAGTATAGAATTTCAGAATGTGGACTTTGCCTATCACCAGGAGAGCGGGGAACCAGTGCTTCAGCAGGTGAATCTGAATATCCGCTCCGGCGAGACCATCGGGGTGATCGGAGGAACGGGAAGTGCAAAGACCAGCCTGGTAAATCTAATCAGCCGCCTCTATGATGTGACAGCGGGAAACGTGCTGGTAGGCGGCCGGGACGTGCGGGAATATGATATGGAAGCCCTGCGCAATCAGGTGGCCGTGGTGCTGCAGAAAAATGTGCTGTTTTCCGGCACTATACTGGAAAATCTCCGGTGGGGGAATCCCAGCGCCACAGAGGAAGAGTGCAGACATGCCTGCCATCTTGCCTGTGCAGATGAATTTATTGAAAAAATGCCCGACGGTTATCATACATACATTGAGCAGGGCGGTGCCAATGTATCAGGAGGCCAGAAACAGCGTCTGTGTATTGCCCGGGCGCTGCTGAAGAAACCGAAAATTCTGATTCTGGATGACAGCACCAGTGCAGTCGACACGGCCACAGACGGGAAGATCCGCCAGGCATTTGCCCGGGAGATCCCGGGAACCACGAAGATTATCATTGCCCAGCGCATTTCCAGTGTGGAAAGCGCAGACAGGATAGTGGTGATGGAAGACGGACGTGTCCATGGATTCGGAACCCATGAGCAGCTGCTGAAAGATGATGAGATTTACCGGGAAGTATATGAATCTCAGACCAGCGGCGGCGGAGATTTTGATGAAAAGGCAGGTGAGGACTGATGGCAGGACCAAAAGGGATATCGGCGCGTGTCCGTGCCAAAGGAGCTGCCCATGTGGAGAATCCGGGAAAAGTTTTTCTGCGGCTGATGAAATATATTCTGCAGAACTATCTGATTCATTATATAGTTGTGGCTGTTCTGATTTTTATCAGTGTTCTGGCGAATGTACAGGGGACTCTGTTTATGCGGAACCTGATTGACGAGTATATTACACCTATGCTGCTGGCCCAATCGCCGGATTTTACCCCTTTATCGGGGGCAGTGGCCCGGGTTGCCGGGCTGTATGGGGTGGGAGTGGTGTCCACATTTGCGTACAACCGGATTCTGATTAATGTGACCCAGGGAACTCTGCGCAGGTTCCGGGACGACTTGTTTACCCATATGCAGCGGCTTCCCATTTCGTATTTTGATACCCATGCCCACGGGGATTTGATGTCTGTATATACCAATGACGCGGACACACTGCGCCAGATGATCAGCCAGAGTATGCCCCAGGTGTTCAACAGCATGATTACCATTGTCAGTGTTTTGATCAGCATGTTGATTCTGAACGTTCCTCTCACTTTGATTACACTGGTGATGGTGTCTGTGATGTTGTTTGTGAGCAAGAAGCTTGTAGGTACCAGCGGGACTTTTTTTGCCAGACAGCAAAAAGATCTGGGCGCTGTCAATGGATTTATTGAGGAGATGATGAATGGTCAGAAGGTAGTAAAAGTTTTCTGCCATGAAAAGGAAAACATAGAGAATTTCCGCAGGATTAATAACCAGCTTTTTGACAGTGCCAACAAAGCTCATGCCTTTGCCAATATGCTGGGGCCGGTGAGTATGCAGATGGGGAATATCAGTTATGTAGTCTGCGCCATTGCTGGCAGTGTGCTGGCGTTAAATGGTGTGGGTGGGTTCACGCTGGGCGGCCTGGCCAGTTTTCTGGCTTTTAACAGGAGTTTTAATATGCCCATCAATCAGGTGAGCCAGCAGTTTAACGCTATTGTCATGGCCATGGCAGGCGCCCAGCGGATGTTCGCCCTGATGGATGAGGAGCCGGAGATTGACCAGGGATATGTGGTGCTGGTGAATGTCAGAGAGGAAAACGGCCGTCTGATTGAAACTCAGGAGCGCACCGGGCGGTGGGCCTGGAAACATACCCACCAGGCGGACGGATCTGTGGACTATGTGGAAGTCAAAGGTGATGTGGTATTTGACGGGGTGGATTTCGGCTACGATGATAGAAAAATCGTACTTCACGATGTGAAATTGTATGCCACGCCCGGCCAGAAAATTGCGTTTGTGGGTTCTACGGGGGCTGGTAAAACGACCATTACCAATCTGATCAATCGGTTTTATGATATCCAGGATGGGAAAATCCGCTATGATGGGATCAATGTGAATAAGATTAAAAAAGATGATCTCCGCCGTTCTCTGGGAATGGTACTCCAGGATACCCATCTGTTTACTGGGACAGTGGCGGATAATATCCGGTATGGCAAGCTGGACGCCTCTGATGAGGAAGTGATTGCAGCTGCCAGGCTGGCCAATGCAGACGGTTTTATCCGGAGGCTTCCGGAAGGGTACGACACACTGCTCACTGGAGACGGGGCCAATTTAAGCCAGGGACAGCGGCAGCTTCTGGCCATCGCCCGGGCGGCTATTGCAGATCCGCCTGTTCTGATTCTGGATGAGGCAACCAGCTCCATTGATACCCGGACGGAGCGGATTGTACAGGACGGCATGGATAAGCTGATGCAGGGGCGTACCACATTTGTCATTGCCCACCGGCTGTCAACGGTAAAAAATGCGGACTGTATTATGGTGCTGGAACAGGGCAGGATCATCGAACGGGGAACCCACCAGGAGCTAATCGACCAAAAGGGCAGGTATTATCAGCTCTATACGGGGAATTTACAAGCGGATTAAAAGTGGATTAAAATTCTAACAAAATTTACCGCGTATGCTTCTTGTAAATTCACATAGAATATAGTATAATCTATTTAGCCGTTAAGAAACAGCGGTTTATATGACGGGATGAATGCCTGAAATGTGCGATACCCCCTATTATTTTGAACCTACATTTACGTTTATGGGATTCCTAGATTGTTGAATAGATGTCAGACCTCAAGTCGTGGTAGACAGAAGTTCAATTGCGGTTACCCACCTAGCAGTTCAGCTAGGCGTCAAAATATAGGCAACGGCATTTCGGGTTCACCAAGGATAAAGAGAGAGTCAGACAATGACTCTCTTTTGCTGATTTTAAGGAGCTGTAGATAAATAAGTGATACAGTTTGGAGAGGAATAAGGTATATGAACATAATGAAAAGGAGCTTCGGCTTTACCGCAGAGGGGAAAGAGGCGTATATTTACCGCTTGTCAAATGCCAGCGGTGCGTATATAGAGGTGACAAATTATGGAGCCTGCCTGGTATCAGTAATGGTGCCAGACCGGGAGGGAAAGCTGACAGATGTGGTGCTGGGGTATGATACTTTGGAGGAATATGAGAATGGCCGGGCCCATTTCGGCGCTGTGATAGGCCGCAATGCCAACCGCATCAGCCAGGCGCGGGCAGAGATTTCTGGAAAAACCTATCAGCTGGCAGCTAACAACGGGGAAAATAATCTGCACAGCGGGCCAAATAATTATGAGTACCGTCTGTGGGAGGAGATAGAGACAGATGACGGGGACAACAGTGTAACCTTTGGTCTGCTTAGTCCAGACGGTGACCAGGGATTTCCCGGGAATTTCCGTATTATGGTAAAATATAAATTTTCCAGGGGAAGTGAAGTAAGTATTCAGTATATGGGCAGCAGTGATGCCGATACAGTTTCCAATATGACAAATCACAGCTATTTTAATCTGAACGGCCATGACCAGGGCTGTATTAGTGATCACTGGGTGAAACTTAAAGCCCATAGTTTTACCCCTGTGAAAGACAGCGGAGCCATCCCCACAGGGGAGATTCTTCCGGTGCAGGGGACGGTGATGGATTTTACCATGGGGAAAATCATAGGGCAGGATTTGGACGGTGATGATGAACAGGTTCGTTATGGAGGCGGATTTGACCATAACTTCGTCTGTGACCATTACAATCAGGGGTGCAAGAGGGTGATTGCCCAGGTACTGGGGCCCAAAACAGGTATTGTGATGGAAGTGCTGTCGGACCTGCCAGGGGTGCAGTTTTATACAGGGAATTTTATCAGGGAACAGACAGGGAAGAAAGGCTGTACTTATCACAGGAGAGAGGGGTTGTGCTTGGAGACACAGTATTTTCCCAACAGCGTGAATGAGGAGAACTTTGAATCGCCTCTGCTGGAAGCGGGAAAGTCCTATCGGACAGAGACAGTTTATCGTTTTGGTGTGGAAAAGAAATAGGTAAGAGGTAGTTCATGAATAAAAACGCAGCTGAGGCAGTGAATTCCATTAAGGGCTTTGTGAACCGGGCTTTTAGGGATCATGTAAGTGCATATGCAGCACAGGCGGCATATTTTATCATTTTATCATTTATCCCATTTATCTTATTTCTGCTCACCATTGTCCGATATACACCTTTGACCCAGATGATGGTCAGGCAGGTGATCGCGGAAATCTGCCCGGAGAATTTCCGGGGTCTGGTGCTCTCTATTGTAAATGAAGTATACGGGAAGACCAGTGCGGTGGTGCCGATTACCCTTTTGCTGTCACTGTGGTCTTCGGGAAAAGGTGTGCAGGCCATTACCAACGGTCTGAATACCATTTACCATGTGGAAGAAACCAGGGACTGGTTTACCACCAGGCTCTGGTCGGTATTTTATACATTTGCGTTTGTGGTGGCGGTGATTGTGAGTCTGGTGCTTCTGGTGTTCGGCAACAGTCTTCAGAAAAGCCTGACGCTTTGGCAGCCCTGGCTTGGCAGGCTGATTGCCCAGATTATCGGGGCCAGGACGCTGACTGCCTTTTTGTTTTTGATGGCAGTATTTCTGGCCTTGTATAAGGTTCTGCCAAACAGAAAAGCCACTTTTAAAAGCCAGATGCCGGGGGCGTTTCTCACGGCTGTGGCATGGATGGTATTCTCCTATGCGTTTTCTCTGTATTATACATTTTTTCCCAATACATTGAACATGTATGGCAGTTTCGCAACCATTATCTTGATTATGCTGTGGATGTATATCTGTATGAATATTGTACTGTATGGGGCAGAGGTGAATGCTTATTTCGAGAATTCTTTCAGAGATGCGCAGAGACATGCACGGGAGTGGATGAGTAAGTGAGCCGCAGGGCGTGTTTGAAAAATGCTTTATGTCAACCGTGTGTCACAGTTTTTGGCATAAATGAATTTTCAAACACGCTCTAGAGCGTGTTTGAAAAATACAATGTTTTAGTCAATTT
>CAJUMB010000068.1 GCA_910587105.1 uncultured Lachnospiraceae bacterium
CCATTTTATACCCTGATTACATGGTATAGATAAGTTCACTATTTATGATTTCCTCTGCCTGCTCGTTCAGGTCGGCAAGGTACGTCCATAATTTTCCTGTCAGGATAAGGGAACTGTACCGTGCCGGGTGTTCCTGTTTGAGATATTCCCAGTGCAGCCGCCCATAGCATCCGATGGGGCGGTCTTCCTCCGGCAGCTTCAAGTCCGGGATATAGTAATCGCCTGCCAGAATATAATCAATGCCGTTCTCTGTGATTCTTTCTTTCAGTTTTTCCATTATCGTTCCCTCCTGTGGTGGAAGGCCCGTCACTGACCAGTTCAATCACGTCCATAATTCCACAATCCAGCGTTTCACAAATACGGGTTTGCACCCATTATATCAGGATTCTTGCTAACTCACCAATATTTCTTGACAGTATCGCCGGTTCCGTCTGGATTGTGCTTTTCCCTTCCTCTTTTGATTACCTCTAATTAGCCGTGACCTGGGTCATACATCTGGCAGAAAGCATTTTTAAGACACGCTCTGGGAACCCGGATTGTGAAACAGATGTTTGAAAATTGTACAGGAGAAAATTATTGAGAAGTAAGATGATTTATATAGGGATATGTGGTAAGATTGTTTCAAATTAAACATAAGCATTATCATGCTTTGGTTTTTAAACCAGGAGGAACGACATGAATTCAGCAGCCGCTATATTGAAAAAGGGGGAGGGCCGCCTATTAAAGGCAGGCGGTCTTTGGATCTATGATAATGAAATCGACAGAATTGAAGGGAATTTTACAGAAGGGGATATAATCAAAGTCCGCGACTTCGACGGATACCCTCTGGGGCATGGCTTTGTCAATCCCCATTCAAAAATCCGTATCCGCATGATGTCCCGGCGGGCAGAACAGGAAATCAATGAGGACTTTCTGCGCATGAGAGTCCTTCAGGCATGGGAATACCGGAAAAAGGTGGTGGATACCTCCAGCTGCCGGGTCATTTTTGGTGAGGCAGATTTCCTTCCGGGGCTGGTGGTGGACAAATTCGCCGATGTACTGGTGGTACAATCCCTGGCTCTGGGCATTGACCACATAAAAGGCCAGATTCTTCAGTATCTGACGGAAATTCTGGCCCAGGATGGCATTGTGATACGAGGAATCTATGAGCGCAGTGATGCCAAAGTGCGCAGACAGGAAGGAATGGAACTATATAAAGGGTTTATGGGTGAGGCTTTTGATACCAAGGTGCAGATTGAGGAAAACGGTGTCCGGTATTGCGTGGATGTGGAAAATGGCCAGAAAACCGGATTCTTTCTGGACCAGAAAAACAACCGGAAGGCCATACAGCGGTTGTGCGGCGGTGCCCATGTGCTGGACTGCTTTACCCATACAGGCTCCTTCGCTTTAAACGCAGGGCTCGCCGGTGCGAAACATGTACTTGGGGTGGATGCCTCAGAGACAGGGATTACCCAGGCAGAGGAAAACGCCCGGCTGAACGGCTTATCCCATGTGGTAAAGTTCCAGTGCGCCGACGTTTTTGAACTGCTGCCAGCGTTTGAACGGCAGGGGCAAAAATTCGACGTGGTTATCCTGGACCCTCCTGCTTTTACAAAAGCGAGAAATTCTGTAAAAAATGCGGTAAAAGGATATCGGGAAATCAACCTGCGGGGCATCAAACTGGTGAAAAACGGCGGTTTTCTCGCCACCTGTTCCTGCTCCCATTTTATGACCCAGGAGATGCTGGCCAAAACCATCCTACAGGCGGCAGGCAGCGCCCACCGGCGGCTGCGCCAGGTGGAATTCCATACCCAGGCCCCTGATCACCCTATCTTGTGGGCGGCAGATGAGTCTTATTATCTGAAGTTTTTTATTTTTCAGGTGTTGGATTATAGTTAAACGGGAAGGTGCCATAAAAACTATAGAGCGTGTCTTATACCCAGATATGTAGTAAAAAGGTGTAAAGCCCCGGCTTTCTCCGGAAACTTTGCACCTTTTTCATCTGTCAGTGCGGCGTCGGCTTCCATCGGCGATGCTTCCGCACCGCCTCATTCAGACCCGTTTTACCGCCGCTTTCATTTTCCTCACATAATCTGACACCACAGGAACACATTCTTCCCCGTACTGCTCAATCAGCCGCACAATGGCAGACCCTACAATCGCCCCGTCTGAGACGCTGGCCATATACTCTGCCTGCTCTGGGGTGGATATGCCGAAACCAACCGCGCAGGGTACCTCTGTCACCTGGCGTACCATGTCTGTCATTTCCGCCACATCTGTGGTGATCTCTTTTCTCACCCCTGTAACCCCCAGGGAGGAAATCACATAGATGAACCCTTCTGCCTCCCGGGCAATGGCCTTAATCCGCTCTTTTGACGTGGGGGCAATCAGCGATATGATGGATATGCCGTATTCTCTGCACACCTGCTGAATCTCCCCCTTTTCCTCCAATGGCAGATCCGGTACGATCAGTCCGTCAATGCCGCACTCCACGCACCGTTTCATAAATTTTTCTTTCCCATAAGTGAAAATGGGATTGATATATGTGAGAATTACCAGAGGAATCTCCACGGTCTTTCGTGCTTCTTTCACTATATCAAAAAGTTTATCCGTAGTGCATCCTGCTGCCAGTGCCCGTTCATTGGCCTGCTGGATCACCACGCCCTCTGCAATGGGATCGGAAAATGGCAGTCCGATCTCTATGAGATCGGCCCCTGCTTCTTCCATGGCAATGAGCAGCTGTCTGGTTACCTCCAGGCTGGTATCGCCTCCTGCAATAAATGGTATAAATGCTTTTCCATGGTCAAATGCTTTCGCAATTCTATCACTCATAAATCTCTACCCCCCTGTATCTGGCAATCGCTGCCACATCTTTGTCTCCTCTGCCGGATAAATTTATAACAATAATCTGATCCTTCTCCATCTTTGGCGCAATTTTCTTCGCATGAGCCACCGCATGGGCACTTTCCAGTGCCGGAATAATTCCTTCCACCCTGGACAGATACTCGAAAGCCTCCACCGCTTCTTCATCGGTTACCGGCACATAAGAGGCCCTGCCTGTCTCGGCCAGATATGCGTGTTCCGGCCCGATTCCCGGGTAATCCAGCCCGGCGGATATGGAGTACACCGGGGCAATCTGCCCGTCCTGGTCCTGGCAGAATAGGGACTTCATCCCGTGGAATACACCCACACTGCCTTTTTCCACTGCCGCCGCGTGCTGTGCTGTATCCACACCCAGACCTGCTGCCTCACAGCCGATTAATTTCACAGATGTATCCGGTATAAATTCATAAAATGCGCCCATGGCGTTGCTTCCTCCGCCCACACAGGCCAGCACCGCGTCTGGCAGACGCCCTTCCCGCTCCATGAGCTGTTCTTTGATTTCCTCCCCCACAATTTTCTGGAAATCCCGTACAATCACAGGGTAAGGATGGGGCCCCATCACAGAGCCCAGCACATAGAAGGTGTCATCCACCCGCCGGGTCCATTCCCGCATAGTCTCATTTACTGCGTCTTTCAGCGTCATGGTCCCGGTAGTCACTGCATGAACTTTTGCCCCCAGAAGCTCCATCCTAAACACATTCAATGCCTGGCGGTCAGTGTCCTCTTTCCCCATGAAAATCTCACATTCCATGTCCATCAGAGCCGCTGCAGTAGCCGTTGCCACACCGTGCTGGCCTGCCCCGGTCTCCGCGATCACCCTTGTTTTTCCCATCTTCTTTGCCAGCAGTACCTGGCCCAGCACATTGTTTATCTTATGGGACCCGGTATGATTCAAATCTTCTCTTTTAATATAAATCTTTGCTCCATTCAAATCTTTGGTCATTTTCTCTGCATAGTAAAGCAGGGACGGCCTGCCCGCATAATTCTTCAGCAGATCTTCCAGTTCCGCCTGAAACTTTGGGTCAGCTTTATATTTCTCATAAGCCTGCTCCACCTCATGGACTGCTGTCATCAATGTTTCCGGCACATACTGCCCGCCGAAAATACCAAATTTACCATTATTCATCTCTATTCCAATCTCCTTACTCTTTCTATAAATTCCCGGATTTTTTCCGGGTCTTTTTTTCCCTCAGTTTCCACTTTACTGCTCACATCCACCCCAAAGGGATGGTGTGCCTGTATCTTTTCCACAATATTTCCTCTGTCCAGCCCTCCGGCCAGAAACCAGGGTTTGTATAAAGGCGGAATCAAAGCCGGGTCAAACGTGCGGCCGCCGCCTCCGTACTGCCCGGGATGATACGTATCCAAAAGCAGATAATCGCATTCCTGTTCCTGGGCCTTTTCAATCTGCTCTTTGCTCTGTACCCGGACAGCGCGGATGATGGGCGCCTCCACACGTTTGGACAGCTGCTTCAGATACCCGGCATCCTCATCTCCATGCAGCTGAATCAGGTCAATCACCTTCTGCCTGGCAAGCCTTACGATTTCATCCATGTCCCCATTGACGAACACCCCCACGGACAAAATTTCAGAATCCATAGCCCTGCGCAGCCCCTCTGCCTGTTCGGCAGATACCTGCCGTCTGCTTTTGGCAAACACAAATCCTGCATAATCCGGGCGGCACTGATTCACACATATCACATCTTCCATCCGGGTCAGACCGCAGATTTTCACTTTCGTCTCTGTTCTTGCCGTCTTTGTACTCACACGTCTCATGGGATAAGCCCCCTCAGGCGGTCCAGCATGGCCTTCTTATCCGGGCTTCTCATCAGGGTCTCCCCGATCAGCGCCCCGTTGACTCTGGCTTCTTCCAAACGCCGGACATCCTGTCTGCAGGCAATGCCGCTTTCCGCCACAAATGCAATATTCTCAGGCGCCTTGTTTCTCAGCCGGATACTATTTTCTATATCCACGGTAAAGTCTTTCAGATTCCGGTTGTTGACTCCGATGACCCGGGCCCCGGCATCCAATGCCTGTTCCATCTCCCTTTCATCGTGGGCTTCCACCAGCGCCGACAGACCCAGACTGTGGCAGATGTCTAAATATTCCCGGATTGCAGCCTGGTCGAGAATCGAAACAATCAACAGCAGCGCATCCGCCCCCAGCACTTTCGCCTGGTAAATCTGATAAGGGTCAATGATAAAGTCCTTGCGCAGCAGAGGAATACGCACCTGCTTTTGTATCTCCTCCAAATACCGGGGCGAGCCCTGAAAAAACTCCGGCTCTGTCAAAACGGAAACTGCACCTGCACCTGCCTGTTCGTATTCCCGGGCAATGTCCACATAGGGAAAATCCTCCACAATCACACCCTTGGAAGGGGATGCTTTTTTCACCTCACAGATAAACTGCAGCTTTCCCTCATGGAGCATATGCTCAAAGGGAAAACCCGTCCGGGATTCCATGGACAATGCCTGTTTTTTCATTTCCTCCAGCCCCTGCTGCTCTTTCTCCCGGCCCACCCTTTTTCTGGCAGCTTTTACAATCTCATCTAAAATCACTGTTCTATTCCCCCCGCGTCAACTTGATAAATTCCTGCAGTTTCCGGTACGCCCTGCCGCTGTCGATAAGTTCCGCCGCCTGCCGGATACCGTCCTGCACGGATATGCCGTCTTTTCCCAGATACAAACTCATGCCGGCATTCATCAGCACAATATCTCTCTTGGGACCGGTTTCTTTGCCAGTGAGCACATCTTTTGTGATGGAGGCATTTTCCCCGGGGTCCCCGCCCACCAGTTCCTCCAGAGCACAGCGGCGCAGTCCAAACTGTTCCGGTGTAATAGTATACGAACGGATTTCACCTTCACGGATCTCATAAACAGAGGTCTCCCCGGTAAGGGTAATCTCATCCAGGCCGTCCTCTCCACAGACCACCACGCCCCGCACCACACCAAGATTGGACAGTACCCTGGCCAGCGGTTCCGCCAGCTTCTTATCATATACCCCCAGAAGCTGCATGGTGGCTGCCGCCGGATTGGACAGAGGCCCCAGAATGTTAAATACCGTGCGCACTCCCAATTCTTTCCTCACCGGAGCCGCGTATTTCATAGAGGAATGATAAACCGGGGCAAACAGAAAGCATACGTCGCAGGCAGCCAGGATTTTTTCATTCTGCTCCCCAGTCAGGCTCAGATTGGCCCCCAGACGCTCCAGCACATCTGCTGCTCCGCTTTTGCTGGAAACACTCCGGTTTCCGTGTTTTGCCACCGGAACCCCTCCGGCCGCCACAACGAAAGCCGACGTGGTGGAAATGTTAAAGGTTCCCGCTTCATCTCCCCCTGTGCCCACAATATCAATCACATCCCGTTTCGGCTCAATCTTGATCCCCTTCTCCCGCATCACCTGGGCAAATGCCGTGATTTCATCAATGGTCTCTCCCTGCTGTCTTAATGCCACAAGAAATCCGCCCATCTGCGCCTGGGTGGCTTCCCCGTTCATCATTTCTTCCATAACCTGTTCTGCCTGTTCAAATGTTAAGTCTTTTCCGTTAATCAACTGATAGATGGCTTCCTGAATCATTGCATTACCTCCTGGTCCTCATTCCCTTAAAGATTTATAAAATTTTCCAGTATTTTCTTCCCCAGGGGGGTCAATATGGATTCCGGATGAAACTGCAGTCCGAAGACAGGAAATTTTCTGTGGGCCGCTGCCATGACTTCCCCATTTTCCGCCACAGCAGTGACCTGAAGACAATCCGGCATGGTTTCCCTTTTCACCGCCAGGGAATGATACCTGGCCGCCAGAATCTCACCTGGCAGTCCCTGAAAAAGAGAACAGCCGTTTTCTATCTTCACCAGACTCTGTTTTCCGTGCATCAGCTGCCTGGCAGGAGCGGTGGCTGCCCCATAGGCTTCACAGACTGCCTGATGCCCCAGACACACTCCTAGTATGGGAACTTCCCCCGTCAGCTCCCTGACCGCTTCCCGGCAGATTCCTGCCTGTGCCGGATAACCGGGACCGGGTGACAGCACCACATGGCTGGGATGCATCCTGCGGATTTCCTCCACTGTCACGGCATCGTTTCTAACCACCCGTATATCCGGATTCAGGCTGCCAAACATCTGCACCAGATTGTAAGAAAAACTATCGTAATTATCAATCAAAAGAAGCACGATTCTTCCACCTCCTGTGCCTGCTCTACTGCCTGAATCACCGCCATGGCCTTATTGGCTGATTCCTCATACTCCATTTCCGGCACGCTGTCCGCCACAATGCCGCCGCCCGCCTGTACATAAACCATCCCGTCCTTTTTCACCGCCATTCGTATGGCAATGCAGGTGTCCAGATTTCCCGTAAAATCCAGATAACCCAGGGCACCGCCGTATATCCCCCGCGCCTTTCCTTCCAATTCTTCGATAATCTGACAGGCACGGATTTTCGGCGCACCGGACAATGTACCTGCCGGAAGCACTGCTTCCACTGCATCCAGACCGTCATATTCTTTCCGGATATCCCCTTCTACCTGAGAACAGATATGCATAATTCTGGAATAGCGGTGGATCATCTGGTATTGTGTAACGGCCACACTATTAAATTCCGATATTTTCCCCAAGTCATTTCTGCCCAGGTCCACCAGCATATTGTGCTCTGCCAGTTCCTTTTCATCCTGAAGCAGTTCCTGCTCCAACGCCAGATCTTCCTGGAGCGTTTTCCCTCTTGGCCGGGAACCTGCCACCGGAAAAGACACCAGACGCCCCTGATTCAGCCGCACCAGCGTTTCCGGTGAACTACTCATTATCTCCTGGCCGTCAATCTTCATATAAACCATGTAAGGCGACGGATTGGTAGTCCGCAGCACCCGGTAGGCGTTCAGCAGACTGCCCTGATAAGGACTCTGGAACTGCCTGGAAATCACCGCCTGGAAAATATCTCCTGCCCGGATATACTCTTTTGCCTTTTCCACTGCCCTGCAGTATTCTTCCTTTGACACATTGCAGGTGAACTTCACATTCTCACGAGGCATTCTCTCCTGCTGAGGCGTGGGCCTGCCAATCATCTCTGCCATAGCTTCCAAGTCTGCTGCCGCTTTTCCATAATTTTCCATCACTTTGTCCGTCTTCATATTGACAATCAGACAGATTTTCTGTCTCAAATGGTCATAGGCAATGACCTTGTCAAACAGCATCAGGTCAAAATCATGAAATGTCCCTTTCTTAATCGTTAAAACCGGTTCCGCATAACCGGTCATCGAATAAGCGAAATATCCCACAAAACCTCCTGCAAACGGGGGAAATCCTTTAATCCTGGGAGCCTTATATTTTTTCATGATCTCCCTTACTGTCTCCATTGGCCGACGGGTCTGTACCGTCTTTGACCCGCCTTTATCTTCTATGGTGACCGTGCCGTCCTGGCAGTATACCCGCATTACCGGGTCATACCCCAGAAAAGAATAGCGTCCCCACTTTTCTCCTCCCTCCACACTTTCCAGAAGATAATAATAAGAACTCTGCCTGGCTATTTTCTTCAACAGTCCGATGGGTGTAATGATATCTGCATACATCTCCCGGCACACCGGCACCACGTCATAATCTTTTGCATATTCTAAAATCTGCTCACATGAAGGTTTCATAGATACTCCTTTCCAGAGTGATGCATGAGTGATTTTCATACAGTTCCTTATGGAAAGAACCGCCGTGCAGTCCCCGGAGGATTTTACCGTATCGGATACCATGTTTCCTGAACAATAAAAAAACAGCCCCTATCCCTCACACTAAAGGGACAAAAGCTGATATACTCTCACTTCTGCGGTACCACCCAATTTGGCCTGTTTCTTCTCACAGACCCACTCCGCTCTATGTACTGTCATACACACCTGCTTGATAACGGATCAGGTTTCCGTCAGCGCCTACTTCTGTGCTGTCTATACTGTCTAAAAACAGCTGGTTTCGGGCTGCCCTCACAAGTCCATTCGTCTGCGCTTCCATCGCTGCCTTTCCACCTCCCGGCAGCTCTCTGTCATATCCGCAACAGCTTACTACTCTTGCTCATCGGTTTCTATCCTGTAAATCTTATGGATGTTAGTATACACCTTAACAGGTGCTTTGTCAAATATTTTATCTAACATAATTGAGTCTATGAGAAAAACATGATAAAGTATAGATATGCAGCGGCTGTAAAGAGCTGAACAGTTATGAAATTCCATTGAAAGGAGCGATGCTGTATGGGAGTTTATCTAAATAGTGAGACAGCCTATACATTATATAAAAATGAAACGGAAAAGCCATATTTTGTTGATAAATCGCAAATGCTGGAAGAACTCTTCCCCCTTGTCAGGGAAGGTACCAATTATATCTGCCTCACACGTCCGCGCAGATTTGGAAAGACTGTCATGGCAAATATGATCGCTTCCTTCTTTTCCCGCGCGCATAATTCCGCGGATATTTTTGATTCACTAAATATCAGTAAAAACAAAGAATACGAAACTTACCGAAATCAATATGCAGTGATCCACATCTCTTTCAATGATGTTGTAAGACAGTGCACAACCTATGAACAATACATTTCACGAGTGGAAAAAAGACTGCTCAGGGACCTGAAAAAAGCATATCCCCATGCAGAACTGGAGCAGGAAGACTCAGCGGTGGACGCATTGACAGACATTTATGCTGAAGACCAGACCGCACGCTTTATTTTTGTCCTGGATGAATGGGATTTTCTTTTTCATCAGTCCTTTATCACGGAAAACGAAAAAATGTCTTATCTGGCATTTCTGAGAAGCCTCCTAAAAGACCGCCCTTATGTATTGCTGGCATATATGACAGGCATTCTTCCCATTGCAAAATACTCAAGCGGATCTGAATTAAATATGTTCCTGGAATACACCATGGTGTCTGAAGAAAAGTTTTCGGAATACTTTGGATTCACAGAAAAAGAGGTGGACCAGCTGTTTGATCGGTACCAGACGAATACAGTAAAGGAAAGGCATATTACCCGAGATGGACTGGGGATATGGTATAACGGATATCACACAAAGTCTGACCACCGCTTATATAATCCCCGCTCTGTCATCGCCGCGCTATCCAATAATAACCTGGGCAGTTACTGGACCAGCTCGGGACCTTACGATGAAATATTTTACTATATAAAAAACAATACTGCTGCAGTCAGAGAAGACCTGGTACAGATGATATCCGGTTTTTCAGTGCCGGCAAAGATACGGGAATATGCGGCAACATCTATGAATCTCCAGACGAAAGACGAAATTTTCTCGGCAATGGTAGTATATGGATTTTTGAGCAGTGAGAAAGGCACCGTATGCATCCCAAACAAAGAGCTTATGGAACAATTTAGTGAAATACTGCAAAAGAAAAGCTCCCTGGGATATGTATATCGTCTGGCTAAAGAATCAAGCCGTATGTTGAAAGCTACTTTGACAGGGGATACAGATACTATGACAGAAATACTGGAACTGGCTCATAATACGGAGACTCCATTGCTTTATTACAATAATGAGACAGAACTGACAGCCATTGTAAACCTGGTCTATCTGGCAGCAAGGGACCACTATCGTATAGAACGCCAAGACAAGGCAGGTACGGGATATGTGGATTTTATTTTCTATCCGGAAACAGATATGGCTGCAGATTGTATTATCCTGGAGTTAAAAGCAGGGCGTTCCCCGGAAGCTGCCATTAAACAGATCAAGGAAAGGAAATATGACCTGCGTTTTCGGGGTAAACTGGGTGAAAACCCAAAATATACCGGAAGGATACTGGCTGTGGGAATCAGTTACGACAAAAAGCATAAAAAACATAAATGCAAAATAGAAATTCTTCCATGAAAATCGGGGAACCATTCCCGGCTCCCCGATACATCATTTCTATTCCTATTCTTTTTCTTTCTCAATCACATCCTGGAATTCAAAACATTCTTTTGCTACAGTTCCGCTTAACACCAGCAGACAAATCAAGTTGGGAATAGCCATCAATCCATTCATGGTATCAGAAAAATCCCATACGATTGTCAGTGTCTGGGTAGCTCCCACACATGCAATCAATGAAAATATCAGACGGTATATTTTGCTGGCTTTCGTAGAACCGGCCAGAAATTCCAGAGATTTCTCTCCATAATACTCCCAGCCCAAAATCGTGGAAAAAGCAAACAGGGCAATGCCGATGGCCACCATCCAGCCGCCAAACACACCCAGTCCGGATTGGAAAGCAGCTATAGTCAGGTCTGCTCCGATTAACATTTCTCCTGTTTCCCCGCTGACTGTCCCCAGCTGTCCGGAACTGGCAATTACCAGACCGGTCACTGTGCAGACCACTATGGTATCAAAGAACGTCCCTGTCATGTTGATATACCCCTGTCTGGAGGGAGAATCTGTTCTGGCTGCAGCTGCGGCAATGGGTGCGGACCCCAGACCTGCTTCATTGGAAAACACACCACGGGCCACGCCCCAGCGCAGAGCCGAGAACATAGACGCAATGATAGAGCCCCCCACTCCTCCGGCAACAGCTTTTACGCTGAATGCCATGGAGAAAATCTCTGCGATTCCAGCAGGCAGATTTTGGAAATTTATAATAATTACCACAACGCCGGCCACAAAATATAACACTGCCATAAAAGGAACAATCTTTTCACAGACTTTCCCAATACTTTTGATACCGCCCAGCAGCACCACCAGTACCAGCACCGTTATGGCAATCCCTGTGGCTGCCTGGGGAATGCCAAAGGTAGTCTTTAGTGCTGAGGCAATGGAATTCGCCTGTGTCATATTGCCGATACCAAAGGAGGCAAACACAGCAAACAAAGCAAAGGCCACAGCCAGAATTTTTCCCAGGCTGGGAATGGGAAATGCGTTTTTCATCACATACATAGGTCCCCCGGCCATCTCACCGGCTTCATTTACTTCCCTGTATTTTACGGACAGCAGACTTTCCGCATATTTGGTAGACAGTCCAAATAGAGCAGAAAGCCACATCCACACCAGCGCGCCCGGCCCGCCGGAAACCATAGCCGTGGCAACTCCCACAATATTCCCGGTCCCTATGGTAGCGGCCAGCGCTGTCATCAGCGACTGAAACGGGGTGATATCCCCTTCATGCTCCCTGCTCTTTTCCGTCTTTCGAAATACCGCTTTCAGCGCATACCCCAGATTTCTCCAGGGCAGAAATTTCAGACGTATGGTGAGCAGTACGCCTGTTCCCACCAAAAGGGCCAGCATATACGGCCCCCATACAAAATTGTTCACTGCATGTAATAAATCAGCAAATTGCTTCATCCCCATCTCCTCTCCTCATAACTGGGTGCTCCCGGAAGTTTCCTGTATAGAAATCTTCGAAAAACACTCTGATTTTCCCCAAATAGACCACTATCTGCCGCAACGATATACCAGCGCATCCCATCTGCGGTCCACTTCTTTCTGGAACTCCTCAATGAGATACTCATTTTCCTTTTTAAATAAATGTTTAAACCTGCCCTGCTTTTTCAGGAAATCTTCAATGGGCAGTTTCTTCTTGGGTTCATAGTTCAGCGTCCACTTTCCTTCCTCTACCTCGAACAAGGGCCAGTAGTTGGTCTCCACACCCAGACGGCAGATCTCCAGAATGTCTGATGTGGGATACTGCCAGCCCCGTGGGCAGGGCGCCATAATATTCAGGAAAGCGGCGCCTTTCGTATAAATAGCCTTCTCCGCTTTCACATGAAGGTCTTTAAAATTTTTCCAGAACGTAGTCTGTCCCACATAGGGGACATCGTGTTCCGCGATAATCGCTGCCAGGTCTTTGCGGTTCTGGGGTTTTCCGTTACTCTCGCTTCCCACCGGCGTGGTGGTGGTATTGGCATACATAGGGGTAGCGGAAGACCGCTGGATACCTGTGTTCATATAGGCTCCGTTGTCATAGCACACATAAACCATGTCGTGATTGCGCTCCATAGCACCGGATAGGGACTGAAGCCCAATATCATAAGTTCCGCCGTCGCCGCCGAAGGTGATAAATTTATATGTATCGTCAATTTTTCCCCGCTTTTTCAGGACGCGGTAAGCAGTCTCCACACCGCTCAATGTGGCGCCTGCGTTTTCAAACGCATTGTGAATATAACTGTCCTCCCAGGCTGTATAGGGATACATAAAAGTGGAAACCTCCATACAGCCGGTGGCATTTCCAATTACTGCATGGTCTCCCTCGTGCAGTCCCCGCAGTACATTTCGTGCTGCAATGGTCCCGCCGCATCCCGCGCACATTCTGTGTCCTCCGGCCAGACGCTCCGGTTTGTTCATTGTCTCTTTAAAATTATAGCCCATGATTCTTATCCCCCGTCCTTTCTACTCTCTCAATCCCAGATAACGGTATGCGTCTGTCACTTCACCTGCGTCCGCAATCTGCCTCAGCTGTTCAAACACTTCCTCGGCATGTTCCACACGCATATCTCTGCCGCCCAGGCCATAGATATAATTCACAGCCAGAGCCTGAGATCTGGCCCGGTACAAAGCTGCCATCACTTCTGAACCCAGCGGCCCCCCTTGAGAGGAAAGGCTCTCTGCCCGGTCCATAATTGCCATAGCTTTTACATGAGCCAGAGCATTGGCAATCTCCTGTGCCGGGAAGGGGCGGAACAGACGGATCTTCAGAAGTCCGGCTTTCACACCCTTATCCCGCAGCTCATCCACCGCGTCTTTTGCCGTGCCCGCTGCAGAACCGATGAGCACCATGGCGTAATCCGCGTCTTCCAGACGGTAAGCTTCAAAAAGTCCATAGGACCGTCCGGTTACCTTTTCAAATTCCTTTGCCACATCCAGCACTGCCTGTTTGGCATTGACCATTGCCTGGGCATGCTGTTTTTTTGCTTCCATATAATAATGTGTGGTGGCGTAAGGTCCCACAGCCATACTCTCTTTGCTGTTCAGCAGAAAATGTTCCGGAGCATAATCCCCCACAAAAGCCCGCACCTGTTCATCTTCCATCAGCTCAATATTTTCCACGCCGTGGCTGGTAATAAAACCATCCTGGCAGATCATAATAGGAAGCCGCACATCTGGATTCTCGGCAATGGGGTATGCCTGAATGAAGTTATCATAGGCTTCCTGGTTATTTTCCGCATAAATCTGAATCCAGCCTGCGTCCCTGGCACCCATACTGTCTGAGTGGTCGCAGTTAATATTGATGGGTCCGGACAGGGCACGGTTTACCAGAGCCAGAGCAATAGGCAGACGGTTGGACGCCGCCACATACAATTCTTCCCACATAAGGGCAAGTCCACAGGAGGAAGTGGCCGTCAGCGTCCTTGCACCCGCAGCCTCCGCTCCAATGGCCGCACTCATGGCACTGTGCTCACTCTCCACCGGGATAAATTCCGTATCTACCTGGCCGTTGGCCACAAATGAAGAAAAGTACTGGGGAATCTCTGTGGATGGAGTGATGGGAAATGCAGGCATCACATCCGGGTTAATCTGGCGCATGGCCACAGCCACGGCTTCATTTCCTGATAAACGGTCTCTTTTTCCCATAATTAATTTACCCCCTCCATCTTAATCGCATCGCAGGGACATGCCTTCACACAGATGCCGCATCCCTTGCAGTGGTCGTAATCAAATGCTCCTCGCTTCTCATCCTTCACCGGGATGGCGCTGTCCGGACAGACCGGCACGCACAGAAGGCACTGTTTGCACTTATCCTCAATAAATTCCGGCTTCACAGCCGTCCATTCTCCAGTGGGAAACTGTGCCGAGGTACCGCCCTCATAAATCTGCATTCCCTCTGTCAGATCCTGCCAGCGGCAGGTATTATTCACTTTATGTAAATCCATTACTGCACCTCCTGTAATGCCATTTTCAGGGCTTTCATGTTGCCGTCAATCACTTCCGGCTTGGAAGCAAACTTATGCTTAAAAGAACTCTCCATCTCCCGCATAAATGTGTCCTCGTCCATCACCCCGCTGATTTTGACAATCGCTGCCAGCATAGGCGTATTAGGGAAATACCTGCCCAGAGCTTCCATGGACACTTTCTTGGCGTCAATGGTGTAAAGTTTTCCCTCATAGCCCTGGAGATGCTTCTGGATTTCTTCCTTGGACTTAGCTGTGTTTACCACCACGGCACCTTCCTTTTTCAGACCTTCTGTCACATGCACCGTTTCCAGCAGGCTCTCGTCCACAACCACCACGTAATCCGGCTCATAAATATTAGAGTGTACACGGATTTGTTCCGGGCTGATGCGGTTGTAGGCAGTAATGGGCGCACCCATACGCTCCGGCCCGTACTCCGGAAATCCCTGTACATATTTCCCTGTCTGGAAAGCAACGTCAGCCAGCAGCAGAGCCGCCGTCTTGGCCCCCTGTCCGCCTCTGCCGTGCCATCTGATTTCTACCATATCTTTCATGTTCATCCTCCGTTTACTGAAAGCAGACACTTTTACATGCCTATACTTTAGAGTGTGTTTGAAAAATCATCCGCAACAGCTCTCCATGCCACTGCATTATTTTATTGTAATAAAATTTCTATTAAATTACAAGTTTTTTTTGCCGGCGGTCCGGCGTATAATCTATTTAATAGGAAGCTTGGAATAAATATATGTCTTATTTTTTTTAGTACAAAATGACCTATTTTTTTTAGGTTATTTTGTGTACTCTGACAATTGCAATTAAACTGTTGTTAAGATATAATGCTAACAAGGTAAAAGATACATTGTTCTTTAAAACCTACACACTTTTATTCACTATAAAATCATTAATTTACACTCCTTGAAGCGTACCTGCAGGATCGAGTAAAACATTAGTGAACAATAAATCCTCTGTTGGTATTTTATATCATTAGAATGACGTGTACTGGTAAAAACATCTCCACAAAATAGACATTACGGATCAAGTAGAAAACATTGTATTTAAAAAGAAATATTTGACAATATTTAAGAGGAAATTCTTCTAAATTGTTATCATTTGTAAAAATACCTGTGATTCCCATAATTCTAAATTATACTCGAAAACGATAAAGTTTACCAAACTTCATGCTGCTGATTTTTTACTTTGAGATTTTTCCTCCCGAGGTTTGGTACTGACAAATGTGTTGGAATTGTCATGTAAGTACAATACTGATCAAGGTGGATATAAAATGTCCATAAAGATGTCTTGCAAGTATAATGGCAAAGTTTCTTAAAAAACTAAAAGCATAAAATTATAGCTTTCCATTTATTCAAGTTTTATCCTTTTGAGCTTTAACTGAAAGCCCAAAAGGATAAAACATAATTAAAGGAGCTCAAATATGAAAAAAGATAATGAAAATTTAACAGTATGTATAAATATAAATAAGTCTTTAGCCAAAACAATAAAAATATTCTTTAAGTTATGCGTATTAATCTTCATTCCTTATACTATTTTGTGTATGACTCTTGGATGGGGAGAGTGGTGGTATTTCTTGTATCCACCTTCTCAAAAGTTTTTCATTCCAGAGATTACATTAATTTTATTCATATCACTGGGCTGTGTAATTTACATACATCTATTTTACCCAATCGTCCAAAAGTATTATTTGGCTGTTCCTCTATTTTTAACTTTCCTTTCAGGACCAGTCTGCATAATAAAGCACTTTAATGGTCTTATATTAGGCCGTGTGAAAATCTCTGAAATGCCGGAAAATCTTTATAATGATTTTTTGCACCTATGTATTTATACAGTTGCTGGGCTGGTAGTTACTTGTATAATTTCTATTCTTTTTTCCCGTTTTAAAAAGAAAACAGTCCACCAGCCTAATAATTCATAAATTCTTATGAGATGAAAAACATAATTTACAAGATCACAAAGCTGCGCCATATCTACCAGCTCTGCTGGTGGTGCGCAGGCCCAGAGTCCTCCCGGACATTTCTAGTACTCCATCCGGTTAGCTTTCAAACTATATTTGGATACAGCCTAGCCAGT
>CAJUMB010000069.1 GCA_910587105.1 uncultured Lachnospiraceae bacterium
ATCTCCCACCAAGTGTGACGCACATCTGACAAAAAGCATTTTTAAGACACGCTCCAGGCAATCAGCAGGATTTTCAGATGTGGATGAGTTTTGCAGATCTCTTTTAATCATGTATGAACAGGTGCTGGGATGGTGCAGAGAATTATTTGCAGAAAGAATGTATGCAGAGTATTAATAAAAGTAAAGAAATTAGAGTCGGCGTACTGACTTGGAGATAAGGAGTTGATTGAGGCGGTGATATAGAGATGACATACAGGGGGGCTTTGCAGGTTATAATACCAAATAAATAAGAATATCGCAGAACACCCCCCTATATTTCATATCTGTCCCATCAATTTCCCTGCTATTTCCAAACCACGCGGGGGTCCCTCCTGGGGGCAGTTCTCAGATAACATTTCGCAGAATATCCCAAGAGCATACAGGCTTTGATGGTTTCCTTTTCGATTCCCAGCCACTTTTTCAATTCTTCGTCCTTTTCGGCAATTCTTACCAGGTAACCATTATACAGCACGCCCATCCCCAGAGAAACAGCCATAGTTTCTATATTCTGGGCAGCCAGGCCTGCGTCCAGAGGCCAGTCAGAAGTAATGAACAATACTGCAGGGGCATCCCGGAACAGAAAATCATCGGAAGGGTCTATTTTCCTGCGGCGGTTGAAAGCAATATAGGGCATTAATTCCTGAGCAGGTTGTCCGCTCTCCCTCTTTTCTATGTTATCAATAAAACTCCAGATCCTGTGTTTCAATTCCTCCAGTTCATCTTGGACTACTACAAAGCAACAGTTCTGATTGTTTTTTGCCGTAGCGGTATAACGTCCGGCCTGAACCAGAAGATTCAGATTTTCCTGTGAGATTTTTTCCGGTTTATAGCTGCGGATACTGCGGCGGAATTTAATTGCGTGCAGGACATTTTCCGGGTTTAACTTAAAACGATCTGCATCGTATTCTTCCACATCATCCATATCATATTGCGGAATCGATACCGCATGTTCCGGGCAGATTGCTACACAGTGGCCGCACAGCAGACAATCATTTTTCACATGCGCTTTTTCTTCCATAAGCTCGATATTGAGGGCGAGACAATCGGCAGCACACATGCCACAGCCAATGCAACTCTCCTGATCAATTTTGACCATCGTATCACTTCACTTTCTATAGAATTTTGTATTTTAATCATTATATAGATGATCGGAAAAATTTTCAATATTATTTCCGCGGAATAAATGCATAACGGTACTTTTTCGTCTAAGACGTCTTAACAAAGAAGGGATGGGGTTTCATTCAGGGGCGAGATATCAGGAGGCCCTGTCAGGAAGTGACGCAGCCACCGCTGCGCCTCATTGTAAGTAATATCATCCTGCCACAGCACCAAAAATCCGGCAGGTCATATATGCTGCTGTCTGTTTCTATATATTATAAATTGTCAATTATGATGGACAAATTTGCAGAACTTCTTGTGAGAAAGGAAGCAGCTATGGGGATTGCTTATACCTGCGAAAAAGATTTATAGAAGTTATGATTAGTTTTTTCTTGGATATGGCTTTTTGACATCAGTTAATTCGGCCAGGTAATCCATGCTGGTATCTAATGCCAGCGCAATTTTCCGGCATTGTTCGAACGTGTAGTATCTCTTTCCGTTTTCAATTTTGGAATAATCACTCTGGTCAATACCAGTTAAATGCTGCATTCTGATTTGTGTATAACCTTTTTCTTTTCTTAATTCTTTCAGTCGTGACATGTTAATAACCTCCATTCTTACTTTATGTATTGCGCAACTATTCAGCAAATGTTATTCCGCCAGGTGTTTTGCCACAGAATGTGGAAAAACCCCGGGACATACGGTAAAGATCCCATCGCCGAAGGTGATTTCCAATGGATGTTTACTCATAACTGTGAAGGTACTGAACAGTTACTATTTTGAGGACGGTATATGGCAGAATGGTAACTTAAATTATGTCATACTGACCTATTGACTTTAGGGCTTTATTGACCTATTATAATGGGTATATTTCCCCAAATTTAAAGGAACTATCGGAATATAAGTATGTGTAAATGTTTCTTTCTAATAGGATTTTATAAAATAGTTTGCCAATAAAAATATGTATACATAGACAGAAAGTGATAAAAAATTTTTGAAAACACACTTTGAAAAAGAGGATGCTGAGCGGCGGAATTAAGAAAGTAATGAGGAAAGGATAAGGCAGGTGGGGGACTGTCAGAGTCTGGAGCAGAGAGAACGGCTGGTGGACATGCTGCCAGAGATGCGGTATCGCTGATTCTCAGGCATCCTTTTGGTCTGGGGTATTATGGATATCATTTTATGCAGCAGGAGATTCAGATAGGAGTATATTCTGTTGTAAATGTGCACAATGAACTGCTTCAGTTTATGCTGGACGCAGGGGTCATTTCGGCCCTGCTTTTTTACGGATGTGTGTTGAAATCCATTTTTTCCCATGGCACATGTATGCGGAATAAACTGGTGTTGACTGTTCTGTTGCTACACAGCCTTTTTGATTACGATTTTCAGTTTCTGGTGATGCTGTTGGTTCTTCTGCTGTTTCTGGATATCCACAGCTTGAGGGAAATGAAAGTTACCCCCTCGGTTAAAGTATTCGTTTCCTTCATTGCAGTTATTTTAATATTGACAGCGATTCCTCTGGGATGTTCGGGATTTTGCTATAGTAGAGGTATGTACAGGCAGGCATTGAACTGGTATCCCGGGAATACAATGGCAGAGATTATGTTGCTGGGGAGGCAGAGACGGCAGAAGAACTGGAGGATCTGGCAAATTCCATTCTGTTGAGAAACCATCATGTGGCAGGCGCTTACAGTGCCGGTTCTGTTAAAGGAAAACGAGACAACAACCAGCAGACTGGGGTGGGAAATTCGTGACCGGTCAGAGACAAAACTTCCCCCGGAATACTTAAAAGTGCTGGGGAAAAAGAAAAGAGAAATGAATATGCAGATATCGGCGGAAAAGGGCCGGAACTGATACAGAATCGGTTCCGGCCCTTTTTGGGAATCATTTTTATAATTTGTATATTTGGAAATATTTTAGATTTGTTAGATATGATAAAATTACAATTCAGATTAGGTCATATTGACCTATTGACTTTAGGGTGAAATTGACCTATCATGGTATCGTAAGTATATTTATCGGATTCAAAGGAATTGTGAAAAAATAAAGCTGTGAGAATTTCATTTATAACGATAGGAACAACAAATCTTTCATGGAAGAAAGGAAAGTAAATATGAAAAATATAAATGGTAAAATAAATGGATGCAGAGCTCCCTGCAGGTTATCTGAGAGCGTGTCTTAAAATTCATTCCCGCTATCTGCAGGCCCACTTAGCGCGATATTTGCGCCAAATTCGGTCACATAGTCTGCTATGCCTCCCTCATTTGGCACAAATCTCTCATAGCATACCCTTTGGGTACTAAGTGGGTCATACATCTGGCAGAAAGCATTTTTAAGACACACTCTAGTGGAAAGTCTGGGAAAGTGGTAATATCAGATCAGGTGCGTACCATAGGCTGGAGGGCATTTGACGCATGCGGCAGTTTGAATAGTGTGGTGCAAATACGGTGACAGAGTTCGAAAGAGACGCATTTACAGAGTGTAAAAAGCTCATTTTACACGTAATACACGGAAGCGCAGCTGAAAATTATGCGAAAACAAATAAGCCCAGTTATAATTGCGAAAAAGAGGGCATGACCTGTTACCATAATTATGTAGTGCAGGTAACAAAAGCCTCTGCCAGCAAAAACGGGAGTTTGACTAAACAATGCACCATATGCGGCAAGACAGAAAGCAATACAGTTATATATGCAGCCAGTGCAATCAAACTATCGAAAACGGCTTATACATATAATGGAAAGGAGCAGCAGCCTTCAGTAACCGTACAGGACAGCAAAGGCACCACGCTAAAAAAGACGCAGATTATACAATCAGTTATTCCACCGGCAGAAAAAATGCAGGAAGTTATACAGTATCTATTAAATTCAAGGGTAACTACATCGGAACGGTCAATAAAACTTTTACAATAAGACCAAAACCAACCGTCATTGCCAAAACCCAGCCAAAGTCCAAAGGATTTAAGGTAACATGGAAAAAGCGTAAAAATTTATTCCAGTTGGTCCAAATCGAAGTCTGTTGTGACAAAAAAAGCGGCATAGAAAAAGCAGGAATAAAGCTCTCTGTATTCCCCGATGAGAAACAGCCTTGTGGCAGCTGGGGGCCGCCAATACTATATTTGTTTTGTTATAAAAGCTGTTTGCATGCATGGGAAGCAAGTAAAATGAGTTGAATGGGAAAAGGATTTGTGCGTATGAAAAAGGGTATTTATATAAAGTGGATAGCAGCGTTTATATCCGTAATGTTGATATTTATAATGGCGCTGAACACAATGCCGCTGACAGCTCATGCAGCTGGCGCGAAAGCGAAATCAATTACATTAAATTACAGCTCTTATACCTTGAAAAAAGGAAAAACTGTGAAATTAAAAGCTGTAATAAAGCCTAAAAAGGCTCAGAATAAAAAACTTGTCTGGAAGTCCAGCAAGAAAGCGGTGGCCTCTGTAAATAATCAGGGGATAGTAAAGGGAAAGAAAAAGGGAAGTACAACCATTACAGTAACTGTAAAAGGCACTTCTTTAAAAGCGTCCTGCAAAGTAAATGTAGGAACACCTGTTAAAAAGATATCGGTGAAAAATAAGAAAATAAACATGAAAGTTGGAGCAGCTACAGTTATTAAGGCTGTCATTACACCAAAGTCTGCCACGAATAAAGCACTAACGTATAAGAGTTCCAACCCCAAGGTTGTAAGCGTGAATAATAAGGGCAGGTTAACGGCAAAAGGGACAGGTACAGCAAAGATAACCGTGCAGGCGAAAGACGGAAGCGGCAAAAAGGCAGTGGTAACGGTAACTGTGAAAAAAGCAGAGGCAGTTGTCACATCTGTCAAGGTAACAGTTGAAAAAACAGAGATCAAAGTGGGGGAGACAACAACGGCATCTGCGGAAATCATGCCGGCTGATGCATTAGTAAAAACAGTAACCTGGAGCAGTTCTGACCAGTCAGTTGCCACAGTGGATAAAGACGGAAAGATCACAGGTGTTAAGGCAGGAGAAGTAACCATCACGGCTTCATCGGTAAATGGAAAAAAAGGAAGTATAAAAATCCATGTAAAAGAAGAAGCAGCAACGCCATCTGTGGTGCCGACAGAGACACCCTCTGTAGAACCGACTGGAACCCCAGGGGAAACTCCGACAGCGACACCAACACCAACCCCTTCGAATCCATCAACGCCTGGCACAAACGTTCCTGTAGTAACACCACCGCCGGCAGAGATTTTACCGTCAGAAGTGATTTTGAATAAGACGGTGGAGACAATCGCTGTTGGAGGAGAGGTGACACTGCAGGCGACAGTAGTACCTGCCAATGCGGCAAATAAAAACGTAATCTGGTCAAGTTCAGATGAGTCAGTTGCTGTTGTGGATCATGGAAAAGTCACCGGAGCAGCTCTTGGAACGGCTGTGATTACAGCGAAGACAGAAGCAGGAGGGAAAACAGCATCCTGTGAGATTACCGTTGGTACAGTTACAGAAGTGGCCAGTTTTGCAGCCATGATGGAAGCGCTGGAGGCGGGAAATGCAGATAAGATCGTCTGCAATTCCCAGGAAAGTGAATTTGAAATTCCAGAGGCTGACTATGAAAAAACAGTGTTGGTAATCAATGCGCCAAATGCCACAATAACGAATCATGCAAAATTCAAAAAAATTGAGATTTTAGCCATTAAGAGTGATACCTGGATTGAAAAGGCAACTGGTAACATGATTGATCTGACGGCGAAACAATCTCATGTGAAGGTTGAAGGCGAAAATGTTATCATTCAGGTGGGACCAGAGGCGGAAAAGGTTTATCTGGAAAAAGAGGGAACAATCAGTCACCTTATGGTTCATGGAGCTTCAGCCATAGCCATTTCAGGGGGCAACCGGACATCCATACCAGTAGTTGTCAGAGCGGATGGAACAGCCATTACAACTTCGATTCCTGTAGCCGTGGATACTGCAAACGATATCAGACTGAGGATACGGACAGGGGCTGAAAGCAGTTCTGTACAGATTATAGATTCATCCGTCCGCGCTGAGATTCAGGGCATTGGAACAATTCCGGTAACCAACAGACAGACAAATGAGACGAAGGACGTGGTAGCAGAGAATGTCCCGCCAGAAAGCGGCGAAGAAGAGGAAGCCATAAAAGGTGCAATCACCGGAAATGTTTACGATGAAACGCATATGGCAGTTGTGGGAGCAGTGGTTTATGTGATTCCCTATCGGTCATCTGTAGATAAGGATAATCTGGAAGCAGCAATCGAAGCGGCACAGCAGCAGGAACGCTGTTATATAGTAAATACCGTGGAGTCTGGTAAATATACAACACAGGATATTCCTTATGGAAATTATGTACTGATTGTGAAGGCGGATGACCTGCAGACTTATTTCCAGACAGTGATATTAAATCATTCGCTGATAAATAACGGTGAAATTACAATGACAGTGCCCACGCAGGATCGGGGAGATATTCAGGGAACACTGTATAATGCCGTTGACAGAAGCAATCTTCCGGCAGGGATCACACTGCGGCTGAGAGCTGGAGCGGACAATGTCACGGGAAGTATAGCAGCACAGACAACAACAGATGAAAACGGTCATTATATTTTTAAAGACCTGCTTCCGGGGACATATACCGTGCAGGCAGAAGACAGCCGCACAAATACGCAAGTTCACTACGCAAGGACAACATTTAATGTCGTCGCACTTGCAAATACAACGGTACAGGGGGATATGGCCCTTACAGAGGAAATGGAAGACGGACAATTCCGTTTTATACTGTGGTGGGGCCCTCAATCTGAGGCAATACCCAGCGATTTAGACTCCCATTTAGTTGGACCAAGAGCAAGTGGAAACGGGAAGTTCCATACGTATTTCGGTGACCGTGAATACGGAGAAGACGGAACATTATATGCAGATCTGGATCTCGATGATACTGACTGGGAAGGACCGGAGACAACGACAGTTTATCAGGCGGTTGACGGACTGTATCATTTTTACATCCATGATTATTCAAATCAGGGAGATTCAGACAATCAGATGCTCGCAGATTCTCAGGCAAGAGTCATCGTAACGATTGGAAGCTGGCAGGCAGCATACTATGTGCCTGATCAAATTGGTACATTATGGGATGTATGTACTTATGACAGTAAAACAAATACGTTGACTCCGGTGAATAAAGTAACATTCCACGCAGGAGATGTTGATGAAATCGGAATGGACCCGATGGATATCGCAAAACGCAGACTCGTAAAATCAATAGAAAAATATGAAAACTATGATTATGGAGATGCACTCAGAAATGAGCTTGCTCAGAAACTGGAAGAGGCACGAAATGTTCTGGAGCAGGCTAATGATTATGAGGATGTGAATGCGGCTGATGAATTATTGAATGAATATTTTTATGGCCTGCGGGAAAGCACAGGCATTGACAATCTAGAGGCTGAAGGGCTGAAAGATTATGAGATAACCAGGCAGGGAAATTGGTATTATGGTGACGAAGAGGATATTCAGCTGAATGGGTATTCTGTGATCACATTGAGAGGAACTGGGGCTAATATTTTAGATAATCTTAGTATTTCACTGTCAGACACAGAGGCGGTGACGCAGATGCTGTCATCTGACCGGGCAGAATATGAAAAATTGTTGGTTGTCACAAATAGCAGGACAAGGGCAGTTGAAAAGTATTATTTAGAATGCAAAGAATATGTTCCAAGCCTCTTTCCCAGAAGCATAGAGGATCAGGGTAATTATATTTCTGATTTTGATACAGAGTATAGCAGTGATGAGGAAGGAAATCCAATTGAATATCTTGACATCTATGGAGAAAACGAAGTACTTACGAATCCGGTGTTCTCATTTGAAAGTCCGGAGATCCAGTATAACTACACAAGTACCACTGAGAATGGAGCCATTGGAAAATTGGAAGTATCTTATAAAGATACAAACCAGATATACTATGTCCGTTATATAAGAAAAGGCCGCAAAGTACAGCTTGAAGCAGTCAAGGCGGATGGCGCGGAATTTACAGTTCCTGAAAGTGATTGGGTATATGATAAAGAGACTGACAGCGAGTATGAGGTATATACTTTTTCAGGAACAAAAGATGTATTGGATCAGACTGTCATACCAGAGGTCTATGTATATAATGAAGAATATGACAGAGAATTTGTAAGTTTAGACTCTTGGACATTAGAACCGGTGGAAGGAGCTGTGTGGAATTATGTTTTAAGAACAAGTTATAAAGGAAGGGAGCAGAATTTTTATCTGCAGTATCAGAAAGTAGAAGTGCTTCCAGAACCAGCATCCATTCGTCCGGAAAGTCCGAATATAAATGAAGAAATAGCTGTAGATATGGGACAAAATCATGAAAGCGTGAATGAAGAAATAGACTTTGTCCAGTAAAAAAGGTTTCTGGATGGCTGAAATTGAGTATGCTTAGGTTTTTTTGTAACAGATAGTATAGTATGGCGGTCCCCAGCTGTCATAAGGTTTTATGGAAAAAGAGGAGATATGAAGGATCAAACAGAGACACGCTCTAGAGCGTGTCTTAAAAATCATTCTTGCCATCTGCACGCCCCACTTTGCGTGATATTTGTGTCAAATTCAGGTTACATAGCCCGCTATGCGTCCTTCATTTGGCGCAAATTTTCATTTGAATTGATGGCAAGAGGTTTTTTGTCAAGTATGAAAATGGTTATCAATGGACCGGTATTAGTTTACGCCCCGGTCAAAAGCCGTGGAAACAACAGTCAGTGCCGCGCCAGATCAGGCAACAGTGGGCATGGCGGCGGGCTGCAGGATGTAAAGAGATGGTTTTGCATTCCGGAACAGCGTTCTCAGGAAACAGGGGGATATCGGCTCCATTGCTGGTGTGAGTACAAAGGCAGAATATATGAAATGATGCCACATATTGTTATAATCGTATATGTTTGATATAATTGTATATATTCACAAAATAAAAGCAGGGACTTTTACCTGGTTTTGTGGCTGATTTTCTGTCATATACACATTAATTTAATCAACGTACATACCTTGTACAGCTTATAAATTTATGCATAAATGACAAAAAATCATCTCACTAAATCAGGCACAAAGAGGCTCCGAGAGTACATTAATCGAGAAAAGAGGACACGCTCTAAGCGGGGCGTGCAGATGGCGGGAATGGTTTTTGAGACACCAATCATCAAATTTGTATCTGCTATACGGAAATGATTGGTACAACAAAAACAGGGAAGATGCTATAACGAAGGGGAAGGACAGCTCTGCAGCTCTTTTTTGATACAAGAGGGAGGAAAACACAATGAAGAGAGGAAACTTTGGAAAATGGATGGCATTGTTCATATGCGGGGCAATAATCACCGGGATGGTGCCTTCTGTGGTACAGGGAGCAGAGATTATTTCAGAAAACCTGTTTGAAGAACAACAATCAGATGCGTCTTATTGTAAAGAGGGAAGTCCGGCTATACCCTCAGACAGCGATCCCGAAGAGTCAAAGCAGATAGAGGGGCTATCTGCAAACGATTCATTTTCCTTAGGAATTACAGAGGAATCTGCTCATTTGGCAGAAAAAGGTCTGTTGGAAGGTTCCTGCGGACTGAATGGAGCGTCTGTATATTGGAAACTGCAGAACGGCGTTATGACTATCAGCGGTACAGGGGCCATGGATGATTATTACACAATATCCGATTTAGAGACAGGAGAAGTTTTGAAATCAAATGAGCAGCCGTGGTATGATATCCGCGGATATATCGATGAGGTCGTTATTACAGAAGGGATTACCACTGTTGGAAAGAATTCATTTGAAGGCTGTTATTATTTGGAAAAGATAACAATCGCTGATTCTGTCAAAACGATTAGAGAGGGGAGTTTTGCAAATTGTAAAGATTTAAAGGAGATCAATCTGGGTTCTGGAATTGAGTCTGTCGAGGACAATGCATTTTGGTATAGTCCCGCAGTATTATTGACGTTCCCCAGAACCTTGAAAAAATTGAGCCAATACTCCCTGGGCGGGATGTGGTCACTGGAAAACATCTATGTGGAAGATGGCAATAAAATTTATCGGTCGAAAGACGGCGTTTTGTTTTCCGACAATGGAAAAACTCTGTTTTCTTATCCCGCAGGCCGCCAGGGGGCATACAGGGTACCTGACGGTACAGTAAAGATAGCTTCTGAGGCATTTGCGCAATCTGACATCATCAATATCAGTTTTCCAGATACCGTTACAGAGATTGAAGAAAGTGCATTTTGGCAATGTGGAAAGCTGACGGAGATAACCTTCCCAAAAAATCTGAAGGTGATAGAACGCTATGTATGCATAGAAAATATATCTCTTGTCTCGGTGACGATCCCGGAAGGCGTCACTACAATAAGAGTCGGGGCATTTGGAGACTGCATATCACTGAAAAAAGTTACAATCCCATCTACGGTGGTAACTATTGAAGATTCATTTCCAACAGATACTGTACTGGATATCAAAAATCCAGGACTGCATCGTCTGGAAGACGGAACCCTTGTAGAAGCAGTGACAGTGACTATGCGGGGAAAAGAAGAATATAAAAAGGCATTTCAGGTCCTTTCGCTTGTGAACAAAGAAAGGGAGAAAGCAGGAAGGGTTCCATTGGTCATGGATTCCCGCATGTTGGAAACTGCGATGCAGCGTGCCTTTGAAACAGTTCTTTACTGGTCCCATACCAGACCCACGGGAACGGATTGTTTTACTGCAAATACGGATATGTTTGGTGAAAATATCGCGTCAGGGAGCAGTACTGCCAAAGACGTTATGTCTCAATGGATGAATTCGGAAGGACACAGAAATAATATTTTGGGAGGTGAATATCATTCCATTGGCATTGGATGTGTAAAAGCAGGCGGAGGATATTATTGGGTACAATGTTTTGGGGAAACGGTGGAATCTTCGGCAAACGAATCTGACTATACGGATACGACTGCAGGACGGAAAGTGCTGGTAAAAAAAGACCCAGAATATTACAAGGCTTCTTTTAACATCACAAAGAATAAGCTTGTGATAGGAGATACGGCAAAAGTCGAGGTGTATTGGAAAAGATTGGAATTGACAGATCCTGGTGTTGTGATAAGTTCTTCGAATCCATTTGTCTGTCAGGTAGAAAATAATGTACTAAAAGGGCTTCAGACAGGCACCTCAAAGATTACAGTTTATTTTGAAGGATGCCAGGAAAAAGCACTGGAAAAGACAATCACTGTCCAGAAAGAACAAAAAGTAAAGAAGCTGTCACTAAATAGGTCAGCGCTGAGATTAAGAAAAGGACAATCTTTTAAATTAAAGGCAGCAGTAAGTCCATCCAATGCATCAAACAAAAAATTGACCTGGAAGACAAATAATAAAAAAGTGGCGGTCGTCAAAAATGGGAAAGTCGTCGCTAAGAGAAAGGGCAAAGCAGCCGTCACGGTAAAAGCAGCCGATGGAAGCGGTAAGTCTGCAAAATGTAGTATAATTGTAAAATAGATACCGCTGGAAATGTTGCCGTGGGATATTCTCCGTGATATCACGAAGGATATCCCACGAAACAGTTTCCAGCGGTATTTTCCGCATTCCGTTACATCTGTCTTGCGCCTACACCGCCTCAGCCTTCTCAAACTGGCTGTTATACAATTGTGCATAAAATCCGCCGGCGCTCATCAGTTCCTCATGATTACCCTGCTCAATAATATCCCCATCTTTCATAACCAATATCAAATCGGCATTGCGTATGGTAGAAAGTCTGTGGGCGATGATGAAGCTGGTCCGGCCTTCCATCAGATTATCCATGGCCTTTTGTATCCGGACTTCCGTTCTGGTATCCACAGAGGAGGTGGCCTCATCCAGAATCAGAATCTTATTATCCGCCAGAATTGCCCGGGCGATGGTCAGAAGCTGCTTCTGCCCCTGGGACACGTTGCTGGTTTCCTCGTTGAGCATCATCTGATATCTTCCCGGCTGAGCCATAATAAAGCGGTGTACATTGGCCGCTTTCGCAGCTGCGATCACTTCCTTATCTGTGGCCTCCAGCCTTCCATAGCGGATATTATCCATAATCGTTCCGTTAAACAGCCAGGTATCCTGCAGCACCATGCCGAACATTTCACGCAGCTGATCTCTGGAGAAATCCTGTATATTGTGTCCATCTATTTTGATTGAGCCGCTGTTTACATCATAAAAACGCATCAACAGCTTGACCATGGTAGTTTTTCCCGCTCCGGTGGGACCCACAATAGCCACTTTCTGTCCGTCTTTGATTTTAGCCGAAAAGTCATGGACAATACAGTTATCCGGCTGATAGCCGAAAGATACATGGTCAAATTCCACATCCCCTTTTAATTGGGACACATCAACGGGATGTTTTCCGGTCTGTTCTTCCTCTTCTTCATCCAGGAATTCGAAAACTCTCTCTGACGCGGCTGCAGCTGACTGGAGCATATTTGTTACCTGGGCAACCTGGGTAATGGGCTGGGTAAAGTTGCGGATATACTGGAAAAATGACTGGATATCCCCCACCTCTATGGCGTTTTTGATAACCAGATAACCGCCCAGCAAAGCCACCATCACATATCCGATATTGCCTACAAACTGCATCACCGGCATCATAATCCCGGAGAAAAACTGGGATTTCCATGCGGAATCATACAGTTTCCGGTTGGTTTCCTCGAATACATTTACCACATCATTTTCTTTATTGAAGGCCTTCACAATATTGTGTCCGGCATAGACTTCTTCAATCTGTCCGTTTACCTGGCCCAGGTAATTCTGCTGTCCCCGGAAATACTTCTGGGAACGTTTCATAACGGCGCCGATGATGGCCATGGAGACAGGCAGAATAGGGAGAGCGCACAAAGTCATCCACACATTAATGCTGAGCATCATAATAAACACACCGATAATGGTAGTCACCGAGGTAATCAGCTGGGTCAGACTCTGATTCAGACTCTGCTGCAGGGTGTCCACATCGTTGGTCACCCGGGAGAGTGTCTCCCCATGGGTTCTGCTCTCAAAATATTTCATGGGCATCCGGTGGATTTTTTTTGAAATATCCTGCCGCAGGGAGTAAGTTACATCGTTGGAAATCCCTGTCATCACGAAACCCTGAATAAAGGAGAAACATGCACTGACTACGTAAAGGCAGAGCACTCCCAGCAGAATCTGGGTGATTTTCGCAAAATCGATGCCCCCTGTGCCGCTGACTTTTGCTACCAGGCCGTTGAACAGTTCTGTGGTAGCCCTGCCAAGTATTTTCGGGCCGGCAATATTGAATACAGTGCCTGCCATGGCAAAAATAATCATAATCAGAAAGCGTATCTTATATTTTTCCATATAGCGGAATAACTTTTTTAGGGTTCCGCCGAAATCTTTGGCTTTTTCACCGCCAGCCATGCCTCGGCCGTGGCCCATGGGACCTCTGGGGCTGGCTGTTCTTCTATCATCACTCATCCTGCCAATTCCTCCTCTGATAATTGTGACATGGCAATCTGCCGGTAGACGTCGCAGTCTGCCAGCAGTTCCCGGTGGGTTCCCTGGCCCACGATGCGCCCTTCATCCAGCACAAGAATCAGGTCTGCGTGTATGATGGTGCTGATGCGCTGGGCTACGATTAGTGTGGTGGTCTCTTTGACAGCTTTCTTCAACGCTTTTCGCAGGGCTGTATCTGTTTGAAAATCCAGTGCGGAAAAACTGTCGTCGAACAGGAGGATTTCCGGTTGTCTGGCGATGGCCCTGGCGATGGACAGACGCTGTTTCTGGCCGCCGGATACGTTTGAGCCGCCCTGTGAGATAGGGGAATCATAAGCTTCCGGTTTTTCCATAATGAAGGAGTCTGCCTGGGCAATGGCTGCGGCCTGTTCCATCTGTTCCCTGGAGGCGCCGGGACATCCATAGGCTATGTTGGAGTGGATGGTTCCGGAGAACAGTACGCTTTTCTGCGGCACATAGCCCAATTTATCCCTCAGGTCTTTCTGGCTCATATGGCGAACATCCACACCGTCCACCTGAACAGAACCTTCTGACACATCGTAAAAACGGGGAATCAGATTCAGCAGGGTGCTCTTTCCGCTTCCTGTACTTCCGATAAAAGCCACAGTCTGCCCCCTTTTTGCTGTGAAAGTGATATCCCGGAGCACCTTTTCATCAGATCCTGGATAGGAAAAGGAGACACCTTCGAATTTGACGCAGCCTTCCATCCCTGGTATAGCTGTTTTCGGATGTTCCGGGTCGCGGATGGCCGTTTTTGACTCCAGCACCTGGGCAATTCTTCCAGCGGACACGCTGGCACGGGGCAGCATAATGGAGAGCATGGTCAGCATCAGGAAGGACATAATAATCTGCATGGCGTATTGGATAAACGCCATCATATCCCCCACCTGCATGGTTCCGCTGTCCACAGCATAAGAGCCGTTGTAAATGATTAATACAGAGATGCCGTTCATAATCAGCATCATGGCAGGCATCATGAAAGTCATGCATCGGTTGACAAAAAGGTTAGTCTGTGTCAGGTTCTGGTTAGCCTCCTGGAACCGTTCTTCCTCGTGTTTTTCCCGGCTGAATGCACGGATGACAGGAATCCCGGTGAGGATTTCCCGGGTTACCAGGTTTAAGCGGTCAATGAGAGTCTGCAGTTTTTTAAATCGGGGCATGGCAATTCCGAACAGCATCAGAACCAGAACGAGAATCAGGCCCACGGCCAGCGCAATAATCCAGCTCATGGACACATCCGTCTGCAGGACCTTGAGGATTCCGCCCACACCCAGAATAGGCGCATACATGGCAATCCGGAAAATCATTGCCGTTAGAAGCTGGATCTGCTGAATGTCATTGGTGCTGCGGGTGATCAGGGAAGCTGTGGAAAAGTCATTGTATTCTTTATTGGAAAATCCAATGACTTTTCGGTAAATATTGTTTCTCAGGTCATGTCCCGTCACTGCAGCTACCCTGGCGGACAAAAACGTTACCAGCACAGCGGCCAACATTCCCAGAAATGCCACGCCCAGCATCTGCAGGCCGATTTTCAACAGATATTGAATCTGCATCTGGTCCACATCTATGCCCATAGTGGTGTATTCCTGCTGTAGATAGGCGATGGCCATCTGGGTGATGATAGATTCCGGCATGGAGGAGATCTGATCTTCGATTTCCTCCAGTATTTTGTCTAAAGCCTCCGGCGGCATCTGTTCCAGAGCTTCCAGAATATCGGCCTGGGGCGGCAATTGCATCTGTTCTTTTAGTGCCCGGACCTGTTCACTGTCCTGGGTAAAAAAGGAAAGAGCCAGAATGGGCCTGCCAAACAGGTCGTTCAGACTTTCCCGGTCTTCTTTTGAAATGCTGTCATTCAGAACACAATGGTCTTCTTGCACATGATAATATGTTTCGGTCTTTTCCTGTTCCTCTGGTTCCATAAAGAGTTTCAGATGATCCATGGAAGAAACAGACAGTTCCTCCGGCACACAGTCGCCGATTCCTTTCTGCTGGATGCCCACATTTACAATATCAGAAGTATAGGTGGGCAGTGAGAGATCGCAATATGCCTGCAGAAAAAGCAGCATTATGATACAGACAATATAGCCCGCAGAGCGTTTCAGGTATTTTAGTAGTTTCAGCATAAATTTTTCATTCTCCTATGGATTCAATATTTTCAATCAGCTGTTTGAGAAAGCGGGTAAACAGGCACAGTTCTGTTTCCGAAAAATTGCAGGTGAGCTGCATTTCATTTCTACGCATAAGCTGGTCCACCTGATTCACCAGCTGGGTGCCCTTTTCTGTCAGGTAGATTCGGGATACCCGCTGGTCCTTTGTGTCCTGCTTCCGGTAAATATACTCTGCCTTTTCCAGCCGTTGCAGAGATACATTTACGGTAGGAGGCTTCACCCGCAGTTTTCTGGCAAGTTCCCTCTGGCTGATGCCGTTTTCATGGGCAATATGCCAGAGAATCGGCGGCTGTCCGGGCCGCAGTCCGATGTTGGTTAACTGTTGGAAGCTTTTTTGGAAATAAGCGTGGCTGGCCCGCATGAATAGATTTTGGATGGTATCTTCTCCGTCTTGATTGAGCACATTCTCCCTCCTGTCTGATAAGTTTTTTATTTAGTTATTCGATTAAATGTATTCTATGCTTAATATATAAAAAAATCAAGTGAATTTTAGATGATTTATACTTTGTTAAGAATTTAATTTTTGATTGACTGGTATAAAAAGATTATGCAAATAATTATATATGGGGATAATGTAAGTGGAGCAGGAAAGTTGAGCATCTTGTGTACAGATAATTATAAAAATGTTTTCAGACACAGCAGTTTGGGCAAAATAAACGAAACGGAGCTCAAAATCGGTTTTGATGCGCTCCTTATTTGTCTATTTTGCCCAAACATTGGCTGTGAGCTGTGCAATTGTAAAAGTTTTTATATCAATTCTATGGAAAAGGCATTCTCATCGGAATGTTCTGGAGCGTGTTTGAGAATTCATCCACGCTCCAGAGCGTGTCTCAAAAATCATTCTTGCCATCTGCACGCCCCACTTTGCGGGAGATTTGCGCCAAATT
>CAJUMB010000070.1:0-13028 GCA_910587105.1 uncultured Lachnospiraceae bacterium
CGCCCTTGGCGGTCAGCATGATAATGGGCATATTACTCATTTCCCGCGCCATTTTGCAGACGGAAAAGCCGTCCAGATGGGGCATCATTACGTCCAGTATCATTAAATCCATCGGATTATTTTTCAATACCGTTAAAGCATCCACGCCATCGTCAGCGGTGAAGCAGGTATGCCCGCCCCGCTGCATATATGCGGCAATGATATCCTGCATATTCTTTTCATCTTCAACAATCAAAATATGCGCCATAGAAAATCACTCCTAGTATAATAATGGTGTAATCAATCAAGACTACTTGGTTAATAAGTTTCTATCAATCAGATAACAGAAGAAGGTATTCTCCCTTCATCAGATGTTATCCATAATAATTATCATGTCTGACGGCTCCTGATAGACACCAGATAAAACATAAGGTATTATTATCCCTTAGGATAGGATAAAGAATGTATCCTCCTTGGGAAGCTGTTTTGCAGCTGATACCTGCAGGAAAGTCAATTAGTCCATTCGACAGGGTTTTATGTTTTAGCTGGTTAATAGCTTCTGTCTGCAAAAAGAGGAGCTTCCATATACTTTTTCACATCACTGATTTGTTCAAAGTTGCCCAGCGCCCACATTAACTTCATTGCAAGAGACTCTGTTGTCATATCACCGGCCACAATCGCATTTTGTTCCGCAAGTTTCTGGCCAACCTCATAAATATCCAGGTCAATCCCTTCATAAACACACTGAGTGGTGATTACAACGGCAAGTCCGGCGTTAACCAGCTCATGTACTTTTGATACAATATCATGGTTTACATTGGGAATTCCACCGATACCGAAGCTCTCGATGATAACGCCTTTATACTGCTCCTTGATAAAATCAAAAATCTCGGTTCCAATACCCGGAAAGATTTTCAGTACAAAAATATCCTGGCACAATTTAGCCGCGATGGAAAATGTCCCCGTAACCTGAGGCTTTAGTTTCTCCCAGTGATCCCCATAAGTCAGTGCCTGATTATAGGTAATCCTTCCCAGTTTAATTTCCGCAATGACCGGGAAATTGATGCTTTTGAAGGCATCGGCACTTCTGGTTTTCACCTTCATGGCATGTGTACCGCTGATAACAGAGCCGTCAAATGCGATATAGATACCCACAATATCTTCACAGGCAAAACGGATTGCATCAGAAAGATTTTTCTTCGCGTCCGTATACAGGGCCTCAATGGGAATCTGGGAACCTGTTATTACTATGGGCTTCTCCAGATTATTCATCATATAGGTTAGAGCTGCTGCCGTGTAGGCCATGGTATCCGTACCATGACTGACTACAAATCCGTCATACTCTTCATAATAGTCATAGACTGCCTCTGCAATTTTTATCATCAGAGAAGGATTCATATTGGTGCTGTCCACACTCATGATCGACACACCCTCCAAATGGCAGAATGCCTCAATTTCGGGAATATAGGATAAAAGCTGCTTTACGTCAATGGATGGTGTCAATCCATCCTTGGATTCTGATGAGGCAATCGTACCTCCGGTAGCAATCAAAAGTATTTTTTTCATTGATCTCACCCCTGCACTTCTTCCAGTTTTTGATTTTTCAGGCTGCTTCGGATCTTATCATCATTTTTATTGTCCCACATACAGAAGCCGGTAAATCCGAAAATAACTGCGCCGGCCGTGATCGGAGCCGGAATCCCAAGCCCTGCGCCAATCCCCATCATTGCAATTCCCGCCGTACCCGCAGTGCCCCATGAGGTGCCGGCGGCCAGAGAAGTAATACTGGACAAGATGAGAGCGGCCAATAAAAAGATGGACGTGAGAGTGTCATATCAAAATGAAAACTCCACAACATAAATATAAATTTTTTTAGAATTTTTATTCTTTATTAACAGCAAATCCACAAATTTTTATGTCAGTGTCATTCCAAAGGACCGAAAGAAATCGGCGTGACCTGCGCCACGCCGATTCTTTCTATTTCAAAAATCCATTGATAATCTGTTCTTCTGCCTCTGCCTCTGTCAGCCCCAATGTCATCAGTTTCACAATCTGATCTCCAGCAATTTTGCCGATGGCCGCCTCATGTATCAGCGCCGCGTCAATGTGATTGGCTTCCAGCTGAGGCACTGCCAGTATTTTGGCGTCTCCCATGATAATGGCGTCACATTCCATATGACCGCTGCACATGGTATTTCCTGTGATCTTTGCGTCAAATTTCTGGAAAGAATTGTCTTTTGCCACTGAACGGGAGATCACATCTGTGTTTGCTTTCTCTCCATTGAGATTCACCTCATAGATACTGACCGCAGACTGATTTCCATGGGTCATCAGGCGCTCCCGAACCAGAAGCTTGGCCCCGGCCGCCAAATCTGCGGTTGTTTTCCGTTCTGTGGAGTCCACCCCTTTGATCTGAACCATTTCCATCTCCATCAGGCTTCCCTCATCCAATGTCACTTCCGTTCCTGGATTCAGGATACGCTTGCCCTGGCCGTCTCCTGAGCCATAATGCTTCTCCACATATTTGATTTTGGAATTTTTTCCCACAAAAAAGCGGTGGATTCCGTCATGCTCTGAGTCCTGGATGCCGCAGTTGTCGATTCCACACCCGGCTACGATGGTCACATCACAGTCATCCCCAATGTAAAAATCGTTATATACAACTTCTTTCAGTCCGCTTTCACTTAAGACCACCGGAATGTGCACACTTTCATTTTTGGTGCCTGATTTGATCCGCACATCAATTCCTGTGCCGTTTTCTTTGGATATAATATCTATATTGGCTGTTGTATTTCTCTGTGCCAGCTGGCCATTGGCCCTTATATTATATGCCCCTTCCGGCACTTCATGAAGCCCTGCAACCTCTTCCAGCAGCCTCTGCTGTATTTGATCAATCATCAACTTTCACCTCCCACATTGTATTTTACACATTTACTTGCCATCGCCTCTGTACTGACCAGAGTGGGAAGCACTTCCTCTTTCCCGCCCTGTTTTATAATTTCTCCGTCTGCGATGACCACAATCTCATCTGCAATATTCAGAATACGCTCCTGATGGGAAATCACCAGAATCGAACCCTGACGGTTGGTTTTCCGCATATTTTCGAACACCTTGATCAGGTTCTGGAAACTCCAGAGATCAATCCCTGCTTCCGGTTCGTCAAAGACAGACAGCTTGCTCCCTCTTGCAAGAACTGTGGCAATCTCCACCCGCTTCAATTCCCCTCCGGATAAACTGGCGTTCACCTCACGGTCAATATAGTCCTTTGCACAAAGACCTACCTCTGCCAGATATTCACAGGCTTCTGCCACGGAAAGCTTCTTTCCTGCCGCCAGACAGATCAAATCACGGACAGTAATCCCTTTGAACCGCACAGGCTGCTGAAACCCATAGCCGATTCCCAGCTTTGCCCTCTCTGTCACACTTTTTTGCGTAATGTCTTCCCCTTCAAAATAGATTTTTCCTGATGTGGGTTTATGAATCCCTGCGATCACCTTGGCCAGCGTGGATTTTCCCCCGCCGTTTGGCCCGGTAATCACAATGAACTTTCCGTCTTCCAGCTTCAGACTCATATCTTTGACAATCTCTTTGGAACCGTCTTCTTCTGACACTTCAAATGATATATTTTCCAATTCCAGCATCTCATCACCTCTTTTTGTTTTTCTGTTGTTTTTTGAGAGTTGGCTCTCTTTCGCATTTATAGAATATTATACAAAATTATGGCTCAATATCAAGTATTGATTTCTTATTTTAAATATCTGCCGCGGTTTCCGGCAGTATTTTTGTGAAGCTTAACCTTTGTTTTCTTCCTGGCGCCCGCCATCTTTTTCAAAGATTTGTTAAACTGGCTCTTTGTCAGCTGCTTCTTTCCCGAGTAATACTTCGTCCATTTTCCACCCACTCCTGCCACATTTTTATTCATTGTCAGCTTTGCCGATGCTTTTCCTTTTGACAGCTGATAATAAACAGATTTGTATATTCCGCTGGACAGGTCACTCCCCACGAATACACCTTTTTTCTTATAATAAGAAAACCTGTCGTCAGAGCTGAAACTTTTTACCTCCTGTACTTTTCCGTCTTTATACCTGTACAAGACACTGCAGTCTGACCAGTGTGGAATATCTGAACTATGGACAATCAACTCCGGCACAGAATCATTGTCTATATAGGCGGTGGTAAACACACAGTTTTTCGTGGGGATATCAAAATTCTTGTTATTCCCCCAATGCATGACCTGTTTTGAAAGCATATTTTTATATGCTTTCACAGCCTCTGCTTTTTGAGACGCTGCCTGCACGTTTGCCGGTGTCATTGCTGCTGTCACTGTCAACAGCAGCAGAAATAATACCGTTCTTTGTAAAAATTTCATCATTCTTTTTCCTCTCGTTTTTAGATTAATATGTTTTAACTATACCATGCTGGCAGACTTTATTCAATCGCGGTTTGCTAAACCAGCCCCAAAGCCCCGCCCCTCTCAAACCGGCAGATAAAAAAACAAATGAAACCTCTGCTCCTCCTGCTCAATCTCCATCTGTCCGCCATACTTTTGCACAGTTTTCTGAATACTCCTCAGCCCTAACCCGTGATTTTCCCCATCCTTTTTGGTGGTCTTTGGCAGCTTACCGGCCTCTATATCCATCTTCTGCATACAGGGATTTTTCACACTCACAGCAAATATTCCTTTCCCCGCCCTGGCCTCCAGCTGAACCTCCCGCAGTTCTTCCGGGAGGTTCTGGCAGCCTTCGGCGGCATTATCCAGGGCATTGGCCAGCATCCCGCAGATATCCGCTTTTTCAAAGGGAAGCTCTTTGGGAATATCCATTTTTACATAAAATCGGATGTGTCTCTGGCGCATCAGACTTTCTTTTGCCGTTACCACCACATTCACCGCCCCATCGCCGCAGTAAGAAGTCACCTGGGTAAATGCCTCATGTTCCAGCAGCCCCTGGATATAACGTTCCCGCTCATCCCCGGCCAGAGACAGAATCACCTGCAGATGGTTGGACAAATCATGGCGCAGTCTTCTGATTTCAAACTGCTGCTGTTCCATGGCTTCATAATATTTCCGGTTATGTTCCGCCAGAGCGCTCTCCTGTTCCAGCTTTTGCTGCTTCTCCAGCACTGAGAGTGCCAGCAGCAGCCCGGTAAATAAGAAAATAACCATCAAAAACACCACTCCGTCCGCAATAAACGTATGCCCGGTCTGATAATACGGCGGCTTTAGAAGCACAAGGGAAACCACGATTCCCAAAGGCGGAACCGCAAGCAGAAGAATCAGCTTCCACAAAGCCTCTGACAGCTCGAAGTCCTGTTCCAGCCTGTGAGTCCGCATCACCAGATACAAAAGCAGCGCAAAGCAGATTCTCCCCACCCAGTGAGGGATATACGCCCCTCCAAACCCATAATAGATCACATCCGCAATACAATTATCAGACAGGCCGCCAAAAGCAGACACCGCACTGGAAAACATAACCCCCACAGATAATTTTTTCCACCCGGAGCCCTCGCAGACCACCCATATCCCAGCCAGGAACACAGTCATAGCAAGGGACAGATTCACCAGATCGCCGATATAAATAATCGTACTGATAAGGACTGCGCACAACACCAGAAAACCCAGCCTGCACCACCATTTTTTCTTTGGCTGTATAAGACAGGACAGTGCCCTGCTGGTGAGCCAGCCTGCTGACAGGATTCCCATCCATCCGGCTGCCGCGCTCATAACCAGGCCCCTTCCATCATAGCTTTCGCCAATTTTGCCACAGCGGACTCTTTCATTGCCCGGCTTATGGGCAGACGCCGTTCATCCCCCGCGCCCTCTGTGCCCATACACACGTAGTCTTTCCCTATCATCTCCACCCGCTGAGGATTCACCAGATACCTTTGATGAATGCGCACAAAAGCACCTAAGAGCTGTTCCTCCACCTGGTCAAGCTTTCCGTAAAACGAATGTTCCATAAATTCCCCGCCTGCCCCGCTCACCAAAGCCACTTTCCGCTTATCACTGTAAAAATAAGAAATCCCGGACAGGGCAAACCGGTATGTGCCATCGCTGTTCTTAAAACAGTAAGTCCGGTCCCTTTTCTCATAAATCTGCACTCTGACACGTCTGAGCACCTGGGCCAGCCTTTCTGCCGAGGCTGGTTTTATCACGTAGTCCAGGGCATTTACCTGGTAGCCTTCAAATACATAATCGGTATATCCGGTCACAAATACAAGACAGATCTCCCTGTCAAATTCCCTGATCTGCTCCGCCGCCTCCATGCCGCTTACCCCCGGCATCTCCACATCCAGAAACAGCAGGTCAATCTCCCCGGGATGTTTTCTCAGCCAGCGCACTGCCCCTGCTCCTGTGGAAAACTCATACACAATGTCTTCCTCATCCTCACGCATTACCCTCTCCAGCTGAATGCGCAGGGCGTCTCTTGCGTCCGGCTGATCGTCGCATAATCCAATTCGAAGCATATTTTATCACCTTTTGCCTGCAGCTCATTATGTCTTATTGTAACTATTTATATTTTGCCACAAAACAGCAGGCTGTCAAGAAAAATCCTGTGCAGAAAATTACCATATCCCTGCCAAATATGACATTTCCCCCTGGTTCTCTCCAAACATGACATCACAGCTGCCAAATATAACACCCCTGATTCCGCAGCCGAAAATCTGTGATACAGTAGAACTATCCAATGATTCATCCATCAAATGACAGAAACACACCAAGGAGGTATTCCCATGTTATATGTAAAAAATCTTCACAAATCTTATCAATCCGGAAATAAATCTTATCCCGTGTTAAAGGGCATTGACTTATCTGTTGCAGACCAGGAATTTACGGCTGTCATGGGGCCTTCTGGCTCCGGAAAAAGCACCCTGCTCAACTGTATTTCCTGCTACATACCCTTTGATGAGGGCACCATCACACTGGGAAGCCAGCAGCTGAAAGGCTTGAGCGAAGACGCACTGGCCAAAGTACGCAATGAAAAACTGGGGTTCGTGTTCCAGGATTTTATGCTTCTGGACGGCCTCACCATAAGAGAAAATATCCTTGTACCCAGAATCATCCGGGGAAAAGTAGACAAAGACACCGAAAAACTCACCGGCCAGCTCCTGGCGCTCTTCGGCATTGAACATATTTCTGACAAATATCCGGCCGACGTGTCCGGCGGGGAGCGCCAGCGCACAGCTGTGGCCAGAAGTTTAATCAACCAGCCTCTGCTTCTTCTGGCTGACGAGCCCACCGGAAACCTGGACAGCAAGTCCAGCCGCACGGTAATTGAAGCCTTTGAAGACGCCAGGGACCAGCTGGGGGCCTCTATCTTTATGGTCACTCACGACAGCTTTGCCGCCTCTTTCTGCGACCGGGTGATCCTTCTGAAAGACGGCCGGGTATACGACAATCTGAAAAAAGAGGAAAGCCAGAGCGCCTTCCAGGACCGTCTTCTTGCATCCATCAAAAAGATGAGCAGCGAAACCGTTTAAAGATATTTTGAAAAATCCGGAGGAATTTTCCTATGACGACAATGAAGCTATTGGAGAAAAAACTGCAGAAAGCAGATCAAAAACAGGCAGTTCTCTACCTGTTCTGTAATTTTGTATCTTTAGTAATTATTACCGCCTACTCTGCCATGATGCTTTCCCCCACAGTACTGCTGGTGCTGCCCCAGGGCGGGGACAGCCGGAAGCAGATGACAGCCGTTTTCGTGCTGGCGCTGTTTGGCTGCACAGTTTTTACTGTGTACGCCTCATGCCTGTTCTTCCGAAAAAAATCAAGACAGCTGGGAACTCTCATGGCTCTGGGCGCCTCCAGGAAGCGCCTGGCCCCGGGGCTGTTCCGGGAAGTACTGCTATTAAGCGGCACTTCCTCTTTTCTGGGCATTTTGGCAGGCATCCCTTTTGTGTGGCTGCTGTGGAACGGTTTCCGTCTGTTTCTGGTAAACAGCCAGGAGATGACATTGAAACTGGACTTCCGTTTCCTGTACCTGTCAGCCGCCTTTTTCGTCTTGGTGGTGGCATGTTCCTGCATCAATGCCTTCCGCTATCTGAAACGGACCAATATTATGGATGTGGTGCGGGAAGAACATAGAAACGAACCGGTAAAACAGCTGGGCAGATGGTGCGGTCCCCTGGGATTTCTCCTGGTATTGGCAGGGGCCGTCATGGGTTACTCGGCCCCCGATGTATATATGAAGCTTTTCCATGCCTATCCCAATGCCCTGCTGAACCTGCTCTACGCCCCGGTTTTCGCCGGCCTTTACCTGATTATGCTGCACACAGTTACCCACGGCTGGCACATACACAGAAAAAATCCTTACAAAAACCTCATCTCAAGAAGTATGATGAAATTCCAGGGTAAGCAGACAGTAAACAACCTCCTTGTGAGTACCGTGTTAATCGCCGGAGGCTCTTTTGCCATGTTTTATCTGCCCACTCTGGGTGTGAGTTCTGTGCTGGAAACTGCGTCCCGGCCTTTTGACTATTTCTATCACTACCGCCAGGACCAGCACATACCCGGTGAAAGGGAACTGTCAGCCATGGCCCGGGAGCATGGCACTGCAATCAGAGATTTCCGGGAAGTCCCCTATCTGTCCCTTGGCATGGACGGCACCACACAGATAGAAGATGGCGGTAATTCCTTCCATATAGAATATATAGAACTTCTGGAAGAGGGGAAATTCTTCTCCGAAACGGATTACGAAACCCTTACCGGGGAGAAACTCTCTGTAAAAAAAGGCTCCTATTATGCAATTTCCAATGAGGCGGAAACGGGAACCTTCTATATCAATACAGAGGCGTCAAAACTCACCAATATGGACACCCGCCAGTCACTGCCTGTAAGTTTTGCCGGATTCGCCCATTATGGACTGCTGTCCGACCGGATTGGCTATTACATTTTAAACGACGAAGATTACAGCCAGATTGCCCGGGATCTCTCCCCCCAGTGGATGGGGCGCTGCGCATGTTTCAACGCAGACGGCACAGACAGCTATGAATTTGCCCAGGATTTTTTCCACACCCTGGTCTCCTCTTTCGGCCCGGAGTGCGAATATCCTGACACTTACGACAGAGTCTACAAAATCTATCTCAATGAACAGGGCGAAACCTATTGGGGTGACACAGACCAGATGAGCAGACTCAGCTATGACCACCCCGATACCACCGACTTCCGCACTTACTGGACTTATATGCCAAAAAGCCGGATGCTGGACCGCAGTGATTTTGTGAAAAACTTTGCCGTATTCCTGATGATGTTCTTATTTATCGCCATCATCTGTTCCCTGGCTGCTATGGTCATCGGATACACACGATGCCTTACCATTGCCCTGAACAACCGCAGCGTCTTCGAGGACCTGAAACGCCTGGGTGCGTCCCCGGCATTCCTGAGAAGAGAAATCAAAAGCCAGGCCGGACCTGTCTTTCAATTTCCCGGACTGATGGGAATGGGCATTATGTATTTTCTGTATTTTCTGATTCTGCTCGCTAATGATGGAAAGTTCACCACAGGTGAAGCCATTGGAATGGCCGCATGTTTCGGTCTGCTTCTCATATTTGCCGGAATCTATTTCCTGGTTTATCGGTTTACCGTCAAGAGCATGTGCCGGCAGCTGGAAATTTTGTAAAATAAAGTCTATCCCTCTTTACAAAATCAGCTCCATATGATAGAATATGAATTCGTGAATATTCGTTTTGCGGACAGACTATACATCCGGCAAAATGAATCCTTGCTCCTTCCACCAACCGAGCAGAAGGGGCCAGAAGACCAAAAGGAGGAAAGAAATGAACAAGTATGAATTAGCATTGGTGCTGAATGCCAAAGTAGAAGACGAAGTACGCCAGGCCGCTTTGGAAAAGGCAAAAGGCTACATCACCCGCTATAACGGGGTAATCACAAACGTAGAAGAATGGGGTAAGAAAAGACTTGCTTATGAAATCCAGAAAATGCGTGAAGGATATTATTACTTCATCCATTTCGAAGCAGAGCCTGCCTGCCCTGTTGAATTGGAAAGCCATATGCATATCATGGACAATGTTCTCAGATACCTGATCGTCAATGACACTGACGAGACACCGGTAGCAGCGCCAGAAGCTGAGGATACCGCCGGTTCCGACGAGTCTGCTGAAGAAGAAAAAGCACCACTGTAATGCTGATTCTAAATTGCAGATCATGAACGAGGTATAATATGAATAAAGTAATACTCATGGGACGCCTGACCAGGGATCCTGAGGTAAGGTACTCTGCCGGAGAAAATGCACTGGCAATCGCCAGATATACCTTGGCAGTGGACCGCCGCTTTCGGAGAGAGGAAGCCACCGCAGATTTTATCAACTGCGTATCTTTTGGGAAAACTGCTGAGTTTGCCGAGAGATATTTTCATAAAGGAATCCGCATTACCGTATGCGGAAGAATCCAGACCGGAAGTTACACCAACCGTGAAGGGCAGAAAGTATATACCACAGAAGTAGTAGTAGAAGAACAGGAATTTGCAGAGAGCAGGGCAGCCAATCAGCAGTATATGGCGGAAAATGTTCCGCAGATGCAGCAGCCTGTGGAGATGCCCACCCCCAGTGCCGCATCCGCAGACGGTTTTATGAATATTCCCGACGGAATAGACGAAGAGCTGCCATTTAGTTAAAGGAGGTATAAGCAAATGGCTTACGATAGAGGAAATAGATCCGATTCTCCCTATAAAAAGAGAGGCGGCCGCAGGAGAAGAAAAGTTTGTGTATTCTGTGGCAGAGAAAATAACGACATCAGCTATAAGGATGCCAATAAATTAAAAAGATATGTATCCGAGCGTGGAAAAATCCTTCCCAGAAGGATTACCGGCAACTGTGCGAAACACCAGAGAGCTCTCACAGCCGCCATCAAACGCGCCCGTCATATGGCAATTATGCCGTATATTCAGGATTAAAATCAAGCTGGATTTTTCAACCGCCGCTGTATCTGCAACGGCGGTTTTTTTCATTCCACATTCCACTCCCCAACGTCCCATTCTATACTATACTTTATATCAATCCTGTGTGACATTTTCTTCTAAAGGATATGATCGGCCCAGCAATTTAGAAAAATTGCTGGGCCCATATATTTTCCCGTATAGGATTCTTTCTTATGAATGTTTGTGTATACCGCCATCCACCATGAAAGACTGTCCTGTTAAATACCGCCCTTCATCACTGGCCAGAAAGACAATCAGAGGAGCACAATCTTCCTCCGTTGTCCCCACACGTTTTAACGCAGTTTTCGCCTCCAGGGCCTTTAGCGCCTCCGGCTGTGTTTCACGGAATGTTTCTGTGGATATAATGGGAAGGAAAACATTTACGGTAATCCCATACTGCCCCCATTCATTTGCAGCAGTTCTTGTGACTGCACGTATTGCCTCTTTTGCCATACCATATGCACCGAAGCCTTCGTTGCCATCATATCCTGCGGCCGAAGCTGTATTAATAATACGCCCATGTCCGCTTTCTTTTAAATATGGAAAACACTCTTTCATAAAATTAAGTGTCGCCAGCGCACCGCTCTTATAGGCGAGAAGCGCATACTCTTCGTCCATTTCCAGCAAAGTCCGGTACAGCATTGCCCCCTGTGCAAGATTCACCAATATGTCAACCCCGCCATAATGTTTCACACACTGTTCTACTACATTATGAATCTGTGCAGAATCCGTAACATCGCAAGCTACCGGGAACATATCGCCGCCAGCCGTACGTACTTCTGTTGTCAGTTCCTCCAGCTTCTCCATACGGCGTGCACATACACAGACTTTTGCGCCATTCTCTGCCAGCACCTTTGCCACGCCTCGGCCAACCCCTGAGCTTGCTCCAGTGACAATTGCAATTCTGCCATCTAATTTCCCCATAGTCTCTTCTCCTTTTCATGTAATACACAATTAAAAATGATGATAGATTTTATTATACCATCGTTCACAGATATAGTAAACTATATCGATATAGTTTTCAGTTAAATTAGCCGTTCCTTTTTAACAAAACTGCTATTTTTTGGCCACCGCCGTTTTTCTGCCAGACCAATCCGAATATAATGTTCTATTCTTTCCATTCACTTTCACATCTTTATAAGTACGAATCCGAACATAATATTTCTTTTTTGCCTTTAAATTCAAAATTTTCTTTGCTGAAGCATTTTTCGGAACCGCAGTAATTTTTGCTGTCCGGCCTTTAAAATCCTTATTTGTACTATACTGAATCTGATATCCATCTATGGGTGTTTCCTGCTTTTTCCATTTAACCTGGATTCCTCTGGATTTTGCTGCTATCTTCTTCAGAAATGCAGCCTGAGGTCTTATCATAAAAGTTTCCATCACGCTGCCACTGTAATTTCCGCAGAATTTCAGTACTACAGTGTAAATCCCTGGCTTTTTCCTTCCTGCAGGATAATTAATTTGATAATCCCTGCCTGATATCAGTCTTCTGTCTTTTCTGTCCTTTATTATTACAGTGGGAGCCTTTGTCTTTCCGTCATAGGTAAAATCTGTCTGGCTCCATGTGATTTTCCGTGGACTCTCAATAACCGTCTCCGATTTTATGTCTGAACATATGCTGCATATCTGCTGAAGTTTCCCATCGGCTTTCATCGTTGCCGGTATACATTTTTCCATATACCGATGATTCAATGCAGAAATTTCCTCTGTATACTTTTCTCCACAGCTGCAGATAAATATCTTGACTCCTGGTTCTATACACGTGGGCTTTTTCTTTACCGTACTTTCATATGTATGCTTGTGTCCCGGTTCCTCCGGCTTTCCAAGCGCCGGAATGCTCTCCTGTGCTTTCAGAACCTCTCCGCACACTCCGCAGTGGCTTCCCTCTGTCTTCCCCTCTGTCGTCTCTGTCGGTTCCACTGCCGGGTCTTTCACTTCCTGGTGTCCTGCTGCATCTATTTCCTCTGTATACTGATCTCCACAGCTGCAGGTATACGTCCTGATCCCTGCTTCTGTACATGTGGCCTCTTTTGTTACTGCACTCTGATAGGTATGCCTGTGTCCCGGTTCCTCCGGCTTTCCAAGCGCCGGAATGCTCTCCTGTGCTTTCAG
>CAJUMB010000070.1:13128-16579 GCA_910587105.1 uncultured Lachnospiraceae bacterium
ACGTCCTGATCCCTGCTTCTGTACATGTGGCCTCTTTTGTTACTGCACTCTGATACTCGTGTTTATGCCCTGGCTCTTCCGGCTCCTGGAGATCCTGGTCATAGAAAAATACCTTCTCTTCCGCTTTTACAATATCCTTCAGTGCTTTTACCTCTGCCATTGTATGCAAATCATGTTCAATGTACTCTGAGCAGAACAAAAAGGTATATTCACCTGGCTTTGCCCCATCAGATGCCTGCAGATAATATTTTCCCGGATGCTCTTCTGACGCCATAAGAGTGACATCTTGAGACCAGTCTGTTTCATCTAAAATATCCTCTGAATCGCTTTCCCAATAGTCTGTCCGGACCCGAATGACTTGATCCATCTCATAGAACATATACTCTATGACGTCCTCGTCACTGAACACATTGTCATTCTCATCATACCATTTGATTTCGAAGAACACATTTTCGTCAGGAATCACTCCCTCTTCTTTCTCCACAATTTTTCTCAAGTCCACCTTCGACGGTGCGGATAAAATATTGATCCTTCCAATTTCCCTGGAATCTACCGGTTCCCCGCATACTTTCCACTGGCCTGCCTCATATATCAGCTCATAGCCCTCGTCTATTTTTTTCTGTGCCAGCACAAAATCCTGTAGTGACCCTTTATCGGCGCCGGTAAGAATATACACTTTATCCGTCAAGAGCAATCCCGGAAACCATCGGCTCTTCGTCTGAAACTGGGTAGTTCCTGTAACGTCCCCACCAATTGTAAGGGTTCCCTGCGGATTTAATACAAGTATTCCCCGCTCTGCCTGGTTTGCCTCTCCTGCAAAATTTCCGGCTATCTGTACATCTGTCACACTATTAAAATCAAGACAAGATCCACTTATTAATGTAACATTCTGCAGCTGTTCTGTCACTGTTGACATGAACGCCTTATTTTTCAATACAATACTGCCCACGCCTTCTGCTACCGCGTTTTCTATGGAAACTCCATTCAGCGTCAAAACTGTATTTGTATTTCCGTAAATTTTTTTGGCATTGGCATACTGATTTTCGCTCCCGTTCATATTAATCTCTGCCCAACTACTCAAGCTGGTATCTACCACATCCCGCACTGTTGCTTTCGCATCCAGATTCAACACCGCATTTCCCCTATATGGAACTTTATTGTCGTTTTCCTCGTTATGTCCCATATAAATTGCCTGAAATATTGTCTTATCACTGGAATTTGTTACAGTCAGGGAAGCCTGCCCTCCAATGGCTGTATTGGAAAATCCCCCTGCATACACAGTTGGAAGCAGTTCTTCCTCAGTACCTCCAAATCCTCCAAGTCCTGCACCTCCTTCCAGATAGGTATTCACATGATCCAAAATCAGACTGTGGCCTGCAAGAAAAATTTCCCGATGAGGAACACTCCCCAATGCATCGCTGGACTCAAAAGTCAGCTCAATATTTTCAAAACGAACGCCATCCCCCTCCAACTGTATGGGGCTTCTGGAACATATGGCGCTCGTTGGAGTACTGCCCTGAATCACAGTATTTTTCGGAATCATTATGGGGCTCATTCTTTTATCACTTTCTACCGCTTCCCCGATAGTAATTTGATTTGCAACAATAATAAGACTTTTCCCCTGTTGAAGGGCATTCATGAAGTCCTCACTTGTAGTAACAGTGGTTCCATTATCCCCAGACAGCCGAACATCCCTGCTGCCCCCTGTCTGCTGTTCCTTCACCTGCGCCTGGACTGATGCCGGCGCTTGTATTCCGCTTATAAGCACCGCTGCAGCCGCCAAAACACTGACACATCTCCTGATCTTTCTTTTCATCTCCGCTTTTCCTTCCTTATTTCTTCTTACTTGAAATGTTTCCATTAGACAATCTCAAAACGCCCATTCCATAACCAGAGTTTAGAGAAAATAAACAAATAAAGAGCGAATCCAAAACGGTTTTGAGCTCCGTTTTGTTTATTTTCTCCAAACTCGTCACGTCTGAATGCAGTTTCCCAATTATCTAAACTATTTCCGGATTTTCAGGCCCCAGACCATGTCTAAAAATCCACTCATGTGTACTCATATAGCGATATATTCCACATTGAAGTTTCCAAGCCTGGTTATCTGAAAAATCAAAAATAAGTCTGATTATAACAAATCCGCTCCCGTCTGTCTATAGAATTCACATATTTTCACACAGGATGAAAAGTTTAAAATGAAATTAGAATTTATACCAGGCCAAAAAACAATGATTTTAGTCCAAACGTCTAGACGGAAAGGAGGCTATTGCATGTTCACTGTTTTTGTACAGGATTCAAGCGGGGATATTGTGATGCAGTTCAACCAATGCAGACACTTTGACATTATCCCTTATCAACGGATGGCCGCTGAATATCCTGACATACTTTTAAAACATGGCGGCATGGAATGTAGCTATCTTCCCCTATGGAAATGGGGATATTCCACCGCAACGGCTGTCCATGACCCGTCAAGAGCTAGTTCTTATATCTGTAAATACATCACAAAGGAGCTAACCTGCTCTTTAAAAAATCAGCGGCGTTTCATCTATTCACAAAATTTAGATATGCCTGTGGAACGAGTCTATAATTGTGACTATGATGTATTGTCAAATCTTATGAAAAAATATATCAGTCTGGTGGATTATGTGAAGACAGTCAGAGTTGCAAAAGCAGGACAAAAAATTACTTATATGGAGTTTAACAAAACAACAGGATTTATCCCACCTAGCCGTTAGTCATCTAAAAATATCACGACGCTTTCGGCCTGACAATCCAGAATCTTGCAAAGTCTTTCAAGAGTGTTCATTGTGACAGACTTGTTCCTCTTTAAGTTCGTGATGGTATAAGGGCTGAAATTGTGTTTATGGATGAGCGCATAAGTTGTAATATTTTTATCTTTCATTGTCTGCCATAATGGTCCATAGCTTATCACAATCTCTTCCCCCTTCCCTGTTATTCTGATACTCTTATTATCATGCAAAAGAAAGGGCTTGCATATTAACAAATATTTGTCTATATTAAAAGAAAAATATGGAAGGGAAAATAAAAGATGCTGCAAAAGATATATGAATTTTTACTTTATCACTCCATTGATAACATTAAACTATATAATTTTTTAGTCCAGGCTTTTCCAAAACAGGAAAAGGGTTTTATAGAAAGGACAGAAAAGGAAATTACCCCAAAATACCTGACTGAAGATGAGGTAGAACAGATGAGAGAAAAAACATGGGAAAGAATATGTGTAGAGATTAGGGAAAAGCATGGAAAAGATGCTCTATAAGAATAAAAAACACCATTTTAAACTTTTGCAAAAGCTTGAAATGGTGTTTTATGTTCATTGTCATTTATGGATAGGATTGTGAAAGCTCTGGCTAAACTGGTTTGCTGACATCCCATCAGGGAGTGTAAAATAAAGTGTGTAAGTTAGAAAACCAATAAATCTAACTGCGCA
>CAJUMB010000071.1 GCA_910587105.1 uncultured Lachnospiraceae bacterium
AGAAAGAATATTTCTCCCACTCTTATCGGTGTGCGAGCGCACCCGTTGGTAGAGCGCGCGGCTGTTAACCGCGTTGTCGTAGGTTCGAGTCCTACTCGGGGAGTTAAAATTTATAAACTGTTAAACAGTGTAGACTTATTTGATAGGTTTACACTGTTTTTTATCGTATAGAAAACCTCGTCATCGATATGATTATTGTTTTTTGTTTCCAAAGGAGAAAAAAACTGATATAATTAAAGAAAAAGTATCTTTTGTTTATAGAGTATTTACGGAGTTTGGGTGTTTATGGAAATTATTTTGAGATATATTGACCAACATTTATTGCCGCTTTCTCTTTTTCTGGCAGCATCAATTTTTGCAGTATTTTGTCTAAAACTTTATATGCAGGAGAAAAAAAGGTCAAGAAGTGTGGAATTGGCTGTCTCAGGGGAAAGGGAATTTTATCAGTCATTTGCTTCCAACAGACAGGAATCTTTTTTGTTGATTCAAAAGAGTAACCTGCATATTTTATATATTAGCCCTAATTTTGAACAGATGACGGGGATTCGGGCTGAACTGGTATGCGCGGATATTGAAGTACTGAGGAATATAGTTACCCAAAAGGAAGCTAGGAATATTGTAAAACAGCTGAAAAACTGGGATAAAACGCAGGAATTAAAGCTGGAGTTTGATTACAGGAGTGCAGGTACACATCAGATGGCACATGGGTATGCATGGGTCCAGACTGATGGGAATGATGAATGCTATCTGGTTGTATTTGGTGACAATACAGAAGATTATAAAATCCGCAGCGCATTGAAAAAGGAATTAGAGCAGGCTTATCAGGAGAGTCAGGCCAAGACAGATTTTTTGTCTAAGATGTCACATGAGATCCGTACGCCAATGAATGGCATTTTGGGAATGCTTAGCTTAGCAAAAGTGCATGTAAATGATCCGAAGCAGACGAGTTATTATCTAGAGCGGGCGGAGAGTCTGTCTCAGTTTTTGCTTACTTTGATCAATGATATTCTTGATATGTCTAGAATTGAAAGTGGAAAAATGGAGCTGGAGGAAGTGCCGTTTGATCTGTATGGGGTGGCGGAAAAACTGGATTCTATGTTCCGCAGCACAACAGAAGCGAAAAAACTACGGTGGGATGTTCAGATGCAGGATTTTGATGTATGCCGCGTAGTTGGTGATGAATTGCGGCTGACGCAGGTCATTATTAATTTTATTTCCAATGCTGTAAAGTTCACGCCACCTGGAGGAGCAGTTACAGTTACTTTTCGGCAGATGCATAAGATTGACGGAAATCTACATCTGATGATTCGAGTGAGAGATACTGGAAAAGGAATTAAATCTGATTTTATAAGCCGTATATTTCGTCCCTTTGAGCAGGAAGATGCCTCTACAGCCCATCATTACGGCGGCAGTGGACTTGGCATGGCAATTGCCGATAATATTGTGAAATTGATGCAGGGTGAGATTATTGTAGAGAGTGAAGAAGGAAAAGGAACGGAGTTCGTTGTATATGTGAGTCTTCCAATTGCGGAGGGGGATCAGACTGTACCGGAATCATGGAAAGATGATAAAGCAGCAGATGAAATGGTAGATAAAAAGAAAGCGGTTGAGGAATTTACGTTAGATGGTATTCGGATTCTGCTTGCCGAGGATAATGATGTGAATGCAGAAATTGCTATGGAGATTATGGAGATGGAGGGCGCTTCACTTGAGAGAGCCTGCGATGGTCTGGAAGCGGTACGAATGTTTGAGGAAAGTCCTGTTAATGGATATGACGCTATTCTTATGGATATTCAGATGCCAAACATGAATGGCTGGGAAGCAGCGGCGCAGATCAGAAAACTGTCAAGGCAGGATGCAGATATTCCAATTTTTGCTATGTCTGCCAATGCATTCGTGGAAGATAAACGTCATTCTATAGAGGTGGGAATGAATGGACATATATCGAAACCTGTTGATTATGATGAAGTAAGGCAGCGGATAGGGGAGGCTCTTTTGATTAGCTCAGGGAGGTAGTGGGTGTGAAAAAGTGGAACAAAATTAAGAAGAGCCAGCTGGTGATGGCGGTTACAGGAGTTTTGGTAATTGGGGCAGGAATTGTAATTTTGGCTAATGCTTCTGGTTTGCATTCCATGTTTGAACCCAGAGATTTTGAAAGTTTTGAAAATCAATATGCAAATAATGGTGAGTACGACTCCGCAGCAGGAGACGGAGAGGAATCTGATCTAGCAGATGAAAATGAGGATGGGGAAGAAAGGGCAGATGAGGAAACACAAAAAGCATTGAAAGTTGCCGAAAATGACCGCAGGGATCAGAGAGAACCGGATAGTCTTGCTATGACGGAGAATCGAAATGATGGAGATGATTCTGAACGGGAAGAGAATCCAAACGCATTTGAAGTATCAGATGACAAAGGAGCAGGGGGAATAGATGTCCGGCCTGAAGGAAAGGGAAATGAGAGTCTTGGCGGCGGCAATCTGGGAGACCAGGGCAGTGTTGGAGACGGAAATAAGCCCGTCCATTCGGAGACACCACATGTAACAGCAGCGTTAACTCCAACGAGCATTCCAAAACCAACAAATATAGAGCAGCCTGGGAAAACACCAGAGCCAAAACCGACAGAGACACAAAAACCTACCAATGTGCCAGATATACCAGATACCCCCCAATTGACCCAGACACCAAGGCCAACAGACAGACCTGAATTGACAGAGATACCAAATCCGACAAATACGCCGTATCCGACAAATATACCACATCCGACAGAAACAGTGGAACCACCTCCGAATACTTCAACTCCAACGCCAAAGCCGACGATTTGGGAGGATGAACAGCTTAAGCCGAAGGACCCTGTCGAAACGGAAAACGGCACTCTGATAGGATTATCTGCGGCTATTCACAGGCAGTACTATCGTGGTGATGTCTTTAAAGGGGAAGATGCTGTTGTTATTGCAGTTTTCCGTCAGACGGACGGCACTGAAAAGAAACTTGTTTTAACGTATGGAGGGGAGAATGGATACAGTGTCAATATGTCTACCCAAATAGTGGGAACACATACAGCAGCTTTCCATTATCTGGGTTTTACAGCAAGAGCTAAGTATGAAGTGATCTCCAGTGGAGTAGCCATTCGTTATCATGGTGAAGGGAATGGAGAAATTTTTGCTATTTATTTTCCCGGACCTTTGGGTGGTGATGCAGAAACCATGGACCAGTTATCCAATCTGGACCTGTACCCTGACAGCGGTGGTGTGGTAGATTTGTCAGATGTTCACAGCCGTATGACCGCCTATTTGGGAGACCAAGAGATTAAGAAAAAATTTCTTGAAGAGATCACACACAGAAATGTTATATTTCTGGAGGAAAAAAGCGGGTACTTGACAACGATGCTGAGCGGATTCCAATATTATTCGAACGGGAATCTTGAGACAGGAGGTCCATATCTATATTATCCTGTTTACAGCTGGGGTGCCGGTAATCTGAGGAATGTTGTCAATGTAGTGAAAGAAGTTCCAGAAGGATATAAGATCAGACGTATGGTACATAACGAAGATAATCTGGCAGAGTACAGAGGTAACCAGGTTCTGGAGCAATATACAGGAGACGAGAAATGCCTAGCAGTCCCTATGGGAGTAACGGATATTTCATTAAAGGGCAGGCAGGGGAAAGGAGATATCACGTCTCTGATTCTTCCGGAAAGTGTAGGCCGAATTGATTTTGCCAGTGTATCGAAATGTCTTCCAAAGCTGGAGACATATGAAGTACTGGGTTACAGCGCATATCAAGTGATAGATGGCGTTTTGTACAGCAAAGATGGAAAGACACTTATCAGTGTTCCAGCCGGAAAGAAAGATATCATAATACCGGATACTGTGACAACGATTGCCAGCGGGGCTTTTCGAAACAGCAGAATCAGGGAGCTGAATATACCGGGTACGGTGACAAGACTTGAAACGGATTGCTTTGAAGAATTTCACGGAGAGGTGATTCGCATAGAAGGAAGCGAAGTACCGAAAGTAATTTTGGAAACAGGATATGGCGGAAAAGTGTTATTCCAGAACTCTGTCTATGATATTTTGTTAAAAAGAGGGATGTTTGAATTCAAGGACGAGAAAATGCTCTTTGGAGTAATGGATGAAATGGGCGCAGAGATTCCGGAGAAAACAGGAATTTACCAATATGACAGCGAACGCCATATTTTGACACTGAAGGATGAGAACGAAACCCTGGCAGGAATTCCAGTAAATTTATACGGTCGTTACACAATTCCAAATGGGATTACAGCGGTAGAAAAATATGCCTTTGCTGGAATAGACGGACTCAGAAAAGTTGAGATGCCCGCTTCCGTGACTGAGCTTCGGGAGGAAAGCCTGATACTTTCCAAATATGTGGAGAGCATTGTTATCACTGCAGAGGAAACCGCTGTTTCTTCCAGAGTGTTCGGCAGTCCTCAAGATGGGATGAAAGTACCTGATATTGTCATATATGTGCCGGAAAAGCTTTATGGCCGCTATGTTGAAAAATGGGCACAGGTGCTGGACCCTGTCTATGGAGAAGGAACAGCGGAACATTTGTTGAGAGCTGATAATGCCACTGTCTTTTATGAAAATGAGGCAGAATATGAGAGAATTACAGAAGATGGAACGGAATATTACCGTCTGGTAAAATTGTATGCGCAGGATAAGACATCATTTGCGGTAAAGGAAGGGACCCAGGAGATTGAAGCAGGAGCATTTACACTCTGTGAACCCTTGGAAATTCTGTATCTTCCAGATACATTAAAGCGTGTGGAGGATGGAGCTTTTACAGGCTGTAGGAATCTCCAGACTGTAACAGTGAAAGAATCACAGCTCCTTTCGGGTCATGTGTTTGACCCACTGTGTGACAGTGTGAAAGTTTACGATAAAGGCAGCCAATTTATTGAATTTGTGTATGACAGAGGAATTGTATATGGGAAATACACAGATGGCAGTTATACATTGCTTGATGTTCCCACAGATTATAGAGATGAGATAGTGCTCTATGAAAATACACGGGTTTTGAATGAAGAAGCATTTCGGAACTGTACATTTTTAGAAAAAATAGTTCTGTCAGATCAAGAGGCATTGGTTGAAATTGGAGACCGCTGTTTTGAAAATTGTTCATCAGTCAAGAGCTTTCGGCTGGATCAAGCGGTTCATCTGGAAAAGATTGGTGAGGAGGCATTTCGTTTTTGCACCGGGCTGGTTGAATTGTATCTGCCGGATCATTTAGACGAGGCCGGAAAAAGAATGTGTTATGATTGTACGTCTCTGCAATTTGTGAAAGCAGAGGGAAGCCGGAAAATCGGAGAGGAAACGTTTTACAATTGTAAAAGTCTTTTGTCCAAAGGGGTGCTGTTAAATTGGGAAGAGATGAGAGAAATCGGCAGCGGAGCATTTGCAAGCTGCAGCATGATTTCTTATATCCCGGATATGCCTAAATTGGAAAAATTAGGAGACCAAGCATTCTACATGTGCCAGCGTTTGAGAGAGATTGTCCTGCCAGAAACACTGTCTGGTATGGGAGAAGAGTGTTTTGGTGAATGTACTTCACTATCACAGGTAGTGATGAACGGAAAGCTGACAGGAATCAGCCGCTACTGCTTCTACGGATGCCGTGAATTAATCAAAGTGGACTTTAGCGAACAGCAGAAAAGCACTCTGCAGGTGGTGGGGGTTCAGGCATTTGGGCAGTGCACCTCCTTGGAAACACTGGATCTAAGTGGATTTCCATTGTTAAGACAGATGGGAGAACGGACATTTGCAGGATGCGGTTTTCTGACCACTGTGAGAATGCCAGAGAATCTTTCTAAAATCCCGGATTACTGTTTTGAGGGATGCGGGAATTTGTCGATCCTGACTCTCTGCTCCGATCAGGCAGCCGAGCTGGGGGAAGCAGTTTTCGGAGAGGAACTGTCCCCATTTATTCATATATGGGTAAAAGAGGAACATCTCGCTGCATACAGAGAAGTTTATAAAGAGGTACTGGACCAGACGTATGGAGGAGGAACGGCAGAAAAGATTCTTGGAATCATTAATGAAAAGGTAGAAATTATCCGCGGTATTACCTTTGAGCTCACAGAAGAAGGCAGAATTTTGAAAGAGGCGTCAGAAGCATTTCAGGGGACTTATGTGGTACCCATGGATACCGTATGGATTGAATCTGAGGCATTTATGAATTGTGCCGGGCTGACAGAGATTGAGCTTCCGGCTGGCAGCAGTATCTGTCTGGGTGACCGCTGCTTTAAAGGCTGTGCAGCATTAGAGAGCGTACAGCTGCATGGAGACATTCCTCAATGGGGAGAAGAGGTATTTATGGAATGCACTTCTTTACAAAAGCTGGATATAGGTGGAGGCAGGCAGGAACAGATTCCCAGAATTGGGACCAGAGCTTTCAAAGGGTGTACAGGACTTGCAGGACGTGATAAGGTGACGTTTAGAGGAGTGCTGTCGGTTCTGGGAGAGGAATGCTTTGCAGAATGTGTAAATTTGGAGGCAGTTCCTATGTCAGAAAATGCCCGTACCAGTATTGAGATAATTGAGGATCGTGCATTTGAGGGCTGTAAAAGCTTATCACAATTTCTTACCAGTGCTTATACAGGTGTAAAGACAATAGGAGTCTGTGCATTTTCCGATTGTGATTCTCTGGTGAATCCCTCAATTCCGGCAAGTGTAACATGGATTGGCGACGGGGTGTTCTCAGAATGTGATAATTTAAAGACAGTTAGTTTTTACTGTGCTTTGGAGGAGTATCCAAAAGACTGTTTTAAGAATTGTCCGAAACTTACCAGAACGGGAGGAGTGGCTGATGCGCTGTCCGGATTGAGGCGGATCGGAGAGAGTACCTATGAAGGATGTATTTCTCTGACGACGAATAGTACCTGGAATCTGGGAAGATATCAAAATTTGGAAGAAATCGGTGTAAATGCATTTGCAGGATGTACGAATATGACGGATATCAATCTGTCAGCTGTTATCAAAAAAATTGGAGAAGGTGCTTTTGACGGCTGCAGTAATGTTGGGCAAATGATTTTTGGAACTTCGACAGTGCCGGAAATTGGGTTGATTGGACTGGAGACTCTTTCGGAAGGTTTCTGTATAAAAGTACCGGACAGCCAATCTGACGGCGATAGTGTTTATAAATCATATTTGGCGGTATTTGAGGGAATGTTTGGATATGACACAGCATATGAGATTCTGGATTCCATTTCCGATGGCGCGAAAGAACGGAATGGTATGCTGCTTCCAGATGAAAATAAGTTAGAAGGGAATGGTCTGGAAAAAAATGAGACAGAGGAGATAGTAGAATGATCATAGAACAGTCAGAGCAGGTAATCCAGGAAATAAAGAAGGTATTCATCGGAAAAGATGAAATTATTGAAAAGGTTCTGATGAGCATTTATGCCGGAGGACATATCCTGTTGGAAGATGCTCCGGGGGTGGGAAAGACCACGCTGGCGCTTGGATTTTCCAGAGCACTGGGGCTGTCATATAAACGGGTGCAGTTTACTCCGGATACTATGCCCTCTGATATTACTGGATTCAGTATTTATAACAAAGGTACCGGAGAATTCGAGTATAAGCCAGGGGCGGCAGACTGCCATCTGCTTTTAGGCGATGAGATCAACCGGACATCACCAAAAACACAGGCGGCTCTTCTGGAAGTTATGGAAGAGGGCAGTGTGACGGTAGACGGAGTTACACATGTACTGCCCAAGCCATTTATCTGTATTGCCACGCAGAATCATTATGGTTCTGCAGGCACGCAGGCGCTTCCGGATTCTCAGCTGGACCGCTTTATGGTGCGGCTGAGTATCGGCTATCCGGGGCGTGACAGCCAGGTTGCTATTCTGAAAAGCCGCAGGGGAATCAGTGATATTGACAATGTGCGGCCTATGATGACCCGGGACGATGTGAAAGAGATACAGGATTATCTCTACTCCATCAAGATCACAGAGGATATTCTTTACTACATTACGGATCTGTGTACAGAAACACGGCAGGCTTCCATGGTGGAGCTGGGAGTCAGCCCCCGGGGCATCCATGCGCTGGCTCAGCTGGTACGCGCCAGAGCGATTCTGCGGGAGCGGGACTTTGTGACGCCGGAGGATGTACAGGCGGTGTTTATGGATGTCTGTGCCCACCGTCTGGTTATGAAACCGCAGGCTAAGATCGAGGGCGTGACGGCGGTGGATGTGCTGAGAGATATTATGGAAAAAATAAAGGCGCCGTCTCTGGGAAGAAAGTGATGAATTATGTGGAAACATCGGATTTGGTATCTGGCAGTGGTAATTGCTGCGCTTATTTCGTATCTTGCAGCAGACCGGCAGGAACCGCTTGTCCTTTTGTGTATACTGGTTGTTACTCCCATTTTAAGCGCAGCTCTTCAGTGGACTGCCATGCGGGGAATTCAGGTGGTAACTGATGTTCCGGGGACCTGCCGGATGGGACAGGAGATTTCTGTGGGTTTTGGCCTGCGCCGGAAAAGCAGGATGCCGCTGGGGACGGTACGGATGCAGGTGGTTTTTGAAAATGTTCTGTATGGGGACAAAAGCACAGCAGAGGTGTGGCTTCAGCCCAGTGAGCAGGAGGACATGAGGTTTGTGTATTTATTCAAGGCTGTGGATTGTGGAAATGTGAAAATCCATGTGCCTGTCATAGAATGCAGGGATTTGCTGGGGTTATTCAGGTTCAGGCGTCCAGCAGGGATTTCAGAGGAAATACTTATCTATCCTCCGGAAATTCAGATAAATTCAGAACTCCTCCAAAAGCCGGAGTCCAAAAGCTTCGGAGAGATGTATGATCAGGATCGGAAAGGGCAGGATGTCAGCGAAATCTCAGGGCTTCGGGAATATGTGCCGGGAGACTCTATGAACAGCATCCACTGGAAACTGTCCGGCAAACTGGATCAGCTGATTGTCCGTGAATTTGGAAAACCTTCCCACTATAACACGCTGATTCTCTACGAAATGATGAAAAAATCCGGGGAGACCAAGATTCCCAATTCGTACAATAATGCAGTACTGGCTTTGACAGTTTCTCTGAGCCTAAGTATGCTGAAGCTGAATCTGGAGCATAATGTGGGCCGGGTTTTACACAGAGATTTCCAGGTGGTTCCCGTCTATTCCATTGATACCTGTGAGCAGATGCAGCTGAACCTTCTGTGTATGCCCATTGCCGGGGAGGAGAACGGGGCAGACACGGTCTACAGCTTTTTAAGAGGAAATCTGCGGAACGATTACACCAAGATTATCTATATTACACCCTGCTATGAGGAGAATACTGCCCGGCAGCTGTCCAGAGAGGTTGACCTTACCGTAATTCAGATTGTTCAGGGAAAGGGAATGAACTATACAGCTTCTGCAGGGTATGCAGTGATTTCCGTGGATGTGGATATCTATCAGGATACCATGAACAACATTACTATATAGTATTATGATATAAAGGATTGGAGCATGAGGAAAAAAAGTCAGGAGATTTGTCTGCTTACAGCAGAGGGTAAACAAATGGGAAGCCAGACAGTGCTTATCGGGGAGACCATTCCGGCGCTTTTTCTGCTGGCCGGAATCTTATCTGCATTTCGCAGCATGATGTATGATGAGTTCTGCCTGACAGGTGCACTCCTGGCGGGATGTCTGACTGTTTTAGCTTTGCAGATATCGGAGCTGTCACCCAAAATTTCCCAGGGGATAAAAGCGGGCATTTATGTGTTGAGTCTTTTGAGTTTCTTAGGTTTTATTCTTTTTATTTCACAAGGTTTTCTGGATACTGTGAACCGGTTTATGGTTTTGTGGAATCTGCGGTTTCAGACGGAGTTTGAACAGTTTTCCGTGAACAGCCAGGTGGTATTAGGGTCGAGGGTATTTTGGTGTCTGTCATCGGTGTTATTGGCGGCTTCAGTGCGGATGCTGGTGAAAAAAAGATATACGGGGATGACTCTGGCGCTGGTAATTTGCGCATTGCTGGCTGGATTTGTCCTGGGGCGGTCGCCGATGTGGATGTCGGTGTTGTGTCTTCTGGCCGGAGTTTTTGGAACATTGATTCTTTTTGCAGCACCGGCCCGTCAAAATGGTATCCGTGGTGCAGGATGTCTGCTGGCAATGGGAATATTGATTTTCGGGATTTTGCTGGCAACAGGCGGATATGAAGGCCTGAACCAGATTGCCAGGTGGAAAGCAGGGACAGCTGCCTGGTTTGAGAAATTCCGTTATGGAACGGATACGCTTCCAAAAGGAAATCTGGAGAAAGCACAGGGACTTCTGGAGGGGGATGAGGAAACATTAAGGCTTCATATGAAGGAACCCCAGGAGTGGTATTTGAAAGGCTTTGTGGGTGGAGATTACGAGAAAAACCGGTGGGCAGAACTTCCCATGGAGGCATACCAGGGGGAATATGAGGGACTTTTACAGTGGCTGAAGACAAAGAATTTCTCTCCGGCAGCTCAGTATGCCAGGTACTATAACCTGGAAGAGTCTGCCAAGGATTCTGATTCTGAAAGTGTGACAGTGGAAGTGTCCAATATAGGGGCTTACCGGAAATATATCTACCTTCCTTCTTCTGTTGAAAAATGGGAGGGAAGCCGGTCAGAAGAAAAGAAAGACTGGCAGGTGCGTTCCAGAAAGTTTTTCGGCGGGGAAGAATACGAATTCCAGGCAGTAAAAGGGGTATCATCTGCGGACCAGGTTCTGCCCGGCGAGTGGACGCAGAATCCATCCAGAGAGGAAGAAAAAGAGTATCTGGGGGTGGAATCGGTATATCATTCTTTTGTGGAAGAATATTATATGGAAGTGGATGAGGAGCTGAAGCTGCTGCTGGAGGAAACTTTTTTTTCAGAAGACGAGGAAAGAGATTTTAACGATGTGACTGCCCGGATTCGCAGAGTACTGCGCAGGGATACCCGTTATACAGAAGATCCTCCGGCAGTCCCTGAAGGGCAGGATTTTATACAGTGGTTTTTGAAAAGTTCTAAGCGGGGAAATGCAGTGCATTATGCGTCTACGGCTGCGCTGGCATACCGGACGGCAGGATATGCAGCAAGGTATGTGGAGGGATATCATTATTCAGAGGAAGAGGGCAGGACTACAGCTGTTTTGACCAATCAGCATGCACATGCCTGGACAGAAGTTTATATTCCGGGGGCAGGATGGCTTCCAGTGGAAGTGGTTCCAGGAATGTATACAGAAATGTATACCAGCCAGGTGATTGAGGGAGCCCCGGCATTTCAGGTGAATTCCAGCCCCAGTGAAGATGGCCTGGAGGTGGAAGGCGGGCTGACAGGCCAGGAAGAACCGGAGGAAGAAAAGGAACAGACACCTGTCACACTGCGAAGAATGCTTTCTGTTGTATTGTGCTGCCTGTATGCAGGATTTGCCCTGTATCTGTTCCTGGAGATCCAGAGAGCAGTGCGCTGTCTGTGGAAGAGGCGCAGGCAAAGGGAGAACTGGGAGCAGGATTTTATCGATCAGTACGTGAAAAATATGCAGCTGCTTCTTGTGATTGGGAATGTGGCAGGGAGTTATGACCATCCCATGGAATTGTCTGAGCAGGTGGAGGAGAAAATTCCCGGTATCAGCCGGGAGGAGTACGAGAGAGTCATTCAGTTGATCCAAAAAGTGCGGTTTGGAGGGAAGAAGCTTATGCCTTATGAAATCCACACCTTGAATTGTTTTGCCAAAAGTCTGCTGCTTGCTCTGCAGCGGAGTAAAGGTCTGTGGGGCAAGCTGAAAACAAGGTATTGGTATGCTATGGAATAGTATTTTATTGTAATAGAAAGATATCAATTCTGCTAAAAAAATAGACGTTTTTTGTTTATATTATCTATATTTTTTCGGGTGGATATGTTCTATAATTGAAATTATATGAATTGTAGTATTAAAGGAGTGAACGTTATGAGTAAGATTAAGAAAGGGTTCCTGATTGCCGCTCTTGTGGGGGCTGTATCCCTCACCCCGGCTGGCTATGGTGCAGAACAGCCTTTTGTGACAACTGTCTATGCTCATGGACACCATGGAGGCGGCGGATATCATGGTTATTGTGGAGGCGGCGGCTGTGCCAGTGCTCCTGCATATTTTTACTGCGGCGGCCATGGAGCCCATCAGCACGCCAATGGGGTCTGTCCGTATGCAGGTACATCCGTGCCAAAACAGCAAAACAAGGAACAGTCCGTGAAAAAGAGTACCATCAAAAAAGTTCAGAAAAAACTGAAAAAACTAGGGTACCGTTGTGGGAAAGCCAGCGGAGTAATGAATGTTAAGACCAAAAAGGCCTTGAAAAGATTTCAAAAAGATTATTGCCTGAAAGTGAATGGCGCCATTAAAAAACAGACATTGAGGACTTTGGGACTATAAAATGATAAAAGCGGTAAAACCATTGTAGTTTTACCGCTTTTTGAGTACGTTCCAGAAATATTTTTATACAGGAGGCAGTAAAAAGGTGAAAACACGTTTTTATAATTGCAGGGTACTGACGATGAAAGGTTCTATGGAAGTGGCACAGGGAGAAGTGTGGGTGGACGGTCCTGTAATCTCCTATGTGGGAAAGCCGAAGAACACAGATGAGGTCTTTGACCGGGAGATTGATGTGCAGGGGAATCTGCTGATGCCTGGTTTTAAAAATGCCCACACCCATTCTGCCATGACCTTTCTGCGAAGCTATGCAGACGACCTGCCCCTGCAGGAATGGCTCAATGACAGGGTATTTCCCCTGGAAGCGCGGCTGACGGGGGAGGATATCTATCACCTGGCGAAATTGGCCATTCTGGAGTACCTGACCAGCGGCATTACCTGTAACTTTGATATGTATATGGAGCCGGAGCAGGCGGCCAGGGCAGCAGTTGACTGCGGTTACCGCACAGTACTCGTGGGTGCCATGAACGATTTCAGCCAGTCGCCCAAAGAACTGGAGGAATACTTCCAGAAGCTGAATGATTACCACCCGTTAATCAGCTTTGTCATGGGATTTCATGCAGAATATACCACCCGTTTGGAGCTTCTGGAGGAACTGGCACGGCTGTCAGAAAAGTACAAAGCCCCTATATACTGCCACAACTCTGAGACAAAAACAGAAGTGGAGCAGTGTTTGGGCCGTTATGGAAAAACGCCCACAGTGCTTCTGGAGGAACTGGGAATGTTTCGTTATGGCGGCGGCGGCTATCATTGCGTGCATCTGAATCAGGAAGACCTGGAAATATTTAAGGAGAGAGGATTGTACGTGGTAACCAATCCCGGTTCCAACGCAAAGCTGGCCAGCGGCACAGCGCCTATTGCACAGATGCTGAAAATGGGGATTCCCGTGGCACTGGGAACAGACGGGCCAGCCAGCAACAATTGTCTGGATATGTTCCGGGAGATGTTTCTGACTACGGCTCTGGCCAAACTCAGAGAAGAAGACGCCTCCGCAGTGGATGCCTGCCAGGTGCTCCAGATGGCAGTCTGCCACGGAGCCTGCGCCATGGGCCTGCCGGAGTGTGAATGCCTGGAGGCGGGGAAGAAAGCGGATTTGATTATGGTGGATCTGAATCAGCCCAATATGCAGCCCATCAATCACATTCCGAAAAATCTGGTGTACAGCGGGAGCAAGCAGAATATTAAAATGACCATGGTAAATGGAAAGGTTCTCTATGAGAACGGGCAGTTCCACGTGGGAGCAGACCCGGAAGAAATCTACGCCAGGGCCAATGAGATTGCACAAAGGATTCAGGGCAGGTGAATCTGCGGTTATAAAAAGAGTGTTCTCGGGAAGTCCTATACACAGGCTTTTGTGAGAACACTCTGTCATTTATTTCTCGTATTTTTCCAAATAAGCCCTCAAATCATCGGCATCCTTGGAATCCAATTTTTTTCCGCCGGAAAATGCAGTTAAAAGATTGCCCAGAGAATTTCCAAAGGAATCTTTACACAGTTTCTGCAGCCAGCAGGTGATATGCTCCTGTTTGGTCAAGGATGCGTAATAGAGGTACTTTTTGCCGCTTTTGTCGGAACAGACATGTCCGTTATCCTGAAGAATTTTAAGAAATGAACTCACTGTCTGTTTTTTCCAGTCCTTATTTTTCACATTGTTGAAATACTCCAGTATTTCCTTAAAATATAACTTGTGGTCTGCACTCCAGAGGAATTCCATGATTTCATATTCACTGGGAGATAGCCCGAATTTTCTGTCCATGACCTGCCTTTCTGATGTGATTTCAGATGAATTTTAATGTCTGCAAACTTTCCAGGTCTGCTTATTATATAATTTTCCACGGATTGTTTTTTTGCATTTCTGGCATTGATTTGAATGGTAATATTTGATCACACATCCTTTGCCTTTTTTTATGTGAATTGTTTGAGTTCCTTTTTTATAACTATGGCGGCAGGAGACTCTAGGCTCTATTGAAGGGACAGGTGATACATTTCCGGCTTCATCTGTAAAGAATTCATCATATGGGAGTAATTCATCTTCCATGTATTCTTCAATAAAATAACTATCAGAATTAAAATCATAAGAGTTTTCTAAAACATCTTGTTCACATGCTTCGCTGTAAGCAAAAGCTGAACAGGTACCCATACAGATACACAGCATTCCCGTGATGATTGGAAGCAATAATGAACTCTTTTTCTTTGTACTCATAACTGTATCTATTCTCCTTTCAAATGTTTTCTTTGAAGTCCCTGAAAGATTTAAGGTGAGTGCTCTTTGTCTGAATGAATCAGGCTGTATAGAAAATTGAATCATCAGCCGGCAGTATTCTGTTTTTTCACTGCGGTTCATGGATTTGGCAACCATCTCGTCATTATACATCTCGTTTAGATTCTGCAATTTGTATAAGTAGTAATAACAAAATGGATTGTACCAGTGGAGGATCAGAGCGGTAACTGCAAGGATGGTAATCAGCATATCGTGATGTCTGATATGGGTCAGTTCATGTTTTATGATATTCTGGTATCCGCTTTCCTCTATATTGAAATCCTCTGGCAAAAAGACCATGGGATGTATCACTCCTGAGGCAAAAGGGGAGGAGATATCATGTGTTTTGATCAAAGCCGTCTTTGCATGCACTTTAAAATTCTTTTTCAAAGCGTTAAATGTACTGCCTTCTCCAGGCGACAGTTGGATTGACTTAATCTTCTGTATCATGCGCTTAAAATACCAGTATACGATTAATATATAACAGGCATACATGATGCAGATGACAGTGATGAAAACACCTAAGACTCTGATGAATTTTTCAGCAGGCGAATACAAGGTCTGGCCATTTCCCAAATTGATAATCATAAAAGGACCATCTTTTTTGCCATATAGGCATCTTCTTTCAGCAATAAATTCAAGAGAATAGAAATATTTTGTTAGGGCGGGAAACGGAGCTAAATAGAATACAAGTGAAATCAGCAGTAAATTCCGCCGCCATTTTTCAGTGAAATGTTTTTGTCCGTATATCTGGTCAACGATGAGCCATATCAGAAATACAACAGTACCTGACAGAGCCATGACCAGACGTATGCTGCTAATGGTGAACAATTTTGGGACTCCTTTTAATAGATGTTGGTTGAGATAGACGCAGCCATATTTTATTTATTATTATAACAGAGTTTATATGACTAAAATTATACTTTGCGTATAAGAAGATTGCAATATACAAGCTATACAAAATGTCCTAAAAAATGTAGGCTATTTTGCACTATCTGTTTCATTCTGGGATGGAGCGAGGCTTTCCACAATCGTTTACAACCAGAGATGGAAAGATACGATTATAGAGTATAGCTGAGAATGAGGATTATAGAAGGGTGGAAGAATAAGTGTCTTTTTAAGCAGTGCACTAGTATTACATCCGGTTAGTAACAATACTTTGCAACGTTGAAAAAATTTGCTA
>CAJUMB010000072.1 GCA_910587105.1 uncultured Lachnospiraceae bacterium
TCTTTCAAGTCGACTTGCAAAGATTTGCCCTTGCATGTATATATTGTCATGGCGCCGGAAAAAGTTTTCAAATTCTCAAAAAATTTTAACATTTTTATATCCAAATGAAAATTATGACCGGAATCCCACGATCATAAAACCGTTGCGCTTTTATTAGAAAACGCCTTAAATAAAGGATTTACAGAAAAAAGTTTGGATTTTGCAAAGAATGAATAACATACGGGCATGTGCAAAGGGAATTGTAGAAAAGGAAATTATCTTTGCATAAGTAAAAAGGCGGCAGGGAGAACTCTCTGCCGCTATTCATATTAAGAACTCAGAAAGGATTTTGACCAGTTGTGTTTTGAAATCAACCAACTATTGCAAATCCATTGAAACCATTATCTGCTTTGCTTATAATGGCATTGTAAAGAAAATGAAAGAGGTGATTATTATGCAGGTTGAAATTAAAATTGACAGTTCATATATTGACCCCAAAGTAATCATACTGACTGCTTCAATGACAGAAGATGTGAGTAACATTGTAAAAAAACTTTCAGAAAATGACTCACAAATAATTTCTGGGTATAAAGATGAAAAAATTGAAATATTGGAACAGACAGATTTGATTCGCATTTACGCAAATTCTGGAAAAGTTTTTGCAGTTACTAATAAAGGGGAATATATTCTTCGACTTAGGTTATATGAGATAGAAAATCGCTTACCCTCTAATCAATTCATTCGTATATCAAATTCGGAAATTATTAACTTAAAAAAAGTCAATAATTTTGACTTGAGTTTTACAGGTACAATTTGCGTTAAATTATCAAATGGAATAATAACATATGTATCCAGACGCTATGTTCCAAAACTAAAAAAGATATTAGGAATATGAGGTGAATGTTATGAAAAAGAAAATTATTAAGCGTAGTCTTTTAGGTTTTCCACTTGGAATTACAATGGGCTATTTAATTACAATCTTGATTTCTCTTGGTTGGGCAAATGGATATTACTGGCCTTGTGCCCCCGGACTCATATCACTTATGGGAAATGAAATCAATGCTGTTATTTTGCAAACAATTCTTTGTGGAATATTAGGTGTGGGATTTGCGGCATGTTCAGTAATATGGGAAATGGATAGTTGGAGCATTGTAAAGCAGACAGGAATTTACTTTTCAATTATTTCTGTAATAATGTTACCAATCGCTTATTTTGCATATTGGATGGAACATAGTGTAGTTGGATTTTTAATTTATTTTGGAATTTTCGCTTTAATTTTTGTAGTTATATGGATAATACAGTTTGGTATAGGCAGATATAATGTAAGAAAAATGAATGAGAAATTGTTTCAAACGAAGGATAATAGAAATGAGTAAGCAACAATGTGGACCTATGTCAATACTTTGGACAAGTTTCCAGTTTTCCGGGAAAAGTATCCGCCGCCTGCCTGATCGGAGCCGCGGTACTGCTGCAGGCAGCGGGGGCATGGGTGAGGTGTGGGCGGATTAAAAACTAAAAAACAGCAAAGTCCGTGAATCAGAAGCTGCGCTGATTCACGGACTTTGTTGTTTTTTGCCCCGTGTTTTACAAATAAATATTCTCCGCACATATAATATCGATCTTCTGCCTGCTGGTTTCCATTTCCCGGGGACCGGTTTTGCTCAGATATTTCCGCAGTTCCAGAAGCGGGCGGTACCCCTGCTGGTAAATATCCTGTGCGATTGCGAAGTCAATCCTGCCGGATTTCAGAAGCCTTTTTGTGGACTCTGTCAGGTCGTGGCTGATGACATGGATTTTCCCGGTGAGCCCCATGCTGTGGATGGCTTCCGCACAGCCGGATACGCTGTGGTTTGCCATGTAAATTCCTTTTATTCCAGGCTTCTGCCGCAGTATGTTTTTTACATTCTGAAAAGTCAGCATATAGTCGTTGTAGGTTTCGATAAGGTGGATACTGCTTTTTTGAAATCCTTTTTCATAAAGAAGATCGCAGAATCCCTGAAGACGAAGACGGTGTGCATGAAAATTGGGATTGGCTACAGCGGCGATTAACTGGTCGCCAGGACGCAGATATTTGGCCATCAATTCTCCTGCTACACGGCCGCTGGCAGCCAGGTCCTGCCCTACGAAGCAGAGTCTGTTACAGTTTGAAATGTCAGAATTGTAGGTGATAACTGGGATTTCCTTTTCAGATAATTCGTCGATTTTTTCAGCAATCTTGACAATGTGATGCGCTCGCCGGAATTTGATGAAGACGAGGCAGATCCAGAGGACAATGCGCAGGAATGCCAGATTATCAGTGATGAGGACATCGTTTATTATAAGAAGAAAGTTGATGAGTATAAAGCAGATGGCAGAGCACTGGTGATTTCCCCGGGATACTATGCCCTGGGAGACGCGGCCAATATACCTGGTCCCAATCTTAGAAATCCCAACCGTATTATAAAAAAATGAATGACTGGATTCACCAGCACACTCAGTGGAAGACACTGAAGCATTGCTGTGGGGGGATTTTTCCCATCATTCCTCTGTTGATTGAAGGGGGATTTGATGCAGTGAATCCGGTGCAATGTTCCGCTGCAGGCATGGACCCACAGACCTTGAAAGATACTTATGGAAAAGACATTCTTTTCTGGGGCGGCGGTGTGGATACGCAGAAAGTGCTGCCCCAAGGAACCCCAGAGGAGGTAAGAGAACAGGTAAAACAGCGCTGTGAAATTTTCTCCAAAGACGGCGGATATATCTTTAACACCATTCATATCATCCAGGCCGATGCACCTGTGGAGAATATTGCGGCGATGATTGAGACGGTGAAAGAATTTAATGGTGATAGATAAGATCATTCATTCGTTTTATAAAAGATTGAAAGACTCTGCCTAAAGCTGCAGAGTCTTTCGTTAAATGAAGCCGCTTATATCGTTTGGCCCGCTTTTATTTTTTTTACTTCATCAATGGAGAGGCCAACAAATCTGCCCCGTATGTACTGCGGCATCCGGCATCTCCTCACATATACAATGAGCAGCCACAGCAGTATCCCGGTACAGGTAACTATTTTCCCGGCCTTTGCGCCTGGGGCATGATAAATAATTCTCACGTTTCGGGTTCCTTTCTCTATGGCAAATCCAAGAAATGTTGTATTGACTTTCATTGCAGGTATTTTCCTGTTGTCCACATAAACTTCGAAGCCGGGTTCATAAGGAATGGAAGTGATAAAATATCCTGTCCGCTTCACCTGGATTTTTCCCTGCAGAGTATTTCCTTTCGTACGTTTTAGGTCTGCATGAAAGGGGGACTGGTACAGCCTGCGGCCAGGCTTATGGCCATCTTCCAGTACCCGCTGGCTGCCCAGAAAGCACCTCACATTTGAGAGTTCATAATTTCCCCTTCCCAAGGTCATCAGAATATCCTGTGTTCCTTTTTCCAACTCCAAGACATAAGTAAAGTCCGTGTTTCCGTTATAATAAATATGACTGCGGGCACTGAGACGGCTGCGGATGCCGCCGGCCCATATGGCTACATCTTTGTCGGGGCAGTTGTTTTTCACATGAAACTGCAGATAAAAAAGCGTGCGGTCTTTACAGGCAGGTTCGCTCATATGCACGGACACCTGGGTATCTTTTTTGGCCCGGATGCGGCAGGAACCATCCGGTGTCTGTGCTGCGGTCAGTGTGGGAGTGTTCATCTGGGGAAACTGGAGTTTTACAGTGGCTGTACAGGCCAGCAGATGATTTTTCCATGGACCGTTTCTGTCAGGGCTGTCTTTAGTGACCGCGTATTTCATAAGGGCAATCTGATTATAAGGGAATTTCAGACTGCGGTAATCTTTTTCGGAGATCACCTGGTCAGTGGCATAGGCGATGGGAGCGGCATTCTGATTCTTATAAACGGTATAGGTTCCGTCGGTCTGCTCCGGCACATACCCGGTTCTTTGAGGCGGCAGGTCTTTTCCTATGAGGTATTTTACCCCCATCAATTTCTGATAAAGAGGGCTGCTGGAAACCGGCTGCATGAGACCGTTGCGGAAAGTGGCTTCTGTGGGAAAATCAGTCTGGCAGAACTGGCGGTATCCTGTGTGGTAAGCAGAGGAATAGATGGAGGAGATCCACTGTCTCATATCCCAGATGCGGTTTAAGTCGCAGGATTTCCCGCCGTTTTTGCTCTGTTGCTCCAGCCTGCACAATTCTGGTTCAGCATCCAGGGTCTGGGAGATTAACCTGCCCATCTGCCGGTTGGTGATTTCCTCATAGGAGTTTTTCTCCAGCAGCTGGCCAGAGGGGGCGGCCCGGCTGTTGCAGAGGAAAAGAAACAGTACCGGCGGGATTAGGAGCAGGTGTATCCGTCTGGTTTTCCCAAATAGCAGAAAACACAGAAACATCAGGACTCCGTCCGCCAGGAGCAGACGCCATTCCTGTTCACTGCCGGAAAATCCGCCTTCCCAGAAGCGGCAGCAGTATAAAACCCCGATGGCGGCTATATATGCCCCGGCATACAGCCGAAAGGGGATTTTAGGGCTTTTGAGTTTTTCCAGATAGACAGCTGTCAGATAGCAGAGAAGGGGAAGAAAAGGAATCAGCGCCTTACTGCGGACATACAGCCCCCCGTTGAGCAGCCATGGAAAAACGGGGATGGTAAATATCCCCATGCAGCAGCAGGCCAGAAGCCGTTCTCTCCATTTTCCACAGAGGGTTCCGGTAATACACACGGTGAGTACGAGAGTGGACAGCCCGATTCCATAACTGCTGTAAACAAGGCTCTCTGCCTGGAAGCGGGGCAGGAAAAGGGAAGACATTCCAGTGTTTCCGGTATTTCCGCGCTTTCCCAGGATGGCAGATGCCGTTGGGACCAGAAGAAGGCCGCTCATCAAAACTGCGGTAACAAAAGGGATACACAGGCTGAAAGCATCTTTTAAGAATCTGCCGGGGCAGAAATGTGTCTCTTTTAAAGCGGCATATCTGGAGATTCCATACAGTGCCAGCACCAGCATGCCTCCCACGCTGAAATAGAAGCTGGTCATGACCATCAGGAAAACACTCATCATCAGCAGTCCGGATTTTTTCTTCTGAAAATGCCTGTCCACTCCCAGAAAAGCTGCACACAAAAAGGGCATATAATTAACGAACATGATCTGGTGGCAGGAGTGATAGACCATGGGACCTGCCAGTAAAAACATGGCTGCTGCCAGGAACCGGATTTCTCTTGAGAATCTCTGGCTGGCCAGCCAGTAGTAATAAATCCATACAGATGCCATAAGCCCGGCAGCGCTGGCGGCCATCAGATAGTCCTCCATTTTTATGAAAGGAAACAGATAAGAAACCAGGATAATGGGATTGTACAATCCATAATAGGAAAAGTGGAAAATATTCTGGCCGCCGCCCAGATTCGGCGCAAATTCCGGGAACAGATCTCCCGTTTGATAAAATTGCTGCCGGAAATATTCGGGCAGGACACTGTGCTGGCTGATCCAATCTACTTTAGCCCCGAATACACCATATCTTCCGGCAAAAAGCCAGCAGGCACATAATGTGAGCACACCCAGGAAGATGTACGGCAGCAGGACGGGCAGTTTATGTTTCAATTTGCCATACCTCCAAATGTTTTTATCCATTATATACCTGATATTTTAAGTGTTTCTAAAGGTGTTTCTTAAAGTTCCTTAAGGAGCAGCAGGAAAAATCAGTTATTTTTCAGATACGATCTAAAGGCAGCAGGGGACGGTTACAAAAATAGTTTTATGAACTGGCGCAGCAAAGCTTTTTTGGGACTGGATTTTTTATGAATGATATAAATCCGGCGTTTCTGAATGTCTGCAATGGGAATTGCCCGCAAATTTTCAAAGGCGCCGATAAGGGAAAGCCAGTGTTCCGGGAACAGCGAGATTCCCAGCCCCTTATGTACCAGCTGAAGGTGTGTCTGTGGGTCGCTGGACCCAAAAGCGATATGGGGGACGGCATTTTTTCCTTGGAAATCAGACAGTAAACAGGAATATCCTTTGTTTTTTTCGTCTGAGGTGATGAGAGGTTCTTCCAAAATATCACAAATATACAATCGTTCTTTCTCGGCCAGGGGATGACTGCAGGGGAGAAGTGCATAGATGGATTCCTCCGCCAGAAGATGGGATTGTATATCTTTTGAGAGAAAAGGCCCCATACTGAAAGCAATATCCAAATTTCCGTCTTCTATTTTTCTTTCGCAGTCGTAATCAGTTTCATTCGATATCTGTATGGACAGTTCCTGATGATTCTGTCTGAAGTTCCAGATGGCAGTTTCTATATGCAGTGCGCCGAACACACTGGCGGCGAGCCCTATCTTAAAAGGAATGTTTTCTTTTTTGGCATTTTCAAGAAGTTTCAGCGTTTTTGCCCATTCTTCAGTCAGATGTACAGCCTGGGTGTACAAAAGCTGGCCGGAGGCGGTAGGCTGCAGCTGGTTATGGTTTCTCAGAAACAAAGGTATGCCCAGTTCATTTTCAAGGTTTTTTATGGATTTTGACAATCCCTGCTGTGAGATATTTAATTTTCTGGCAGCAGCGGTAAAGGATTTATTTTCGTATATAGAGATGAAATATTCAAGTTGTTTTATGTCCAAGGTTGTTTCGTCCTCCTTTTTGCGGTTATGTATTCTGAGACTTTGAGAGTACATGACTTCTATTATACTACAACTTAAAGTTGTAATCCCACAAATTTTTTCTGTTTTACAGGAAAATTCAGTGAATGTATAATAATGATTAGAAATAACAAAAGGGCGAAGGAGTGGATAAACATGCCAGATGTAACATTTCGGTTTGAGGATGGAAATGCTGTTATCGTTTCCGCTGCAAAGGGCAGCAATCTATTGGAAACGGCGAGAAACGCCAATGTGGTGATTGATGCACCGTGTTCAGGGAATGGAGCCTGTGGAAAATGCCGGGTAAAGATAAAAAACGGGAGCCTGAGGCAGGAAAAGACTCTCCATATCACAGAGGAAGAAGAACAGCAGGGATGGCGTCTTGCGTGTATCAGTACGGTTGAGGATCATGTGGAGGTGGAAGTTCCGGATGTGGCTTCAGCCTTTAAAAAGAGAATGAAGATTGCTGACTTGGAGTCAGCAGAGGAGACGGCGATTTTTGAGGCAGCGAGAGCCGGTGTTGAGGCGGCGGGCCTTGCCATGGAAAATCCCATGGAACTGCTGAAGGTATCTATGTGTGCTCCCAGCCTGGACGACACCATGCCGGATAACGAGCGTCTGCTGCGGGCGGTCAAGCAGGAGACAGGGGTAAAACGGGTGAGAATGCCCTATACGGTTCTCAAAAAGCTGCCGATTGTTTTGAGAAACAGTGAATTTTGTGTGCAGTGTGTGGTACATAGGAGCAGGGATGATATTTTTCTCTATGATATTTTTCCGGCGGAAGAAAAGGCAGCAGTGTGCGGACTGGCTGTGGATATCGGTACCACGTCTGTGGCGGCGCTGGTGATTGATATGCTCACCGGGAAGATTCTTGCAAAGGCATCTACAGGAAATGCTCAGATTCGATATGGCGCGGATGTGATTAACCGGATTATTGAGTCTGTAAAAGAGGGGGGACAGAAACGTCTGCAGGATGCCATTATAAAGGAGACGCTGAACCCTCTCATTTTGGAAATGTGTCACAATGCAGGGCTGAAGCCGGAGCATATTTACCGCATGTGTGTGGCGGCAAATACCACCATGAATCATTTGTTTGCCGGGATTTATGCAGATTTTCTCCGGCAGGAACCTTATATACCGGCATTTTTTAAGACAAATTCTCTGTTTGCGTCGGATCTGGGGCTGCAGATCCATCCAGATGCCCATATCATTGCGGCGCCCAATGTGGGAAGTTACGTAGGGGGCGACATTACGGCGGGGGCATTGGTCAGCCTGCTGTGGAATCAGCCGGAGTTTTCGCTGTTTATCGATTTGGGAACCAACGGGGAGCTGGTATTCGGGAACAGTGAATTTATGATGTGCTGCGCCTGTTCAGCCGGACCTGCCTTTGAAGGCGGTGATATAAGCTGTGGAATGAGGGCGTCAGACGGGGCCATAGAAGCCTGTGAGATTGATGAGGTTACCATGGAGCCTGTGTTCAGAATCATCGGACAGAAAGGGCAGAAGCCAGTGGGAATCTGTGGTTCCGGCATTATTGATATTATCAGTGAGCTGTTCCGGACAGGAATCATCAGTCCCAAAGGAAAATTTATGCGGGAAGGGCCGCGTATCCGGTTTGACGAATATGGAGTGGGAAGTTATGTCCTGGCATATAAAGAAGATGCCGCAGGGATTAAGGACGTTGAAATAACAGAAGTGGATATTGATAATTTTATCCGGGCAAAAGGAGCTATTTTCTCTGCTGTCAGGGAGATGCTGAAATCCATTGATTTTGATGTGTCCATGATTGACAGGGTATATGTGGCTGGGGGAATTGGAAGCGGGATCAATATGAGAAACGCTGTCCGCATTGGAATGTTTCCGGATATCGAAATAGAGAAATTCCATTATATCGGCAATTCATCACTGACCGGGGCCTATGCTATGCTGATGTCAGCGGACGCGGAGAGGAAAACTTATGAATTAGCTGCAAATATGACATATCTGGAGCTCAGCACAGTACCTGGATATATGGATGAATTTGTGGCCTGCTGTTTCCTTCCCCATACGGATGGATCTCTTTTTACAAGCACTCATTAAAAACAGCAGTTATTTTACAAAAGACATAGCCTGTGTATCATTTGAAGCAGATGATACACAGGCTGTGATAATATAACGATACTGAAAAATGCCAAAGTGTTTCAGTATGCACAAAGCCGTACAGATTTATGTGGAATCTAATATCATCAGGAGATCTGCAGGGCTTTTAACGTGGATGTATTGACGATGCAGTTGGCTTTCAGGCCCTTGGCTTTCTTGAAGTTTCTCAGAGCATTTTTGGTTTTGGCGTTCATGATTCCGTTGATTTTTCCGCAATTGTAACCGATTTTGTTTAGTCTTCTCTGAACCTTTTTGATGGTATTCTTTTTCACAGCGGCTTTTTTTACAGTTGTGTTCTTGACGGAATTGGCAGTGGGGGTGTTATATTGGCCTTGCCCCAGCCCCTGGCCGTTTCCACATCCCAGTCCCTGGCCGTTTCCATATCCTGGGCAGTTGTCGTTCCTGCCATCTCCATTGTTGTCCACAAAGTTATCGCAGATGCCGTCTCCATTGGCGTCCACATAGTTTTGCCCGCACTGGGGATTTCTGCCGCAGCCATAGGGCGCCGCGGCTGCCGGAACGGCGGTTCCTACTGTCAGAGTAGTTAATAATAATACAAGTATGCTTCTTTTTCTCATTTTGATACCTCCATGACTTTACTGAGTACTTCCGGAAAGTCTTTTGGGCCTGTTTCACTGGCTGTATTTCCGGGAATCTTGATTTAATGGTATCATATAGAAGCAATGTGTCATTTTGATGGCATTTATGGTACAATTTTAAAGCATTTTTGAAAAATGTTTTGAAGGCATAGTAAAGACAACAGTGGTTCCCTGCCTGTAAGTGCTCTGGATTTCCAGGAGGATGGAATGCCGGTCCGCAATGCTTTTCATAATCGCAAGCCCCAGACCGGACCCTTTTTCCGCTGTCTTTCCAGAGCGGAAGAATTTTTCGAAAATATGCTGCTGTTCCTCCTGGGGAATGCCGCAGCCCTGGTCTTTTATGGAAATGCCATAGCTATCAGAAGTTTCCCATGTTTTGACCCAGACTGTACTGCCATCGGGGGAATATTTGATGGCATTATCCAGGGCGGCTGTGAACATTTGGCGGAGACGTCCGTAATCTCCGTCCAGGCACCATTCGGATTGGGGTCTATGGTAGTTCAGCCGGATTTCTTTGGCCCGGGCTATGATCCGGATAGCACGCAGCGCGTCGTCCAGTACCATAAGCAGGTCCAGCCTGGCTTTTTCAATGGGAAAATCCTTGTTCTGCAGTCTTGACAATTCCAGCATGTCATTGACCAGCCGCTGCAGGGAAATGCTTTCCTTCAGACTCTGTTCCTGGTACTCCCGGAGCTTATCCCCGGCTACAATTCCGTCACAGACTGCTTCCAGGGAGCTTCTGATTACAGTAACCGGTGTCCGCAGCTCGTGGGATATATTGGCAATGTAGTCTTTTTGCATCTGTTCCAGCGATTCCCTTTCCCGGCGGGCCGCGTCCAGCTTTTGGGCTAACATATCTGTTTCTCTGGCCAATACGCCTATTTCGTTGTTGTCGTAGACTTCTGTTTTTGTCTGGTAATTCCCCTGGGTTAATTCACGGGTGGCAGAGGCGATTTTCTGTATAGGCATCATGAAACGTCTGGCGAGAAATGCAGAGAGAATGCCTGATACAGCCAGGGAAAAGAGCAGACAACAGCCCAGAATCGTGATGGCCAGAAGAAAACTGTGCTGGTCAATGGTTAAAGTATCATAGATCACCAATGCCCCGGTGATTTTGTCATTTTTCTCAATGGGAAAGCCCAAGTAGATGGCCTGGTTCCCCTGTTGGTCCCGCTCTTTTAATTGTTGTGCCAGTTCTGAAGCAAAGATTTGGTCCGCGAAGTTAAGAATTTTTTCTGAGGGTTCTTTTTCTAAGGCGGCATTTCCGCATAAAAACATCCCGTTATCTTTGCCGATGATATAAGTATCTGCCATGGAAATGTCATCCAGAAATCTCAGATAGGCGCCCTGCCCTCTGTGGGGGCCGGTGGCATTCGTAAAGGCTTCCAGCTGGTTTTTTATGGTCTCGGCCCGTTCTTTTAGGAGGTCTTCCTGATAGCGGTAATTATAATAGCGGAAGACACTGTAAAATCCAATGAAAACAATGGTTACAAGAAAAAGGGCCAGCACAGTAAAATATCGGAAAAGTTTTTTTGTGATTTTATTCATGGCACAGTTCGAATTTGTAGCCTACACCCCTGACGGTTACGATCTTCCAGTCAGGGTGGCTGTATTTGTCCAATTTTGCGCGCATCCGTTTGATATGTGTGTCAACAGTCCTGTCGTCTCCATAATAATCATACCCCCATACAGAGTCCAGAATGTGCCCTCTTGAAAAGACATTCCCTGTATTGGAAACCAGGAGAAAGAGGATTTCGATTTCCTTTTTGGTCAAATGGACTTCTTCACCGTTGATAAAAACCTGAAACTTTTCTATGGAGATATTCAGGCTGCCTTTTGCCATATATTGCTGCTGCTCATTTCCAGTGAGATCCAGCCTCCGGAGAATGGCCCGCAGCCGAGCCATGACCTCAGACGGGGAAAAGGGTTTTACCACATAATCATCGGCTCCTATATCCAGTCCCATAATGCGTTCGAAATCCTCACCCCGGGCGGTGATCATGATAATGGGCACCATGGAATTTCTTCGGATTTCCCGGCAGACCTCAAAGCCGTCAATCTCCGGCATCATAACATCCAGCAAAATGGCATGATAACTGCGCTTATTAAACTCCTTTAGAGCTTCTTTCCCGGTTTTTGCTGTATAGACATGATAATTCTCCTTTATGGCATATTCTTTCAGCACATCCAGAATCTGCTCATTATCGTCAGCGATTAGAAGATTTTTCATAATATACCTCTGTTATGGCGTGATTTAACCGGAGTATTGAGCTTCCTCAAACATTCCTTTTGATGACTGGGGTGAGCTGGATGTCCATCCTTTCACCCAGCCGGATTTTCCGCCTTTGATTTTCACATTCAGATAAATTTTCGTGTGTTTGGGATTCAGGTAAATCCGGTTGACTTTTGCCTTCTGGCCTTTTTTCAGTGTGGCGATGCGTTTTCCAGATGGACTTTTCAATATGTGCATGGAATGACCGGCAGTCCAGTAAGATTTTTTTAAGGCTTTCAGGTGGGAATCTGTAAGTTTGGGCTTGTCAGTCGTCTGGACCAGTTTTTGGTTTTGATATTGGTAATCCAGGCGGAAACTGATTAATCCCAGAGCATATGACATTACGCTGTGTTCCACGGTGATTTTATTGCCCGTTACTTTCATAATTTTAGCGGAATTATGGGTGCTGATTTTCTGCATAGCGTCCAGGTCCACAGCTTTTTTGAATCTGCCGCCTTTGTATTGGTATATAGCGGCTCCTGGGGTATCTGCATTGTCCGTTACAGGAATAATAGACAAATAGATATTTTTGTTTTTCAGTTCCAGCCGATTGATATGAAACGAGTAATAGCGGCGTCCTTTTATGGTCAGCACCTTTTTTTCGTTTAAATAAACCTGGCAGTTCTCATAGGATGAGGAATCAGAGGAACTGGTGGATATTCTGAGCTTGTCCGGTTTCTTATTACCTGTAAAATCGTACTGCTTATATGTCTGGTTTACGTTTAGCTGAATGCTGGGGGCTTTTGCCTGTACACTGGATGGCGCTGCGGCCAGCAGGGCTGCGGTCAGCAGGACAATTGCTGCCATTCCTTTCTTAAAAAGGGTTTTCATGGTAATTCTCCTTTCGCTGTTTTAGTTTTTTGCATAGATATGGTCAGCCCGTCAAAAAGTGTCAATGATCATCTGACCGCTGACGATAATGGTCATATCCCGGATATACTGAAGGAATATGGCATAAAAGAAAAATATCATGTTTTTTGACGGGATAATCATATTATACCATAGCTGAATGAAGGTGAAAGCAAAAATTTTTGTAGAAATCTATGTGAATATGACATACACATGTCATGTTTCGTGTGTTAGAATGTAAAAAATATCAGTGATCCGGGAAAATCAGGGAGGAGGACAAAATGGCAAATAAAGAACTGGCAGAATATATTATGGAACAATTATCAGATTTGGGTGAGGTTCGAAACAGGCCGATGATGGGGGGATATGTATTTTACTATCGGGAGCGGATTTTCGGCGGAATTTACGACAGCGGTTTTATGGTGAAAATGACAGCGGCAGGCAGAAAGTATATGCCGGACAGTACACCACAGCCCCCTTACGATGGGGCGAAGAACATGCTTCCGGTGACGATCCTGGAAGACAGAGAAAGGCTGCAGAAAATGGTATCAGAGATGTATGAAGAACTGCCAAAGAGGAAACCAAAGGCGGCGGAAAAAAGCGTAAAGACATTTGATTATAAGAAAGAGTACAAAGAATTCTATATGCCGAAGAAGAAGCCGGAGATTGTCACAGTGCCTTCTATGAATTATGTGGCCGTGCGGGGGGAGGGAGACCCCAATGAGCCGGACGGTGCGTATAAAAAGTCCATTGGAATTTTGTATGCGGTCTCCTATACCATAAAGATGAGCAAAATGGGAAAGCACCGCATGGAAGGTTACTTTGATTTTGTAGTGCCGCCCCTGGAGGGCTTTTGGAAACAGGAGGGGGTGGAGGGCATTGATTATTCCAATAAATCTGCGTTTCAGTGGATTTCCGCCATCCGCCTGCCTGATTTTGTCACCCGGGAGGAATTGGAATGGGCGAAGGAGGAGGCATCCAGGAAAAAGAAGCTGGATTGTTCTGCGGCGGAGCTTTACACAGTGGAAGAAGGACTGTGCGTGCAGATAATGCATATAGGGCCTTATGATGAAGAACCGGCGTCTGTGGAGAAGATGGACCGCTTTTTAGCGGAACATGGGTATAGGAATAACTTTTCAGACCAGCGGTTACATCATGAGATTTATCTTTCCGATGCACGGCGTGTGGCTCCGGAGCGGTGGAAGACTGTGATCCGGCATCCGGTTGTGGAGATTGGTTAGAATATGAAAAAAGTGATTGTCATAGGCTGCCCAGGCAGCGGAAAAAGTACATTTTCACGGAAGCTTCAGAAAATAACGGGGCTTCCGCTGTTTTATCTGGATATGATATACCACAAACCAGATAAAACCACTGTTTCAAAAAAGGAATTTGATGAAAAACTCCATGGGATTCTGGAACAGAAAGAATGGATTATTGACGGAAATTATATCCGGACACTGCCGCTGCGGCTGGAGCAGTGCGATACGGTGTTTTGGCTTGACTATCCACTGGAAGTCTGTCTTCAGGGAATTGAAATGCGTTTTGGCAGGCCCCGGGTGGATATGCCCTGGATTGAGACGGAAAAAGATGAAGAATTTATGGAATTTGTCAGGAGTTTTCATTCAGCCACACGGCCGGAGATAGAGGAACTCCTTGAGAAAACTTCTGGGAAGGAGATTGTTATTTTTCGGTCCAGGGACATGGCGGAGGAGTTTTTGAGGAGGAGATTTCATTTCAGATGAAAGGCTGATACGTGTTCTTTGTGTGTCAGCCTTGACGTACATTTTTTTTGCGTCTACAATGTAGTTATAGGATGGGTATATGTACTCGGCCAGTATGCAGATGAGGCGGTGGCGGGAACGGCTTCTTTTTTCCTGACATTTTTGTTGAAAGAACAGATTGTATTTTGGCTGCAGATGGATCGTATTCTTTGGAAACCTGCAATAGAATATCTGGGGGTCATGAGTTATGGACTGTTTTTCCAGGCGCTGTTTGCAATATTTACCTCTATATTCAGAAGTTATGGGAAGGCTGCCTTTACGTCCGCAATTTCCGTTGCGCAAATATAGGAAATATCATCGGAGATATTCTGGTAGTCAATGGGTATTTGTACGTGTGGGGAACAGTGAAAGATGTGGCGCTGGTGACGGTGGGTGCTAATGCAGCTGCCTCTGTGGCCGTTTTCGCGGTGTTATGGATAACGGACAGGGATAAGGTGATGCAAAAACCAAAGCAATGGGATTTGAAAGAAATTCTGCGGTTAGGCATCCCGGCGGCCATGTTTGCCAAAAATGCCAATCTGACTTTTGGAAACTCGCTGCGGGCAGCAGGAGATGTGGTTTATCCAGTGGTAATTTCGGTGATGTCCATGTGGGGAATCGGAACTGGTCTGGCGTGGGTGCTGGGATGTGTGCTGGACTTTGGCCTGGTGGGAATCTTTGCGGCGTTTCTGATAGATGAAACTCTGCGTTCATTTTTGCTGTGGCATCGGTGGAATCGGCGGGTTGAAGGGAAGCTGAGGTTGAAAGGCTGGTGAATATAATGGGAGGAACGGTAATTGAGACAGAATCTGAAAAGTTGATTCGAAAAGGGAGAGAGGCTGGAAGATCAGAGGGAAGAACAGAAGAAATAATAGAAATGGGGCGGGAATTTGGATTGGACGATGCGGCCATAATGAGTAGGACGGATTTTGCGGACATTCAAAATAAAAATGAATGTGGAGGTACAGACAATGGCAAAGACAATTTTTGAGGAAATGGGCGGCAGATACGAAAGGCAAGGTGACTATTTAATTCCATGTATAGCTTTACC
>CAJUMB010000073.1 GCA_910587105.1 uncultured Lachnospiraceae bacterium
CACAAATCTCCCACCAAGTGTGACGAACATCTGACAAAAAGCATTTTTAAGACACGCTCTAACCTCTGGTGGTTATGGGGGAGAAATGGAATGTGCAATTGTCTGCGGATTAAGAATAGCCGGGAGAGCGGCAGGGAGTAAAAAGAGGCAGAGGGCATAAAAAAAGAATCCCGCTAGGCAGGATTCTTCCGCTTGTCCCGGTTTGGTATGAGTTAGATCACATAGGATTTGATCTTTTCCAGAACTTCATCCAGGTTCCGGCCGTCAGCGTGGATATTCAGGTCGATGGGCTTGGACAGATCCAGGCTGAAGATACCCATGATGGATTTAGCATCAATGACATATCTTCCGGATACCAGGTCAAAGTCGCAGTCAAACTTACTGATTTCATTGACAAAAGCCTTTACTTTATCTATGGAATTCAGTGAAATCTGTACGTTTTTCATTTTCGTAATCCTCCCGTGTTCATTTTTATTTTTGCTGTCCTAATCTTACAATCTGCAATTTTAAAAGTCAAGACTAAATAAGAAAAACTTTCGTCAGATTATTCATAAAATTGTAAAGGGATAATTGTAAAACTGCTCTCAAATATTACAATCAAAGGTGAAAGATTTGGATAAAATAGATAAAACAGAGCGCAAAACCGTTTTAAAATCCCTTTATAGTTGTCTATTTCGTCCAAACTCTGGTTGTGGAATAGGCGTTTTGCAATTGTGTGATACATGGTAATGAGAATGAGGTGGAGTTATGACTCGAAAAGCAGCCCTTCACAATCTGGGGTGCAAAGTAAATGCTTATGAGATGGATGCCATGGGGCAGCTTTTAGAACAGGCAGGATATGAACTCTGTCCGTTTGCTCCCGGCGCAGATGTATATATTATTAATACTTGTACAGTAACAGATATTGCAGACCGGAAATCCCGCCAGATGCTCCATCGGGCAAAAAAGATGAATCCCCAGGCGGTTGTGGTGGCGGCGGGGTGTTACGTGCAGACCGGGGCGGACAGGCTGGCCGCCGATGATATGGTGGATCTGGTGGTGGGAAACGACCGTAAGAACCAGATTGCAGAGATTCTGGAACAATATTGGCAGCAGTCTGCCAGCTGCATGCCGGTACAGGATATGCGTCAGGTCCGGGAGTATACAGATATGACAATCAGCAGGACTTCCGGGCACGTCCGGGCAAATATTAAGGTCCAGGACGGATGCAGCCAGTTTTGTTCTTACTGCGTGATTCCCTATGCCAGAGGCAGGGTGAGAAGCCGCAGCCCGGAAGATGTGGTGGCAGAGGTGGAGAATCTGGCTGGGCTTGGCTATCAGGAGATCGTGCTGACGGGAATTCATCTCAGCTCATATGGTGTGGATTTTCCAGACAAAAAGCCGGGACTGCTGGAGCTGATCAGGCGGGTCCACCAGGTAGAGAATGTGGAGAGAATCCGTCTGGGTTCTCTGGAGCCTGGGATTGTGACTGAGGAATTTGCCCGGGGGCTGTCACAGCTTCCGAAAGTCTGCCCGCATTTTCATCTGTCCCTGCAGAGCGGCAGTGACCGTGTGCTGAAAAGGATGAACCGCAGATATACGGCGGAGGAATACCGAATGAGATGCCAGATTCTGCGGACATATTTTTCCGACCCGGCCCTGACCACAGATGTGATGGTGGGATTTCCAGGAGAGACAGAAGAAGAATTTCTGGAGTCTTACCGTTTTGTGGAAGAGATCGGGTTCTATGAGACTCATATTTTTCAGTATTCCAGACGGGCAGGCACCAGAGCAGCTGACATGGATGGACAGATTGACAAGCACACGAAACATGCCAGAAGCGAGCAGATGATAAAGCTCCATGAGCAGCAGGCGCAGAAATACGAGGAAAGGCACAGCCATTTGAAGGCAGAGCTTTTGATTGAGGAGGTGCAGAGCCTGGAGGACGGTACGGTACGGCTGGCAGGGCATACCCGAAAGTACGTAAAGGCAGCGGCGGCCTGGCAGGGGCCGGATGCCTCCCAATGGGTAAACAAAAGAGTCCAGGTGGAACTGGACGGGTACTGGGAACCCCATGTGATGCGGGGGCGTTTGATTGATTTTACCGCGCAGAATGTGGGTTTGTGAAAATTTTCGTTGTATTTTTTTTCGTTTTATATTAGAATAGAGCATAAGTGGAGATTATTTTGTGAGGACGTGATAATTTTATGGGAGGAAATATTGATAATACGCAATATTTTAAAACAAAGCCGGAGATGGAATTCCAGGTAAAGGAAGTTCTGGATCTGGTCTATAACGCCATGGATGAGAAAGGTTATAATCCGGTGAATCAGATTGTGGGATATATTATGTCTGGAGACCCCACTTACATCACCAGCCATAAAGGTGCCAGAAGCATGATTATGAAAGTGGAGCGGGACGAGCTGGTGGAAGAACTGCTGACAGAATATATCAGGAATAAATCCTGGGAACGTTAATATGAGGATTATGGGACTGGATTACGGTTCGAAGACCGTAGGGGTGGCTGTCAGCGATGCCCTGGGCATAACGGCCCAGGGTGTGGAAACTATCAGAAGAAAGTCAGAAAAGAGGCTGAGGCAGACCCTGGCGCGGATTGACGCGCTGATTGAAGAATACCAGGTGGAGTCTATTGTGCTGGGATTTCCGAAAAATATGAATAATACCATTGGGAACAGGGCTGAGAAATCACTGGAATTTCAGAAAATTCTGAAAAAGAGGACAGGCCTGCCTGTTGTGATGTGGGATGAAAGGCTGACCACTGTGGAAGCTTACCAGACAATGAAAGAGACAAAGGTACGCAGGGAAGACAGGAAAAAGTACGTGGATGAATTGGCTGCAATGTTTATTCTGCAGGGATATTTGGATTTTGGGGAACTGTAAGTGAATGATCTGCTGACAGTTTCAGAAGAGAGAGTGAAGCGGGAAATATTATGGAGAAAATAAAATTCGAGGCTGAGGACGGCCAGGAGCTGGAATTTTACGTGGAAGGACAGGCGAAAGTGGGCGGACGCAGTTATCTGCTGGTTTCTGATTCGGATGATGAGGAGGCGCAGGCTTATATTTTGAAAGATACTTCCCAGGAAGAAAATGAAACGGCCCAATATGAATTTGTTGAGGATGACGGGGAACTGGAGGCAGTGTCCAGGATTTTTGAACAGATGTTGGAAGATACACAATTAGAGTTTTAAAATAGCAGCATATTATTCTATATGAGGTTGGTCATGGATAAAGAAGGTTGTGTGCAGCTGCTCCGGGAAAAGGGGCAGAAGGTGACAAACCAGAGAATCGGAGTGCTGGAGGTGTTATCCAGCGGCGGTGACTGCCACCTGACTGCGGAAGAAATATATGATAGAGTCCGGGAAAAGTACCCGGATCTTGGGCTGGCAACCGTTTACCGGACTATACAGCTTTTGTTGGATTTGAAAATTATTGATCGGATTAATCTGGATGATGGGTGTGCACGTTACGGAATGGGAAGAAAAGACGCAAAAACAAAGCACCACCATCATCATTTAATATGTCTTTCTTGTAGTAAAGTATTTTCTTTTGACGGAGATTTGTTGGAGACGCTGGAGGAATTTATTCAGGAAACAGATGGTTTTCAGGTAGTGGACCATGAAGTGAAGCTTTATGGATATTGTAAGGAGTGTCAGCAAAAAATGCGTATGGAATAATGTGCCACATGATTAAATGGAGGTGCAGTTTTTGAGCAGTGAAACGGTAAATAATAACTTGAATAACACAATGCAGGGTAAGCCCAAGTATGCAGGAAACAATCGGACAAATACAAAGAAAAATGTGAGGAACGGTCCGCCAAGAGCTGCCGCGGAGAAGACCCCTGCCAGGACACCGGGGAAACCGTCCAGGCCTTCCAGCCGCAGAAAAAAGCGGGGCGGAGCAAAACTGAAGATTATCCCCCTGGGCGGACTGGAACAGATCGGCATGAATATTACAGCCTTCGAATATGGAGAGAGCATTGTGGTGGTTGACTGCGGCCTGGCCTTTCCGGAAGACGATATGCTGGGGATTGACCTGGTGATTCCGGATGTGACGTATTTGAAGGAGAACAGAGACAAAGTCAAAGGGTTTGTGATTACTCACGGACACGAAGACCATATCGGCGCTCTTCCTTATATTTTGAAAGAGGTAAATGTTCCGGTTTATTCCACGAAATTGACAAACGGTCTGATTGAAAACAAATTAAAGGAACACAGTTTATTGCGCACCACGAAACGTAAAGTGGTAAAACATGGCCAGGTAATCAATCTGGGAGAGTTTGCAGTAGAATTTATCAAGACGAATCACAGTATCCAGGACGCGGCAGCGCTGGCGATCTACTCGCCTGCAGGGATCGTTATGCATACCGGAGACTTTAAAGTGGACTATACACCGGTATTTGGCGATGCCATCGACCTGCAGAGATTTGCAGAAATCGGAAAAAAAGGTGTTCTGGCCCTTATGTGTGACAGCACCAATGCTGAGAGGGTGGGCTTTACCATGTCCGAGCGCACAGTGGGACATGCGTTTGACAATATTTTCAATGAGCACAGAAATACCCGGATAATCATAGCTACTTTTGCGTCCAATGTGGACCGGGTTCAGCAGATCATCAATTCTGCCTATAAATATGGAAGAAAAGTGGTAGTTGAGGGGCGGAGCATGGTCAATGTGATCGGGACTGCCTCTGAGCTGGGATATTTGAAAATACCGCAGAATACATTGATTGAAGTGGACCAGCTGAGGGATTATCCGGATGATAAAGTGGTTCTGATTACCACAGGAAGCCAGGGGGAATCTATGGCGGCCTTATCCAGAATGGCAGCCAATATCCATAAGAAGATTGCCATCAAGCCGGGAGATACGATTATTTTCAGCTCGAATCCCATACCGGGGAACGAGAAGGCAGTATCCCGGGTGATCAATGAACTGTCTCAGAAAGGGGCTGACGTGATTTTCCAGGATGCCCATGTGTCCGGCCATGCCTGCCAGGAGGAGATTAAGCTGATCTATTCCCTGGTACATCCCAAGTACGCCATACCGGTGCACGGGGAGTACCGTCATCTGAAAGCACAGGCGCAGCTGGCGGAAAATCTGGGAATTCCCAAAGACAATATTTTCATTCTGCGTTCCGGTAACGTGCTGGAAGTGGACGAAAATGAGGCTGTATGTACAGGAAATGTTCCGGTGGGGGCTATTCTTGTGGACGGTCTGGGCGTGGGCGATGTGGGAAATATTGTCCTGCGTGACCGCCAGCATCTGGCAGAGGACGGGATTATGATCGTTGTGATGGCTCTGGAGCGCCACTCCAATGTGGTATTGTCAGGGCCGGATATTGTATCCCGGGGATTTGTCTATGTGCGGGAGTCGGAGGATCTCATGGACCAGGCCAGGGTAGTGGTGGAAGAGGCTTTGGACCACTGCCTGAGTAAACGGATGGCTGACTGGGGAAAGATTAAGACGGAAGTAAAGGAATCGCTCAGTGATTTCCTCTGGAAACGTACCAAGAGAAGACCTATGATCCTTCCTATTATTATGGAGGCGTAATTGAGTTTAATGGGGGCGGGGGATATTTATGGATGAAATTACAAAATATATGGAACTTTTGATACGGGCAATAAAAAAAAGTAATGAATACCATTTGTACAAGCAGGCAGAGGAAAATCTCACAAGAGATCCCCAGTTGAAAAAGCGGGTGGACGAGTTCAACCAGACCAATTTCCGGATACACACCCAGCTGGAGGATTCCCAGCAGCTGTTTCAGGAAATTCATGCCTTAGATACAGAGTCAAAAGCATTGCGGAAAATTCCGCAGGTGAACGCATATCTTCAGGCAGAACTGGATTTGTGCAAGCTGCTTCAGTATGTGAGTCTGGAAATTCTTGGACAAATGGATATCCATGTCCCTGAGGCGCATTAGTATATAGATAGATGGACAAGACTGCGCCAAGCGTGAAGGAGAGAAAATCATGTCAAATATCAGCACCAATCAAGATCATGGGGTAATGGTAGCGGGTGGTTTTTTTCGTATTGTCGTATATATAGCAATTTTACTTGTGATTGTCTGGATGGGGAAAACGGCTTACAGTTTTGGATATGATATTTTTAATCAGCAGGCTATGAGTCCGGGGGATGGACAGGAAGTCACCGTGGTGATCCAGGAGGGAGCTTCGGTCTATAATATAGGAAGGACTCTGAAGAAAAAGGGATTGATTGAAGATGCCAAGGTGTTCTACGTTCAGGAGAAACTTTCCGTATATAAAGGAAAGCTGAAACCGGGAACTTATATTCTGAGCACAGCTTTCACGGCAGACCAGATTATGGCTGTTCTGGCCGGGGAGGAGGAAGATGAGAGTGAGGAGGAAACCTGGTGATTGGAAATGAGAGGATGACCGGGTATATCAATTCTCTGGATGCTGGGTATCCCCCATATCTGGAGACACTGGAACGGGAGGCAAGGCAGGCACATGTGCCGATTATCCGTAAAGAGACACAGAGTTTTCTGCGGGCCCAGCTGGCGGCAGTGCGGCCTGGCAGTATTTTGGAGGTGGGGACGGCCATAGGCTTCTCCACCCTTTTAATGTGTGAATACGCCCCGGCAGACTGCCGCATTACCACCATTGAACAGTATGGGCCTTATCTGGCTGAGGCGAAGAAGCATTTTGCCATGTATGGACGCCAGGAGCAGATTCGTCTGCTGGAGGGCGATGCAGATGAACTGCTGCCCGGGCTGGAGGGGACTTTTGAGTGGATTTTTATGGATGCAGCTAAGGGGCAGTATATCCGGTGGCTGCCGGAGGTGATGCGGCTGCTGGCTCCCGGGGGCATGCTGTTGTCAGATAACGTGCTTCAGGAGGGAGATATTGTGGAATCCCGCTTTCTGGTGGAGCGGAGGAACCGTACCATTCATAAGCGGATGAGGGAGTATCTGTATGAGCTGACCCACCACAGACAGCTGGCGACCTGTGTTCTGCCTCTGGGTGACGGGCTGGCAGTGAGCGTGAAGAAATGCGGGATGTGAAGGAGAAAGGAAATAGGATAAAAGCAGCCCGAAAGAGGCAGGAAGGAGAAGCTGGATGGCACAGACCAGTAGAAAACCAGAATTGCTGATACCGGCAAACAGTCTGGAGGTTTTGAAAATTGCAGTGATTTATGGAGCAGACGCGGTGTATGTGGGCGGAGAGGCGTATGGACTGCGGGCAAAAGCCCGGAACTTCTCCATGGAGGAGCTGAGAGAGGGAATTGCCTTTGCCCATGAACACGGGGTGCGTGTATATGTGACGGCAAATATATTGGCTCACAATCAGGATTTGGAAGGAGTGAGGGTGTATTTTCGGGAGCTGAAAGAATTGAAGCCTGACGCGCTGATTATCTCAGACCCGGGAATCTATGATATTGCCTGTGAAATCTGTCCGGAGATCGAGCGCCATATCAGCACCCAGGCCAACAATACCAATTACGGCACTAATCTGTTCTGGCACCGTCTGGGAGCAAAACGGGTGGTGTCTGCCAGGGAGCTGTCCCTGGAGGAGATCGGGGAAATCCGTCGGAAGATTCCACAGGACATGGAGATTGAGAGCTTCATTCACGGGGCCATGTGTATTTCTTATTCCGGCAGATGTCTGCTGAGCAATTATTTTACTGGGAGGGACGCCAACCGGGGGGCCTGCACCCATCCCTGCCGCTGGAAGTATGCGGTGGTAGAGGAACAGCGGCCGGGAGAATATCTGCCGGTTTACGAGAACGACAGGGGTACCTATCTGTTTAACTCCAAGGATCTGTGTATGATTGAACATGTGGACGACCTGCTGGAATCTGGGATTGACAGCTTTAAGGTGGAGGGCCGGATGCGGGCTGCACTCTACGTGGCCACAGTGGCACGGACTTACCGGAAAGCTATCGACGACTGCAGGAAAAGCGCGGATACATACCGCGCCAATCTGCCATGGTACCGGGAACAGATTGCCCAGTGTACGTATCGTCAGTTTACCACGGGGTTTTTCTATGGCAAACCAGACGAACATACGCAGATTTATGATGAGAGTACCTACGAAAGAGGGTACACATATTTGGGATATATAGAGGGGGTGGATGGCCGGGGATTTGGCCGGATTACCCAGAAGAATAAGTTTTCCGTGGGAGACAGGATAGAAATCATGAGGCCGGACGGAAGTGACCAGAAGGCAGCTGTGCTGGAACTGCTGGATGAAAATGGCCGCCAGAGGGAAAGTGCGCCTCATTCCCGGGAAATATTATATGTAAAGTTGGATAAGAGTGTGCAGCAATACGATATTTTACGCAGGGAGGAGCAGCTGCCTTAACTTCATGAGGGCGTTCTTCTCAATCCTGGACACATATGAGCGGCTGATCCCCAGTTTCTGGGCGATCTCCCGCTGTGTAAGTTCATCCTCTCCATACAGTCCATACCGGTACTTAATCACTTGGAATTCTTTTGCATTTAACGTGCCGGAAATGAGCTGGGAGAGTTTTTTTAATTGTTCTTTTTGAGTATATTGTTCCACCACGTCTATGGGAGGGCTCTCCATAATATCCAGAAGGCTGATCTCATTGCCTTCCTTATCTGTGCCGATGGGCTCGTACAGAGACACTTCCCGTGAATGTTTTTTCCGGGATCTCAGAAACATGAGAAGTTCGTTGTCGATGCATCGGGCCGCATAGGTGCTCAGGCGTGTCTGTTTATCCAGGCTGAACGTGGAAACGGCTTTAATCAGACCGATGGTTCCGATGGAAATCAGGTCATCCAGATCTTCGTCCAGCCCCTGGTATTTCTTAGCGATATGCGCCACCAGGCGCAGGTTTCTCTCTACCAGAATATCTCTTGCCTGTGGGCTCCCCGATCGGTATTTTTCCAGATAATATCTTTCTTCGTCCGCCGTCAGGGGCTTTTGAAAGGTTTTCAAAAAATTACACCTCTTTGGGGATTTCTATATAGTCTATGTGGCAGGTGCAGGGTTCGTGCTTTTCCATCTATAAGGAATTTTATTGTACAGGGTGGTGCAAAAAAATGTTTTCCGCCGCGCTTTGGTTGTGGTACAATAAAAAGACTACAGTTCAAGAAAGGGGAAGAGGATGCTATCGCGTTTAAGTGTGAAAAAGCCATATACAGTTGTGGTGGCAGTGGTGTTGGTGTTGATTCTGGGCGTGGTTTCTTTTACTAAGATGAATACTGATCTGCTGCCCAGCATGAATCTGCCGTATGCTATTGTTATGACCACTTACCAGGGGGCCAGCCCGGAGACGGTGGAAATGGCGGTCACAAAGCCTATTGAGCAGTCTATGGCCACGGTGACCAGCATAGAAAATGTCAGTTCCGTTTCCCAGGAAAATGTTTCTCTGGTGATTCTGGAATTTGCTGAGACAGCCAATATGGACTCGGCCACCATTGAGATGAGGGAAAACCTGGATTTAATCGGCTCTTACTGGGACGATTCTGTGGGAAAGCCTATCATCATGAAGCTGAATCCGGATATGATGCCTGTTATGGTGGCTGCAGTGGAATGCGGAGGAATGGAAGATACTGAGGTGACAGACTTTGTGTCCAGCCATGTGGAGCCGGAACTGGAGAGTATCGCAGGTGTGGCAAGTGTGACCACTACAGGAACGGTGACAGAAGACGTGGATGTGCTGATTTGCGAGGATAAAATTGCGGACATGAATCAGAAAGTCCGGGATGCCCTTTTGGGGACCTTTTCAGAAAAAGAGCAGGAGCTTCAGGATGCACAGGAAGAACTGGATGAGGGGAAAGAGGAGCTGGAAACCGGGAAAGAGGAGTTGGAAACCGGCAGACAGCAGGCCGCAGAGCAGATCGGACAGGGAGCTGCCCAGCTGAGCCAGGCCCAGACCCAGCTCATAGAGGGCAGGAGAGAACTGGAACAAAATCAGAAACTTCTGGAGGAAAAGCAGGCAGAGCTGGACAACGGCCGAAAACAACTGGCGGCTGGCGAGGAAGAGGCCAGTGAGGGACTGAAACAGCTGCAGCAGAGCAAGTCTGCCTTAGAACAGCTTCCCTCTGCCATTGCCGGCATGAAGGAGAAGAAAGAGGAGCTTACAGGGCAGCTGGCGCAGATTGATGAAGGTCTGGTTCAGATTCAGGCATTGCTGCAGATGGACCCGGACAATTCCCAGCTCAAAGAGCAGGAACAGCAGCTGTTAAGCAGCAGACAGCTGGTGGAAAAAGGGATTCAGGAGATTGACCAGGCATTGGAGCAGTCAGAGAATACGCTGAAGACAATCCTGGAGGCGCTGGAAGCAGAAACGCCAGAGGAGGCCCTGGAGGCGTCAGACGCCCGGATTCGGGAAGTGAAAGACGGCCTTGCACAGATAAAACAGAGGAAGGCGGCACTGGATGCAGGCCAGGCCCAGCTGGACGGGGGCAAAGCAGCTCTGGAGGCGGCCAGAGAGCAGCTGGAGTCCGGCCAGAGCGGCATTACAACCGGAATCGGAGAACTGAATACAAAGGAAGTGCTGGCTTCTGTGGAATTGAGCATTGCCCAGTCACAGGTGGATTCCGGCTCAGCAAAGCTGGAATCTGCCCAGCAGCAGATCGACTCGGGAAAGAAGCAGCTGAAAGATGCCAAAAAGCAGGCTCTGGATAAAAGCCGGCTGGGAGGAATTCTCACCACAGACATGGTGAAGGGGATTCTGGGCGCAGAGAATTTTTCTATGCCCGCCGGCTATGTGGGAGAGGACAGTGAGCGTTACCTGGTGCGGGTAGGAGATAAGCTTCAGAATGTCCAAAACCTGCAGGAGCTGGTGATTCTGGATATGAATCTGGATGGGCTGGACCCTATACGCCTGGAAGATGTGGCGGATGTGGCAGTACATAACGATTCCAGTGAGATTTACGCCAATCTCAACGGCAGGCCGGGGGTGATGCTGTCCATCGAGAAACAGACCGGCTACTCCACCGGGGATGTGACAGACAGGATTCTGGAACGGTTCGACGAACTGAAAGAAACCTATGAACAGATGGACGTTTCCGTTATGATGGATCAGGGGATTTACATTGACCTGGTGGTGAATTCTGTTCTGCAGAATATGATATTTGGGGCCATACTGGCTGTATTGATTCTGCTGTTGTTCTTAAAGGATATCCGCCCCACACTGGTGATTGCCTGCTCTATCCCTATCAGTGTGGTGACAGCCTTAGTGCTGATGTATTTCAGCGGCGTGACCTTAAATATTATCTCCCTGTCCGGTCTGGCGCTGGGGATCGGCATGCTGGTGGACAATTCCATTGTGGTGATCGAAAATATTTACCGGATGAGGAATGAGAATATGCCGGCCAGGAAAGCGGCAGTTGCAGGGGCTTCCCAGGTTGCGGGGGCTATCAGCGCCTCCACCCTGACCACGGTGTGCGTCTTCGCGCCTATTGTGTTTACCGAGGGATTGACCCGGCAGTTGTTTGTGGATATGGGACTGACCATAGCCTATTCGCTCCTGGCAAGCCTGATTGTGGCGCTGACACTGGTACCTATGATGTCAGCAGGGCTGTTGAGGAAAGTCCAGTCCAAACCGGCACGGATATTGACGAAAGTCCAGAATGTTTACGGGAAATCTCTGAAGCTGGCCCTGCGGCTGAAGTTTCTGGTGCTTCTGGTCAGTGTGGCCCTTCTGGGGGTATCCATGGCGGCGGCCATATCCAACGGTACAGCCTTCATGCCGGAGATGGAGAGTACCCAGGTGAGCATGACAGTCAGCGTGGACCCGGAACAGAGCTTTCAGGATCTTACCAGCGCGGCTGACCAGGTGATTGCCAGCATAGAGGATATCGAAGATATTCAGGATATCGGTGCCATGGCAGGAGGCAGTATGATGTCGTCCATGATGGGAGGAGGTTCCAATGACACAGTCTCCATGTACCTGATTCTGCGGGAAGACCGGAAGTGGGGAAATGAGAAACTGGAGCGGGAGATTCTGAAAAGGACCAAGTCCATTGACTGCCAGGTAGATGTGGAGACATCCAGTATGGATATGAGCGCTCTGGGCACAAGCGGCATTCAGGTGAAAATTTCCGGGAGGGATCTGGATCAGTTACAAAAATTGTCCAAGAAGGCGGCTTCCGTTGTGAAAAAAGTACCCGGGGTGGTCAATGTGTCTGACGGAATCGAAGAGACAGACCGGGAACTGCGGATTGTGGTGGATAAAGGGAAAGCAATGGAGCACAGCCTGACTGTGGCACAGGTTTTCCAGGAAATACAGTCCCATCTGGCGGAAGCCTCATCGGCCACAACCCTGGCCACGGAGGAAAAAGACTATGAGGTTTATGTGCGGGCGGATGCAGATGAAGAGCTGACCAGAGCTGACCTGAAGAACTTGAAGCTGAAATATACGGACAGCCAGGGAAAGGAAAAACATGTGCAGCTGAAAAAAATTGCACAGTTTCAGGAAGCGTCCACGCCCCAGTCCATACGCAGAGATGCCCAGTCCCGCTATATGACAGTAACGGCAGAGCTGGATACGGGATACAATATTGGACTGGTGAGCAGTGATGTAGAAGATGCCCTGAAGGATTTCTCAACGCCCAGGGGATATACAGTAGAGATGGAAGGGGAGAACCAGACCATTGAGGACGCCATGGGCCAGCTGCTGCTGATGCTGGCTCTGGCAGTGGTGTTCATGTATCTGATCATGACAGCACAGTTTCAGTCACTGCTGTCTCCGTTTATTGTAATGTTCACCATTCCTCTGGCATTTACCGGAGGGTTTCTGGCCCTGTACTTTACAGGAAGTGAGCTCAGCGTCATAGCCATGATCGGCTTTGTTATGCTGGCGGGAATTATTGTAAATAACGGAATTGTCCTGGTGGATTATATCAACCAGCTGAGGGCAGAGGGCACAGAGAAAAAAGAGGCCATTATCCAGGCTGGAAAGTCCCGGCTGAGGCCCATTGTCATGACAGCTCTGACCACCATTCTGGGATTGTCAACCATGGCGCTGGGTATGGGAATGGGAGCGGACATGGTACAGCCCATGGCCATTGTCACCATCGGGGGGCTTTTGTATGGGACGCTGCTGACTTTATATGTGGTGCCCTGTATCTATGATATTTTGAACCGGAAGAATTATAAAAAGGATGAGCTGGAGGCATAGTAAAAAGGGGGCTGTCGGGAAATAGATAGCCCTACACAGTGGCAGGTGTGATCCATGCGGATCACACCTGCCACTAAAATTTATCCAATAAAAAAAGAAAAAAGATGGCTAACAACAACCATCTTTTCTCCGTTCCATGTTATAATGGAACTATGCTCAAACAAGATTATTATAACAACTTTTTTGATATAGGGCAACAAAAAATCAACTTCAGTTTCTATGAATTGGGTTTACCCGACGACGATCCAGTCTATACCCTGAAAAAAGTAATGGAGGAATTAGATTTTTCTGGCCTTCTGGCCTGCTATTCAGATAAGGGAAGAACCGGGTATAATCCAATCATGTTGTATGCTGTGGTTACTTACGCAAATATGCGTGGAGTCCGGGCGGTTGACCGTATTGTGGATCTGTGCCGGAGGGATCTTGCCTTTATCTGGCTGACCAAAGGGCAGAAGCCCCATAGAGATGCTTTTTATGACTTTAAAGGAAAAAAATTGACGGGGGAAATCCTGGATGAATTGAACCATCAGTTTATGCGCCGCCTGCAAAAGGAAGGACTCCTTACTCTGAAAGAACTCTACATTGATGGGACAAAGATTGAAGCGAATGCAAACCGATATACGTTTGTCTGGCGTGGAAGCATAAACTATCATCTTGCCGGTCTTTTGGACACCATAGATGCCCTTTATACAAAGTACAACGCATTTTTGTATGAGAATGAATATGGACCAAAATACGATCTTGGAGAAGCACGGATGTTCATGATCGAGGGGATGGAAAAGGTCAGGAAAGTGATCGAAGAAAACAGGCGGCGGAAACTGACAAAGCATAAGAAACTCTCGAACAATACCCTCATTGAGATTGATCATTGTTCTCCGCTTGAAATCTTAAAACTGCAGGAGAATCTGGTGGAGATTGCAAAAGGCGAAGGGATTCTGTTTGTCAGCGGAAAGGGAAAGCATAAATCAGAGCTCCAGAAGCTTTATGAGGAACTGGAAGAATGCGGCAGGCGTCTTATGGAATATAAGGAATGCTTTGAGATTATGGGGAAAGACCGTAACAGCTATTCCAAGACGGATCTGGAAGCAACGTTCATGCGGATGAAAGAGGACCATATGCTGAATGGGCAGTTGAAGCCGGCATACAATGTCCAGATCGCGGTAGAGAATTACTTCATTATCCATAGTTATGTGAGCAGCGACCGGACGGATTACAATACGCTGATCCCTGTTTTGGAGAAGCATCAGAGAGCATTCGGAGATACCCTGGAGGCAGTGACTGCCGACAGCGGCTACTGCAGCGAAAAGAATCTGATGTATCTGGAGAAGAACGGAATCCAAAGCTATATCAAACTCCAGGATCATGAGAAACGGAAGACCCGGGCATACAAGGAAGAGATCGGAAAGTATTACAACATGACATACGCCGTCTTTGAAGATGAGCATTATTACATCTGCCATGACGGAAGAGAACTGCGCCATATCCGGACAGAAAGCAGAGAACAGGCTGGATATACCCAGACGTTTGAGGTATACGGATGTGCGGACTGCAGCGGCTGTGAGCACAAAGCGAAGTGTCTTTATAAATATGATGCCGAAAAGAAACCGGATCGAAGTAAGGTCATGAAGATCAACGAACGATGGGAAAAACTGAAAGAAGAATCCAATGCAAACATCCAGAGTGAGACGGGTATCCGGAAACGGCAGACACGCTCCATCCAGACGGAAGGACACTTTGGGGACATAAAAGAAAACGAG
>CAJUMB010000074.1 GCA_910587105.1 uncultured Lachnospiraceae bacterium
GGCAAATCTGCCGCAAAGTGGGGCGTATGGGTGGCGTGAATGAATTTTCAAACACACTCTAGCACGTCAAACGTACTTTTCCATTGAAATAGCCCCTTTGACATGCCAATCATTCTAAAAATCATTTACTCATTGTTTGATTTTCCTATTTCTTCCAGCCGTTCTACAATCTGCTCCACCGCTTCTTCTAAGGTACAGGTGCTGGTATCAATCTGAATCTCCGGATTTGACGGCGGCTCATAGGCGCTGGATATTCCCGTGAAATTGGGTATTTCTCCTTTGCGCGCCTTTGCATACAGACCTTTCACGTCCCGTTTTTCACATACCTCCAGAGGTGTGCTCACGTAGATTTCCACAAAGTTATCTCCGATAACCGTCCGGGCATTTTCCCGGTCCTGCGCATAGGGGGAAATAAATGCTGTTAATACAATCAGTCCTGCATCATTCATCAGCTTAGAAACTTCAGCCACCCGGCGTATATTTTCTATCCGGTCCTGCTGGGTAAAGCCCAGGTTCCTGCACAATCCCATCCGCACATTGTCACCGTCCAGCAGCATAGTATGACGTCCCAGAGCCAGAAGGCGTTTTTCCAGAGCATTGGCCAGCGCCGACTTTCCGGAACCGGACAGACCGGTAAACCACAGTGTCAGCGGCTCCTGGCCTTTCTGGGCAGAGCGCATCTGCCTGGTCACATCTGTCTCCTGCCATACCAGATTGTCCGAACGGCGCAGGTCATGCTTGATCACTCCGCAGGCCGAGGTCATATTGGTCACACGGTCTGTCAGAATGAAACCGCCCATGGCCTCACATCTGCTGAATTTATCCATCACAATCTTTTCCGACAGGGAAATCTGGCAGTCTGCAATTTCATTTTTATAAATCACATCTGCCGGAACGTGTCTTCCGTCGTTAATGTCAATTTTATATTTCACGGACATGACAGTACCAGGTGTGGTCTTTGTTCCCAATTTCACAAAATAGTTCTTTCCCGGAATCAGTGGTTCATCATCCATCCACAAGAGCCTTGCAGAAATCATATTGCTGACCATTCCGCTAAAGCCGCTGACCAGCACACATCCTCTGGAAACATCCACTTCCCGGTCAAAGGCAATGGACACCGGCCATCCCGCCTCCGCTGTCTCCACCAGGGCATCCCCCCGGTAAATGCTTTTCACTTTTGCCTTCTCTCCGTTGGGAAGCACGGTAACCTCTGAAGAGACTGAAATACTTCCGGACTCAATCTGTCCCTGGAAACCACGGTACTCAGAATTAGGCCTGCATACCCTCTGCACAGGCATTACAAATCCGGCTTCTTCCTTCTGCCCGGATGACACATCCACCTGTTCCAGATAAGCCAGAAGGGGTTTTCCCTCATACCAGCCCATCCGCACAGAGGTATCATTGATATTATCCCCCTCCGTGGCAGATACTGGAATGCTGCAGGCACTCTCCACCTGGAATCCTGCAGTGATTTTCTCAATCTCCAGCACCACTTCATCAAAATATTTCTTATCATAGTGCACCAGGTCCATTTTATTCACCGCAAATACAAAGTGCCGGATTCCCATCAGATTACAAATGCGGATATGCCGGCGGGTCTGTCTCTGCACGCCTTTTGCCACATCCACCAGAATCACAGCCAGGTCTGCGAAGGATGCCCCCACAGCCATATTCCTGGTATATTCCTCATGTCCCGGCGCGTCCGCCACGATAAAACTTCTGTTATCTGTGGAGAAATACCGATATGCCACATCAATGGTGATCCCCTGTTCCCTCTCAGCCATCAGCCCGTCCAAAAGCAGAGAATAATCCAGAGTGCCATTCCTGCTTTTCAGTCTGCTGTCCATCTCCAGCGCCCTTTTCTGGTCCGTATATAAAAGCTTTGCATCGTAAAGCATATGGCCGATCAATGTAGATTTCCCGTCATCCACACTTCCACACGTAAGAAATTTCAATAAATCTTTCATTAGAAATAACCCTCTCTTTTCCGGCGTTCCATACTTCCGGTTTCTTCATAATCAATTACCCGGCTGGTTCTCTCAGATGTGACTTCACCCAGAGTCTCTTTCACAATTTCCTCCAGTGTATCTGCCTCAGACTCCACAGCGCCTGTCAGCGGATAACATCCCAATGTACGGAAACGCACTTTTTTCTGCTGAACTTCCTCTCCATCCCTTAGTTTCATCCTCTCATCATCCACCATAATCAGATTTCCATCCCGGAATACCACAGGGCGTTCTTTTGCAAAGTAGAGAGGTACGATATCAATATGTTCCCTGAGAATATACTGCCAGATATCTTTTTCCGTCCAGTTGGACAGGGGGAATACACGGATGCTCTCCCCGGAATAAATCCTGGTATTGTAGAGTTTCCACATCTCCGGCCTCTGGTTTTTCGGGTCCCATCCGTGGCTCTTATTCCTGAAAGAAAATACCCTTTCCTTTGCCCGGGATTTTTCCTCATCCCTGCGCCCTCCTCCGAAGGCGGCGGTGAACTGATAGTGGTCCAATGCCTGCCGGAGCGCCTGGGTTTTCATAATATCCGTATAGGCAGAGCCGTGGTCAAATGGATTGATCCCCTGTTTTACTCCGTCCTGATTGGTATAGACAATCATCTCAATTCCCAGTTCTTTGGCTTTCCGATCCCTGAATTCTATCATCTCGTGGAATTTCCAGGTGGTATCTATATGCATAAATGGAAAAGGCGGTTTCTCCGGATAAAATGCTTTCATCGCCAGATGAAGCATCACCGAACTGTCTTTTCCAATGGAATAAAGCATGACAGGCTTTTCGCATTCTGCAGCCACTTCACGCATAATATAGATGGCTTCCGCCTCCAATTCGTCTAAATACGATTGTGCCATAATAATTTTTACACCAAACCTTTCCAGTGCATGTTTTTCATCTTATTGATCTTGCATGCACTTTAATCTCAGGTATTTTTTGTACCTGGGGTTATTCTACTTAGTAAAAGTGATGAAAATTTGTAGTTGTCTGCTGTCTCGAGAGATGCTGCAGAGAGGACGCCGCCACAGGGGGAGGGATACCCCTGGGAGCACTGGGGCGTCCGTCAAACATTATCATCCAATATCCAACACTGAAGAAACAGGTTCCCCCTGGCTGTATTCAATGGATATCTCATCCCCCACATCATACCGCAGCACTTCCATAAAGTCTGCCAAAGGTACATCGAAGATCAGCTCACTGTTTTCCAATACCAGATAAAAATGAGTATTCCCCTCAATCACTCCCTGGGCAATCTTTTTAATCACCCCCTGTATTTTCTGGATATCCTGGGGGGTTGAGCTGGAACCTCCTCCTGTTTTCAGCATTTTTATATAAGTCTGCTCACAGGATGCCACCGTATCTCCAATGGCCACATTCTGGTATTTCTGAATATTGACCATGGCATATTTTTTCACCAGTCCGGCGTTATCTTTCAGTGCGATAAAGTACGTGGGCTCATCGGCTATATTCAGGAGCAGAGGGAATGTGGCCCGATACCCAAGATTCTGTACCTGCCCTTCTGCAGATTCCATAGCCGAGTATTCTTCTGCACCGGCTACTTCGTAATACCGGGTCTCCCTGGTCCTCTGATTGATCAAGACAAATCCCACGTTGGAGCGGTCTCCGCTGACAGAGGTGACGCCTGTGTAGACCCATACGTCGTCGTCCAGAGCCAGGTAGTTGTATCCTTCTGTGGTCTTCAGGCATCCCTTCTGACCCAGAATGCTGTTGAAGAAGCCGTTCACCAATGTGCCGTGGTAATCATAGAGTTCGATGAGCAGGTCTGCCGGATATACCCGGTCTACCCAGGTGGGGCAGTCCTCCACAGGCATGGATGTGCACTCTCCGGTGACTGCATTGCACAGAACTACTTTTCCAATGGTCTGTCCGCCGAACAGGCCAATGGTAAATTCTTTTACTGGGCAGATCCAGTAGGGTGTTCCCTCATCGTCAATCTCAAAACTGAGCTGGTCAAAAATGTATGTGGGATACCGGAACCGGAGATGCCTGTAAATATTCCGGTTAAAGTACTCTGACTGAGAGTAGCGGATACCCGGTGACAGTTTTACCAGCTCTGTATTCTGGGTGGCCATGTCAATGGTAATATAAGCGGGAATTCCCTGCTTTTGGTTTGTCAGCCATTTAATGGGACTGGCGTACACCAGCGGTGTCACCCGGACAGGTCTTCCGTTCACATTGATCTGGGAATAAATACTGCTCACTTCAAACTGAGAAACCATGTCCACCATGCTGCCCATTTTTCGATTTCCCAGAAGCTCTGCGGAATCCTTATCCAAAAGAGGAATCTGATTATAATTGACTTCTTTGATGTCTTCTGTAAAATCCCTGTTTTCCGGTTCCAGAAGTTTCTGGTATTTTCTCGCATTCACAATGGGGGATGACAGAACTGCTCCAATCAGATAGACCAGCAGTACTGCTGCAAACAGCCCAAGAACCAGCTTGACACTTTTCTTCTCTTTTGCCTTTGCCAGTACGCCAAATCCCACTTTTTTCCCTGGTTCCACCGCAGTCTTCACCAGCACCTCCGCCAGAAGCACTCCCAGCAAAACGAGAACCAGAACCCAGAACCCACTGGCGTGGATATTGATGGCCGGCAGGGAAATATAATAGTAAATGCCGATTAAAATCAGCACCCCCAGGATGATGCCGGCGTTTCGTTTCCAATGTTTCATAATTTCTTTTCCTTTCTGTCCATTTATGGTTAATATTCCGTTTATCAGTCCACCTGATTCCGGAACATTTCTCAGCCACGTTCTAGAGCGTGTTTGAAAATTGCTTTATGTCAACCGTGCGTCACAGTTTGTGGGAGATTTGCTCCGCATGAGGACGCTGTAGCGGGCTACAGCAACCGAATAAGGAGCAAATCTGCCGCAAAGTGGGGCGTGCGGGTGGCGTGAATGAATTTTCAAACACGCTCTAAAGCTTCAAAATCCTCTGACACAGGCCTGCGCACTTTCTGCCTGGTAACTTCTACAATTTTCAATGCAGTCATATCCACCACATCAGCTTTCACCCGGTCCTTTTTCAGATATTTTCTGAATTCATAAATTAGTTCATTTTCGTATTCCGGCTGGTTCAGATTGATAAAATCCACCAAAATGATTCCTGATAAGTTGCGCAGACGAAGCTGAAATGCAATTTCACGGGCTGCCTCCAGATTGATCTTGTGGTAAGTCTCCTGAGATTTTTTATTGGACATATATTTTCCGGTATTCACGTCAATGGATACAAACGCCTCTGTCTGCTCAATCACCAAAAATCCCCCTGATTTCAGCCACACATGTTTTTCCAGCAGCCTGGATAACACTCCCTCCAGAGCGTACAGTTTGTTAAGAGGCATCAAAGTATCCCGGTAAAGGCGCAGTTTGTTCAGATCTTCCGGCTGATATTCTGTCAGATACGTCTGAATTTTTTCATAAACTGCCGGTACATCGGTGACGATTTCCTCCAGATTTTCCGTGTAAGCATTCTGAATTGCCCCCAGATAAAAAGGCTGGGCCTCCTGAATCAGGGAATAGCAAGTTCTGGACTGCCCCTTTTTTAGGACCTGGTGTCTGCGTTTTTTTAGTATGTCCAGTTCCTGGAATATCTGATCTTTATCCGCAGCCCCTGCATTGGTGCGCACAATCAGCCCATATTCCTCTGTGACTTCCGGTGCCAGCCATTCCTTTAGACGGCGGCGGACATCTGCTGAAAGCTTTGCTGACACCCGCAGGACCGAAATGCCTGCAGCCAGAATCAGGTATTTACCGTGGAACTCCAGCTTTGAAGTAACTGTAGGGCGCTTTCCACGCATGGCTTCCCGCATCACCTGAACAAGAAGCTGATCTCCTGCTTTTAACGTATACCGTCCGTTTATCTTATTTTTTCCGTTGGTATACACTGCATGTTCCTGTTCTTTCAGACTATAAAAACAGACGATCCCTTCCCCGATTCTCACGAAGGCTCCCTGAATATTGGAGACCACACGTTCTACCTGTCCGATGTAAATATTGCCAAGAATTCCTGTACAGTCCAGAGGAGAAAATGATATTTCTCTTGTCCCTGCCCCCTCCTCTATTTCCGCATACAGTGTGCAATCTCTGCCTCTCACCGGCATCTCTGTAACGATTAGCTTATTCAATATTTTCACCTAACCTGTCCAGAGGGACAAAACGCGGCCTTTCTGTACTGCCCTCATTGGCATATACTTCCGCCCTGTGGATGGCGCATCTGTCCCAATCCACATTTTGTCCCAGATAAGCTGAAAAAGCGTTCATAACCATCAAAGGTTTCACATAATTGGCACTGGAAGCCGCCAAACGCATGGTGCAGACACCATCTTTTGCTGATATCCGATAGATACCAGGCTTTAAGTCCACCGTTTTCCCGCCTTTTTTAGTCTCCTTCTCCACCCATATGGCTGGCTGGCTGTAAAAACGCTCCACTTTTCCGGCCAAATCTTCTATCTCTGGCTGTCCCTCCAGGGAAATCTCATAATCTGCCGCTGCTGTCATGGACATGGCATTATACTTTTTCCCTTCCGGCACCTCCCGGGCACTGAGTACCTGAAATCCCCATGTCATTGCACCGTTAAACCGGTCCACAAGCTCTCTGGAGGTGATTTTTTCGGATAATTCCATGTCAAAATACTCTCCCCCACTGGTCACACCTACACTGAGAGGTGCCGCAAAAGAGATGATCATATGGGGCCGGAATCCGCTGGAAAAGGCAATGGGAATCCCGGCTCTGCGCACGGCCTTCTGAAAATAGCGCATGGTATCCAGATGTCCCAGAAACTTCACAGGACCGTTCTTGGAAAACTTAACCCTTACTTTCAACGCATACACCTCCTTTGTATCTGGCTGCCCCGCATCCGGAGCAGGACTGGCGGCAGTTGGGGGTTACCTGTTCTTTAAGCGCTCTCTCCCACTCCCGCTCTAAAAATCCCCGGTCCACCCCCGCATCAATAAAATCCCACGGCAGAAGTTCCCTTATCTGCCGCTGCCGTGTGGTGTAAAATTCTTTGGATATCCCTGTATCGGCAAATGCCTGCTCCCACAGTTCCTCTTTAAAATATTCTGTCCATGCGTCGTATCTGGCCCCCAGCTCATAGGCACGCTTTATCACTTCAGCGGCTCTCCGGTCTCCCCTTGCCAGAAAACCTTCCAGAACCGCCACCTCCGCCTCGTGCCAGTTGTACCGGATACTTTTGTGATTCACCTGCTGGCGCATCTCCTCCCTCAGCAGATTCACACGTTCCAGATAAGTCTGGCCGTCTGTCATGGGTGCCCACTGAAAAGGTGTGAACGGCTTGGGCACAAAGAAAGAAGTGCTGACTGTAATCTGTACCTTCCCCTGCCGCTGTTCTTTTGGCACCTCATAATACTTTTCCGCCACCGCCTGGGAGAGATGGGCAATGCCCTTCACATCTTCCTCACATTCTGTGGGCAGTCCCAGCATAAAATACAGCTTCACCCGGTTCCAGCCGCCCAAAAAGGCAGCCCCGGCCCCTTCCAGGATTACTTCCTTCGTCAGCCCTTTATTGATTACATCCCTGAGCCTCTGAGAACCGGCCTCCGGCGCAAAAGTGAGACTGCTCTTTTTCACATCCTGAATCTGGCTCATCACCTGCAGGGAAAAAGCATCAATGCGCAGGGACGGCAGAGAGATGTTTACCCCCGTTTCCCGGAATTCCTCCATAAGAAAATCCAATAGTTCTTTTAACTGCGAATAATCGCTGGAGCTTAAGGAACTTAAGGATATTTCTTCATGCCCTGTGTTCTGCAGCATTGTCCCTGCCTGTTCCTTTAAGACTTCCACGTTTTTCTCCCTGACAGGACGGTAGATCATCCCTGCCTGACAGAAACGGCAGCCGCGGATACATCCCCTTTGAATCTCCAGTGTCACCCTGTCCTGCGCTGCCTTGATATTGGGAACCACCGGAGCATTGGGATAAGGGGCATGATTCAGGTCCATTTCCGCCTGCCGTACAATCTTCTCTGGTACACCGGGACGGCTGGGTGCAAAAGAAACCAGGGTCCCGTCATCTCCATATTCCACATCATAAAAGGCAGGCACATAAATGCCCGGCATTTCTGCCGCGGCTTCCAGAAATTCTTCCCGGCTGCTTCCCTGCCGTTTCATCCGGGCATACATATCCAGCAGAGACGGATAAACCACTTCCCCTTCCCCTATATAAAACAAATCGAAAAATGGTGCCAGCGGCTCTGGATTTAACACACAGGGGCCCCCGCCAATCACCAGCGGGTGGTCTTCTCCCCTGTCCTTTGCATAGATGGGAATCCAGCTCAGTTCCAGAATCTGAAGAATATTGGTATAACACATCTCATATTGAATAGTAATCCCCAGAAAATCAAAATTCTTTACATCATCTTGAGATTCCAGCGCAAACAGCGGAATCTGCTCACTGCGCATTACTGGTTCCAGGTCCACCCATGGGGAGAACACCCGTTCACACCAAGTGTCTTCCCGTTGGTTAAACATATGATAAAGAATCTGCAGACCCAGGTGGGACATGCCAATCTCATAGACATCTGGGAAACACATACAGAAACGGATATCCACTTGATCTGGATCTTTTATCACTGCATTTACTTCATTGCCAATATAGCGGGCAGGTTTTTCTATTTTCCCTAATATTTCATCGCTTAATGCCTGTTTTCTCATCTGATTTACCTTTTCATTCCCTTATTTTTCCATGAATCCAATTATAGCATAGGATATGCAGTTTTGAAAGCATCGTTTCATCTATGTTGACTTTTTCCCTTACATCTTATACACTACAAAGTAAGAAACAAAAGAATTTCCAAAGGAAAGGCGGGCTGATTGCCATGAATGATAAAACAAAGCAATTGATTATGAAAAACCGTGAATTTCTCAAAGGATACCACTTTGGAGACGCAGGTACGGAAAAAACTGACCAAGAACAGGAACTGCCCGGAATTCCCTGTCTGAAGAAAAGGCATCAGAATTTCGCCATTCCCCTGCCTGCGGAGTTTGACAAACTCAATATTTCCGGCGATATCTGGGATCTGATTATGCAGCGGAAAAGCTGCAGAAAATATAGGCAGGAAGAATTGTCCCTGGGGGAATTATCCTTTCTGCTGTGGGCCATACAGGGCATCCGGAAAGTAGCTGGGAACAAGAATCCTGTAACTTTCCGCAGTGTTCCGTCAGCCGGTTCCCGCCACCCATTGGAGACCTACATTTTCGCCAATCATATCAGCGGGCTGAATAAAGGAATCTATCATTATCTTCCCGGCGAGCACGCTCTGGAGGTCTGGAATTCCAACAGGGACTATGATACCCAGCTCATAAGAGCGTTATGTGGACAGCATTTTGCAGCTTCTGCCCCGGTGCTCTTTGTCTGGAGCGCCATCCCATACCGGACTGAATGGCGGTATGGCCTGAAAGCATCCAAATACATCCTGCTGGACGCCGGACACATGTGCCAGAATTTATACCTTGCCTGCGGTGCCATCGGCTGCGGTGCCTGTGCCATCGGCGCATACGATCAGGATTTCCTGGATGAACTCCTGGACTTTTCCCCTGGTCCTTCTTCTGATCCCAAATATGAATGTGCCGTTTATGCAGCCTGCGCCGGGCATATAGAGTAATACAACAGGAAAGGAGTTTTATATGAAAAAAAGAGCGCTGTTTCTTTTTACATGCTGTATCCTGCTGACAGGTGCCGGCCTTTTCACCGGATGCGGCAGGCATGCATCAGAGACGGAGGATGCCAATTTGATGAAAGATACTGATTTAATGAAAGATATTTCTGCCAATAAGAAAACCGGAGAAACTATACAGAGCATTGACTTAAACGGATACGGCGCAGAGGCTGTAACTGATTTCGGCGTGCGGCTTCTGCAGAATACAATCACAGATGGGAAAAACACATTAATCTCCCCGCTGTCTGTGATCTCTGCCCTGGGTATGACTCAAAACGGAGCCCGGGAAGCCACAAAAGAACAGATGGAACAGGTGCTGGGCATGCCCTGCGAAGAATTGAACGCCTATCTGTCCGCCTTTGTCCAGGCACTGCCCTCATCTGACAAATACAAACTCAGCTCCGCCAATTCCATCTGGCTCAAAGATGATGGAAACTTCACAGTAAAGCAGGACTTCCTGCAGACAAACGCTGACTGGTACGGCGCGGGCATCTATAAAGACGCTTTTGACAGTTCCACAATCAAAAGGGTTAACCAATGGGTGAAAGAAAACACGGACGAAATGATTCCTGAGATTCTCACAAAGATTCCTGATGATGCTGTCATGTATCTGATAAACGCCCTGGCGTTTGAGGCTGAGTGGGAAACCATTTACTTCGATACCCAGGTCAATGAGGAAACGTTCACGGCTGAGGACGGCACTGAGCAGAAAGTGGATTTTATGCACTCAGAAGAATATAAGTATCTGGAGGACGGACAGGCATCAGGCTTTTTTAAATATTATGCTGATAATAAATATGCGTTTGCCGCACTGCTTCCCGGCAAAGATACAGACATCAATGATTATGCAGCCTCACTCACCGGGAAAAAACTCCATGATCTTTTGTCCAACCCCAAGGATATTACCGTATACGCGTCCCTGCCCAAGTTCACCAGCCAATACAGCGCAAAGCTGAAACCGGTTTTGAAAACTTTGGGAATGACCGACGCATTTTCCCCTGAACTGTCTGATTTTTCCGGACTCGGCTCCTATACTGACGGGAATATCTATATCAATGAAGTCTTCCATAAAACATTTATAGCCGTGGATGAACGAGGGACCAAAGCAGGAGCGGCTGCTATGGTAGAGATGATGGCGGAGACCGCTCTTATGGAGACAAAAACAGTTACATTAAACCGTCCTTTTGTGTATATGCTGGTGGACTGCGCAACGAACGTACCTGTGTTTATGGGGGTGGTAAAAAGTATTGATGAGTGATTCTGGACTTGAAATTACGAAAGCTACCATGGACGAGTTTAGAGATATCCAAAAATACATGACCCTGGCAAAAAAAGAAAACGCGAAAGAGACATATGCAGAGATGAAAAATAAATATTTGTATTTAAAGGCATTCTTGACTGTAGCCGGAGTGAACCTTACAGATATCGACATCATTAAAGAATAGATGTTCCCAGACCGCTGCTACAGACTGCCTAAGACACATTTTGACTGGTTCCGGGCAGTCCGCAGACAGTAGTGTTGCTTATCACTTAACATTCCACAATTGCTTCAAAAATGCCAAATCCTTTATAGGGGTTATACTGGCCCTCCTTCGGTTTCTTCTCATACAGGGTTTAGCCGCCTTATCCTGCTTATACTCAAGAGCATACGTATCTGCCAAATGATTTGCTATTTTACTTGAAACAGTGAAGGCCTGCTGGCAAATCATTTGGCTCACAGGTATAATCTTCATTTTGAGGTTCTTCACATCATAGGCTCAGCCAGAATTACGGAATGAAACGCCGCTGTGTTTTTATAAAATCATTTACAGAATCTCTGATAATCTCCCCATTATTTGGCATAAATCCACCCGCTTTCTTAAAAGATGATTTAATTAGTTTATCATCATTATAGAGCCTGAATTAGAAAGTGTAAAGCCTTAATAGTGCTTATATCTGCATACGCACCCCATTAGTACACCATTTCATAGATACTCAAACACTAAGCGCCTGCTATTTACCCTCTAAACGTATCCCTGTATTTTCCACCACAGAAAAGGACGGACCGTTTAAGAAATCTTCAATAAACTTTTTCAGCCCTCCCGGTGACTGATACGTTTTACAAAAAGAAAATTCATGAGAGATTCCATCGATTTCTTCCATTGCCTCTTTAAATTCCATCATCTCTTTTGGCACTGCTGTGGTAAAGTCCAGACGTGCCGGATGGATTCTGTGATTTTGAATTGCATAATTTACCCTGTCTGCGCAGCGGCATGTCCCATCCCCGTATTCGCCGCAGTATTCTTTTAGGAATTCCGCAACCTTCCTGCGGATTCTGGAAAGACGCTGGCGGTAAGCCTCCGGCGTGATTCCCAGTATGTCCCCTGCAATCCGGCTGTCCAACTTGAACATAGTGCCCAGGATGAAAATACAACGGCTCTCAGCGTCCAGACACTGGAGCATAACATTGGTACAGGAAAGCTTCAGTTCCTCTGCCAAAATGGATTTCTCCACATTCTGTGTCATGTCCGGCACGTTACTGATGTCCGCATTTTTAATGTCGTCCCCATAAAACTCAAAGCTGAGAGGGAATTTGGCAAACATATGTTTTTGATAATTTTTCAAATGGTTTGAAGCGATGCTGAACACCCAGGTCGTAAAAGAACTTTCCCCCTTAAATGAGGACAGATGGGTAATGATTTTCAGCAGTATGTCCTGTGCTGCATCTTCTGCATCCGGAAAAGTTCCCAACATGCGCAGGGAAAGATTGAATACCAGATCCTGCACACTGCCCAATACCGTTTCCAGCGCATTTTTGTCTCCGGTTACAGCTTTTTGGATCAAATCCAGGATTTCTTCATCTGCCAACTGTTTCATGACTCCTCTTTTCTGAAGTGCTGATACTTTTTTATACGGAAATACAACAGGCACAATCTTTTTCAATGTGTTGTCCCCAATCTGAAACCCTGCGGCACTTCAAAGCAAAGTTTTTTCCGTATATATAATTAGACAACACTTTTCCCGCTGTGTGACAGAAAAGTTTATTTTTCAAATGTTCCGCGGTACAAAAATCCTGCACAGCAGGCTCATCAGGCTGCATTACAATAAAATGATAAGGAAAAACACCCAAGCCCCATGACTTAGGTGTTTTTCACTATATAAGCTCTCAAATAAATTATAAGGCCATCATCAGAGTTCCCACGCCGATCAGACCACAGCCGACCAGCGATTTTATAGTAAATTCTTCATGGAGAATTACAAACGCTAATATGACAGTAATCACAACACTCAGTTTATCAATCGGCACAACCTTGGACGCTTGCCCCATCTGTAATGCCCGATAATAACAAAGCCATGATGCACCGGTTGCCAGCCCGGAAAGAATCAGGAATATCCAGCTCTTTCTGCCTATCTGTGCTATTCCATTCTGCGTATTGGTTAAAAAGACCATCCCCCATGACATAAAAACCACCACAATGGTTCGTATCGCTGTGGCAAGATTGGAATTAACCCCCTCAATACCGATTTTTGCCAATATAGTGGTAAGCGCCGCAAAAACTGCAGATAAGATTGAAAATAACAGCCACATATATATCCGCCTCCAATGTTATATTCTTTCCTTGGTCTGCACTTAATATACCATAATCTGCTTATTCTGCACGGCATTCCTCCATTGCAGCCAGATATCGGCTGCCTTTCTCCTCTATGGTATCTTTGTCGGTTTCCCAGACATAATCTTCCGGCAGATAACACTCCAAACGGTCCATAATCTGGGCTTTTACATAATCCACCCTTTTTTCTTCCCAGCCGGCAAACCAATAATTGATGAACATATAATAGTAATAACCGTGATTATTCTCCTGAATTGTCCTGCATTGATCATACAAGGATTCCAGCTGCTGATGGCCAGAATCAGAGCCTTCTGCAGATTCCAGGCATTCACAAAGAGCGTCCAAATTTTCTATATACCCCTGCAGTTCCCCTGCCCGGCAATTCCCGAACACTTCAAATTCTTCCGGAATAATCCCGTATTTTTCCATAAGTTGTGACATTTCCTTGGACACTTCGTATGCCTTTACAGTATTACGTGCTTCCATCAGCTCACGTCGTGACTGATCCACCTGCTTCAGAGCATCCTTATGCTTCATCTCTCCCTCAAGATATTCCTCGGCTGCCGATAGAGCGTTCTCATAGGATCTCCCATCTCCATCCATAGGGAGAAACACCCTGGCATGTTCCATGACTACGGATTCATACGATGACTTTCCCTCTGGACTGCAGCCAGTCATATAGACAGACATCACCCCGCACAGAATAAAAAATAAAATTACCGCCTTTTTCATATTTGCCCTCCCGCTTTTAAATGTATCTGTCCACACTCATACACGTTTTTATCTTCAAAAAACCGCCATAACCCTTGTAAAACCAACGGTTTATGGCGGTTTCCTAATAAGCTGGAAAAGAGACTTGAACTCTCGACCCCTTCATTACGAGTGAAGTTGGCTATCGCTCTCAAACCGTATA
>CAJUMB010000075.1 GCA_910587105.1 uncultured Lachnospiraceae bacterium
TGAGATATGGAATAAATTATGTGCTTTAATTGATGAAAAATATGATATGGATTGTCTGTGGAAAATGGATGATGTTTGAGCCAGTAGATACTTCATTGTTTGATGATTTTATCAACTTATTGAGAATTAAAAGGAAACCAAATAGAAAATAGAGACTCTGACCAATCGTATACACACTACACCTTGCTTCGCAGCCTGTGTGCCAAGCAGGACACTGCTCTACTTTTGGTAAAGTGCAATTTATCTATGATTGGAAAGAGATAATCTGAACACACCAATAATTTTGCTTAAAAGCTGAAGGAGTTTAGAATGGCCACGTTACCTCAGATATCCGAAGCTGAATATGAAGTTATGAAAATCGTATGGAAATACGCGCCCATCAATACCAATGAGATTACGGAAAAATTGCTGAAAACCACTTCCTGGAGTCCAAAGACCATACAGACTTTAATCAAGCGTCTGGTGAACAAAGGCGCTCTTACTTATGAGAAGCAGGGCCGTATCTTCGTCTATACATCCACAGTAAAAGAAAATGAATATATTGGCCAGGAAAGCCGTTCTTTTCTGAAACGTTTTTACGGCGGAGATATTACCGCCATGTTGTCTTCATACATAGAAAATGACAGGCTGTCTGATTCAGAAATTGAACATCTGCGCTCCCTTCTTTCCAGGAAAGCACAAAAAGGAGACCTGTAAGATATGGCTGATTTTATGATCCGTTTTTTCCTGTGCAATATATATATCAGCGGCATCATCGGAATTCTTCTGGCCGCCAGGCACCTGTTGAGAAATATTTTGTCAAGCCGGATGCAGTACCATCTCTGGTTTTTACTGCTGGGCCTTCTTGCCGCTCCCTTTCTGCCTTTTCACCTGACAGGATTTTCTCAGGTTTTCTCCCTATTGGAAATATTTCGGCTCTTCCCGGTATCTCATGGAGGAAATGCCATCAGGCAGAAAATGGCGCCGGACCCGGTTATGAATATGGACTGGCTGAACGATTTTACCCTCTCCGCAAGCAGACATTCATCTGCTGCCGGGGCTGTCTTACTGGGAATATGGCTCTTGGGCATCCTTGTGATGATTTCATTCACGGTAAAATCTTCCCTCCGTTTCCGAACCATAAAGCGTTCCGCCCTTCCTCTGCAGAACCCGGTAATCCGAAGATTATACTGTGACTGCCGAAAAGAGCTGAAAATAACAAAAGAAATCCCCCTGTACAGTACCGCATTTTTGAAATCTCCGGTCATGGCAGGAATCCGAAAACCCTGCATCTATCTGCCCATCCACCTAATTGCAGATTATGCAGAGACAGATGGACTCCGTCCTATAAGGTACATGTTGTTACATGAATTGCAGCATTTCCGGCACAAAGACGCACTTGCCGGATGTCTCATGACCGCTGCAGGAATTATTTACTGGTTTAATCCCTTGGTCTGGATTGCATGGAGGGAAATGCTAAATGACAGGGAGAACGCCTGCGACGCATCTGTATTGAAAATGCTGGAGCCGGACTTTTATGAAGATTATGGAAATACCCTCATAAACTTTGCGGAAAAGCTATCCCGTTTTCCCTTCCCCTTTGCTGCCAGATTAAGTGGAGATATGTCGCAGATAAAGCGGCGTATCCTCAACATTGCCTCCTTTGAAAAACCAACATTAAAGAAACAGCTGACCGGCATGACAGCGTTTTTGACCATTGCAGCTTTTCTTTTTGGGGTTTCCCCATTATTATCTGTAAACGCAGCTGTGAACACTGCTTATCAATGGAAAGTTTCCCACGAAAACGTTTCCATCATGGACTTATCGGCTTATTTCAAAGGATACCAAGGAAGCCTTGTTCTATATGATAGGAGGCAGGATACCTGGAGCATCTACGACAGAGAACATGCCGCCCTGCGTGTCTCTCCCAACTCCACCTATAAAATATACGACGCTCTGTTTGGTCTGGAAGAAGGGGTCATTACCCCGGAGGATTCCTTCATGAAATGGAACGGGAACCATTATTCTTTTCAGGAGTGGAATGGAGACCAGACCCTGCAGTCTGCCATGGTTTTTTCTGTAAACTGGTATTTTCAGGAGATAGACCAGCGGCTTGGAACATCTGCTGTTGACCGCTATATCCAACAAATCGGATATGGCAATGAAAACACCGGCGGCAATCCATCCTCCTATTGGATGGAATCTTCCTTAAAGATTTCTCCTCTGGAGCAGGTGGAACTTCTACGGAAACTATATGACAATAGTTTTGGATTTGACCCTGGAAACATCAATGAGGTAAAAGACTCCATCCTCCTCTCATCCTCCGAATCAGGAAACCTCTATGGGAAAACCGGCACTGGGTGCATAGACGGCAAAGATGTAAATGGATGGTTTGTAGGATATGTAGAAAGTCCTGACAATACCCATTTTTTTGCTGTAAATATCCTGGCTGATGATGGGGCCGCTGGCAGCAATGCGGCTAAAATAACCCTGTCTGTTCTGTCAGAAATGAATATATGGGGCAGATAATTATTTTATCTGCCCGTCTTCCACACCATTATACACTTTCCTAATATTTATGTTTATGCTATACTTAGTGACGATAAGATTGATAACTGACACGTTAAACCCCTTATCACGAAAATAACGAAATTGAAACATTATGCTGGAAACATCTGTTATCTGTAACATGGAATCGAAAAACAGAAAGAAGGAGAACTTATGATGAAACGTTTTGAAAAAATCTACACCCAGGGCACTGTAGATGTGGTGGAAATCTGGCTTGACAAAGAGACAGGTGTAAGCTATTTATTTCACAAATGTGCAAACGCCGGAGGCCTCACCCCATTACTGGATAGAGACGGAAAACCAGCGGTAACACAGCCATCCCCATCTGCTGATGATTAAATCACTGTGAAAATACTATATTGATGAACAGCCGAATGTCTGGGGCGTACGGGTGGCGTGAATGAATTTTCAAACACGCTCTAAGGAAGTGCCACAATATAACTTGTGCATTTTGACTTGTCTATTTTCCTGATTGTACAGTTCGAAAGGCTTCAACGCAGCCTGCTGCCCCTGCATTTCTCCAATTGTACACCCAGAAAAATATCCTGCGCAATCTGCACAAATTATCCTTTCTCTATTGCACATTTATAAACTTCAAAATATTCTCATTGAACGGCTGAATCTCCTGATACAAAAAACCAATCTGGAGGGACGGCACAGGGTCTGCTAAAGGTATTTCCATGAGAATACCCGTATCTAATTCATACTCCACAAATTGCTTGACAACACAGGAAATTCCTATCCCCATTTTTGCAAATTCAATCAGCATATCCATATCATTCACTTCAAGGATACGAATTGGAATGATATTGTTTTTTGCATAGTAAACGTTAATATGTTTACGGGATACGTTGTCCTGATCAAGGAGCATAATATTTGCATATTGAAATATTTCATGGTCATTACAATTCAATTTTTTCCTATAAGCTGGTGTACAGACAAAAATATATTCAATCATTCCCACAGAATGATACATTTTCATTCCAGGATTTTCAGGTTTCACTACTAACGCCAGGTCAATGCTGCATTCATCAATCATCAAACAGGCTTTTGCAGAAGACGTACAAGTAATCGCCAAATCCGTATTGGGATACAGGCTTGAAAACTTTTTCAGATAAGGCATGAGAAAATATTTGCACAACACATTGCTGGAGGCTATACGCAAATGTCCGGTGTTAAAGGGAACTCTAAAGCTTCTTTCTGTGTCGGAAAGCATATAAAGCGCCTTTTTCACACTGTCGTATAATATTCTTCCTTTCTCTGTAAGCTCAACCCCTTTTGGTTTCCTGATAAAAAGTGTGGTATTCAGGTTCTCCTCCAGTTTTTTAATGGTAATACTCACTGCAGGCTGGGAAATATAAAGCTGGGCGGCAGCTTTGGATATACTTTTATTTTCAGCGGCTGAAAGAAAAATCTTGTATTTTGTGAGATTGTCCAATGTATCCATGTATTCTCTCCATAATTATAATTTATATATTTTATAAAAAGCATATATTTGAATTATATTACTGCTAAAAGTATAATTCAATTACAAATTCAAAGGAGGTTTTACATGGGAACATTGGAATTTGACGGAAAAAAATACAGGGCAGCATCCAAACATCAAAAAGAATGGGGGAACGAATTAATTTCAGAGCTATCCTTCAAAGGGAACGAAACCATATTGGATCTGGGCTGCGGCGACGGCATTTTAACAGAGCAACTGTCATTGGCTGTTCCAAAGGGAAAAGTATTGGGAATAGATGCTTCCCTCAATATGATACAGACAGCCAGAACAATAAACAGAAACAATCTTACCTTTGCGCATGTGGACATTAACGAGATGAATTTTGAGAATGAATTCGACCTTATTTTCTCCAATGCGGCTCTCCATTGGGTAAAAGACCACAACCAGCTTTTGAAAAATACTTACAAAGCATTGAAAACCAATGGGAAAATATTATGGGATTTTGGGAGTTCCGGAAACTGCCGGCATTTCATCCAAGTGATTCAGGGGAAAATAGCAGAAACTACTTACGCAGAATATTTTAAAAATTTTGATTGGCCCTGGTATATGCCGTCAAAATCACAGTATTCAAAAACAGCGGCAAAAGTGGGCTTTTCTTCCTGCACAATAGAAGAGATCAATCGAGACAGATACTTTTCCAATGCATCTGAAATGATTCAATGGATTGAACAGCCCAGCATTGTGCCATTTATCAAATACATTCCCCAGGAATTAAGGGAACCTTTCCGACAGGAAGTAATCAAAGAAATGTTAAACAGAACACGGCAGTCAAATGGTACTTATTTCGAAACATTTCGAAGAATTAAAGTATATGCGGAAAAATAACCGGAGGTATCTACATGAAGAAGATTGACTTGGCTGACTGGGAAAGAACCGTACATTATCAGATTTTCAGAAACTATGTCCAGCCGCAGTATTGTGTTACATTTGAACTGGATATTACACATTTCCTGAAAATAATAAAAGAACGGAATTACTCCTTTACATTCTCAATGGTATTTGCCGTATCCAAATGTGCCAATCAAATCAGAGAATTCCGTTATCGTCTTGTTGATGGCAATCCGGTGATATTTGATCAAATCCATACAGCATTTACCTATCTAAACAAAGATACTGGATTATTCAAAGTGGTCAATGTGGAAATGACAAATACACTGGAAGAATATGTGGCAATGGCAGCCAAAAAGGAACAGGAACAGAAAGAATACTTTACTGCCCCCTTAGAAAATAATATATTTCAGTTTTCTGCTTTTCCCTGGGTGTCCTACACCCATATTTCCCATACAGATTCTGGAAATAAGGATCAGTCGGTGCCCTTGTTTGACTGGGGGAAATATTATAAAAAAGAGGAGCAGATCCTGCTTCCCTTTTCTGTACAGGTACACCACTCTTTTGTAGACGGGGTTCATATTGGCAGATTGGCAGACGGCCTGCAGTGGTACCTGAATACTCTTTCTTAAAGATTTTTTGTGCCCCATTCCATCTGTTTTGGAGTTTACAATTTTTCAAAATGTTGTTATATTAATACAATGAAAATTATAATCTCACCAGCAAAAAAAATGAACACAGACACAGATACTTTCCGCCCGGAGGGTCTTCCCTCCTTCCTGGATGATACTTCCCTCCTGATGAAATGGCTCCGCTCTCTCACTCTGAAACAGGCGCAGGATTTATGGCAATGCAGCGAAAAAATCGCACAGCTCAATTATCATAGATTTCAGGAAATGAATCTTTCCAGGAATCTGACACCGGCGCTGATCTCTTATGAAGGAATCCAGTATCAATATATGGCGCCAGAAGTTTTTACACAAAAGGAATGGGCTTATGTTCAGGAACACTTGAGAATACTCTCAGGATTCTACGGCGTGCTGAAACCTCTGGACGGAGTAGTTCCATACCGATTAGAAATGCAGGCCAAAGCGACTGTAAACGGCACAAAAAACCTCTATGAATTCTGGGGCAGCAAACTATATCAGGAAGTACAAAGCCCGGGACAGGTGGTTGTAAATCTCGCCTCCAAAGAATACTCCAAATGCATAGAAAAATATCGAAAGCCGGAAGATACATATATTACCTGCATATTCGGAGAATGGAAAAGCGGAAAAGTCGTGCAGAAAGGAACCATGGCAAAAATGGCCCGGGGCGAGATGGTAAGATTTATGGCAGAGAAAGAGATTGTAAATGTGGAAGATATAAGAAACTTTCATCGGCTGGGATATACCTTCGAGGAAAAACTCTCTGACGACGAAACCTATCTATTTTTGAAATAAAGTACGGAGACCTCCATGCAGAAAATATTAGTAGTAGAAGATGACAGAATACTAAGCCAGACCATATGCTGTGCATTGAAAAAAGCTGAATATATCCCATACCCTGTACATTCCATAGAAGCGGCAAAGCTTTCCTATCTGCAGAACACTCCCCATCTCATACTCCTGGATGTAAATCTCCCAGACGGAGAGGGATTTCTTTTCTGCCAATGGATCAAATCCCGGTCATCCGCTCCAGTACTGTTTTTGACTGCCAGGGATTTGGAGGAAGACGCCCTGACAGGATACGAGCTGGGCGCAGAGGACTACGTGACAAAACCCTTTTCCATAAAAATCCTGCTGAAAAAGATTGACGTAATATTAAAGCGAAATGAACCGGACAGCGCCTCCTATTACAACGACGGATTTCTGATTGTAGACTTTGAAAAGGCGAAAACCACCGTATCCGGGAAAGAATGTGTACTGACCCCCACGGAACTGCGTCTTTTAAAACAATTGACTGCCCATGGGGGCCAGCTGCTGACTTATGAGGTACTGCTGGAACGGCTTTGGGACCATAACGGACAATTTGTGGACAAACACACCCTGGCTGTCAACGTGAACCGGCTTCGCAAAAAGATTGAAGACAAAGAACATAAATACATTTCAAATATATACGGGATGGGATATCAATGGCTTGGTTAATCATATTGGCTGTATGCACCACCTTTTCCACAGCAGTTCTTGGCTGGAAGGTGCGGCGTATGAAAACAGATATCTATCAATTCGCAGACCGGCTGGAGACAGCCCTGGACCTTATTCTCTCCGGAAAAGAAGCATCGGATATCTGCGAGGACACCGACACGCTCTGGGGAAAAATCGGTGAAAAATTATGCAGAGCCAGCCATGTGTGGCAGAGGAAAGAACTGGAAAACCTCCATGAGAAACAGGAGCTGGAACAGCTGATATCCCACCTTTCCCACCAGACAAAAACCCCCATATCCAATCTGAAAATCTGTATAGAACTTCTCCGTGAACATCCTGTACTGAATAAATCAGAAGAATTTGTAACTATTTTACAGGCACAGTCTCCTGCCTATAACTGTGAAAGTACGAAACAGTTACGAGAATTTTTAGATATCATGGAAAGCCAGACCGAAAAGCTGGATTTTTTGATTCAGGGAATGATAAAAATGTCCAGACTGGAGACAGGTATGATCAAAATACAGGCCAGCCGGTTAAATCTTCAAACTACAATTGGGAGAGCCGTGTCAGAGATTGTCCCCAAGGCAGAGAAAAAGCAGATCCGGCTCTATGTAAACTGTAATCCAAACATCCAGGTGAGACACGACGGAAAATGGACAGAAGAAGCGATTTTCAATATTCTTGACAATGCGGTAAAATATACTGAGACCGGCGGCTCCATCCGGATTACCGTTACAAAGCAGGAGATTTTCACACAGATAGCTATCCGTGACACCGGAAAAGGAATCGCGCCTTTGCGCCACGCAGAAATATTTACTAGATTCTACCGGGAACCAGAAGTGCATGACCAGGAGGGTATCGGAATCGGACTGTATCTGGCAAGGGAAATCATAGAACTCCAAAGTGGATACATCCAGGTGCGCTCAGAAGAAGGAAAAGGTGCCGAATTTCAAATCTGCCTTTTGAACAGTTACGAAAAATAACAATTTTGTGATAATTCCAGATTGAGAACAGTTTGTGATTTTTGGGAGATATACTGATTTCAAACATCTCATAAAGGAGGCAGACAAATGAACTCATGGATTGTCAAAACGAAAGATTTAAAAAAATACTATCGACTGGGAGACCACACTGTAAAAGCGCTGGACGGTGTAGACTTTCTGGTGCGGGAACGGGAATTCGTATCTGTCATCGGAACCTCCGGTTCTGGAAAATCCACACTTCTCCATATGCTGGGAGGACTGGACACCCCCACCAGCGGCGGGATTTTTATAGACGGAAAATCTCTGAATCATATGGATAAAGAACAGCTGGCCATATTCCGTCGAAGAAAAGCAGGCTTTGTTTTCCAAAATTATAATCTGGTGCAGGACCTGAATGTATATGAAAATGCCGTGCTGCCTGTGGAACTGGACGGCCGCCAGGTGGACCGGGAATTTGCAGAGGAAATCCTGAGACTGTTGAAACTCCAGGACAAAAGAGACGCCCTGCCCAATACCCTGTCGGGAGGTCAGCAGCAAAGAGCCGCCATCGCCCGGGCAGTCATATCCAAACCAGCTATCCTTCTGGCCGACGAGCCCACAGGAAATCTGGACACCGCCTCCAGCCATGACGTAATCGGCCTGCTGAAACTGGTGGCAAAACAATTTCAGCAGACAATTATTTTAATTACCCACGACAATGACATTGCCCAGATGGCAGACCGGATTGTGCGGATTGAGGACGGAAGGATTGTAAAGGAAGGTGGTCTGAATGCTGAAAAATAACAATGAGGCCGTGATCACCAAAATGGCAAAACATTCCCTGCGAAGCGGCAGGCGGAGGAACCTGACTATTTTACTGGCAGTTATATTCTCTGCCTTCTTACTTTTTACCATATTTACTGTGGGAATTACTTATCTTGACATGCAGCGGGTACAGAACATCCGTATGCACGGGGCAGATTTTGACGCCTATCTATATGGCGTCACCAAAGAGCAGCAACAGGTGTGCCGGGAAGACCCGGACATTTTAAAGGCAGGGATTGAGGCAATCGCCGGATATGTGACAGAGACGGAGAAAGACAATACTCCCAACGCCACTCTGCTCTGGATGGATGAAACCGGCTGGAATGACATGTGCGCCCCCGGCAGAGAATGGATGGAGGGAACCTACCCGCAAAAAGCAGATGAAGTCATGATAAAAAGAGAATCCCGGAGATCCTGCGGCCTGGAAGGACTGGAGACGGGAGATACTTTTACCATGACATACGCCACCCCAAAGGGAGAATTTACTGGAAAGTTTAAAATATCCGGCATGTGGGACGGATACGCAAATAACGATATTATCTATGTGTCAGAAGCATTTTATCAACAGTCCGGACAGCAGCTTTCCAGTACCGCCTCCGGCCGCTGTATGATTGACCTGAAGCCGAAATTCATGACACAGGCCAGACAGAACTCCCTCACAAAGAGCATGAATCTTGGAAAAAAGCAGAATCTGTTTTTCACCACACAATATCAGACTTCCTTCTATATCCTGGCAGGAATCCTGGGACTGACTGGAGTTATATGCCTGTGTGCGTATCTTCTGATTTACAATATCATGTATCTCTCCATCTCCGGAAATATCCGGTATTACGGACTGCTGCAGACCGTGGGAATGACGGGAAAACAGATTTACCGTCTGGTACAGCGGCAGATGGCTTTTCTGGCAGCGGCTGGCGTCTTTGCAGGACTTTTTCTGGGGATACTTGTATCTTTTTTCCTGATACCGGACATTGTAGAATCCCTGGGAATCCGTCTGGGAAAATCCGGCAGAGTCCTGATAAATTTCCACCCGGCAGTTCTCCTTTTGACCATTCTCCTCACCGGACTGACCGTTTTCCTGGCAGGGAGAAAACCTGCAAAAATAGCAGTCCTGGTATCGCCGGTGGAGGCATTGGGCTACCGCCCGTCCTCATCCGGAAAACAAAGCCGGAAAGGGAAAAAAGGAAACATCCTCTGGCGTCTGGCTACAGACCAGCTCCTACAGGATAAGAAAAAAACAGGAATCGTGATGATTTCCCTGGCGTCGGGTCTATCCCTGTTCCTCTGCCTGGTCACCATGCTGGAAAGCCAGGCTGCCAGAACCATTGTCTCCAATTACATGGATATGGACATGATAATCAAAAACGATACCCTGAAAAAAGAGGACAGCAAAGACTGGAAACAGCTTTTGGACCAATCCTTTCTTGCAGAAATCCAGAAAAAAGAATCCATAAAAGAAATTCACCCTTTGCTGTGTACAGAGATTATCGTCCCATGGGAACCTGATTTCTCAGATATCTGGATGAGGGAATTTTATGATATGTGGATGGAGTCCCCCTATGAAAATGATAGAAAAGAATATCAGGAGCATCCTGAAAACTTCGGCTCATTCTTGGTGGGTATCGACAATACCGAATTTTCCTGCCTAAATTCCAGACTGGAAAATCCTGTGGATGAAAAGGCATTCCTCAGCGGAAAATCCTGCATTCTGTTCCGAAACGACCTGGATTTTACCAGCGAAGACCTGCAGGGAAAAATGATTACCTGCGCCGCTTATGCAGATGCCTCCAACACGCGGACCTTTGAAATCGCAGGTTTAACCGATGAATCTTACTACACCGGAGCATTAATCGGATTTCCCCCCACAGTCATTGTCAGCCAACAGGCCGTAAATGAATTTACGGAAAATCCTCTGGTTTACAAGACCAGTATCCGCTATCAGAAAGAATACGACGAAGAAACAGAATCCAAGCTGACGGCAATGATCCAACAAAGTCAGTTTGCCGATGATTTTTCTTACGAATCTAAAATAAAAGACAAGAAATCCATAGAAAAAGCGCAGGGCCACATGATGGAGATCGGGCTTGGAATGGTTTTCCTCCTAGCTTTCATCGGAATACTGAATTATATAAATACCATGGTGGGCAATATACGGAGCAGGGAAGTGGAGATTTCTGTCATGGAAAGCATCGGAATGACTGGAAAACAGGTGAAAAAAATGCTGATTATGGAAGGGCTGTTATTTGCAGGGGGCTCCCTGTTTATCACCTCAACTGCAGGACTGGCCGCCACATATTTTCTGTATCAGTCCATGAACTACCGGGATATCCCCTTCCAGATTCCACTGCTGCCTGTGCTGGGGGTTTCGGCGGCGATTCTTCTAATCTGCAGTATAATACCGGTTATTTCCTATGGGAAACTGGCGAAAAGAGGGTCTGTTGTGGAGAGAATCCGAGGATTTGAATAAGGTACTATATACGACAGCCACAGAAATATTACAGTTTATATATAATAATTAGTAATAAGGGCTGCGTCAACCGAATGAGGGACAAATATGCCAAAAAGCGGGGCGTGTAGATGGCAGGAATGAGTTTTAAGACATGCCCTAATACTACAGCGAACATATTACATTGCACTTTGAACAAGCCGCTTTAGCATGAATTTTCAATAGAAAATAATCGAATTTTTACTATAATAAAAGCGGATATTGCCCATTATAGATTGCTAAATTTGAATCGTTCGCTGTAGTACTATCAGGGAAATAGACAGGCAAAACATAAGGTTATTCAGCATGGGTTATTCTGATTTTTGAAGTTTTCTTCATATGGCAGTCATGCTCATATCTATGCCCTGTCATTCTGCATCTTCATATGTGTGCTGTCTTTCCATATAATTCACCTCAAATACCTCTCCCTCAGCCGATGATGATACCCAATCATAAAAATAATCGGAACCACTACTCCACCACACATAGGAACGATACACCAGACTGTATCTCCAACAACTGCCCCTGCTCCGTAAGAGAGAAGAATAATTCCTCCATAAACCACCCACATTGCTCCATGTTTTTTGTTCCACGCTTTCACATCGGTTAAATCCGCCTCACTGGGAGGCTTCTCTCCAGAATAAAACCCGACTGGCTTTTTACTCGTCAGCTGTACCATACCAATGAAAAACATAACAGCCGCCGCACAAACATAAATAATAAAAGAAATAAGAAATCCAGCCATCATAATCCCTTTCCTTTCTCAAGAATGAATTTTCAAACACGCTCTAATCCAGCAGTTTCCCAATCTCCGGAAACGGCTCCAAACTCCGCTTCAGTATTCCCCGCAGATATGCCACCAATATCCCATAATTGGTAATAGAGATTCCCTGGTCTACCGCACACTGCACCCGATACTTCATCTCACGGGCATTTAACATACACCCTCCACAGTGGACAATCATCCGGTAAGGAGACAAATCATCAGGAAATTCCGTCCCTGCCGTAAAATCAAAAGAAAGCTCACATCCCGTATATTCCCGTATCCATCTGGGAATTTTCACAGTTCCGATATCATCACATTGGCGGTGATGGGTACATCCTTCCCCAATCAGAACTTTATCGCCGTCTCTGAGAGAATCCAGAGCCGTCACACCCCGCACCGCCTCTGCCAGATCACCTTTATACCTGGCAAACAAAATGGAGAAGGAAGTCAACATAATCTCTTTGGGCGTATCCGCGTCCACCTTGTCAAACACCTGACTGTCGGTAATCACCAGACGGGGCGGCTGTCCCAGTTTCTCCAGTGCCTCTTTCAAACCATTTTCCTTTACCACAATCGCAGAGCCGTCTCCGTCCAGAATATCCCGGATGGTCTGCTGCTGGGGAAGAATCAGTCTGCCTTTAGGGGCCGCTTTATCAATGGGAACCACCAGAACCAGGAAATCCCCCGGCTTCATCAGATCTCTCACAATATATTTATCCGGTTCCTCCTGCTTTCCCAGCCGGGCAATCTTCTCTTTCAGCTCCCAGATATTCGTTTCCTGTTCAGCGCTGACCCAGATCTCATCTTCTTTGCAGGCAGGCTCCTGTTCCATCAAATCCAGCTTATTGTACACCACCATATAAGGAATGGATTTATCCCGGAAACGCTGAATCAGCATCTCATCCTCCGGCTGCCTGCCAACAGTGCCGTCTACCACCAGCAGAGCCACATCCGTCTTGTTCAGCACCTGATAGCTTTTCTTCACCCTGAGCTTCCCCAATTCTCCCTCGTCATCAATCCCCGGCGTGTCAATCACCATCACCGGGCCCAGGGGCAGAAGCTCCATTGTCTTATAGACCGGGTCTGTAGTAGTTCCCTTCACCTGAGACACAATGGCCAGATTCTGGCCTGTCACTGCATTAATCACGCTGGATTTCCCTGCATTTCGTTTTCCAAAAAAACTGATATGTACCCGCTCCGAAGCAGGTGTCTGATTCATTCCCATAAGCCGTTCCTTTCTTGTGAACCGTATGAAAAAATGACATAGGTTATTTACGCACAGTTCCTTATCTGCGCACAGTGATCTGACAGACCTCCATGGCTTCCAACGCCCTCTCGTGGCTTTCAGGAGCCACCCCTGCACAGCATGTGCTGTCCACTATAATCTCCACTTCCGGCAAAAATGCTTTCAACAGCATAGCATTGGAAATCACGCAGATATCGGTGCACAGCCCTGCCAGTTCAATAGAAGTAATCCGATCCTCCCGATTCCACTGTACCATCTTCTGCCCCAGGTCCACACTGGCAAAAGTTACCTTATCCACAGGCGCATCCTCACAAAACGGTTTCAGCTGGTCATGGATTTCCCATCCCCGGCTTTGGCGGATACAATGCTCCACCGGAAGCCTGCGTCCCTCCTGCGTCTGAAGATAATCTTTCTCGTGGGTATCCCGGGTAAATACAACCTTTCCCTCAAACCCACGGACCTTTTCCACCACCCGGGGAAGGACAGCCTGCGCCTCCTTTGTCCCCAGAGCGCCATCGATAAAATCATTCTGCATATCCACTACTACTAAAACTTTCATTCCACAAAAGTCTCCTCTCAGACAATCTCCAACCCAGATCATTCATTCCGCTTATCCGGCCAATATTCATATACCTTATCTTTTTCCTAAATCATTGCCAATATACATATTTATAATGCAATTATTCTCTATATTTAGATCGACATACCTATGCTGTTTATTAAGAATATACTGATATTTTCATTTTATTTTTCGTACTAACTTCAATATATATGATTAATTCATACCTTTATCATAATAGCAAGTAATTTTATATAAATCTTTAGAAAATTATATTGCATAACTTTCGAGAAGGATAT
>CAJUMB010000076.1 GCA_910587105.1 uncultured Lachnospiraceae bacterium
CGGTGCATCGTCTAGGAATTTTAACGACGTAATGGTGCGGAGCAGGCAGAGCAGGCCTTCGATTTCTGGCCGGATGGAGCATTAGTACTATTTTAGTATTCGCTGAAATTCTCTATCTATTTCAGGGAGTATTTTCTAAATTTCCATTTCCCGCTTAATATGTTCCGCCCTGTCTCTATAGGACAGTCTTTTCTGACTGCCTGCGACTTTGTCATCAATCACTATGTCCTTTCACTGTACCTTAAAAGATACTGTAAATACAAAAATATTCTCCCAATACACAAACTCCTATGATAAAATACATGTAATACCCAAAATATACATTTAATACCAATACAAGGAGGATTCACACATGCTGTATATCGGAATCGACCTGGGCACCTCCGCCGTAAAACTTCTGCTGATGGATGAGACCGGACACATCCACCATGTGGTGTCCAGAGAATATCCTCTCATGTTCCCCCATCCCGGCTGGTCAGAGCAGAATCCGGCAGACTGGTATTCCCAGACCATAGATGGACTGAAAGAATTAATCAAAGACTGTGATAAAAGCCAAGTGGCAGGCATCAGTTTCGGAGGACAGATGCACGGACTGGTAATCCTGAACGCACAGGATCAAGTAATCCGCCCGGCAATTCTCTGGAATGATGGAAGGACCGAGAAAGAAACCGCCTATTTGAACGAGGTAATCGGAAAGGATACCCTGTCAAGATACACGGCAAATATTGCATTCGCCGGGTTCACCGCACCAAAACTTCTCTGGGTGAGGGAACATGAACCGGAAAATTTTGCACAGATCACAAAGATCATGCTGCCCAAGGATTATCTTGCCTACCGCCTCAGCGGAGTACACTGCACCGACTATTCCGACGCCTCCGGCATGCTGCTGTTGGATGTAAAGAATCGGTGCTGGTCAAAAGAAATGCTGAATATCTGCGGCATTACAGAGGAACAGCTGCCCAATTTATATGAAAGTTATGAAGCTGTAGGCACAATCAAAAGAGAACTGGCAGAAAGCCTGGGACTGCCCCAAAGCGTAAAAATAATCGCCGGAGCCGGGGACAATGCGGCGGCAGCGGTGGGAACCGGAACGGTAGGGGATGGCATGTGCAACATTTCCCTGGGCACCTCCGGGACTATTTTCATCGCCAGCAGCTCTTTCGCTGTAGACGAGCACAATGCACTCCATTCTTTTGACCATGCAGACGGCTCTTATCACCTGATGGGCTGTATGCTCAGCGCCGGGGCCTGCAGCAAGTGGTGGATGGAAGAAATTCTGAAAACAACACAGTACAGTGAAGAACAAAACCGCATTTCAAATTTAGGAGAGAACCAAGTCTTTTACCTTCCCTATCTCATGGGGGAACGTTCGCCCCATAATGACCCAAAAGCCCGGGCCGTTTTCCTGGGTATGTCCATGGATACCACCAGGGAGGAAATGACCCAGGCAGTGCTGGAAGGGGTCGCCTTTGGGCTGAGGGATTCCCTGGAAGTGGCAAAAAATCTGGGAATCCAGATTACACGCACAAAAATCTGCGGCGGCGGTGCCAAAAGCCCCCTGTGGAGAAAAATCATTGCAAACGTGATGAATCTAAAAATAGATATCATCGAAAGCGAAGAAGGCCCCGGATATGGAGGCGCCATTTTGGCCGCTGTGGGATGCAAAGAGTATAAAAGTGTCTCGGACGCTGTGGAGAAATTGATAAAGATTGTAGATACCGTGGAACCGGAAGAAGAATTGGCAGCTAAATACGAACGCCAATATCAAAAATTCAGACAAATATACCCCTCTGTCAAGGGGCTTTTCCAATGTTGGAGTGTGTCTTAAAAATGCTTTTTGTCAGATGTGCGTCGCACTTGGTGGGAGATTTAGAGGGTGTTTGATTTTACAAACACCCTCCAAATAGATACTCTGATTCTTTTTATTTCAGCAATTCCTCACATACCTTTTCCAGGTTATCCCTGATTGCAATATGCTGAGGACAGGCTTCCTCACACTTCCCGCATTTTACACACTGGTCTGCGTGTTTCAGTCCATGACCTTCCACCAGCCAGTTTTCCTGATTGGCTGCCAGTGCTTTGTCCCCGTACAAGGTAAGATAATTCATTGCCGTAAACGAACCGGAAATGCCGATGTGCTCTGGACAGACTTTTGCACAATAATTGCACACAGTACAGGGAATCAGCGGAATACGGTTTAATTCTTCCCGTGCCTTTTCCAGAGTATCTTTCTCAGCATCTGTCAGCCCGGCAAAGTCTTTCATATAAGAAAGATTGTCCTGCATCTGCTCCACTGAACTCATACCGGACAAAACCGTTATCAGCCCTTCCAGATTTGCCGCGAACCGCACGGCCCACGATGCTGCAGATGATTCCGGCTCTGCTGCTTTCAAAATATCTGCAACCGGCTCCGGAGGCGACGCCAGCATGCCGCCCTTCACCGGCTCCATGATGATCACCGGCTTTCCATGCTTTCTCGCTGTCTCATAGCACTGTCTGGACTGTACAGCCGGGTTATCCCAATCCGCGTAATTAATCTGCAGCTGTACAAATTCCATCTCCGGATGAGCCGTGAGAATTTCATCCAATTCTTCCGGCGTGGAGTGGAAAGAAAAGCCCACATGTTTTACCAGACCAGCCGCTTTCTTTTCCTGTACCCAGTTCCACATATCATAATCATCGAAATATTTTGTCCTGGCTTCGCCCAGATTGTGAAGCAGATAAAAATCAAAATATCCGGCTCCGGTCTGTGCAAGAGAAGTTTCAAACTGTGCGTAAGCCTCTTCCTTTGTCTTGCACTCAATCCAGGCGGCATTCTTGGTAGCCAGCTGATAGCTTTCCCTGGGATACCTCTCCACAAGGGCCTGTCTGATGGCATCTTCAGAACCGGCATATGCCCAGGCAGTGTCAAAATATGTAAATCCGGCATCCATAAATAAATCTACCATTTTCTTTGTCTGTTCCACATCAATCACACCGTCTTTTTGTGGCAGACGCATAAGCCCAAACCCCAGTTTCTTAATATCTTCACCTAAATAACTCAATCTGTATCCTCCTGTTCAACCATATATTTTTCCAACAATACTTTCAAATATCCGTCGCAGAAATTCTGCGTCCGCTCTCTCAGACTATACGTTCCTCCACTCATATTCCAGCAGAGCATTTCCCCGTAAAGAAGGTCAACCAGTATCTCTGCCAGCTGTCTGGCAGGAACCTCCCTCTTGAGCATCCCTTCTTCCACACCAAATACCATCAATTCATGGACAGAAGACAAATCATAGGGCAGTTTTCCCCGGTCGAATTCATTTTCCACAAGGTCAGGATTCACAACATTTTTTACCCACTCCTGGGACAGCTTCACACTTCCCTGCTCAATATAGCCTGAAAAATTCACCATGTAATAACACAGTTTGGCAATGAATCCGCCCTCAAATGCTTTTGCCCTGTCAAGGATTTCTCCAAACATACTCCGGCTCAGTTCGAACACAATGTCCTCTTTCCGGTTAAAATACGTATAAAAAGTTCCCTTGGATACCCCGGCAGCATCTGTAATTTCTTCAATAGACGTATTGGAAAGACCTTTTTTGCAGATCAGTTTCTTTCCTGCCTCCAGTAATTTCTTTCTCGTCTCAGCTGCTGCAAGCTGACGATTTGTCATATAATACGTCTCCTCCTTTTAAAACAGTATATCACAGTCATTGACTTAGAGTCAATGACTTTCAGTTATTTTTATCCAAAATCTTCAGACATGGTTACTGTTCCCAGCACGGCCAGCGGCACACTTCGCGGAAGATTCCCTATGAACGGTAACCAGACACACTCTTACCGGGTCACATTCCTCAGCCAGCGATAAGACCGATAACGAAGAAGCGCAAAAGGCATTTTCAACAGCTCATCACAGCAGAGTACAATATAAATCCAGGGCATGGGAATGTGCAGAACAAATCCACACACAACACCCAGAAGAATGGACCCGCCCCACAGAGAAAGCCCGTCCAGATAGAGGCCGAACTTGGTATCCCCTCCGGACCGGAAAATTCCCACAATCCACACACAGTTCACCGATTGAAACAGTACAAAAACCGCCATCACAAGCATCATGAATCCCAGATAAGATCTGGCCTGGTCAGACAGATTCAAAAGGGCTCTGGCCACAGGGGATACAATGAGAATCAGCCCTCCCCCGGCTGCCCCCAGCCCCATTGCCAGCTTAGTGAATCTGGAGGCGTAGAGCCTTGCCAGATTCTCCCTGCCCTCTCCAATTGCCTTTCCGCACACCACAGCCGCGGCTGCGGCCACACCCATACTCACCACCATGGCCAGCTGACGGCTCACCTGCACCACGGAATGGGCCGCCACAGCCGCACTTCCCAGATGTCCCACAATGGCTGTGATCGCCGCCATACCTGCACCCCAGGCCAGCTCATTAAACATCACCGGCATAGAATACTTCAGGAAATCTTTGTGTAAAAGAGGGTCCCGTCCAAATAAATCTCTCCAGCGAAACCGCACCGTATCGTTGAATTTCCAGCTATAGACTGTCACCACACACACCTCAAATATCCGGGCGATCAGCGTCCCTAAAGCCGCACCCCGGATTCCCATCACTGGCGCCCCCAAAAGCCCGAATATGAATATGGCATTGCAGATTACATTGATCACCAGGGAAATCCCGTAAGTCACCGTGGCGATCACCACTCTCTCCACACTGCGCATCACATTAAAATACACCATAGTGATTCCGGAAAGTATGTAGGAACAGGAGATAATCTTCAGGTATTTCACTCCCTGTTCAATTACCGCCTGTTCATTGGTGAACAATTTCATCAGCAGTTCCGGCGCCAGCTGTACTGCCACTGTAAAGCCAATGGATGTCAAAATCCCAATGCGCATGGAAATTCCCAGCACTTTCTCAATGGTCCTGGTATCCCCTTTTCCCCAATACTGGGCTGTGAGCACCGCCGCCCCGGAGGTAAGCCCAAAGAAAATCAGGGTCATAATAAAATAAATCTGCCCGGCCAGTGAAGACGCGGATAAGACCGTCTCCCCCACTTTGCCCAGCATAATCACATCCGCAGAAGTTACTCCTACATTAATCAGATTCTGAATGGCGATAGGCAGAACCAGTGCGGCTACCATTTTAAAAAATTGTTTTCTCTCCACAATTCCTCCCTCTTCTTTATAAAATAATTATCCAGTAAAACATTAAAAAGCATTCTCAGAAATCCCCTGTACCTGGATTTCCGAGAACACTCCATAACACAATCATATCCTTATTATTTTTTTTACTTCTCCAAAACTTCCTGAAGAATCTTATTCACAGCCCCGGGATCAGCCTTTCCCTTCATGGCTTTCATAGTCTGCCCCACCAAAAATCCGATGGCTTTCTTTTTCCCGCCTTTATAATCTTCCACAGACTGGGGATTGGCTGCCACGATTTCTTCAATGACGCTGCGCAGTGCGCCCTCGTCACTGACAGACTTCAGACCATGTTCTTCCACATACTGCTCGGGGTCTATATTCTCGCTGTAAATTTTTTCAAATACTTCTTTGGCTACTTTGTTGTTGATGGTTCCCCCATCAGCCAGCTGAATCAGTTTTGCCAGATTTTCCGGTGAAAAGCTCAGGTCTTCCGGCTCCTGGTTATGCTCTTTCAGCAGACGAAGCGCCTCACCCATGAGCCAGTTGGACACTTTTTTCGGCTTCATGCAAATAGCAGCAGACGCCTCGAAAATATCTGCCAGCTTCTTGGAACTTGTGAGGATTTCCGCATCGTATTGGGGAATATCAAATTCCTTTTTATAGCGCTCCAGTTTCTCTGTGCGCAGCTCCGGCTGACGGCTCTTGATGTCATCGATCCACTCATCGCTGATGAGCACAGGCACCAGGTCCGGGTCTGGGAAATATCGGTAATCCTGGGCGTCCTCTTTGGAACGCATAGGATAAGAACACTCTTTGTTATCGTCCCATCGTCTGGTCTCCTGAACCACGGCCTGCCCATCCTCCAGCAGATCAATCTGCCTCTCACGCTCTCCCTCAATGGCCCGGGCAATAGCTTTGAAAGAGTTCAAGTTCTTCATCTCTGTGCGGGTTCCAAACGTATCACTGCCTTTTTCCCTCACTGACAGATTCACATCCGCCCGCATGGAGCCCTCCTGCAGCTTACAGTCAGAAGCTCCCAGATATTGGATGATAGTCCGCAGTTTATCCAGATAGGCAATGACCTCCTGGGCACTGCGCATGTCCGGTTCAGACACAATCTCAATGAGGGGCACGCCGCTTCTGTTATAGTCCACTAAAGAGCAGTCCTCCCAGTCGTCGTGGATGAGTTTTCCCGCATCTTCCTCCATGTGGATTTCGTGGATGCCCACTTTTTTCTTACCGTCTTCCGTCTCAATCTCAACCCAGCCGTCGTGGCAGATGGGCAGGTATAACTGAGAAATCTGATAGTTCTGGGGGTTATCCGGGTAAAAATAGTTTTTCCGGTCAAATTTACACTTCTGATGAATCTGGCAGTTGGCAGCCAGACCCACAGCCATGGCGTACTCCACCACCTGTTTATTCAGCACAGGAAGGGAGCCTGGCATTCCGGTGCACACCGGACAGGTGTGGGTATTGGGCTCACCGCCGAATTCTGTGGAACAGCCGCAGAAAATCTTTGTCTTGGTGGCCAGCTCCACGTGTACTTCCAACCCGATGACTGTCTCGTATTCTCTTGCCATTTATATGCCCTCCTTCCTCAGCACAGGCGCCAGCCTATCCTGGTCCTCTCTGGACTGCTCCAGCCCATAGCCTGCCCGGAAAATCTTTTTCTCCTGGAAGGAATCCCCGATGAGCTGAACGCCTATGGGAAGCCCCTGGCTGTCTATTCCATAGGGAACACTCATAGCCGGAAGCCCTGCCAGATTGACGGAGACCGTATAAATATCTCCCAGATACATCTTCAGCGGGTCCTCCAGACTTTCCCCCAGCTTAGGCGCTGTAGACGGAGCTGTAGGTCCTAAAATCACATCATACTTTTCAAATGCTTTGTCAAATGCCTGTTTGATCAGAGCTTTTGTTCTGAGGGCTTTTAAATAATAAGCATCATAGTATCCGGAACTGAGGACAAATGATCCCAGCATAATCCGGCGTTTCACTTCTTCACCAAATCCTTCAGAGCGGGTCTTTTTGTACATGTTGTGCAGACCCTGGTAATCTTCTGTCCGGTAGCCGTATTTGATTCCATCGAATCTGGACAGATTGGAGCTGGCCTCCGCAGATGCAATGACGTAATACGCCGGGATGGCATACTCCACCAGGCTCAGGTCAAATTCCTCCACCTGTGCCCCCTGGGATTCCAGAGATCTGGCTGCTTTTAACACAGCCTCTTTCACCTGGCTGTCCAGTCCCTCTCCCAGATAATCTCTGGGTATACCCACTTTCATTCCTTTCACATCGCCCGTGAGAGCAGAGGTAAAATCTGTATCTTCCCGTTTTACAGAAGTGCTGTCCTTAGGGTCATGGACTGCAAGAACTTCCAGAATTGCCGCACAGTCCGCCACGTCTTTCGCCACAGGGCCGATCTGGTCCAGGGAAGAACCATATGCAATGAGGCCATAACGGGATATGGTTCCGTAAGTAGGTTTCATACCCGTCACGCCGCAGAAAGAGCTGGGCTGGCGGATGGAACCGCCTGTGTCAGAGCCAAGGGCATAGAAACATTCCCCTGCCGCCACCGCAGCACTGGAACCGCCGGATGAACCGCCGGGCACATGCTGGGGATTCCAGGGATTTCTGGTAACTCCATAATAGGAAGTCTCTGTGGTGCTGCCCATGGCAAATTCATCCATATTGGTTTTCCCCAGAATCACAGCCCCCGCCTGCTCCAGACATTTCACCGCTTCTGCTGTATAGGTGGGAACAAAATTGCCCAGTATCCGGGAACTGCAGGTGGTCAGCGTCCCCTTGGTACACATATTATCTTTGATAGCCACAGGCACCCCTGCCAGAGGGCCTGTCAGCTCTCCCCCGTCAATCTTCTTCTGCACCTGTTCTGCCTGTTCCATGGCCTTTTCTTCTTCCACGGTCACATAGCAGTGGTATTCTTTTTCACAGGCCGCAATCTGGGCAAACGCAGCCTGTGCAGCCTCCACGGCTGACAATTCTTTCTTCTTTATTTTCTCTCCCAGCCGGACGGCTGTCAGACTCTGTATGTCCATGGTTTTCCTCCTACTCTACCGTTTTCGGCACCTGGAACTGTCCGTCCTTTTGTTCCGGCGCATTTACCAGAATCTCGTCCCGCTGGTCTTCATTAACCACCACATCTTCCCGGAACACATTGTACACAGGGAATACATGGGACATGGGTTCCACCTGGCTGGTATCCAGCTCATTGAGCATATCAATATAATCCAGCATTCTCCCCATATCCTTTTTTGCCTGCTCTTTTTCCTGGTCAGAAAGTTCCAGCTTGGATAAGATACCCACGTATTCTATCGTTTCATCACTAATGATATTTGCCATATGCCATACTCCTTACAACTGTTTGATGCGCTCCATGGCTGCCACAGTATTCTCATAAGTTCCAAATGCAGTCAGGCGGAAGCATCCTTCCCCGCTGGGTCCAAACCCGGCCCCCGGTGTTCCCACTACATTTGCCTTTTCCAGCAGATAATCAAAGAATTCCCAGGAACCCATACCCTTAGGTGTCTGCATCCAGATATACGGCGCATTGATCCCTCCGGATACATCATACCCTGCATCTTTCAATCCCTGATAAATCACAGAGGCATTCTTCATATAATAAGCCACCTGGTCTTTTAACTGTGCCTTTCCTTCTGGGGAATAGACAGCCTCCCCGGCTTTCTGGATAATATAAGGCGCCCCGTTGTACTTGGTTCCATGTCTTCTGGCCCACAGAGAATGCAGAGAAACTTCCCCGCACATGAGCTCCTTGGGAATCACCGTGAATCCCAGACGGGTTCCGGTAAATCCTGCATTCTTGGAAAAACTGCGCAGTTCGATGGCGCATGTTCTGGCCCCTGGGCATTCGTAAATAGAATGAGGCACATTTTCCTGGGAAATATATGCTTCATAGGCAGCGTCGTAGATGATCACTGACCCGTTCTTATTGGCATAGTCCACCCACACCTGAAGCTGCTCTTTGGTGAGCGCAGATCCTGTGGGATTGTTGGGATAACACAGGTAAATCAAATCCGGGGTCTCTTTGGGAAGCTCAGGCACAAAATCATTATCTTTGGTACAGGGCATGTAAATCACATCGCTCCACATCTCTGTCTTGGGGTCATAGTTCCCCGTTCTCCCTGCCATCACATTGCTGTCCACATATACTGGATACACCGGGTCGCACACAGCAATTTTACAGTCATTGCTGAAAATCTCCTGGATATTGGCGGAATCACTTTTGGCCCCATCCGACACGAAGATTTCATCAGCCGCAATCTGACAGCCTTTTGCCTCATAATCCTCTTTTGCGATGGTCTCTCTCAGAAAGCTATATCCCAAATCCGGAGCATAGCCATGGAAGGTCTCTGCATTTCCCATCTCGTCCACCGCACTGTGCAGTGCCTGGATAACTGCAGGAGCCAGAGGCTGTGTCACATCCCCGATTCCCAGACGGATAATGGGTTTGTCCGGATTTGCCTCAGTAAAGGCAGCCACTTTCTTTCCAATTGTGGAAAATAAATAACTTCCCGGTAACTTCAGATAATTTTCATTGATTTTAAACATTTCTCTCATCCTCCATCCTGTCTATATCAATTTCTCCATGAAATACTTCTGCCGCCGGTCCTGTCATATAGACCAGATTGTTTTCTCTGTCCCAATAAATCTGCAGACTGCCGCCCAGAAGTTTTACATTTACCTGTTCCTTTGTGTACCCATTTATAATAGAAGAAACTGCCGCCGCACAGGCACCTGTCCCGCAGGCCAGCGTCTCCCCTGAGCCCCGCTCCCATACCCGCATCTGCAGATTGTGTTCGTCCAGCACTTTACAGAATTCTGTGTTTATCCGGTCCGGAAAACACGGATGATTCTCGAACTTGGGCCCCAGCGTTTCAATAGCAAGGGAATCCACATCCCCCAGATAAACCACTGCATGGGGATTTCCCATAGACACCCCTGTAATGTGATACGTCTCCCCATCCACCTCTATGGGCAGATTCACCGCTTCTTTCTGCTCTGTCAAAATGGGAATCTGTGCCGCTTCCAGCCTGGGAGAACCCATATTCACCCGCACCAGCTCCACTTTCCCCTCCCGCACAGTCAGGTCCAGCTCTTTGATGCCGCTTATGGTCTCAATACGCACATGCTCCTGATTGGTCAGCCCATGGTCATATACATATTTCCCCACACACCGGATTCCATTCCCGCACATAGCCCCTTGGGAACCGTCTGCATTGTACATGGTCATGGTAAAATCCGCCTTCTCGGACGGCTCAATGAGAATCAGCCCGTCTGACCCAATCCCAAAATGCCGGTCACTGACCACTCTGGCAGCCCTGGCCGGGTCCGCAACCCTCTCTTTTAAACAATTAACATATACATAATCATTCCCGATACCATGCATTTTCGTAAACTTCATAGAAAATCCCCTCCCTTGCCCTTGATACTGTCGGTTCACCACATACTGATAATCATCTCCGCCGTCTCCAGCATAGTATTGCCGCTGTCCATGCTGCATTTCTGCACATAGCGGTGGGCTTCTTCCTCTGTCATATGATTTCGATCCATCAAAAGAGCCTTTGCCCTTTCTACCACTGCCCTTTCCGCTGGGTCACGGCGCCGCTTTTTCTTTCTGGCTCTCTGAAGGGCAGACTCCATCATGTTTATAGTATCAAGTAATTCGTGAACTTTCAAGGGCATACACACAGCCATTATATCATCCTGCCCTTTTTCTGCAAGCACTCTTTGAGAAGCTAGAAGCAGCATCTCGAAACCGGGTTTCATCTGGTCTTTTAAATCTGTATACAGCATATCCCGGAACCGATAACTGCATACAATAATTCCTCCCCGGAGATTTTCCATACAATCCAGTGCCTCACCGCCAGTGGTACAGATGCCCACCACATCGACGCCGTTTCTCACCAAAAGATTCCGGATACTTTTGGCGTCCTCCAGTTTTGGGAATACCACCACTACGCTGCTCATAGCAATACTCCTCTCTAAAATTTATAGAGATACTGTTCCAGCTCCCAGGCTGCCACCTGCTGCGTATACTGCTGCCACTCCGCTCTTTTTGCATGGATATATGTTTCTGCTGTCTTTTCCCCCAGCACCTGCATGATGAAGTCATCTTTTTCCAGCTCCCTCAGCGCATCCTGCAGATTCGTGGGCAGTGTGTGGATATCTGCCGCTTTCTTATGGGCTGTGGACATTTCATATATGTTCTGGTTCACGCTGGCAGGGGGCTGTACCTGATTTTTAATACCGTCAAGTCCTGCTGCCAGACACAGGGCAATGGCCAGATAGGGATTAGCTGTGGGGTCCGGAGAGCGCAGCTCCACCCGGGTATTCTCCCCTCTGGAAGCCGGAATGCGTATGAGAGGGCTTCGGTTAGTTCCTGACCAGGCAATGTAGACCGGAGCCTCATACCCGGGAACCAGACGCTTATAAGAATTCACCAGGGGATTGGTGATTGCCGTGATCCCTTTCATATGTTTCATGAGGCCGCCGATAAACCAATACGCTTCCTGGCTCAGCCCCTCCGGATCATTTGGGTCTGCAAACACATTTTTTCCGTCTTTTGTCAAGGACATATTAATGTGCATACCGGAACCATTGACTCCGTATTTGGGTTTGGGCATAAATGTGGCGTGAAGACCGTGCCTCTTTGCAATGGTTTTCACCGCCAGCTTAAAAGTCATAATATTGTCGGCCACCTGAAGAGCTGGGCCGTATTTAAAATCAATTTCATGCTGGGCCGGAGCCGCCTCATGGTGGGATGACTCAATCTCAAAATCCATATCCTCCAAGGTGAGAACCATATCCCTCCGGGCATTTTCTCCTAAGTCCACAGGCCCCATGTCAAAGTACCCCGCCTTCTCATGGCTGATGGTGGTAGGCATTCCGTCATCGTCTATATGGAACAGGAAAAATTCACATTCCGGCCCCACTTGGAACTCATATCCCAGAGATTCCACCTCTGAAACCACCTTTTTCAAAAGGAAACGGGGATCTCCCTCAAACGGACTGCCATTGGGACGGTAAACATCGCAGATTAACCGGGCTACTTTTCCCTGCTGGGGCCGCCATGGAAATATCTGAAAGGTATCCAAATCCGGATACAGATACATATCAGATTCTTCAATACGCACAAAGCCATCGATAGAAGAACCGTCAAACATACACTGATTATTCAGGGCTTTCTCCATCTGACTGGAGGTCACCGCCACATTTTTGAACATTCCAAACATATCCGTAAACTGTAGGCGGATAAATTCCACATCTTCTTCCTCTATCATACGAAAAATATCTGCTTTGGTGTACATGGCCATCTGCTCCCTTCCTTTTCCTCTATAGAGCGTGTTTGAAAAATCATTTATGCTCTATAGAATTACAAAACTGCTTTCAAACGTCACGAGTTTAGACAAAATAACAAAACGAAGCTCAAAACCGTTTTGAAACCGCTCTCAAAATACATTTACAGACAAAGGCGTTCTTATTATAAGTAAGAACGCCTTTGTCTCATGAGCAAAATCATAACAGAAGTCAGGTTTTTTGTCAATCTTTATAACGGATACCAAATAAAAGAAAAGCCGCATCAATGTTCAGTACATTTGCCAATTTCATAACAACTTGTAAAGTGGGATTGCCTCTGCCACGCTCCAGCTGATTGATATATGTCCGGGATACTCCCATATGTTTTCCAAGGGATTCCTGGGTAAACCCCCTTTTCTTCCGGCACCTATACAGATTTCTTCCGAACTCATACTGATATTGTATACGTTTTACTTCCGGCATATTCATAACAGTCCCTCCCTCTCTTTCATGCACAGGTTCGGCTTCATAAAAAGGATAAAAATGATATGTACTGATTGTGAAATTACAGAATTGTATTACAAAATCCCGATATGATTGGCTATATATTAAGAATACGTGTGCAAAATTCAGGAATAACGTGGGAAATATATATTTTTTAGATAATTTTAGATAAATGTATCTTGTCTTGTCCAGATCAATGCATACACTGTGAAATATTTATGCTATTTTTGTTGGAATTTTGCCAAGAGCGGGAGATCCGGCTGAAAATCTTACTATTTCCACACTTTCGGAATTATGCTATAATGGGAAAGCGATAAATTCTGGGGACTGCGTCAACTGACTGAGGGGCAGATCTGCTGCAAAGCGGGGCGTGCAGATGGCAAGAATGATTTTTAAGGCACGCTCTAAGTACCCAAGTGTATGCTTCAGAAGTTACAGAAGGAGGATATCTTGCTTGATATAATACCTAACGCAGAACAAATGACAACTTTAGTTGGCGGATCTCTATATGAGATATGGAATAAATTATGTGCTTTAATTGATGAAAAATATGATATGGATTGTTTGTGGGATAAAGGTGGTAAAGCATGGACATATGAATATAAATACCGTCGAGGCGGTAAAACTCTATGTGCTTTATATGCAAGAGAAAACTGTGTGGGATTTATGATCATCTTAGGAAAAAACGAACGCTTAAAATTTGAAAAAGATAGAGAAAATTACGGGGAGCAAGTTCAAAGGATTTATGATGAAGCTCGGACTTATCATGATGGAAAATGGATGATGTTTGAGTTAAAAGACACTTCTTTGTTTGATGATTTTGTCAGACTGTTGAGCATTAAAAAGAAGCCAAACAAAATAGAGAACGATTAATAACTTTCAGTATGCCGGGGAGATAGCAAAGCCAGCCGAGCCAGCCAACGACGGGTATACACGCGGGACTTTTTCTATATCGTATTACGCGAAGAAAAAATAATATGAAAACGGCAGTAAATTTTTTATAATAAAATATATCAAACATCTCCTCAGAAATTTCGCAAAGCGTATCGCAGTTGTGTGACGCTTTCTGAAGATTGATGTA
>CAJUMB010000077.1 GCA_910587105.1 uncultured Lachnospiraceae bacterium
TACATAGCCCGCTATGCGCCCTTCATTTGGCACAAATCTCCCACCAAGTGTGACTCACATCTGACAAAAAGCATTTTTAAGACACGCTCTAGATTTTAGAACAGGCGGTTTACATGGAATTTTTACATCAAAAACTAAAAGAATACCATCAGAAAAATATTTACCCATTTCATATGCCAGGGCATAAACGAAATGAAGATGCAGTGGAGTTTCAGCCAAAACTGACAGAGGATATCACAGAGATTGACGGATTTGATTATCTCCACCGTCCCACAGGGATTTTACAGGAGTCCCAGGCCGCTGCGGCTGAGCTTTACAAAGCGGACGAGACCTATTATTGTGTGAACGGGAGCACCGGGGCACTGCTGGCGGCGATTGCTGCCTGCACTGTTCCCGGCGGTTCCATACTGATGGCGAGAAACTGCCACCAGTCCGTTTATCACGGTGTCTGTCTGAGCGGGGTGGAAAATTATTATGTATACCCAGAGCTCCTTTCTTCTTATGACATCCATGGCGCAGTGATGCCAGAGAAAGTGGAAGCGGCCCTGTCTTCCCATCCCCGTGTGCAGGCGGTGGTGATCACTTCACCTACCTATGACGGGGTGGTGTCCTCTGTGGGAGAAATTGCGGAAATTGTCCATCGCCGGGGAGTGCCTCTGATTGTGGACGAGGCCCACGGGGCACATTTTCCATTTCACGATTACTTTCCCTATTCAGCGCTGGAGCAGGGGGCGGATGTGGTGGTGCACAGTCTGCACAAGACCCTTCCGGCTTTGACACAGACTGCCCTTTTGCATGTGCAGGGGAAATTGGCGGACAGGGAGCGGATACGCCGCTATATGGGCATGTACCAGACCAGCAGTCCGTCCTATCTGTTAATGGGGAGCATAGACAGCTGTATCAGGAATTTACAGCGTTCGGGAAAAGTCTTTTTTGAAAAATATGTGGAACGGTTAGAAGGGCTGCGCGGCAGATTGTCGGGATTGGAGTATATTCAGCTGGCAGGGGAGGATTTGTATCAAAATAAAGCAGTGTGGGATCTGGACCGTTCCAAGCTGCTTTTGTGCGTGCGGGCAGAGGGAGCAGGCGGTCATCAATTATATGAGCTGTTGTTAAAAAAATATGGCCTTCAGATGGAGATGGAGGCGAAAACATACGTATTGGGAATGACCAGCCCGGCAGATATAAAAGATGGGTATGATCGCCTGTGCCGGGCATTGGAAGACATAGAACGCGAATGGCGGGTGGAGGGTAGAGCTTTGAGAAAACCGGAGGCAGAATCTGCGCTCAACTGGCAGGAAACTGTTGTGCTGGCCAGGAAAGTCCTGTCAATCAGCGATGCTATGGCCCGGCCGCGGATGCTGGTTCCTTTTGAGCAGAGTGAAGGATGCATTGCAGGAGAGTTTCTGCATTTGTATCCCCCGGGAGTTCCCCTGGCAGTGCCGGGGGAACAGATTACACAGAAGCTTTTGGACACTGTGGCGGACTGCAGGGATGCCGGTCTGGATGTTCGGGGGCTTGCCGGGGAATATGGGGAGTTGATGCGGGTTTGTTCCATAGTGGAGAACAGTTAAGGGAGGTTTCCTCTCCAGTCATAGTGTGGCGCCTCTATTTTGCATGGCTGGCATTCAGTATCTGCATAAGTCCATCCCGGAGGAACTGGGAGCAGTTCACACCCCGCTTTTCTGCCAAGGCATCCATCCATGCAGGAAGAGAGACGTTTTTGCGGACGGCCCTGTTATCGGTGGCCGCCCGTGTCTTGTGGCAGTTTATACGATATGATACAATCGTAAAAAATTAGAATTTGAACAGGAGAGTATTCATGAATAAAGATGAAATCTACGAGTATCTGAGAAATAAGAATATCTGGTTTGAAATCACAGAACACAAAGCAGTATATAATATGGAAGAACTTTCTGAGGTAAACCTGCCATATCCGGAGGCAGATGCCAAGAATCTTTTTGTGCGGGATGATAAAAAGCGTAATTATTATCTGATAACAGTCAAGGGCGATAAGCGTGTGGATTTGAAAGCCTTCCGTCGAAAATACGAAACACGTCCCCTGTCCTTTGCATCCGGGGATGACCTGATGAAAATCATGGGTCTGATTCCCGGTGCGGTAACTCCTCTTGGCATTTTAAATGATGGGGAGCACAAAGTGCAGTTTTTCTTAGATGAGGGATTTCTAAGTTCTCCTGGCCTGGTGGGTGTTCATCCAAATGATAACACGGCGACAGTGTGGCTGAAGGCGGAAGATTTGATGTCCATTGTGAAAGAGCATGGCAATGTGGTCCAAATAATACAGTTTTGAGAAAGAACATGATGAAGATTCCCATTGGCGTTGAGCTTTTCCAGGACTTTAAATCGAAGAATTTTGCACGGAAGCTTAAAACTATTAAGCAGGCTGCTTCGCGTACATTATGGCCGCCGGGTCGTCAATACAGCAAAACATTTGGCAAATACGTATGCTCTTGAGTATAACTGTTTTGCTCACAGATGGCAGCATAATAAAGGAAAAAGACCACGTACTGATTTGATTTATCAGATTTGCAAAGGAAAAAAGAAACAGCCGCCAACTGCTGCGAATAGTTGACGGCGTGTCTATCTCAAAAAGATAGGCAGAAAAAATCAAATGTCAGGATTACAATCAAACAATGCACATATTTTACAGACAGCTTCAACAGAGAAAGTTTATCCTAAGTACAGCTGTGCTTTTAATGTGTCTTGTAAAACCTGTGAAAAGTTTACACCTTTTTCCAAAGCGGCGTTATTAAGCCACACAGGGATAGAGTACAGATTCTTACGGATGCCGCCTCTGGTCTTTCCGGCGAGATATCCTTCATCCACTATTTTCTGGTTCAGATAGACAGTCAGGAAGACAGGAGAATTAGTCATCAGTAGTTTTGATTTCGATTCCATATTTTTTGTCATTGTTGTCCACCACCATGAAATCTAATTCATGTAAATCCTGCATTTTACTATAATCTACCGGGAACGGAAAGAGCGGAAATCAGGTTAATGGAGATTGCTGATTGCATAGTCTGCCTCTTCCGGAGTAAACTGCTCTCCATATTCAGAGATTAGCTGATCGCGGATTGCAGCAGGAGACATATTCATCTCATCTTGGTAATTTTTTGCTTTTTGCAAAGCATTTCCATTCCAATTGGCTTGTACGTGGTCAACTGCATATTGGGCTTCTTCTGGTGTGAACTGTTCGCCATACTCAGAAATAAGCTGGTCGTAAATACCAGCTTTAGACATATACATGTCACAATAATCTCTGGCTTTTTGCAAAGCATTTTCGTTCCAGTCAACGTTTATATGATCAATGGCGTATTGGGCAGCTTCAGCAGAAAACTGATCGCCATATTCGGATGTGAGCTGATTATAAATGCCAGTTTTAGACATGTGCATGATATTACTATAATTGGCAGCTGAGTTTACTGCGGATTGAAATTCTTTGGGGATATTTTCATCCTTTGCCGTAACTTCCGAATCAGAACGATCAGTTGTGGATTTCCGTGATTTTGTTTTTTTCACAGAAGAGGTTTCGGCTATGTCTTTTGGGGGTGCCGTATGTGAGACAGAAGATTCTGCAGGAGTGCCCAGCAGAGCAGCAATAACAGCTATTACAATAATCAGCGAAGATGCCAAGATAGAGATCACTATTTTTGATGGCCCAAAAGTATCATTCTGCATAATTTTTTTACTTCTAATGGCAATCAGTTTGTCTAAATCATAAATTTTTTTGCAGCTGTTACATACGGCATATTTCTTGTCGTTTAATTCTTTAATAAATACATCGTTATTACAATTTGGACATTTCATATGAGCTTTTCCCTATGTAATGATATGTTAGTACACGGATTCGCAGATACGTGGCTGCTTAAGACACGCTCTAGTTATTGATAGCAGATATCAAATGGATAATTCCACAGATACATGCATAACCAGCCCAGATTTTTAAGTCAGAATAACTTCCAGCCATCACAAATCCTAAAAAAGCACCAATCAAATAAATGATTATGCAGGCAATATTACCGCCATTCCTTTCGGCATTTCTGGTTGCGATGGAAACAATTCCAGCGGTCAGCAGGCAGATGGCGGTCAGCAGTCCAGCGCTTCCACTTACCTCGCCATTATCGGACAGGGCATTGCTCAATCCGGCGGCGCAGGATTGGAAGGCAACAAACACAAATAAAATAATTGATAGAATACCTGTCACCAGTTTCAGTATCTTCATTATGTTCCCCTTTCTTAAAGTGGTAATTGGTCAGTTTTTTACCACAGATTACGAAATTTTCATATTTATTATCGCATACTGCCTCAGTGATGTGGTATGCTGGCAGCATACATTTCCATATAGAAAGGAAAACCGCCGTACAGGAAAGTATTTATCCCATACGGCGGTTAGGAGCTGTAGGAAAATAACGGACATATCTCGGTGCAGCAGTTTTGATCGGCAATTGTTTCCCGAAATTCATTTACCCCACCCCATGCAGTGTTTCACATAACAGCCAAAATGCGATAACCACTGTCATTAAAATGAGTTCTAAAGCGATATACCCCAATGCTCTGGTCGTTGGAATGGGTGAGCTCAGAATGGGCGTGTTCTCTCTGCATCCCAGATAATTAAAGATAAAGGCGATTTCTACCAGCTGTGAGATGAAAAATGCGGCCCGCTGAGGAAAGGTCTGTATGCCGGTGAGGATGATATCGTTTTCCTCGATATCCAGGGACAGACTCAGGTCTATGAGAAAAAAATATCCCAAAAGGGCCGCGGCCATTTTCCATATGCTGCCGCTTCGGAATCCGGGCGGCAGAAACTTTTTCCAGGTTTTTGCGGCGCCTGAATGGAGTTTTTTACCTGGCAGGTAGTACTTTTTCAGGGCAGTCTCCAATTGTTCTACAGTCTGGTATCGTTCATCCGGGTTGAGTGCGGTGCATTTCTGCACAATTTTTCTTAAATTTCCGCTTATCATTTCTTCTACTGGCAGTTTATGTAAAATGATGTAATTTAAAAGGACTCCCAGAGCATAAATATCTGAACGGCCGTCTGTCTGGCGGTGGCCGTACTGTTCTGGGGCGGCAAATCCTTCTGTCCCCATTACCATGGTATCTCTGGTTTTTCCCGGGGTTACGACTCTGGCAATATCAAAGTCGATGAATTTCACATGGCCCTCCAGTGTGAGCATGATATTTTCCGGTTTCAGGTCCCGGCATACAATGGGCGGGGTGGCTCTGTGCAGGGGAGCCAGTGCCTGGCATAGCTCTCCTATGATGCTGCAGGCATTTTCAGCAGTGATACTCTGCTCAGACAGGATATCCTCCAGATTCCGGCCCTCCACATATTCCTCTATTACAATTAGCTGCTGTCCATTTTCAAAATAATCATAGATCTCGGGGATAAAAGGGCTTTTCTGGGACTGGAGAAAGGCGTAGACGGGCAGCTGTTCCATACTCATGGTTTTTTTCACCGCTATCTTGCCGGTTATAGAATTTCTTACGATTTTCACATTTGCATTGCCCTCTAATATTCCCAATTCCTCATATTGATACAGGAGATATTCTTTCGTCAGTTCCATTTTCATCCTCCATAACTTAGGATATGTATCAGTTATTTTTCTACAGCTCCTTAGAGCGTGTCTTGTTTTTCTATGCAGAAGATTATATAATATTTTTAACATAGATTCAAGAAAGGAGCTCTTTGATGAATGATGAAAAAAACAACAGATGAGCTGCTGAATATACTTACTTCTGTTCATTCAGAAGCTGAACTGGGCAATTTTGTGGGAAAATTGGAGAAGTTAGGAAGAGTGCCTTCTTTTCCGGAGTATCTGAAAGAGAAAATGCAGGAGAGAGAGTTGGAAGCCGGCGAGCTCTGGAGGGCTGCGCAGATTCCCCGGAGTTACGGATACAATATTTTAAGCGGAGTGAGGAAGCCGAAGCGGGATAAAGTGCTTGCGTTGTGTCTGGCGCTGAACCTTTCCTGCGAAGAAACACAGCGTGTCCTCAAGGTGGCCGGGGCAGGTGCGCTGTATCCCAGAAGGCAGAGAGATGCTGTGATCATGTTCTCCCTGAGAAAGGGGCTTTCTGTGATGGATACCAATATACTTCTGGATGAATTTTCCCAGGAACCGCTGGGTTAGTACACCATTTTGTAGATACTCAAACGCTAAGTGAGGAGGTTTGTATGAACATTGTAATTTTGGAAAGAAGCAGTGTAGGGGAGGATGTTTCCGTTGACTGTCTGCAGGAGCTGGGAGAACTGACAGTATATCCTAACACGGCGGCAGGAGAGGTGGAGAGCAGGGTGAAAGAGGCGGAGATCGTGATTGCAAACAAATCACCGCTCAATGAAGAAACCCTGAAACATGCTTCTTCACTGAGGTTAATCTGTGAGCTTGCCACAGGTTATGATAACGTGGATCTGGAGTACTGTGACAGACGGGGCATCCGGGTGGTGAATGTGGTGGATTATTCCACAGCGTCTGTGGCACAGCACACCTTTGCTCTTTGTTTCTATGTTCTGGAGAAACTGCATCACTACGACCATTATGTGAAGTCGGGGCAGTATGCGTCTCAGGATAGATTTTCTAATTTTGATATTCCTTTTACTGAGCTGGATGGTAAGACCTGGGGAATCGCAGGGATGGGAAATATCGGAAGAAAAGTGGCGGGAATTGCGGAAGCGTTTGGATGTAAAGTGATTTTTTATTCCACCTCTGGCACAAGTACCTGCACAGAATATGAGAGAGTGGATTTTGATACACTGCTCAGAGAATCAGATTTCCTATCCCTGCACTGTCCGCTGAGTGATAAGACCAGAAACCTGATTGACCTGGAGGCTCTCAGGAAGATGAAGAAAACTGCAATTTTGATGAATGTGGCCAGAGGGCCTGTGGTCAATGATGAGGCGCTGTACACGGCGCTGACGGAGAATATGATTGCCGGAGCAGGATTGGATGTGACAGGGACGGAGCCTATGAGGGATTCGAATCCTCTGAGTAAAATCATGGACAGCAATCAGCTGATTATCACGCCCCATCTGGCATGGGCCAGTATTGAAGCGAGAAAACGGGTGGTGGAGGAGACCTATAAGAATATAGAGGCCTTTTGCAGAGGGGAACAGAGGAACATAGTGGGAAACTGCTGACAGGAGAAATAGGTGTACGGTCCCTTAAGAAAATCAGCAGTGAGAATATAATTATGCGCATGATATCTGTTGGAAAACAGACCATCATGCGCATAGTTTTTTGTATTCTTAGTTTAGAAAATCCCTGGTCCTGTGGTGCTGGTTGTTTTAAAGTCGAAATATTTTGTCTCATAATCGGGCACCAGCTGGGACCAGTCATTTATGCCCAGATACTGCCTGCAGCCGGCGGTGTAAGAATCGCACTGGGGGGTATCCATGTACTTGAATACCTCATGAGAGGCTTTCATCTGTCCCATTCCTGCAGTCCAAAGGCCCATATAGAGGCCGTGGCTGCTGATCTCCTGGGGGGAATCTGCCTGACACCGGAAAATGATACAGTCGATCATATCGTTAAATTCTGCCTTGTAATAGGCATAGGCAATAGCGGCGGCCTGTTTCATCTCACCGTCTGTGCCATGGGAGCTGAATCCCTGTTCCGTGAGCATGATTCTGGTATTGGAGCCGTAAGTGGATTTTACATATTTTGTCAGTTGCTCAATGTTTTTCATGGTAATACATGGGGAATCAATGCTGTCTTTTACCCGGTGTTCTGAATTACTCCAGAAAGCGGCATCTGTCAGAGGTTCGGAATATGCGTGATAGCCGATGGTAAAGTCCGGGCTGTCATATTTTTTCAGCCGCTGGGCAAAGGTGTCCAGGAAGGATTTGCCGCTGTGGACTCTGCCGGGGATGCTGGTATTCCAGCTGTGCTCCAGGCAGATGCTGATTCTTGCATCCGGGGAGGATTCCCTGACTGCTGAATGGACAACCTGGAACGTATCTGCATAGAGATTGGCGTTTTCCTCCAGGGAGGCAGAGCCTGTATAAAACCATTCGTCGTAGGCGTTTACTTCGTTTCCAACCAGATAATTACTGATATACCCTCTGTCGTGTCTTCCATCAAATTCCTGTGCAATACAGCTGAACAGAGCCGCATACAGTTCGCGGGCTTCCGGGGTGCTGATATTCCACGCGTAGTAATTATGTGCTCCACGCGTCCGGGCTGCAGGATGAATCAGATCAGTCAGGCCATCTGTCCAGGGAAGCAGGAATTCCACAGACAGATTTACATCTGCCTCCTGAAGCTGGGAGAACAGACTTCCCCACTGGTTGAATGCATTCAAATTAAATGTGTAGGTATTGCCGTTGTATATGTACTCCAGCAGGTTGTTAGAAGGTGTCATAAATTCTGTAATATTAATGTTAAACAGACAGTAATTAATCCCCAGGCTGAGGGCATCCTCAATACTTTCGCCGAACTGCAGTCCCTTTTTGGAATAGGAAGGGGTGAAAGTCTGGGCTTTGGGAGCTGTAAGCTGTGCGCCCGGCCAGTGTTCCTCATCCGGGCCGGTGCTCAGAGCATCTGCTGGTGCGGCGGCTGAGAATAACAGTCCTGCAGTGAGAAATAAGGCAGTGCCTTTTTTGCACCATTTTTTTATTTGGTTTTTAATGATCATTTCTGGACTCCTATATTTTCTTTGGATATGATTAGAGGGTTAAAAGTCTGTTTTTAACCACAGCATTATTATAATGGAAGAAAACGGGAAAATCAAGCCATATCAGACTGCACCTATTTATAGATCAAGAACAGGGCCGCCCCCAATTTCATCAAAAATTTTTCAAACACCCTTTAGTATAAAATCCAGATTTCTCAATGTCTCCGGATAAGAGGTAAACAGCATGGTATGGATGTGAAGCCGGGCGGCTGCATCCAGGTTTTCCTGGCGGTCGTCCAGGAACAGAGCACGCTGGGGGTCAATGGAATATTTATCCAATAGGGTAAGGTAGATTTCCGGTTCCGGCTTGATTTGTCCTGCCTGGAAAGAAAAAAGCTCTCCATCCATATAATTGCGGAACTGCATCATATGTTCCGTTTTATGAAATAAATACCTGGAGTAATTGGAGAGTATATAGGTGCGGCAGTTTTGCTCCCTGCATTTTATGACAAAGGAATCGGCATAATCATAAGTATGGATGCAGCCTTCGCAATTTTCATAAACCTGCTGAATCTCCTGCCGGTACTGAGGGGCATTCTGAATAAACAGGTTTAAATATTCCTGGTCAGGCAGCAGACTGCGGTCCATCTCATTCCACTGGGGACTGAGGAACATAGCAGAGGCCACAGCATCCCGGACGTCAGAGGGAAAACCGAAACTGTCCAGGTAAGTTTTCCAGTGGTAATCCATAAGTACGTTGCCTACGTCAAAAATAATGGTATCGATTTTTTGATTTTTTGTCATGATTTTTCCTTTCATTATTCTGCCAGTTGTGCAGCAGTGTTTATATGGAGTGGTTGTTTTGGTAAATTTCGTTGAGGCGTATGGTTATTTCTCGTGATGGGGTTATGATAGCATAATTATCTGAAGTTGAGAACCCAAAAAAGATGCGTCTGTTTTGGGCGGCCCGCGGCGAAAAAAGCGCCGGACACTCCTTCTATTTTGTTCTGGCGGAGCAGCAGGCATGTTAAAACACTGCCCATCCGCGTTTTACTTATGGATTCCTCTACCTAATTCATTTACCGTCTGCGTTATTTTTATTTTTTTTGTTATAGTTATATCGAGGAAATATATCATTGCCAATAGTTTTATTCCGTTTTCATAAAAAATATTGCGATTACGTTATTTTTGTGCTACTATAAATACAAGAAAAAAGAAGGGAGTGACTTCATGGCAATAAGCTACAGAAAATTATTTCACCTCCTCATAGATAAAAATATGAAAAAGGGAGAATTACAGAAAAAGGCAGGAATCACAGCTTCCATTATGGCAAGACTGGCAAAAGATGAAACTGTTAAAAGTGACACCCTTGGAAAAATCTGTGACGCTCTTGATTGTCAACCGGGGGATATCATGGAAAACATTCCAAACACTAATTCTCAAGAAATAAAACCTATTTCTAAGTGCGCTAAAACCATTAAGCCCCTATCAGAGCAATCCAAAACAGTTAAACCTTTTTCAAAACAAGCGAAAACACCTAAGCCTCTCTCAGAAATAGATGAACTCATGTTATAACAAGCTTACCATGAATCATACAGGAAAAAAGATTCAAACAAAACAAAGGCTGAACTGGACACAGAGGACAAAAACAATATACAGGAGGAAACCTAATCATACAGGAGACAATCATATTACAGGGTGTATGTAACCAGCCGTATCAAAGGGGCTCGTGGAAAACGGTCACGCTATGCTGACAAATCAGAGGTTCATTTACTCAAAACATTCCTTTGTCAAAATCGCGGCGATGGGCGTTCTCGTAAATCTCACCAGGGGTGATTTTGACTTTGACATTCCCATTGCTGACATTACGGACATTAAGGAGGCCACAAGGCCTATGAGCAAAGTGCTGGCAATCCGAACGTAAGGTGCCGAATACCGTTTTTCTTTACCAAGCCGGATGTGGCTGAAAAGCGGCAGGTGCATCCAAGAATATATAGTCCTTCCGCCCTTTGTCAGCAATCCACTGTCAATTCACAACAAGTGTCCGCAAATGACTACAACACATGCAGCTGCATACAATAACCATGAAAGGAAGTGCTGCTATGGCTCAAGCATTACCTCAGGAAAGACGCTACACTCTTGATGATATCTATGCCTTGCCAGAAGGCGAACGGGCCGAGCTGATCGACGGCCGAATATACCATATGGCACCGCCCAGCCGTAAACATCAGGATATTGCCGGTGAACTCTTTGGAATCATCCGTGAATACATTAAAACAAGCAACGGACCCTGCAGGGCCTATATTGCCCCGTTTGCCGTGTTCTTAAACGGAAATGACAGCAACTACGTAGAACCTGATATCAGTGTTATTTGCAACCCAGATAAACTAAATGACAAAGGATGTTCCGGTGCCCCCGACTGGATTATAGAAATTGTTTCCCCCAGCAGCAGGCGGACGGACTATTACACAAAGCTCTTTAAATACCGGACTGCTGGCGTTAGGGAATATTGGATTGTTGACCCTGCGAAAAACCGTATTTTTGTTTATAATTTCGAATCAGAAGATACTTGCGATTACACCTTTAACGACTCCATAAAAGCTGGTATCTATGATGACTTGATTATCAACTTCTCTGATATCGCCAATCTGCTGAAGATTTAGCCCAAAACAAGAAAAGGCATGTGCTCTCCTGCATATGCCTTTTATGTGTGTGCCGAGCATGGCACTAATCTTACTGGTGAAAGTCCAGTCACGGGTATTTACCGCCAAGTGTAATGAACCACAAGTCGGTATCAGTAATGGTATGGATGAAGGAAGTGGTGCAGCAAAATCCTTGAGCCTGCGTACAGAAACTTGATAAGGCGATTAGGTGGGTAAGGCTGCACAACAAACCGAAGCCCAAAAGGTAAACGTAAAACCGAAGTTGTAAATCAAGAGGTTGTGGGATGAAAGATTAGTGTCTTACCTCGGGAGACCCTGCTCACATACCGAAAGGTATGGTCGGAAAAGGTTCGGAGAGGGAGTCAGATGATGTCATAGCAGGCGGATACCCATAGGGTACTTAGCTGAAGGACTGAAACGATTTATAGTACGAACCGCTATGTTTAAAATAATACATGAACCAGAAATCGGATGGACAGGAAAAGCAGGACCGTAACCAAGGAATACTATTTATATTCAGAGGGGTGTTATGTATGAATCTTAGGATAAGTCAGAGGAGTAACAACGATGGAATTGATTGAAATGATTTTATCAAAAGAGAATCTGAACAGAGCCTGCAAAAAGGCAGTATCTAATAAAGGTGCAAGTGGAGTTGATGGAGTTACCGTTGAGGAACTGGGGGACTATATAAGGGAAAATAAGGATGAAATTGCTGCATCCATTAGAAATAGAACTTATATGCCGAAGCCGGTGCGGAGAGTATACATTCCGAAAGACAATGGAAAACAACGCCCATTAGGAATCCCGGCAGCGCTGGATAGAACGATCCAACAGGCAGCTGCACAGCCAATCTCTGATATTTAGGAAGAAATATTCAGTGAATACAGTTGCGGCTTCAGACCAGGCAGAAGCTGTCATGATGCAATCAGACAGGCGCTCTGCTGTCTGAATGATGGCTGTGAATGGGTTGTGGATATTGATATTGAACAGTTTTTCGACAAAGTAAATCATGATAAATTAATTCAGATACTAAGGGAGCAGGTAAATGACAGCAGCACGCTGAATCTGATTCGGAAATATCTGAAAGCAGGAGTAATGGAAAAAAGGCTGGAGAAAGCAACCGCCACGGGCGTGCCACAGGGAGGTCCATTATCAGTTGTATGTTCCAATATTTACCTTGATAAGTTAGATAAGGAGCTGGAGCAGAGAGGACTCCGTTTCACAAGATATGCTGACGATGTGCTGATATTTACAAAAAGTGAAATGGCAGCAAACCGAGTGATGAAATCTATATGCAGTTGGTTAGAAAGGAAGTTATTCTTGAGAGTGAATGCTGCAAAAACAAAAGCAGTAAGACCGGCAAGAAGTAAATATCTCGAATTCACATTCTTAAAGAAAGGTTCTGAATGGAAAGTCAGACCGGCCAATGAAAAGAAGAAGAAACTGAAAAAGAAGCTAAGTGAATACCTGAAAATAGGAAAAGCAGCAGCAGGACCAGCCGCAGTCACAATTAAAAGAATAAACGAGATTGTGAGGGGATGGATAAATTATTTCAGAATCGGAATGATGAAAATGTACATGGAAGAATTGGGGGGAATGGCTAAGACACAAAGTCCGAGTAATCATCATGAAACAGTGGAAGAGACCAAAAGCCATCTATCGAAATCTAAGTTATCTGAACTGGAAACAGAGTACTCTCGGAAACCCAATAGAGAATAGGCAGGAAAGGGTTGGTTTTTAGAA
>CAJUMB010000078.1 GCA_910587105.1 uncultured Lachnospiraceae bacterium
CTCCCACCAAGTGTGACGCACATCTGACAAAAAGCATTTTTAAGACACGCTCTAATAATAAAATGAAAATCAAATTTGCATCACATTTATTCATTATACTATAGAGGGGAATTTGGAGATTTGAGAAATGGAAGAAAGGATGAATAAATGGGAACCATTCATTTAAGCATTGGTACACCGAAAACAGGGACAACCGCAGTCCAGACTTTTTTGCGCGAAAACGAAAAACTGCTGAATAAACAAGGGTATTGTTTTCCGGATTTCACTTCGAAATTTGGAAATGATAACAGATATAAAAACAGAAACGGGCATTTCCTGATTTTCAATGAGGGAAATGTGGTTCAGTATGATGAGCCTGCAGTGCAGGCGGCAGCATTTGAAATGCTGGAGGAACTGACAAAAAAATATACAGATGTTATATTGTCAGATGAAGAAATCTGGAAAATTGGGACCAGGCGTGAGGGATTCTGGCAGAAGACGGTGAAAGATTTTCAGAAGATTGGCTGTGAGTTAAAGGTAATCGTATATGTGCGAAGGCAGGATTTGTTTATCCAGTCGCTTTATAACCAGAATGTGAAGTCTAGATTTGTCATGAGAACGGAAAGTTTTGATGAATATATGACTACGAATGCCTTTTTGAATTATCCTTTGGATTATTTCAAACATTTGAGTACCATTGCACAAGCTGTGGGAAAAGAGAATCTGACTGTGCGGCCTTATGAGAAGGGACAGTTTGAGGGGAATGGCAATTCGATTTTTTCGGATTTTCTCCAGTGTATTGGTCTTACTCTGACAGAGAATTACACGAAGGATACAGTCAAGAATAATATGGGCCTGCGGGATAATTTTATTGAGATTAAGAGGATTCTGAATGGCATACCAGAGTATATTGAGCTGAATGATTTTATGAATAATGCCATCAAAGCTGCCAGCGACTGCACTGCCAATGACCTGCATTCCAATACAAGTATGTTCACCTATGAGCAGCAGACAGCGTTTATGGAAAAATTTGAGGAAAGCAACCGAATGACGGCGGAGACATTTCTGGACAGGCCGGATGGCAGGCTTTTCTATGATCCGATAGAGGAACTTCCTGTATGGAAGGTGAATCCAGATACTATGTATCGTGATATTATTCTGCTGTTTACTGAGGTGTTTTGTCAGCAGCAGCAGGAAATACAGAAGCTTAGAAGCCGTGTGGGGAGAATGAATAACCATGCGCTGGTAAAGGCGTATCGGAAATTAAAGGGTGGTAAGTAAAGCGGCTCATAATGGAAGAGTTTATTAAGAAAGACGGGTAAAAAGCATTTTTATACTTTTACCCGTCTTTTTCATACATCCGGAAAATCATTTGGACTCATTTTTTCTGATTTTTTGGGAACACTTTTATGTTATTTTGCAGGTTTTTGAACAATGTTGATAATCTTTTTCGGCACGTAAATTTCTTTAACGATATTGCCGTCCAGTTTATCTGCCACAGCTTCCTTTCCGGCTGCCAGGGCTTCTTCTTTTCCTGCGTCTGCAGGTATACGGATGACCGCCCGGGTCTTTCCGTTGATTTGTACAGGCACTTCGATCTCATCGTCTTTCATGGCGCTTTCGTCAGCTTCTGGCCAGCGGTTTTCGAAAACAGAGGTGTTATGTCCATAGATTTCCCACAGTTCCTCTGCCATATGAGGGGCGAAGGGCGCCATGAGAATCAGGAAAGTCTCCATGGTTTCTATGTCAATGCCGCCTGCCTTTTTCGCGGTTTCCATCAGTTTGTTGTTGTACTCCATGAAACCGGAGATCACAGTGTTCAGGCTGAAGCTCTCCAGACGCTGGGTGATGTCGTAGATGAGTCTGTGGCGCAGTTTTACCATTTCCGGTGTGGCTTTTACGTCTGCTTCCCGGCTGTCTATGGCCAGCTTCCAGAAACGTTTCAGGAAACGGCTTACCCCGTCGATTCCCCGGTCGTCCCACTCGGCATCTAATTCCGGCGGTCCCACGAACAGTTCGTACATACGCAAAGAGTCACAGCCGTAATCCCTCACCAAATCGTCAGGCGATACCACGTTTCCTTTGGATTTACTCATTTTGATTCCGTTTTTCCCGGTGATCATTCCCTGATTGAACAGCTTGTGAAAAGGCTCGTCAAAGTCTACAGCTCCAATATCGTACAAAAACTTTGTGTAAAATCTGGAGTAGAGCAGATGGAGCACTGCGTGTTCCACGCCTCCGATATACATATCCACCGGCAGGTATTTGTCTGCTTTTTCCTTGGAAACCAGTTCCTGGTCATTGTGGCTGTCCACATACCGGAGGAAATACCAGGAGGAACCTGCCCACTGAGGCATGGTGTTGGTCTCCCGTTTGGCATCTGCACCGCATACCGGACATTTACAGTTTACCCACTCTTCGATGGCTGCCAGGGGGGATTCTCCCGTTCCTGTGGGTTCATAGGATGTTACGTCAGGCAGCATGAGGGGCAGTTCTTCCTCTGGAACAGGAACATTGCCGCATTTGGGGCAGTGAACAATGGGGATGGGTTCGCCCCAGTAACGCTGTCTGGAGAATACCCAGTCCCGAAGTTTGTAGTTTACCGTGGCTTTTCCCAGACCCTGTTTTTCAATCATATGGGGGGCTTCCTTTTTCAGCACAGCCGACTCCATACCATCCCATTCTCCGGAGTGGATCATGATACCGGAGGCTTCGGTATAAGCTTCGGTCATGTTTTCAATTTCTTTTCCGTCCTTGGCAATAACCTGAATAATGGGAATATCAAATTTCTTGGCAAATGCGAAGTCCCGGTCATCGTGGGCGGGAACACACATGATGGCTCCGGTGCCGTAGTCAGCCAGCACGTAATCGGATAACCAGATGGGGGTTTTTGCCTGGTTCAGCGGGTTGATGGCATAACTTCCGGTAAATACGCCTGTTTTTTCTTTGTCCTGAAGACGGTCTACATTGGATTTCATGGAAGCATCATAGATATATTTGTCTACCGCATCCCTGGTCTCTGGCACAGCCAGACTGGCTGCCAGCGGGTGTTCCGGTGCCAGCACCATGAAGGTAGCTCCATACAGGGTATCAGGTCTTGTGGTGTAGACGGTGATTTTTTCGTCCCGGCCCTCTACGGGAAAGTCCACTTCCGCGCCGTAAGATTTTCCAATCCAGTCTGTCTGCATTTTTTTTACTTTTTCCGGCCAGTCCAGCTTGTCCAGGTCATTTAACAGACGTTCGGCATATTTGGTGATTTTCAGCATCCACTGGCGCAGGTTTTTCTTGGTTACCTCGGCTCCACAGCGCTCGCAGCAGCCGTTGACTACTTCTTCGTTGGCCAGGCCGGTTTTGCAGGAGGGGCACCAGTTGATGGGAAATTCTTTCTCATAGGCCAGACCTTCTTTGAACATTTTCACAAAGATCCACTGGGTCCATTTATAAAATGCTGGGTCAGTGGTGTTCACTTCCATGTCCCAGTCGTAGATGGCCGCAATGTCGTTTAACTGTTCTTTGAATTTTTCCACATTTTCGGCTGTGGATTTGGCGGGGTGGGTGCCCATTTTGATGGCATAATTCTCCGCCGGAAGGCCGAATGCATCCCAGCCCATGGGATGGATGACATAATGGCCTTTTAACATTTTATATCTGCTCCACACGTCGGAGATCACATAGCCTCTCCAGTGCCCTACATGCAGACCGTTTCCGGAAGGGTATGGGAACATGTCCAGACAGTAATATTTGGGCTTTTTGCCGTCATTTACGTTGACAGGGTTTTGGGCCCAGTTAGAACGCCATTTCTGTTCAATGGCTTTATGGTTATAAGGTGTGCTCATATTTTGATTCCTCCTCGTTGAATTCCTGAATTTATGAAAATTTATGCAAATGCCCCTGAAGCTTTTGTCCAGGGGCATATCTATCTAATCGGCACTTGGCCTTTTGATATTCTAATGTTTCCCGGGATATTTGTCAAGTAGTGCATTCTTCGATTCGGGAAATGTCCGGGCGGGCAACCAGGGAATAATTGGTGTAATAAATCACAAAGCCCGGCTTTGCCCCTGGGGTTTTCTTTACATGTTTCTTCTGGACATAGTCAATTTCCACTTTCGGGGCACCCCGGCCGCTGGAGTAATAGGCAGCCAGCTGTCCGGCCTCCTCGAAGGTCCGGTCCGGCAGTTCCTCGTTGTTGCTTTTGACAATCACATGGGAGCCAGGCATCTGTTTGGCGTGGAACCACCAGTCGTTTCCCGTGGCAAGCTTGAAAGTCAGCTCTTCGTTCTGGAAATTATTTTTGCCCACATACATATGGTAACCGTCAGAGGAAATGTAGTGGAAGGGCTTGGATTTGCCCTGCATTTTCTGCTTTTTCCCATATTTGCGCCGGATATAGCCGTAGTCCATCAGTTCCTCTTTGATCTGGGCCAGGTCGTTTTCCTGTAGGGCGATTTCCAGAGCAGTCTGAATGGATTCCAGGTGCTGGATTTCTGAGGCAGTCTCCTGAATCTGCTGATTCAATGCCTCCTCGGTGCGCTTCAGCTTGTTGTAACGGCTGAAATACCGTTTGGAGTTTTCGATAGGAGTCAAGTCCGGGTCCAGGGGGATGGTGATTTCTTCGTTGGTGTAATAATTCAGTGCCTGGAAAGACTTGCAGCCCTCCTCCAGTCCATAGCCATAAGTATTGATTAATTCTCCATATATTTTGTACCGGTCTTTTTTGGCAGTGTCTTTCAGCTGTTTTTGCTGCAGCTGGTATTTTTTCCGGTTACGGTCCAGGGCGGTCTGGACGATTTTCCGCAGGTCTGCCGATTTCTGCCGGATGCGGGTGATGGTGCTCCTGGAGGCATAATACGTTTCCAGAAGCAGAGAGATCGAGTCAAAAGGCTCTGCCGTGTATCCGCTTTCGTACTGGCTCATGGGAAAGGAGCTGTATTCCACAGGCTCCCCGTTTTGGTAGATCATATGGGGAGAAAATTCCCCTTCTTTGATCTGCTCCATCATTCGAAAAAAGGTGCGGCACAGATGGAGTTTCTCATTGTCCGTCAGGGACAGCGCTGCGGCACCGCTGTCCAAGGAGGCCAGATGGCAGATTTCATTGGCCATGACAGGACTGATGCCTGTACAGGTGCTGTAGAGGGCCTTTCCGATTTCCATGGGCCTGGTACAGACCTTTCCTATAAATAGTTCCTCTGTGATACCCAGCGGGTCCAGCTTGTCCTGGGTCTGGGGGATAAAATACTGCCGTCCGGGCAGAACCTCCCGCACAGAACTCATATTGGAAGATACATGTTTGATGCTGTCCAGTATCATGCCGTCCTGATTACAGAATATAATATTGCTGTGTTTTCCCATGATCTCAACGATGAGACGCTTTTGGCACACATCGCCCATTTCGTTTAAGTGCTCCAAATCTATGAACAAAACCCGTTCCAGCCCCGGCTGGGTAATGTCTGTAATCCGTGCGCTGCCAATATGTTTGCGCAGCAGCATACAGAAGCTGGGTGCCGTTAAAGGGCTGGGTTTATTCTGTTGTGTAAAATAGAGATAGGGAAGGGAGGCGCTGGCCGAGATGGACAGTTTTTTTACCCCGCCGGTTCCTTTGCAGGTCAGTAGAAGTTCATCTGTCTCCGGCTGTGCTATCTTATGGATGCGTCCGTTTAACAGGGATTTTTTCAGTTCCGCTGCCAGACAGGCAACGGTAATTCCGTCAAAAGCCATAGTTGTTTTCCTCGTTTATTCATCTTGGTGGAATGTTCCTGTGTCATATTATACCAGAAAAAAAACGGTCTTAACAGATGTATTTTCAAACATGTTTGAGAGATCACATTAGAGATAATTTAGAGGCTGTTTTGATGTTTTTTAGAGATACTGGTGTTAAGATAAAGGGCATATAAGGAGGTACACACAATGAGAAATAAAGTTAAAAGAGCGGTCTGCCGTGTATTGGCTGCGGTTTTGGCACTGGGGGTGTTTACCGGGTGCGGTATGGATGCCGGCGGGACGCAACAGGAGCAGGCACAGGAAAAGGAATCGGACGGAGCAAAGGGGAGATACCTGGAGTCTGATGTGGATTTTCCGGAAAATACGGACCGGGTATACGATATGGTGAAGCTGGAAGATGGGACTATTCGTATTGCCGCAGAGGATTCTAATGGACAAAAAGCCGTCTGGAATCTTCAGGAGGATGGGAGTACCTGGGAAAAAGGGTATGACCTTCCAGCGGAGGAGATCTCCAGGATGGCCCTGTCGCCGGCAGGAGGCGCTTTTGTGGTATACACAGAGATAAGTGAACCTGGCGGGATGGAAGAAGAGAGGTATTATGAGCTGGATGCCTCCGGTGTTACGCGGGAAGTGCCGGTGCAGTCAGAGGAATACGTTTATTTTATGCGGTATATCCAGGAGGGGGAACTTTTGATGAAACAGCAGAATCGGCTCATTGGTTCCATTCAGATGGATACCGGGGAAATCACGGAGAAATTTTCCGGGACAGAGGACGTGAGTTTCTTCGGAACCGCAGGCAATACGGTTTATATGGTGAGTAATGAGGGGGAAATCTTTCCCTATGATGGAAAGACAGGAGAGGCTTTGGCAAAGGATGAAGGTCTGTCAGAAGCTGTCAGCCAGAGCGGCGCCCATACCGATGTAAGAAGCCTGGAGTGCATGCCTTTGGTTTTTGCCGGAGGGACCGGGGAGGATGAGGTTTTCTTCTGCAGCGATAAGGGCCTTTACCGATATATGAAAAATGGCAGTATAGCGGAGCTGGTAGTGGACGGCACCCTGACATCTATCGGGAATCCCAGCACAGGGCTGATCAGTCTGGCTGCTGCTGATAACAATGAGTTTTATCTATTGACGGTGGAGGCAGACAGCGATTACCAGTTTCATCTGTTTCGCTATGTGTATTCCAAGGATGCGGCGGCGGTGCCGGAATCAAGGCTCAGAGTCTGGTCACTCCATGAGAATACAGAACTCCAGCAGAATATTTCCCAGTATCAGAAGCAGAATCAAGAAGCTTATGTGAGTCTGGAAGTGGGCGTAACAGAAGATAACGGGGTGACAGACTCGGATGCTCTGAAAAACCTCAGCACAGAGATTATGGCGGGAAAAGGTCCTGACCTGCTGGTGCTGGATGGCCTGCCTGTGGATGCTTACATGGAAAAGGGAATGCTGGAAGATGTGACAGATACAGCTAATCAGGCACAGGGGCTGTTCTCCAATCTGATGCACGGTGTGGAGCAGGATGGGAAAATCTATGGGATTCCCCTTCGGTTTGGCATGCCCTTGGTGGCAGGAGGCAGAGAAGTGCTGGAGAACATTCAGGACCTGCAGTCATTTGCAGATGCGGTGGAAGAGCTGAAAGGGAGGAAAGAACCCCAGAGGTCTGTATACAATTCCTTTTATAACGGAACTTACCTGGCGGCCCAAATTTATGACTCTTGTTCTCCAGTCTGGCTGAATGAAGATGGGACTTTGGCAGAGGATCTGCTGGAGGAATTTTATACTCAGCTGAACAGAATCTATGATACAGATAATTGTGCGGAAGATTACGCTGAATTTTACAACGGCATCAGCGAGCGGGGAGTATACAGCGATTTTGTAAGTTCTGTGGGTGGAGGAATTATGGAGCTGTACAATGATAGGACTATGCTGAATTTTGGGGATATTCTGTCCGTGACGGATCTGGCTATGATTCATACAACTATAGTGGAAAAAGAGGGGATCTCGTACAAACCTCTGGCAGGCCAGAGTGCCCGGGTGTATGTACCCAAATTCATCATGGGAATCAACAGCCAGAGCGGAGCGAAAGAGGCGGCGAAAGAATTTCTGGCGTTTCTTTTGACAGAAGAAGCGCAGAAGGCTTCTATGGGGATGGGACTTCCTGTTCATGAAAAGGCTCTGGAGTCTATGGCAGAAGGCGTGGAGGAGTCTATATTTGGCACCAGCATGTCAAATGATCCAGACAGCTATATGGAGATGCATGTGAAAAAACTGGATCTCAAGACTATAGAGGAATTCACTGGGTATATAAAAGAAGCGGATACACCGGCAGTGACCAATGAGATTTTGAGAAATGCAGTTTTGGAGCAGGCGGATGACTGCGTGCAGGGAAATCTGACCCCGGCGGAAGCAGTGAAGCAGGTGTCAGAGAAGATTCGTCTCTATCTGGCTGAATAAAGTGCTGGACGGTGATTGAGGAGGCGGACGATTTGAAAAAGAAATACCGGGGCTGCGGATTTGCCTTTGTTCTTCCCAGTCTTCTCGGCGTTTTGGTTTTTATAGCAATTCCCTTTTTTGATGTGGTGCGCCGTTCTTTTATGGAAGCGGCCAGCGGTGTCTGGGCAGGGTTTGGCAATTACCGGATGATTTTTTCCAATACAGCGTTTCAGACGGCAGCGGGAAATACCCTGCGTTTTGAGGCGGTCTGTATCCCGTTGCTGCTGGCACTTTCCCTGGCTGCCGCATTGGCGCTTTACGGTCTGGAGCGCCATGTGAAGCTGCTGAAAAGCTGCTTTTTGTTTCCTATGGCAGTCCCGGCAGCGTCGGTTGTCCTTTTGTGGAAAGTGCTGTTTCATGAACAGGGACTGCTGGGCGGGCTGATGCATCTGCTTCATCTGCCGGGGGCGGACTGGATGAATACTCCCTGGGCGTTTTGGATTCTGGTTTTCAGTTATATATGGAAAAATCTGGGATATGATATGGTGCTGTGGCTGGCGGGGCTGTCTGGGATACCCATAAGCCTGTATGAAGCGGCACAGGCAGACGGGGCAGGCAGGTGGCAGTGCTTCCGGTATGTTACCCTGCCCAACCTGCTGCCCTCCCTGTTCACCATCTCTGTGCTGTCTGTTTTGAATTCCTTTAAGGTATTCCGGGAAGCCTACCTGGCGGCGGGGGATTATCCCCATGAGAGCATGTATCTGCTCCAGCACCTTTTTAATAACTGGTACCGGGATTTGTCCATGGATAAAATGGCTGCAGGGGCGGTGGTGCAGGCAGGGGTGATTTTTATGATGGTACTGCTTCTGAAACGTGCATGGGATTGAACACAACGTGGCTTAGTGAGGGTTGAACTGTGTGGAAAAAATTGAAAATGATTCCCCTGGCGGTATTGGTGTTTGTCTGCGTCTATCCCCTTTGTTTCCTGGCGGCAGGGTCTCTGATGGGAAAAGGGGAGATTCAGGAATGCCTTCTTGCGGTGATGGGAGATGCAGGCGGATATGCCCATTTTCCCTGGATGCCCAGGTATCCAACCTGTCAGTCTTACGTGGAGATCCTGCTGGACTCTCCGGAGTTTTTTGTCATGTTCTGGAATTCTGTAGAATTGACGGCTGGGGTTCTGGCAGGGCAGTTTCTGTTCGGGATTCTGGCAGCATGGGGGTTTGCCAAGGGTACCTTTCCTTTTCGGAAAATATTGTTTACTTTTTATATTCTGCTGATGATGATGCCTTTCCAGGTGTTTATGTTATCGGATTATCTGCTCTTAGATGGGCTTCATATGCTGGATACACACAGGGGGATTGTGCTGTTGTGTGTCTTCTCCCCGTTCCCGGTTTTTATTATGTATCGGTTTTTTGACCAGGTGCCGCAGGCTCTTGTGGAGGCGGCCAGACTGGACGGGGCGTCCCAGTGGCAGGTGTTCTGGCATATCGGGCTGCCGGGAGGCTCCTCGGGGATTCTTTCCGCTCTGGTTCTAAGTTTTTTGGAATATTGGAGTCTGCTGGAACAGCCCATGACGTTTCTGAAAAGCAAAAAACTGTGGCCCCTGTCCCTGTATCTTCCCAATATTGGCCTTGAGGATGCCCAGGCAGCTTTTGCCGCTTCGGTGATTGCACTGATTCCGGCAGTTCTTGTATTTTTGGCCGGGCAGGATTATCTGGAAAAAGGAATCATGGCGGCTGCAGTAAAGGAGTAGTCATGGGAAAAGAAAAAATGCTAAAATTGCTGGGGAAATTCCTTGCGTTTATGCTGGCCTGTACCATCTTGTCCAGGTCATCCGCCTCTATGACCACGGCAGTGGTGCAGACGGCTTCGCCTCAGAGGACAGCACTGTCTCACACAGTGTCTGCAACAGGCAAAGTGGCAGAGAACCGGGTACAGGCAGTGCAGGTGGAGGCCGGGCACAAGATTTCCCGTATATCAGTCCAGGAGGGGGACAGGGTAGAACCTGGCGATGTTCTGCTGCAGCTGGATGTGAGAGCACTGGACCATAAGATTTCTTCGGCCAGACGTGAAATAGAGAAGATAAAATGGGAGATTGAAGACCTGGAATCGGCCCGGAGAATCCAGGAGGAAAAGAAAGAACTGCTGTTGGCGCGGGCACAGGAAGATTATGCGGCAGCGGCGGAAAAAGGCGATCAGGATGCTGCCCGGGCGGCGGATGAATTGAATGAGGCCATCCACAGGCTTAACCAATACTATGCAGATCTGAACAGCCGGCAGGAAATCCAGGGGGAAAGCGGCGGGATTGAAGAACAGGAACAGGGTCTGGCCGAGGCAGTAAAGACAGCCCAGGCGGCTTATGACGATGCCCTTTCAGCCCGGCAGGAGGGGCTTTTGAACGCCCAGAGAGCATGGGAAGACGCTCTGGCTGAGGAACCGGCTGACAGTACGGACAGAATGAGGGAAGCTGACATGAAAGAAAAGGAGATACAGCTTAGAAAACTGGAAAAACTCCGGAAAAAGGAGGGGAAAATTGTGTCCCCCATAAAGGGAACTGTGACAAAGTTAAAAGCAGCGCCGGGAGAGTCGACCACGGAAGCCGCTCCGGTTCTGCTGGCTGATTTGTCTTCTGGGTGCAGGCTGATTGTCCAGGTGGGCAAAGAGGAGGAAAAATATCTGGAAAAAGACATGCCGGTGACAGTGTCCAGCGAGCTGAAGAAAAAGAAAGAAGAGAATCTGAAGATTCATTCCATTGAAGTCAGTGCTGAGGACCCGTCGCTTCTGGAAATATGTGTATATCTTCCGGCAGACCTGTTGGAAATCGGTGACAGCGCTGAGATGACAGCAGAAAAGAAATCGAAAACTTACAGCACCTGTATACCTCTTCAAGCACTCCATGAAGCCAATGGTATGAACTTTGTCTATGTGCTGGGGGAGAAAGAGACGGTTTTGGGAAAACAGCTGACGGCCATGAAGCTCAGTGTGACCGTTCAGGAGCAGAATGAACAGTATGCGGCCTTAGCAGACGGGAGTCTGGCTGTGGACGAAAAAGTGATTCAGGATTCCAGCAAAGCAATCGACGAGGGCAGTCCGGTGCGGCTGGAAGGGTCATGAGGGGGCTGAAATGCCAAAAGCGCAGGCTTGGCTGCCTGGCCATGACACTGGCAGGATTTATTTTTTATGCTCTTGGCGTTTTCTATTATTCTTTACTGAAAGAAGCCCCAGCTGTATGGCACATTGTCTGCGGAGAGAACAGCCGCCAGACAGAGGAAGATTATGAGCGGGCAATAGAAACCTGGGAAAAAGACAGGCAGGAAAAAGATTTCCCTTTAGCCTGCGCTTTCTGGAAAAAAGAGGAGGGACAGACGGCAGAAAATATATCGCTGAACCGCACTTGCGATGTGACAGTGTGGAAAGTACGGGGCAGTCTGGAAGTTCTCGTCCAATCCTCTGCCGTTCTTAATGAAGATGATTGGCAGGGGTGCTATCTGGCAGAAGACACAGCCTGGGAGCTTTTTGGCAGTACAAAGGCGGCCGGAAACGAAATTGTCTGCGGACAGAGGCGGCTCACGGTCCGGGGGGTATTAAAAGATGAGACTTCCCTGCTGATAATGCGGCCGGAAACAAAAGAGACAACTGACCGCATCGCACTGGGAACGACATTGGCAGCCCACGTGAAAGGTTTTTTGATGAGTTATGGTCTGAGGGGAAAAACAATGAGCTCTGGATTTCTTGCTGAAATTGCACAGTGGTTCCTTCTTTTGTATCCCGGGGTGCTGGCAGCTGGATTTTTGAAAAGCTTAAAAAATGATTATCCAGTGTGGGCGGCGGGAAAGATTCTGTGGTGGATCATGCTGGCGGCAATGGCATACCTTTTGTTCAGAAATATCAAAATTCCCGAGACCATGATTCCCGGCAGATGGTCAGATTTTCAGTTCTGGAAAGACTGGTGGAAATCCTTTCAGGAGCAGATTGTCTGTTTTGTGCAGACGGATAAGACGACAAGAGAACTGCGGCAGGCAGGGATCTTTGTAAAAAGTGCTGTCTGTTCGGCAATGCCGCTTTTTATGACTGCTTTGAAAAAAGAGGTTTGTTGATGAGTAATCCTCCGTCTGCAGTGCGGGGGATTACTCATCCTAAGATATGTATTTTGCGGTAGTGTAAAATAATTTGTGTCTTTGGTAAAAAATGGCTCCTTTTTGGTAAG
>CAJUMB010000079.1 GCA_910587105.1 uncultured Lachnospiraceae bacterium
CAGCCCTGATCGGCCCCTCCGGGTGTGGAAAGTCTACTTTTCTTAAATCTTTAAATCGAATGAATGACCTTATCACTGGTGTAAGGATTACAGGAGAAGTGTGTTACAGGAATCGCAATATTTTTGATGCAGATGTTGATGTCAATGAGCTCCGACGCAGTATTGGCATGGTTTTTCAAAAGCCGAATCCCTTTCCCATGAGCATTTATGACAATATTGCCTATGGGCCCAGGACACATGGAATCAAAAACAAGGCAAAACTGGACGATATAGTAGAACATTCCCTGCGTGGGGCTGCAATATGGGAGGAAGTAAAAGACAGGCTGAAAAAATCGGCATTAGGATTGTCGGGAGGCCAGCAGCAGCGGCTCTGTATTGCCCGTGCATTAGCGGTAGAACCGGATGTCCTTCTGATGGATGAGCCTACAAGCGCACTTGACCCGATTTCCACATCTAAAATAGAGGAACTTGCAATGGAACTTAAAGAAAAGTATACTATTATCATCGTAACGCACAATATGCAGCAGGCTGTGCGGATCTCCGATAATACGGCTTTCTTTCTTCTTGGTGATTTAATTGAATATGGAAATACGGAAAAAATGTTTGAGCAGCCAAAAGATAAACGGACAGAGGATTATATTACGGGGAGGTTTGGATAATGAGAAGTCGTTTTGACGAGCAGCTTGCCACACTGAATAAGGAGCTTACCCAAATGGGGGCGATGTGCGAGGAAACGATTGCCATTGCTTCAAAGGCATTGACTACAGGTGAAGTGAAACTGACAGATAAGGTTTTATCCCTTGACGGGGAAATTAACCACATGGAACGTACAATCGAAACACTGTGCCTGAAACTTCTGTTACAGCAGCAGCCTGTGGCAAAGGATCTGCGGCAGATTTCTGCAGCCCTTAAAATGATTACCGATATGGAGCGTATCGGAACACAGGCGGCGGATATTGCAGAAATTATCACATTTCTTGACGGAAGGACTGGCAGGGAGTGCGGACAGATCCGGTTTATGGCAGATGCGGCGAGCCAAATGGTTACAGAGAGCATAGATGCTTTTATAAAGCAGGACATTATATTGGCCGGTGCAGCAATTGACCGTGATGATGTGGTTGACGATTTGTTTTTACAGGTCAAGTCATCGTTGATTAAGCTGATAGCAGAAAAACCCACAGATGGAGGATACGCACTGGATTTACTGATGATCGCCAAATATTTTGAGCGTATTGGGGATCATGCAGTAAATATTGCCCAGTGGGTGGCCTTTTCTGTTACAGGAGAACATAAAAAAACAAGTGATTTTTAGGAGCAGATCTATGAAAATATGGTGTGTAGAGGATGATGCGGGTATTCGGGATATTGAGGTATATACGCTTAATTCCACTGATTTTGAAGCAACGGGCTTTTCGGATGCCTGTGTCTTTCGTGACGCTTTATCCGTGAGCAGGCCGGATTTGATCATTCTTGATATTATGCTGCCCGGGGAGGATGGCGTGGAACTGCTGAAATTTTTAAAAGGAAATCCTGATACTTGCAAAATTCCTGTTATCATGGCGACAGCAAAGGGCATGGAATATGATAAAGTACAGAGCCTTGATCTGGGGGCAGACGATTATCTTGTAAAGCCTTTTGGGATGATGGAAATGGTTTCCCGTGTGAAGGCTGTACTTCGCCGGTGTAATCTCACAGAGGCAGATCACCTTTTGAAAGCAGGAAGCCTTGTGGTAAATTTAGATGAGCATACGGTTGCTATTGACAATGAAAGAATTCAGCTTACCTTAAAAGAATTTGAACTTCTTCGGCTGTTTCTTTCCCGTCCAGGTATTGCATTTACCCGTGACCAGCTTTTTAGTGATATATGGGGTGCTGATTATGTCGGAGCAACAAGGACGGTTGATATGCACATCCGGACCTTGCGTGTAAAATTGGGAGATTACGGGAAAATGATTGAAACAGTGCGTGGAGTTGGTTACAGATTAGAGGTGCAGGTGTGACAAAGAAGATTTTTAAATCAATCATGGTTGTGGCAGGTGCTGTCCTGATTGCAAGCCTTGTCATCATCGTGGGGTGCCTTTACCGTTATTTCAGTGATGTTCAGGGGAGACAGTTAGAGGATGAGCTGTCTTTAGCTGTCGCAGCCGTTGAAAAGGAGGGGCGGAACTATCTGGAGGAATTACAGTCAAATCAATACCGTCTGACATGGGTCGCTGAAAATGGGGAAGTCCTGTATGATACACAGTTTGATGAGGAAAGTATGGAGAACCATGCGGACAGGGAAGAGATACAGGAAGCTCTGCGAGACAAAGAGGGAAAGAGTTCACGTTATTCCACAACGTTTTTGGAAAAAACAATTTACTGCGCAAGACGGCTGAATGATGGCTCGGTATTAAGGATTTCTGTCAGCAGCGTTACGATATGGGTGCTTGTTTTGGGGATGATACAGCCGATTCTGATTGTGGTTGTTGTAACTCTCATTTTATCGGGAGTATTAGCAAGCCATATTTCTAAACATATCATGGAGCCGCTAAACAGCCTTGATTTAGAAAAGCCGTTGGAAAACAATACTTATGAAGAATTAGCCCCCCTGCTGGACCGTATCAATAAGCAGCACAGGCAGATTGATATGCAGTTGTCGGAGCTTCAAAGGAAAAATGATGAATTTACACAGATTACGCACGGCATGACGGAAGGGCTCGTCCTTTTGAATGAGAAAAACAGAATTCTAAACATCAATCCTGCCGCGCTGAATCTGTTTCATACAGGACATTCCTGTAAAGGAAAAGATTTTCTGACAGTGGAGCGGAACTATGAGGTAAGCCGTGCAATACAAGACGCATTTTCGAGTGGACACAGCGAAATCCGCATGGAACGTGAGGGAAAAGAATACCAGCTCCATATCAACCGGATTGAATCAAACGGTTCCGTAATCGGGGCGGTGGTACTTGCTTTTGACATAACGGAAGCAGCTTTTGCAGAGAGAAACAGGCGGGAATTTACTGCCAATGTATCCCATGAGCTGAAAACGCCGCTGCAATCCATAATGGGGAGTGCGGAGCTGATGGAAAACGGTCTTGTGAAACCGGAGGATATGACACGTTTTGTAGGGCATATCCGCACAGAGGCAGGAAGGCTTGTAACACTGATAGATGATATTATCCGTTTATCCCAACTGGACGAGAGGTGTGATATGCCTTTTGAAAATATTGATTTATATGAAACTGCATCTGATGTGATAGCAGGACTGGCGGATATAGCGGCGGCAAAAGATATTGAAGTGATCTTAACAGGGGGAACAGTCAGTGTAAAAAGTGTCCGTCGGCTTTTGACAGAAATTATATTTAACCTCTGCGATAATGCTATCAAATATAATAAAAACGGCGGTACAGTAGAGGTATCCATAGGCAGGCAGGAAGGTGATGCCGTGATTGCGGTGAAGGATTCGGGGATTGGCATACCGCCGGAACATCAGGCAAGGATATTTGAGCGGTTTTACCGGGTAGACAAGAGCCGTTCCAGGGAATCCGGCGGAACGGGTTTAGGGCTTTCCATTGTGAAACACGCCGTACAATATTTGAATGGAAAAATTGACCTGCAGAGCAGCCCCGGACAAGGAACGATTATACAGATTTCTTTTCAGGAAGATAAAAATGATGTGGTGCGGACTTCCTAAAAAATCTTCATTTTACATAAATTATACAAAAACACCGGCCTCAGACAATATAATACCCCCAATGATCCTTATAGGTGTTAGAGTACTTCCAATCATACTAAACAACAGAAAATCAGATGCGGAAAAGCAGGGAATTCTTGTCTGTTCCCCCGATTGCACAGGTCAAAAAGCCTTGACGCAGCCCGCTTGCGCCTGTGTCTTTTGACCTGCACGCTTGAGGAAATATTCTGCACAATATGTTTATGTTATCTGGTCTCTGCAATCCATTTGCGCACATCTTTCACCCATGCCCCGAACCGCATAGGATCATTCTGGCAGGTATGGGTATCTTTCAGGATAATCTCCGCGCAGTTGTTCTTGGTGTGATTCAGCATATTTTTCACGTAATTTTCCATAAATTCTGTCTTGTCCGGCAGATAATTGCTCAGATACAGGGAAGGATTGGGCTTCCAGGAATACACGGCTTTCTGTTGGATGCCAGCGGAGCATTTCTCCACATCCGCCCAGGGTGAGACAGAGATGCGGCGCATGGCGTCAAAACGGAAGATATAGTCTAACTTGTTATCAGCAGGCTCGCAACATCCATAGGCGGTGAGGCCGAAGCGGTCAGCCACCTTCTTTTCATGTTTCATGACGAACTCCCAGTGCTGCTCTGGTCCCACCATGGTGAATTCCTGGGATTCAGTGAAGCCGAAGAAGTCTTTCAGGTCTGTGCACACACTGTCGTCTCCGGGAAGCTCATGGGTAAAAGTCTGTCCCCCGGAACCGCTGTAAGCCTGATTTCCGTTCACTGTGAGAAGCCCCTGCTCCAGATACTGGTCAAGGAGTCCGTGATAGCCTTCTTCTATCATGTCCATGGCTTCGTGGAGCATTTCCGGCTCTTCATAGATATCGTACATCACCTGCTCCAGGCCCCGGAAATCTGAGTAAGTCTCCATCATGGCGATGTAAAGGTATTTCAGCCCCATCAGGCGCACGTCCAGAATATCTCCCAGTATATCTTGGTGAAGCTTTAACTTTTCCATGGTCTCTTTTTCATGGTAAATTACTTCCGGGGTTTTCAGCCGGGACAGCTGATGGGGTTCTTCGATGACAGGCTCAAAGTGCTTGGCACCTGCGTCGAAATGAAAATCTTTCTTCCAGGCCAGGGGCACGTCCCCCAGACAGTGGTCCCGGCAGCTGGCATTTCCCAGGGCAGAGTTTTTGTGGTTGGGATTTTCTTTGTCCCATCCGGTATCTGTGATGATTTTCCGCACTTCCCAGATATCTGTCACAGGCACATCGTCGTCCAGCACATTGGCCCGGAACAGTTTTGCCCGCAGCAACCACTCTATTTCCCTGGCTTCCTCACATTCACAATGGAGGGACTCTGGTGTGATAATCTCCCGCCATGCCATTTCCGGAAATACGGCCACCACCGGATGAGTGGTTTTCAGGTCATTGTGTGCATACCATAATTCTTCCCGCTGTTTCATTTCCGGCCGTTGGGAGGCGTCTTTTACCTGTTTTGCCAGTTCCCGGATGATTTCTTTTTCTTTTTGTGTGATCATAAAAATTTCTCCTTTTTATACATGACGTTCTACTTGCATATGTGTGTGGTTTTCGTCTATAATACAAAAACATACTCCATTCACATTGTGAGCCAGACAGCTGTTCACAGCCAGCATCCATCTGTGAAGTTCGTAAAACGCGCTGATGACTGTACAGAGGAGTTACTGTTCACGGTATAGCCAGTAACTGATCTTGTCTTATCATACAGAAAAACAGTGTGTGTGATAAGAGCTTTGTTTGCTGCTTCATATACAAATTGTGCTGTTAGGAACTGCATGTAAATAACCTGTCACAGATTATTTACATACAGTTCCTTAATGGAGGAAGGGTTATGTCAATTAGAGAACTGCACACAAAGGCTGTGATAAAAAATGAACCGGGTATTATCAGTAAAAAGGGCGGCGGATTCCACATGCCGGCTTCTTTTGCCGAAAAACATCTTTTTTATGTTGTATGGGGAGATGAATATGTCTGTAGTGAAAATTACTTTGTAGAAAGGGAATATCTGGATTCTCTGGGCCTGTACCAGATTGTATCTGGAGATATGAGAGTTCAGTACAGGAACAGAGCTTTTACTGCCCGGTCCGGGGATGTTATCTTTCTCGACCTTCGTTATCCCCATTATTATAAGGCGGAAAAACAAATGCAGATCCGCCAGTATCTGATCGGGGGAAATGTTTCCCAGGCTTATTATGATATGCTCTATGATCTGCACGGGTGTCATTATCCGGATAAAGGCAAGACGTCTGTTTTGTTCAGTCTGCTTCAAAATGAGCTGTGTGAAAGCGTTCCTGATGACCATAAGATTTCTGCGCTGCTTCATCAGATTCTCAGTGTCCTTGTGATTCAGGAACGTCCGGCTTTGAGTCCGGCAATTAAAGAAGCGCAGGAATATATTGGAAGCCATTTTCAGGAACCGATTCAGGTGGAGGCTATTGCAGAATCTGTCGCCTTGAGCAGATATCATTTTTCGCGGACTTTTAAGAAAGAAACTGGCTTCACACCCCATGAATATCTGCAGGATGTGCGGCTGCGCTATTCTAAGCAGCTTCTGACAGAGACGGAACTGCCAGTGGAGGAAGTGGCCTATCGATGTGGGTTTTCCAGCGCCACACATTTTATCCGCGTTTTCAAAAAGCGCACAATGATCACGCCGGCAGCGTTTCGGAAATATTTTGACCCCATTGGGTTTCGGTAGAAAGAAATAAAAAATACAGAGGTGCTTCGGCATCTCTTTTTTTCTTTCTTACATAAAACAGCACGGGGCAAAAAATTTTACAAGAGCACAAAATGTATATCGGTAAGCATACAGGGATGATGTATTTCCCAAGGAGATCGTATATTCTGGTTACAACAAAAAACATTCAGAAAAATTGGGAGGTATTACAATGAAGAAGAAAATGGCAGCGTTATTCTTGACATGCGCAATGACTGTTACTGTTTTAGCGGGCTGTGGCGGCGGAAACGGAAGCGGAGATACAGGGGCAGAAACGTCAGACAGCAGTGACAAAGGGGGTAAAGACAAGATTTCCATCGGCTTTACAGCAGATTACCTCAGCGACTTTATGTCCTATGTGACCGATGGAGTGGAGAAAGCCTGTGAAGAAAATGGTGTGGAAGTCAGTGTTCAGGATGCAGACTTTGATGTTTCCAAGCAGCTCCAGCAGGTGGAGAACTTTATCAATTCCGGTGTGGACGCAGTGGTGATCAAACCGGTGGATGCAGAGGCATGCCAGCCCATCAGCGATGCCTGTAAAAACGCGGGGGTTCCCCTGGTGGTGGTCAATACGTCCATGTCAGCCCCCTGTGATTCTTATGTGGGTTCCGACCACACCTATTCCGGGGAGCTGCAGGGGGAATTTCTGGCAGAGCAGATGCCCGAAGGAGGGAAAGTGGCCGTTTTGATGGGAGAGATAACCCTTCAGGCCACAACACAGCGCACCGACGGCGTGAAAGCGGCTCTGGAAAAGGCAGGCGGCTTTGAGGTGGTATCGGAGATGGATGCGGGATGGATGCGGGACGAGGCCATGGACACAGTGGAAAACTGGCTGAATTCCGGACTGGAAATCGACGCCATTGTGGCAAACAATGACGAGATGGCCATCGGGGCGTCCATGGTTCTGGAAGAAAATAAAGTGGACGACGTTCTGGTGTGCGGCATCGACGCCTCAGAGGATGCATTGAACAGAATGAAAGACGGAAAACTAGATATGACCGTGTTCCAGAACGGCTATCAGCAGGGATACCAGGGTGTGGAGACTGCCCTGCAGTTAATCAGCGGTGAGACCGTGGAAGAATTCGTGGATGTGCCGTATGAGCCGGTGCTTCCGGACCAGGCGGACGAATATCTGGAAAAAATCGGAAAGTAGGGAGGCGGTTATATGAACAGTGTACCATTGCTGCAGATGGAGCACATCAGGAAGGTTTTCCCAGGCGTGGTGGCCCTGGATGATGTATCGCTGACCATTAAAGAGGGAACGGTACATGCCCTGATGGGGGAAAACGGCGCGGGGAAGTCCACGCTGATGAAAATATTGACCGGTGTATATCAAAGGACAGAGGGCACCATCAAATGGCAGGGGCAGGACCTGGATACCAGCTCCATCACCCATGTGCTGCACAGCGGCATCACCATGATATTCCAGGAGCTCAATCCCATTAAGACCATGAAAGTGTGTGAGAACATTTACGTGGGGCGGGAGCCTTATAAAATAAAAGGGCTTATGCTGGACCGGCGGAAAATCGTGGAGGACACCAGAGCATTATTTTCTGATTTGGATATCACAGACATTGACCCTAATGAGGAAATGGGGAATCTCACTGTGGCCAAAATGCAGATGGTTGAGATTGCCAAGGCTATTTCCTATAACGCAAAACTGATTATCATGGATGAGCCCACCTCGGCCATCAGTGAAAAAGAATGCCGGCATCTGTTTAGCATGGTCAATCAGCTGAAAAGCCGGGGGATTGCATTTATCTTTATCACCCACAAAATGGATGAGGTGTTCCAGATTTCGGATGAGATTACCATCATGCGGGATGGAACCTATGTGGGAACTTACGACGCAGAGAAGATCACCCATGATGAGCTGGTGAAGCTGATGGTGGGTCGGGAAATCACAGATATGTTTCCCAAAGAGGAAGCTGAGATTACAGATGTGAAGCTGGAGGTTTCCGGCCTGAATGTGGACGGGGTCCTGAAAGATATCAGCTTTAAAGTGCATAAAGGGGAAATACTGGGATTTGCAGGGCTCATGGGGGCAGGCCGCACAGAAGTGATGGAGGCTTTATTCGGCATCCGCAGAGCCAGTTCCGGAACAGTGAAAATCGACGGAAAAGAGGTGCGTATCCATTCTCCCAAAGACGCCATCAAACATAAAATTGCGTTTCTGACAGAGGACAGGCGTACTACAGGGTGCTTCCTTCCCCTGTCCGTCCGGGATAATATTATGGTCTGTTCCTATAACCAGATTTCCAATAAAATGAAGAAAATCAGTGTGGGAAAGGAAAAGAAAGTCTGCAGCCGGCAGATTGAGAAATATGCCATTAAGACCCCGGGGCCGGAACAGGTGATAGGAAACTTAAGCGGCGGAAATCAGCAGAAAGTGCTGATTTCCCGGTGGCTTCTCACCAATCCGGAGATTATTATTCTGGACGAGCCCACCCGGGGGATTGATGTGGGAAGCAAATCGGAGATCCACAAAATGATCAGCCGTCTGGCCCAGCAGGGGGTGGCAGTGGTTATGATTTCCTCAGAGCTTCCGGAGATTCTGGGAATGAGCGACCGGATCATGGTCATGTATGAGGGAAGAATCACAGGAGAAGTGTCAAGAGAGGAAGCCAGCCAGGAACTGATCATGCGCTATGCGTCGGATCTCACAGATGGACAGGCAGGGAAAGGAATAGGAAAATGAAAGATCGATCCATGAAAGAAAAAATCATGTATATCTACAACAAAGCCGGAGTCTTTATCATTCTTCTTCTGATGATGGTGATCCTGACGATTTTGACCAATACATTTCTCACAGGGAATAATCTGATCAATATTGTCCGCCAGGTGACGTTCTGGGCCATTATCGGGCTGGGGGCCCTGGTGACATTAATCGGAGGCGACTTCGACCTGTCGCCGGGATCTGTGGTGGGGCTGGTGTCTGTGCTCAGCGCCATGACCATTCAGACTTCAGTTGGGAATTCGCTGGCTATGCCCATTTTGACAACTCTGGCCATTGGAGCGGCAGTGGGATTTGTTAACGGGGGCCTGATTGACTACCTGAGAATGCCCGCTTTTATCGCCACACTGGGAACCCAGCTGCTTTTACGGGGGCTGGCCCTGTATATTTCCAACGGGCGCCCGGTGAGTAATCTGGACTCCAAATTCACGTATCTGGGGGGCGGAAGCATCGGTGTGATTCCTGTACCGGTGATTATCTTAGTGATCCTGTCAGCATTTACCTGGTATCTGCTGAAATACACCCGTCTGGGAAGGCATATTTACGCCATCGGCGGCAATGCTCAGGCGGCGGTTGTATCAGGTGTAAATGTAAAAGCAGTAAAACTGTTCACCTATGTGTATGCCGGCATTATGGCGGCAATCGCAGGCATGCTGCTCACAGCCCGTGTGGCTTCCGGGCAGCCTGGACTGGGAGAATCCTTTGAGATGAAGGCAATTTCGGGGTGTGTTATCGGCGGCGTCAGCCTAAGCGGCGGCATCGGCTCCGTATACAGTCTCATCTGCGGGATTCTGGTGATCGGCGTGCTGAACAATGGCATGGACCTGATGAATATCAGCGGTTATATGCAGCAGATTGCAGAGGGGCTGATTTTGATTCTGGCGGTTCTGCTGGACGTATTCCGCTCACGGACGTCAAAATAATTACAATTTCTTCCGGCAATTATTCTAAATTGGTTCGCAATATTTCTTATTGAAGTTTTCGGCGTATCTTATAGAATATAAGAAACTTGAATGCCAATGGAATTTAGAAGAGAGTTTTTTAAAGAACACTCTTATTTAGTCAGGAGGGAAAATAAAACCATGATAACACCAAAAGAGAGAGAACGTCTCCGCCAATTAGCCCAGACACAGCTGGAAGTGGCAAACAGTGAGAAAAACCAGAAAAGAGCGCAGATGTGGATTGACCACAATGCCTGCAGGGGAGAGCGCCCTATGATTCATCTGGAGATTGATAATTTCACCCAGGAAGTCCTGCTTCCCCAGATGCAGTGCGAAGATCCCCTTGCCCGCAGAATCGAGGAGCGTCTGCTGCATAACTTCTACAACATGCAGGTATTGGACGACGACAAAGTGACAGCACCGTACTTTGGCGTGTGGTGGGACCTGGACTTAAAGCCCTGGGGATTTGACGTGATGAAGGAAGTGGCTTCCGACGGTGGTCTGGGACAGCACTTTACCGAGCAGGTGGAGGAACTGGGCGATGAGATGGATAAGTTCAAACCATCCCGGTTCAGCCTGAAGGTGGACGAGACCAACGAATATTTCAAGGCGGCTGAGGATGCCTTTGGAGATATCCTTCCGGTGAAACGGGTGGGGAAATCCATGACCTGCTGGCTTACCCAGGATCTGGTACACATTATGGGTATGCAGAATATGTGCTATGCCCTGTGCGATTATCCAGATGAAATTGTCCAGGTGCTGAACCAGCTGGCCGATGATTATCTGAAATTCTTTGAAGAGTGGAGAGACAGCGGGCTCCTCTATCCCACCACAGGATATGAAGAGTGCAACCAGGGTTCCATCTGTCTCACCGACGAACTGCCCAGCGAAGGGCCGGTAGATCTGAATCAGATCTGGCTGCATATGGATTCCCAGGAAACCATCAACGTGTCTCAGGATATGTTCGAAGAACTGGTGTGGGATTCCTATAAGAAGGTGGCAGACCGCTTTGGGCTGGTGTCCTTTGGATGCTGTGACCCATTGGAGAGGCTGTGGCCCTGCCTGAGCCAGCTGAAAAATCTCAGAAAGGCTTCTATTTCTCCGTGGACAAACGAGGAATATATGGGTGAGGTGCTGGCCGGAAAGAAGATCATCTACCACAGAAAACCCAGCCCCAATTATATTGGTGTATCAGAGAAACTGGATGAGGATGCCTGGAGAGAGCACATTACCACAACGCTGAAACATGCGAAGAACTGTAAAGTGGAGCTGACCATCCGGGATGCTTATACGATACATAATGATGTGGATAAAGCAAAACGATGCGTGGAAATTATGAGGGAATGTATCGCAGATCATTGGAATGCATAGAAAGTATGCAAATAAAAACCGAATAATGGAATGAAAGGTAAGCAGTGAATCTAAGAAACAGATACACTGCTTCTTTTTAATGATCAATCCCGAAACCCGGAAGGATTATAATATTTGCGGAACGCAGCAGGAGTCACCGCATTTTTTGCCTTAAATGCCCTGATAAAATGAGTGCTGCTGGCAAATCCGCATTCAGCGGCGATTTGCTGAACGGTTAAGCCGGACTCCACCAGCAGGGTTTTGGCGTGCTTAAGCTGCAGGGACAACAGGTAGCTGTGAGGGGAAATCCCCGTCTGCTGCTTAAACAGCCGGTGTTCATTATATTTCCCGCTGTTTACATGGTCAAGAATATAGTCCAGCAGCGCGCCACAGAGACTGCCAAAAGGCTTATCATCACCTTCAAGGAGCTGAAGCTCACTGAACTTCAGATAAAGATTAGACACCATATAAGTCTTCTCCCTGGTGATGCACTCAGAAAGGTGCATACGGTGCCTGGTAAGGCGTTTCAGGGCTGTGAACTGTCCGCCGCGCCATGGCTCCAGTTTTTTCGTACGGCCTGCCCTACCCTTTCAGGGGATTTTGTGGTATGATGTTAATGGGTTTGAAAGGATGGTGACAGGATGGAGATACTG
>CAJUMB010000080.1 GCA_910587105.1 uncultured Lachnospiraceae bacterium
TCAACACAGTCCTGAAGCATTATGAGGGATACATAATCACCCTGTCCACCCGGAAGATGTATGACGAGGGCGGGCGGCTTCATTATTGTGTTGATGAAACATTGCGCCGGAGGCTTGAAACGAAGCTGATTACAAAAATACTGGCGTTTGAAGCGGTATAAGGGCGGCTCGCTGCCCTTTTCCATAGCTGACAGATTTACAGCGGTGTACCTTGATAATTGAATACTGTATTGCATACAGGACGTGAGGATATGCAGAGCCACTAAGCAGATGCGCCATGACGTACCTGCCCTGATTTATAACAGGGTGAAACGTGAGGAAATGTTGAAGCAGGACATTGAAGCAAAGGTAAGGAGCGAGTGAGATCGGGCAAAATATGTAGCAGTTACATGGGGCGATGAAGCATATCTGTGATAATGATACTTCCGGGTTGCGGAGCAGTCTGCAATCCGGTCAATAAAATGACGGTGCAAGACCGATGTGGGCAGTGTAATGAGCTGCCACCTGTATTGCAGTTTTTATCTGCTAATAAATGGGGAGAAGTGTATTCTGCTTATTTATTAGCAGATAAGGCTGTGCAAAAAGGAGAAATTTATGGTAAAGAAAGTAGATAGAAAAAAATTTGTCAGATATAAAGAGGGCGCAGAAATATACAGCATGGGTTTAACCAAATTTCAGGAACTTGCAAAGCAAGCCAACGCTATCTATAAGGTGGATAAACTGGTATTGGTGAATTGTGATATTTTCGAGCAATATCTGGAATCTTTTAGAGTCAGTGAATGAGGAAAGCAAAGAGAATTTCGTAAAAAATAATTGTTCTACAAAAAGTCCTTGACTTTTCGTAGAACGTAAACTATAATGGTGTTAGTTATGAAGGAGGTGCATAGTAAATGCCTAGAACGGGGCGTCCCAAAACCGACTCGCCTAAGCAAAGGTCATTAAGCCTTCGGGTTGATGATGCGGAGTATGAGAAACTAAAAGACTATGCTGCCAAACATGACATGACCATAACGCAAGTGCTACAAAAGGGTGTTGAACTTCAATACTCAATGGAAGAAAACAGGTAGCAGTACGAAATATCTCTTTCCTTTTAAGAAAGGAGTAGAGATGGCAAAAGCAAGGAAAGACCATAGAGGGAGAGCTTTACGGAAAGGGGAAATCCAACGCAAGGATAAAACGTATATGTATACTTATACTGATCCTTATGGTAAAAGACGGTACATATATGCGAATGACTTGGTAGAGCTTAGAGAAAAAGAAAAGCGTCTGATGAAAGACCAGCTTGACGGTCTGGATGTGTATGCGGCAGGCAACGCAGATTTGAATTTTGTTTTTGACAGGTATATTACAACGAAAACAGAATTAAGGCGGACAACCTACACAAATTACACCTATATGTATGACCGATTTGTAAGGGATGAGTTCGGGAAAAGGAAAATTGGAACGATAAAGTATTCAGATGTGTTATATTTTTACTATCATTTGATAAATGACAAAGGATTACAGATTAACACACTTGAAACTATCCATACGGTTCTCCACCCAACTTTCCAGCTTGCAGTGAGGGATGACATCATCAGGAATAATCCAAGTGATGGCGTGATGGCTCAAATCAAGAAGAAGCCGGGGAGAAATCATGGTGTACGACACGCACTCACTTTGGAGCAGCAGAGAGCCTTTATGGACTACACAGCCAAAAGTCCGGTATTCTGCCATTGGACACCGTTTTTCACAGTGCTGTTAGGGACAGGGTGCAGGATTGGCGAAGCGATTGGACTTAGATGGGAGGACATAGATTTAGAGAAAAGGGTAATCAGCATTAACCATAGCGTTACATATTATCCCCGAAGAAATGATACAACCAAATGTGAATTTGGCGTATCCCTCCCGAAAACAGAAGCGGGTATCCGTACTGTCCCGATGATGGATGCAGTATATGAAGCGTTCCAAGAGGAATACAGCGAGCAGAAAGAAGAAGGTTTCAATACTACGGTGGTTGACGGAATGACAGGATTTATTTTCAGTAACCGTTTTGGAAATCTTCATAATCCGCAAGCTGTAAACAGGGCAATTAAGCGGATATACGAATCGTACAATGCAGAGGAAGTGTTAAATGCCAAAAGGGAAAAAAGGCAGCCAGTCATAATACCTCACTTCTCATGCCACCATTTAAGGCATACCTTTTGTACAAGGTTCTGCGAGAAGGAAACAAATGTGAAAGTGATACAGGCAATCATGGGACACGCTAATATTGAAACAACGATGGACATATATGCCGAAGTCACTGACATGAAGAAACAGGAAGCAATACAAAATTTATCACGCAATCTTGATGTATTTTAGGAAAGAGTCCGAAACGGATAAATGAGTACAGCAAATTGTGTGGTTTACAACAAATCTACATCAAATTTGAAATTTTATTGGTAGAATAACACATCATAATGAAGTGTTGAAGCGTAAGAAAAAAGCGGAGATAAGCGGTTATGAAGAATAATGAAGTAACTTGTTTGAAATTCCCGACAATGAAAAGCTTGGACAAATAGAATTCAGTAATCATGCGGGTTGAGAGGAATTTTAACCGCTGAAAATCGTTTCATTGTACCAATTTTGTACCAAATGAAACGAGATATTTGAAAAGTTATAGAGATTTTTTGAACAAAAGTCCGCAGGTGTATATATCATATAAGCATCGCAGCGGCTGCGCATGGAGAAAGGGCCGTACTAATTTGCCCTTTAGGAATAGAAGACACCCACAAAAAAATCCGGAATGGATCAGACCATTCCGGATTTTTCGCGTATATACAGATCTACAGTTTTTCCTGCTGGCCCTCCACACCGAACCAATACGAAAACCTTTGGATTTTGTGGTTTATCTCATAGAAGTGTGGTATGATATAAACATAAGGAATCATATGGATGACAGCTATTATGAAAGGAAAGAATTTGTGGCAGAAATACAAGGATATTATGATGGCACAGTCAGTATTCCGTTAGAAAGGGGGAAACTGCAGACAGACCAGGAGGTTTTGATTATTGTGCCGGGAGAAAAAATCCCATCCCTGCCCCACAGGCTGGGGACATTGGGAAAGCAGCTGCGTCCTTTGTGGAGATAAGTGAGGCTAAAAAGAAAACCGGCAATAGCAAGGGACTAATATAGTAAGAGGGAAAAGTATGAAAATATATTTAGATAATTGTTGTTTTAACCGGCCATATGATGACCAGACCCAAATTCGTATATCATTGGAAACACAAGCTAAATTGTATGTACAGGGTCTGGTGAGGGAAAGGAAAGTGGAACTGGTTACATCATATGTTTTGTGGTATGAGAACAGCCAGAATCCATATGAAACCAAAAGAACCGCGATTGAAGAATTTATACAAAAGAATAGTACAGAATATATAGATATTGATAAGGCGGATTTTATAAAGAAGGAAGCGGAAGGAATTATGGACACAGGAATCAAAATGAAAGATGCCTATCATGTGTCCTGTGCTATTTATGCATCTTGTGATTATTTTCTTACAACGGATGACAGGCTGCTAAAATACTGCACAGACAGAATTTATATGTTAAATCCTATAGATTTTCTACAGAGATGGGAGGGTGATTTAGATGGCTAGTGATATGGAAATTATGGACAGGGGAATTAGCTGCTTATTAGAAAAATTAGGGGTAATTGAAACAGAACGTTTTATCGCAGTGATTAATAGAGAAAGATTCGATTACACGAAATGGCAGCGCAGAAAGTTTGATGGAATGAGTTCGGAAGCGTTTCATGAAGCGGCAGTGGCGTATTCAAAACAGAGACCATTTATCAAGAAGACTTAAAAGAGCGGTGAAGCTGCTACACCAATCACTGGAAAGGCTGCGTAGAGAAATGCAGTTTCATGTATAAATGGATAGCCGAATGGCAGCAGAAAGCAGGTTTCTTTTTTGCACAGGAGGTGACAGTCTATGGATAAAATCCCTATGATTAATTAAATGCGCGGCAATAGCCATTACCAATAGTAACATTGGGCGTATATTTCGATTATGTAAAGTGTATAGTTATGTAAAGATTTGCGCCAAATGGCGTATTGGAGCAGGTATTTCTACTAAAAAAGACACCCACAAAAAAATCCGGAATGGCTTAAACCATTCCGGATTTTTCGCGTATATACAAATCTACAGCTTCTCTGCTGACTTTCCATATCGAACCAATACGAAAACCTTTGATACTTCCATCCCTCAGCAGGCTGTAAGCCCTGCCGCGGCCAATCCCTAAATATTCTGCCAGTTCCGGCACTGTCATGAGTACTGCGGCACTATCTGCATCGTATGCTGTTAAATAAGCTCTTGTGCTGCGTTCCATTGTCTAATCCTCCTCGTCTGTGACTATTTTTATTAAAATGTTCTGATATTTATTTTTTTGTATTTAAAATAGACTACACGGGAAGGGTAATCATACTGTCCGGAAAGTACACCCCGGTAAACTTTAACAAGCCTCATAACTGATCAGTAAAAATGAATCAGAAGGAGGCAGATATGCGAAAGTTTAAACTGCATTTAACAGATGAATCCTATTCCCAGAGACCAAAGACCAGGGAATACAGCAGAATCAACCGGTGTGTTATGAATATGAAAAGAGAAATTGATCTTGAGGTATTCGCAGAAGAAGCAGGTGAAAATGGCAAGTGGTTTATCCCGGCTCTCTACGATGGAGGGAAAGAAAACTTTTTACAGCAGGAAGTTTTTGTATTAAAATTCAGCAGTCTTGATATAGATGGGCTATTATCCAGAGCTTTTAAGTATGATGTGGTGCCTGCGTTTGTATACTCTGTTTCTTACGGTTCTGGCGGCCGTGGGGAAAATTCAGAATTCTATGCTGTTTTCATAAATGACTGTGCGGTTTGTGTCCAAAATGCTGTGTCTGTTGTAACAGGACTGCTTCTGTCTATATTTCCTGAAGCTGATAAAGGCTGTAAGGACAGCAGCGGGCTGATCCCGGGAGGAAACAGGATTCTTTATAAAAATCAGGGAGCAGAAATGAATATCAGGGATTTAGCAGTCAGTGTGCAGGAAAAATTTTTAGAAAAAGGCAGTGATAACTACTCTAAGCTGGTAAAGAGGCTTGGACTGAAACTGGATGTAAATGTTAAAAATAATGTGCTGTCCATTCATCGGTTTTCAATTAGTGGAAAAAATGACGTTTTTGGGGCAGATTCCATTATTATAATAGAAAATGCCCAAAAACCGTACAATTCTTACCTAATCGAAACGAATCAAAAAACAGGTGTATCTGCAGGAGATACACTGCCAAGAGAGCCACAGGCACTTCTGCGCAATAAGTCCTGCCAGGATATGACAAAGATATGCCCGTTATTGCGGGATTTCTATGAAAAAGAGATTCCTTACAGCCATAAACTGCTTCTAGCCTCTAACCTAATCCATATAAAAGGCGGGAAAGAATTTTTCTTCAATGGTTTAAAAGAACACAGCACCAGATGGGAGATTGAATGGAGATACATCAAAGCATATATGCATAATCCACAGGAGTGCTGCAGCATCGGATGCCCCTATACAGAACAGTGCAGATGCGTGAGCCTTTACCAGAAACTTTTGGAAAAAGTCAAACACATATCGGATGAGCCTGCTTATATTCCGCTGGAAGAAGCAGAGAAACGGCTGGAACAGTCACTGCAGAATGCGTTATGCTGTACATCAGACAGCATTCATCTGATCAAAGCACAGACAGCCCTTGGAAAAACCACAGCCTACTGCAGAATGGCACAGCGCTGGAGAGGGGCAAAACCGTTCATGATAGCGGTCCCCACCATTAAACTGCAGAATGAAGTGCATGGGAGGCTGGCCGCTTGTGGTGTGGATGCAGAAATGACTCCAGGCATAGAGGGATTTCTGGAAGGATTTGGAGACCCCGGTCTGCAGGCGGAGGTCAGCACGCTGTATGAAAAGGGGTTTGGATATCGGGTAAAGCGCAGGATCAAAGAATACATAAAAGAGAATGAAGACATGCTGGCACCAGAACAGATATGTGCGTATGAAACATATCAGAAGCGTTTCCCTAAATTTGATGGCAGCCGCTGTATCGTTACGACCCATGCCATGCTTCTGGCACTTCAGGAAAGAGAATTGAGAAAATATGAAATTATTGTGGACGAAGATATCCTGATGACAATTTTTAAAAACACAGATTCGTTTTCCTTCCAGGACATGGAGGCCATCCTGCATGAAAGAACCCGCCTGCAGGTGTTAGAGGACAGAATAAGGGAAATATTGGGCATGGAAGACGGGAGCATGGGAAATACAGATTTATCCGAATTAGACTCCGGCAGCCTGGACCAGCTGTATGAGGAAGACCTTCCAGTGGTGTCTTCTATCCCGGATTTTATGGCCAGTTCGTCTTTTTATGTAGACGTGGAACATGAACAGGTGCATTATTTCAGGGCAAAAAAGATCCCCAATGTAAAACTGACGGTTGTTTCCGCTTCCCTGAACCTTAAACTTTATAAGGACTACTGTGGAGGACGTTCCATCATATTTGAAGAAATCCCGCCAGCCAGGTACAAAGGAAATCTGGTCCAATACACGGAACACACCATGAGCCGCAGATGCATTGGCAGTCTTGGATTCGACAAAGTAAAGGAGAGCGTCCAGAATGTTACAGGCAGGACGGACATGAAAACGATTACGTTCAAGAAATTCAATCTGGACGGGGATATTTATTACGGAAAAACAGAAGGGTTTAATGATTACTGCGGGCAGGATCTGGCAGTTGTTGGGACGCCCCACAATGTACCCTTTGTCTACCGTCTGATCGGGCATCATCTGGGATATGACGCAGAAGGCAGCATGAATCCGGCCATAGCGGAGCATAATGGGTACTCGTTCCGTATGATGACATTCAAAGACCTGGATATGAGGAATCTGCAGTTTTATTTTCTGGAGAGTGAGCTGGAGCAGGCAGTTGGAAGGGCACGGCTGCTGAGACATCCCTGTACCGTGTACCTGTTTTCTAATTTCCCATGCCGCCAGGCAGAGATTATACAAAGAGATTATATCTGTAAATAACCAGTTTATGGAGAATACGGATTCTGTGTAAATCTCTCCACATTATCATAGAATCGTCCAAAGGCCAGGTGCCCGGATTGGACACCTGGTATTCAAAGATTATAGGGTTCATTTGGCTGTTTAGGAAAACTTCTGCCGCATCTATGGAAAGGTTCAGTCTTTCTGGGATTTGGCAAGCTGTTTTACTTCGGTTACACTGAGGCCTGAATCTTCTGCGATCTCATCAATCGTCAGCCTGCCTCTTTGTAACATTTTAAGAGCTGTTTTCTTTCGGGTTTCGCTGATTCCCTGGGAGATTCCCTGGGAGATTCCCAAAGAGATCCCCTTATTCAAAATAGTTCTTGCCTCTGTTTTGATTAATGGCCCGCGCATGATCTCACCTATGCCTTTCTGCACATTTTCATATTTTTGTGCAATCGCTTTTACTACATCATCAGAAACTTCTATAAGGGTACGTTTATCAAATGCTCCAATTACCCCCTGCCGCTCCAGTTTATTCAGCCGCTCCAGGATTTTCTGATACTCTGCTTTCAGTTCTGAAAGTTTTTCTGTACTGCTGTTATATTCGGGAAGGCGCTTCTCATGTGAAAAAATGTAGAATGGAATCAGAAGCAGTAAATGTTTTTCAAATATCTCATCCAGTGAATAGGCCTGCACTTTCATAACCGGCACGTCGTACTGCACCGTTCCGCCTGGTGTAATGACCACATATTTCATTTTATCCGGTGTTTTTTTGTAAGCCCGGAGATAAAGCACTGCTGTATGGGGAAATGTTACGGTCAGAGTTTCTTTTGTAACTTTTCCTTCATCAAGTGCTATCTGTGCATCGTACTCGAACAGGCGTATGGTGATGCGCCGGTCCGGCAGGCTGCTTTCACACTCAAGATGGTATTTTTTCCTGGTTTTCCCGATAATTGTAAAGTTGGAGTCCGTGATCCTTTCCTGGTCCGGGGCATCCTGCTGGTCTATAAAATGTTCGTTTGGAAAAAACTCTATCGTTTCACTGCCGGTATATTCTTCGCCGAAGATTTCATTGATCAGGGGGAGGATCAGCTGCCGGCAGTCATTTAAAATTGTCCGGAATGCCCCGTCGTATAGATTGCTCATGGTCTGCTCCGTTTTTTGTTTTGTGGTTTTATCATATCATTTTTCCGGCATTAATTCAAGACGGTCCAGATGGGTTTGTTTTCATAAGATTCTTATGAAATAGATTGTATTAGCAATGATATATTTAATTCAAATAAACTGTATACGATAGAAGAGTCAGGTGCCCGAATCTGACGCTTTCTGCCGGCCTCCTGTGATTGTATCTGGGGGCGGAGCTGCCTCTGTCCGGCTCCATCCATTGCGGGGATGCGGTACGAGAGGGGCTTTGTTCATCATAGGGATAAAGCTGCCAGCGTGGAAAGGGGGCTGCTGATTCTGCCATTCCTGGATTGCAGAGGCGGCAGGCTGATGATATAATGGGAAAAGAAGGAGGGCACTGTTTTGTCAGAGGGAATTGTATACCAGAATAAAGATATAGAGTTTAAGCTGCTTAGTGAAACTTATAAAGAGAAATCCTTTGAAGCATATGGACTGAAACTGCCGCGCATTAAACAGGTGCTTCCAGCTAACCTGCCAAGTGTGGCGGCTAATGAAAAGCATATGGACAATCTGTTCCTGCTGGAGGACGGTACACTGGCAGTGGTGGATTACGAATCAGAGGACAGCATCAAAAACCGGATTAAATATGTAAATTATATTGGCAGGGTCATGGAACGTTTTTATAGAGATACAAAGAAAATACCGGATATCCGGCTGATTGTAATTTATACGGGGGATGTCCTGCGTGCCAGGAATGTATTTGAGATGCCGTGCATGACGCTTCACATGGAGCAGGTTTTTATAGCGGAACTTCCAGAAGAAGAAATTTACCAGACTGCAGCACATAAACTTGTTGAAAATGACGGAGAACTTACCGAGCAGGAGCTGATGCAGCTGGTGGTCCTGCCGCTTGCCGCCAGAGGGGTGGAAAGGAAACAGGAACGCATAGAACAGGTAATCAGGCTTGCCAGGCTGATCAAAAAGGAAGCCGATCAGATTTTTGTCCTGACAGGCCTGCTGGTAAGTACGGATAAATTTATCAGTGAGGAAAGTGCGGGAACCATAAGGAGGTTATTGGATATGACGAAAGTAGGACGGATGTTATATGAAGAAGGTATGGAAAAAGGTATGGAAAAAGGTATGGAGGAGGGACGGCATCAAACACTGCAGTTGGTCGGCAGAATTTTCACAGTATTAAAGGATGAACCTGCTTTAACAAATAAAGAGATTGCGGATAAATTATATTGTGATGAAAGTGATGTTGATGCAATAAGAAAAATGTACCCTTAATTATTATGTGTACCCTGTAAAGTGGACGCAGGAAGAAAGAATGTCTGATATTTGGATGCAGCTGGAAATATAATGGCAGCCGCTGACAGGATTGAATCAGAACGGTTCAAGTAAATAACAGAATATTCAAAAAATTTTCCGGAATGGATGAAACCATTCCGGATTTTTTACGTATAAAAAAATCTACAGCTTCCCTGCTGGCTTTCCAGGAAGAACCGATGCGGAAGCCCTGAATGCTCCCATCCCGGAGCAGGCGGTAAACGGCATTACGGCCTGCACACAGATATTCTGCAGGTTCCGGTACACTCATGAGCGGGGAAGCACTGTCTTCATTATATGCTGCCAGATAAGGCCATGTTCTGCTTTCTATTATGAAATTCTTCCGTCTGATCACTATTGTTATTAAAATGTTATACTGTTTGTCTTCCGGCTGTCTTTCCAGACCACGTATAAGAATAAAAAATTTTGTCATTACAGCATATTCAGGTAAACATTGATGCCATATAATCATTAGAAGTATCAGGGGGGAGGAGATGGTTATGGAGGGGAAACTATGGTGTTTTTTGTGGCAGACAGATGTGGAACACAAAAAGTCAATACGAAAAACATATACCGTGGCTGATATTCCGGGGTAAACAAGGGAAAGGGGGACGCAGCAGCAAAAATTTTCCGGATAAAACGCTTACTTCTTACAGGATATGAGGACTGTGCTGGGAAATGGCTGGGATGTGGCTATGGAGACTTCTGGTGGACAACGTTTTGTTTTCGAATTTCGCCAGTTCTTTAATAAAACGGACCTCTGTATGTTGTTTTTGAACAGAACGTAATTTATGAATCTATTAGGTGTCTATTTCTATAAAAATCAGGTAAAATATAGAATTTTTGGTTGCATATTATAAATGTGTAACTTGATTGTGATAAGGGCAGAACCTCATAATAGGATTCTGCCCTATTTTATTGCTGGGAAAGGAGTGCATGTCTATGGAGGCGGAAGGCTGTCCCTGGCAGACTGGCAGGAATATAACGGAGCAGGCCAGTTGAAATCTTGCTTCAATGGTCATACTGAAAACACAGAGTACCGTTTTCAGTATACAGAGAGACGGAAAATTTCCTGGAAGCCAGGCATAAAAGTATCAATAATTAAATAATAGGACTTATGCCGGAATGAAAAGAAAGGGATATTATCTGAGTTATACATGGAGGTAATGATTATGAGGGAAGAAAAACGCTTCAATAATGGGTATCGGATCATTGAGAGCCACCTGGCAGGGGAGATGGAGATAGTCATCGGACATAACCCCCATGCCCCCAGCCCTTATGTGTGCTGGTACTGCAGAAACGGTACAGAGTTTTTGATGGGGTATTATGGGGATGATTTTACCAGTGTCCGCAATAAACTGTGGGAGCGGTTTTATTTCGAAAGGAAGATGGAGAGCAGAAGACGGCAG
>CAJUMB010000081.1 GCA_910587105.1 uncultured Lachnospiraceae bacterium
GTTACATAGCCCGCTATGCGCCCTTCATTTGGCACAAATCTCCCACCAAGTGTGGCGCACATCTGACAAAAAGCATTTTTAAGACACGCTCTAGGAGGTACAATGAGTGGAAGTTATAGGAAGCTGGTCAGGTTCATTTCGACAGTAATGGTGCTGATTCTCACTCAGTCATCCTGTGGGCGGGGAGCGGCGGATGTTAGAGAAGACAGCCCCCGGGATGGGTCTGTGAAAATCCTGGCCACGATTTTTCCTGAGTATGACTGGGTGAGAGAAATTCTGGGAGGGCAGGCATCTGATGTACAGGTGGACTTGCTGGTGGACAGCGGGGCGGATCTGCACAGCTATCAGCCCTCGGTGAAAGATATTATGGATATTGCATCCTGCGACCTGTTTATTTACGTGGGCGGGGAATCTGACAGCTGGGTGGATGAGACGCTGGAGCAGACAGACAGGCCCGGCAGAGAGGTGCTCAGCTTGTTGGAAGTGCTGGGGGATGCGGCCAAGGAGGAAGAGACTGTGGAAGGTATGGAGACCCATGGAGAAAACGACTCTCATGGGGCAGAGTACGATGAACATGTATGGCTTTCTCTGAAAAATGCCGGGATTTTCTGCGGAGCCATTGCAGAGAAGCTGGCGGAGATTGACCCGGACCATGGGGAAGTTTACAGGGAGAACGCAAAAGTTTATCAGGGAAAGCTATCCAGCCTGGACAGACAGTACCAGGATGTGGTGGATGCGGCGCCACAGAAGCTCATTCTGTTTGGGGACCGTTTTCCATTTCGTTACCTGGTGGATGATTATGGGCTTTCTTATTATGCCGCATTTGCCGGATGTTCAGCGGAAAGCGAGGTCAGTTTCCAGACGGTGGCTTTTCTGGCGGAAAAGGTGGATGAGAAAAATCTCTCCAGTGTTCTGGTGATAAAAGGCGGGGATCAGAAGATTGCGGAGACTATTTGTCAAAATACCCGCTCGGGAAATGAAAAAATTCTGGTTATAGATTCCCTGCAGTCCACCACCGGGGAAGAAATCCAACAGGGAGCAGCATATCTTCCGATTATGGAAGAAAATCTGAATGTATTGAAGGCAGCTTTGGAATAGGGAGGAAATCATGGCACAGCTGATTTGTGATCATTTATCGCTGGGATACGACGCACATGCAATCGTGCGTGATCTCAGCTTTTCTGTTCATGCGGGGGACTATCTCTGCATTGTAGGCGAGAATGGCGCAGGCAAGACGACTCTGATGAAGACACTTCTGGGGCTTCACACGCCCATCAGCGGGACGGTACACACGGGAGACGGGATGAAACCCAATGAGATCGGTTACCTGCCCCAGCAGACTCTGGTGCAGAAAGACTTTCCGGCATCGGTGCGGGAAGTGGTTCTCTCCGGATGCCAGGGGAGATGCGGACTGCGCCCGTATTATAAAAGGGCGGAAAAAAGGCTGGCTGAGGAATGTATGGAACGGATGGGGCTTGGAGGGCTTGCCAGACACAGTTACCGGGAGCTCTCCGGAGGACAGCAGCAGAGAGTCCTTCTGGCCCGGGCACTGTGCGCCACACAGAAACTGCTGCTATTAGACGAACCGGTTTCCGGCCTGGACCCGAAAGCAGCGGCGGAGATGTACGACCTGATTGAAAGGCTTAATGGGGAAGGGGTTACAGTGCTGATGATCTCCCACGATGTCCATGCAGTGGTAAAAAGCGCAAGCCATATCCTCCATATTGGGGAAACCATTTTCTTCGGAACGAAGGAAGAATATCTGGACAGCGAGACAGGGCAGAAGTTTGTGTCAGTGAGAGGGGGCGGACAGGGATGAATCAGGTACACATGATCATGGAATATCTGCAATACCCATTTGTCCGCTATGCATTGGTTACAGGGGTGTTGATTGCTCTTTGCTCTTCCCTGCTGGGCGTAATTTTGGTGCTGAAGCATTTTTCTTACATTGGGGATGGCCTTTCCCATGTGGCATTCGGGGCTATGGCAGTGGCTTCTGTGCTGAATCTGACAAACAATATGATATTCGTACTGCCGGCCACGGTCATCTGTGCCATTTTGCTCCTGGGTGCAGGGGAACGGGCTGTGGTCAACGGAGACGCGGCCATTGCCATGCTCTCTGTGGGGGCGCTGGCCGTGGGCTACCTGCTCATGCACCTGTTCTCCACATCTGCCAATGTATCTGGAGATGTGTGCAGTACACTGTTTGGCTCCACAGCCATTCTCACGCTGACCAGGGCAGAAGTCTGGCTGTGTGTGGCATTGTCGCTGGCATCAGTCGTGATCTTTCTTCTTTTCTATCATAAAATATTTGCGGTTACTTTTGATGAAAGCTTTGCCAGGGCTGCGGGAACCAATGCAGGGGCCTGCAATTTTATGATAGCAGTAATTATTGCGGTGATTATTGTACTGGCTATGAACCTGGTGGGTTCTCTGCTGATCTCGGCGCTGGTGGTATTTCCCGCGTTGTCCGCCATGCGGGTGTTTAAATGTTTCCGGTCTGTCACCCTTTGTTCGGCCGTGCTGTCAGTGGTCTGTGCCTTTACAGGAATTGTAGTTTCTATTTTGTGGGGAACGCCAGTGGGGGCCACTATTGTGATGATTCATATTCTGGCGTATGTTTTGTTTTCCCTGGCAGGGATTCGCAGCAGGGGATAGGGGCCGAATACAGATTGATTCATAAAATCACTGCGTCCGGCATATGCCAGGTAGCAGGAGCAGATCCTGCGTCTGCACTGAGGCTCGGGAAGACGCAGACTGTCACAGAGGGTTTCCCAGTTCATGTCCAGGGTCCCGCTGATATTACAGGTACGCAGTTTTTTGTTTCCTTCCACGAAAAGCCGCCCCCGGCATTTATCTGCATCAGCCAAAACGGGGGTGAGTTCCTGGAGAAAATACGGGTCTATCTCCAGAATGGCATGCTGTTCTTCTTTGGAATAGGGGCGTTTCAGCCCATCCATTTTATTGACCCAAAGATAGATATTTTCCGGCAGTTTTTCCCTCAGGGACTGTAAAAGTCCGATATTTTCCGGTACGCCTACGGCTCCGGCGCACAAGGCGATACCTGCTTCAGCCAGCATGGCACATTTTCCAGCGAAAGTCTCTGCTGTGGTCATTTCTGGATGGAAAGTGGCCCAAATCCGCAGTTTTTCCCGTTTTCCCCCGCACTGTCCAAAGTATGACAGGGATTTCTGTATGGGAAAACTCAGATTCGTCTGTGCCCCTGCGGCATCTATCCAGGAACATGCGCTGATATGGGCCAGTCCCTGCCAGTACCAGGGATGAATCAAAGCCTCCCCATAGGGAACCAGCAGAAAGCTGTGGATATCCAGCGGGGAGGCTTTTTCAGTAAATGTTTGTATAAAAGAAAACCACTGGTCTTTATCCTTTTTGAGCTCCCGGGCAGTTATAGGGTGTTTGGAAAATGGACAGTAAGAGCAGTGGTAATTACAGCTTTTTAGACTGCCCCGGTATAGCAGCGTCTTTCCTGGTATGGACTTTCCGGTCATGAACTTTCTCCCATTCTTTCATCTTTTCCAGTACCTGCGGGGAGATCAGCTGTGCTCCCAGCCAGTCTGACAGGCCCAGGCCGGTCTCCGTAAGGGTAAGATAAGCAGTATCTTTGGAGGGGACGATTTGGGCATAGCCCTGGTTCGTCCAATCCCCCAGCAGTACAAAATCCACCATAGCGCTGGTGCCGAAAATTTCCTGATACCGTCCCAGATTTAAACCTGGACGGATGAGAAGACTTCGGATGACATAGCGGCGTTTTTGCTCTTCTTCAGACAACAGAATCCCATGTGTGATGGGGGAAAAATCTTTTGTATTCATAAATTGCTCAAGCTGGCTGCGGCAGTCCTTCCCAGTGATGGCATAGGGCGTGCAGAAATGGAGGTTTCCCAGATAACTGCGCCCGCCGCACCCCAGAGCCAGGGAAGTGCCGAATCCACACTCGGAAAAACTGCGGGTTTCTTCCTTTTCCAGACCGGAGGGGCTTCGGACAAACCTGCGCATGGAGTCCTGCCGGAAGCCTTCTCCTTTCAAAAAAGCGGAAGCCTCCTGATATTGGCGGAGAATTACGGCGGAATCAGGCAGCTCCCGCTGCAGCCACGCTCCGTGTTTCAGATACAGAGGATACAGGAAGAGTTCATCCGGCTCATAGGACAGTGCTTTCTTTAAAGAAGCAAGGAGACTTTCCACAGTCTGTCCTGGAATCCCATAGATAAAGTCCACGTTCACACAGGGAAAATCAAACAATTTCAAAAGTTCCAAAGCTTCTTCTGCTCTCCCGGCACAGTGCTGCCTTCCCAATGTTCCCAATTCCTTATCCGAAAAACTCTGTATGCCCATACTGATTCTGGAGACACCCGATTGTTTTAGAATCTTTAACTTTTCCCGAACTGTCTGATTGGGAGCAGTCTCAATGGCCAGCGTCCGGTCTTTGCTGCAGAGGAAATAGTTTTCCAGAATCTGAAACATACGCGCCAGCTGAGTTTCTGCTAAAAGAAGGGGTGTGCCTCCGCCGATGGAAATTTCCGAAAATTCTGTATGAAAAGGAGATAGTATCTCTGCGTACTGTCTGCTCTGACATTCCACAGCATCCAGATAAAGGCTTATAGTTTCCAGCCCCATTCCCCAGACAGAGAAAAGGTTACAGTACCCGCATTTTGCCTGGCAGAATGGAATGTGGAGATACAGTCCATGCCCCCTGCCGGACAGCACATGAGCATAGTCCCCAAGGGAGATGCCTTTCAGAGGGCGGTAGGCCGTCTTGTGGGGATAGCTGTACATATATTGGATATAAGGGTTTATACAGGACATCTTCAAATCTTCTCCAGCTTTATAGTTCTATCACACAATTATCACACAGTTTTATCTATAAGAAAAAATGTTTATAAGGCACAGTATTGACCACAGGATGATTGATGCCATGGAAATAGCAGCCATCTTCTCCGTAACAAGTTCCATGGTCAGAACAGCAGATGACGAATACAGGGCCCCGCTGTTTTTTCCAGCCGGAGAACAGGCGTCCCAGTTCCCCGTCCACATAGCCAAGCGCCGCTGCGTGGCTTTCCAGGGTGTCATGGGAGGCCCCTTCCAGGTAAAAGTAGTTGGGATAGTGGATCGCAGAGACATTCAGATAGAGAAAAACTTTTTTCTCCTGTTTTTTCCGGATTAATTTCTTCAACAGAAAATCCACCTGATTCCTGGTGCTGTCCTTTACCAGACAGCCGAAGGAGGGATTCCAGTAACTTTTCTGGAAATATCCCGGGAATACTTTCCCCAGGTCAGAACGTTTGTCAAAAAAGGACACGCCTCCCACACACCATGTGTCATAGCCGTCTCTGGAAAGTCCTTCCATAATGGTTCCGCCGGAGAATCCATAAGCGCCTTTTGGGACTTTCCGGCCAAAGCCAATGGAGGAGGAAAAGAATAGCGGCGTACGGTCCGCCATATTCAGGGTATCACATGGGAAAGGGAGAAATCCTGCGAACATGGCATGGTGGGACGGCCAGGTAAAGTTTCCCGGGGCCTGGCATTTTTCCCATGTTCCGTACTGGTTCAGCACTGGGGTTGCCCCGGCAGCTTCCTGGCGGACTGCCGCATCATAGCGGAGAGTATCCAGGCAGATCATCAATATATCACAAGATCCCACCACCTGTGTCATATCCACAGAAGGGGTGTTTCTCTTCTGCCCGGAAGACGGCAGGAGGGGCGGAACTTCATCTGCCGGCTGTATAGCTGTATGGTGATCCATATTTACTGCGCTCCCATTCTTTTAATAAGTTTTGCCTGATGGCGGTATATGGTATTTTCATGATAAATATCCTGATAAATCAGATCCCCCTGCCCGTTCATTTCGATGATTCGAGGCCGGAGACTTCCTCTTTCCAGCAGAATATCAATCCCTGCACTTACAAGGCCGGGATACTGCCCGGCAGCCGTTACACTGATTTTTGCCACGGCCTCCAGCACTGAGGCAGGAAGACCCAGCATATCCGTGTCCAGAGGACGGTTGTTCAGATGGAGATTGGTGATAGGCCCATCGGAAAGCCTGGCCAGCAGATAATCCAGCCGGCCTTCCTGCACCACGGCTCTCAGATCATAGGAAAGTCCCCGGTATTCAGCCTTTGGATGCCAGCGTTCTATGAGGCATTCCGTTTTCAGAAGCTGATCTAATATGGATAGAATTTCGTCTGTATGGGAAAAACACCGCAGACGTTTGGTGTTGACAAGACCATCTGACGGGTGTTTGACAGCACAGGTGTAGAGGACCATCCGCCCGGTTTTTGGCTGATGGCGGAAGGCAGATACACCTGCTGCCCCGGAGCCGTTTATGGGTTTGACAAACACCTGGTGAATGCCTCGAAGACTCATGATTGCCAGAAGCTGTTCTGTATTCTCCACCATGCTGTGCTGGCAGGAAATATGGTATTGGAGCGGTTCATCAGTCATCCCGGGGGTCCTGGCAGGTGTTCTGGCCAGAGCTTCTGTCACAGGAAGACCTGCCTGCTGGAGCGTTTCCTTACACTGTACTTTATCCAGCAGAGATAGAATGGCAGAGGGATGGTTGAAAAAGCGGATATCATGGCTGTCTGCTATTTGAGACAACAGGTTCAGCTGTCTTTTATAGCCTGCGGACAGGCTGTCCAATTCACACAGACTACAGCTGTCCCATAGGGGCGGGTCGATTTTTATCAGGAGAGGCTCCTGAGCCAGCTGGACGATTGCTTCCCGCCAGTTTTCCCAGTTGACAAAAGACAGGGAAAGACTGGTCTGCTCTGCGGCCTGGTTCAGATACTGTGTCCGTTTGGAATCCGCAGCTCCCAGTAAAACAGCCCGCCTCATTCAGTCAGCATGGCATTCATGTAGGATTCGCCTTTATACTCCCATGGCGTATTGCGCTCAGAAGTATCCGTTTCCATGGGGAGAGCCTTCAGCTTCCGGGCCATCTCCTCCGTGAGATAATTGTAATGTACATCCAGCTTCCTGATATTGGGATAATCGGGAAGTTTTTTCAGGAGAAGTTCCCCGCCTTTGTCTGTCAGCGTGCCGTTGGACAAATCCAGAGTATGGATTTGCTTCATGTAGCTGCTGTCCAGAACAGCCTGTACCAGCTCATCCTGTATCTCACTGTCCACAATGCCCAGATATTCAAGTTTGGGGAAATCTGTGTTTTCGAGGAAGGCTTTAATGGTGTCAGCATTTCCGTCAAATCCATAGTCCTCAATGCCGATATAGAGAAGCAGTTTCTTCAGATTCGGAAGCTCAGCCTTCTGAATCTCCTGGATGACGGCTTTTGGCAGTCCTCCGCAGATGATTGTCAGGGACTCCAGATTCTCATGACGGATATCTCCCAGAGACAGATCTGTGCTTCCCTTGATGGTCAGCGCCTTCAGCTGGGGCAGAGCTGCCCACAATCTGCTGTAGTTTCCCTGAATGATCCAGGAAACCTCACATTCCTCAAAATCCATATCCCCGATGAACAGCCCCTGGATATGGGAAAAACGCTCTGCATGTTCCACAATCTCATCAATAATTTTCTGGCAGGCATCCTCCCAGCATCCACCCCAATCCCCGATGGAGAGTTCTGTTAATTCGGGAAATTCAGGGTCAGATAAAATGTCATTAACCATGGTATCCGCGCTTTTTCCTTCATCTTCGTATTGTTCGTAGGTGTAGAAATATTTTTTGGTTTTGGGTGTCATTGCGTCAGCTTTCATGTAGATACCTCCGTTTTGAAGTTTATGCGTAAATTTCCATCTGCGGCGTGGGATTCGGTTCTGTCAACGATGCCGCGGCAGGGCTGCTTATGAACTACATTATACGGAATCCCTGACCAGAAATCAACCGCACATTCCTCATACTGCGGACAGATAGAGTGTGTCTGAAAAGTGCTTTATATTTTTTATTAAGCAGACGTGAGCTCTCAGCAAATATTCTGACTGATTTTGTTTTAGATAAACATTAAATATATTTGACTTAAATAAAATTCTATGATATATTATCATCATAAAATAAATTAGAGGAGTATAATATATGAAAAAATATTGGAAAAAAAACATAGGAATTTTAATTCTGGCATTACTTCTGGGAACTGGTTCTTCTTTATGTTCTACAGGTATTTCACTGGTTCTTCAAGAAGTGATTGATGTTGCTGTTTCTGGTAAAACACAACTGTTTGTAAAACTTTTCATCTTTACCATCGTGTATATTCTGTTTTTGTGCATTGTTAATTATTTTAGTTCCTTAGTGTCTAAATATTTAACAGAAAAAATGCTTAAACAATATCGCCAGGATGTATTCCGGGGTATTATAAGCCGCCGTCCAGCAGTCTATTACAAGGAAACTACTGCTGATTACGTTTCTGCTATGACAAATGATATGAAACTGATTGAAGAAAATTATATTTCGGCACTGTTGAGCACTTTTGAACTGATTATTATGTTTGCCGCTGCTTTCGGATTACTAATTGCTCTCAGTCCCCTTGTTACCGCAATTCTTGTATTTACACTTTTATTGATGTTCCTTATTCCGGCAGGTATTGGACATATGCTGGAAAAAAGGCAGGATTGTGTTTCAAAACAAATGTCTGTTTTCACAGGAAAACTAAAAGAACTTTTTTCAGGATATGAGGTTTTAAAAAGCTATAACCGTATCGAAAATACTATCCTGCGGTTTCAGGATGAAAATGAAAAAGAAATTCACACAAGATTTAGGGCTGCCCGATTATTCGCATTAAATGAAGGGCTTTCCGATACCCTGTCTGTCCTATCCACCATCGCTGTCATTTTTGTATCAGCATATCTCGTGCTGATAGGACATATTACCATGGGAACGCTGCTTGCATTGGTACAGCTTAGCAGTTCGTTTATGGCTCCTGTGATCCTGCTCATGCAGAATATACCTAAAATACAGAGTATGAAATCTGTAATTACACGCTTAAATCAATATACAGAATGTGACAACACCAAGACAGAGGATAAAGGAATCCCTGCTTTTGACCACTCCATTGAATTTCAACATGTATCATTTTCCTATAGCCCCGATACAACCTTGTTATCCGACATTACCCTTAAGTTGGAAAGAGGTAAAAAATATGCCATCATGGGACAAAGCGGCTGTGGGAAGAGCACTCTGCTCAAATTATTAACAGGATATTTGGATGACTATAAAGGAGCCATCTTATATGATGGGCAGGAATTGCAAACATTGAATTCCGATAGGATTACCAATCTCTCTGCGGTCATTCACCAAAATGTTTATCTATTTCATGAGTCTATCCGGGAAAATATCCTTCTGCATGAGGAATTTACAGAACAGGAGCTTGTCAGTGCCATAGAAAAAAGCGGTGTTGCCATGTTCCTCCCTGAAAAGGATGGAGGGTTAGAATATGTGGTGGGGGAAAACGGAGGTGTGCTTTCGGGTGGACAGAAGCAGCGGATTACTCTTGCCAGAGCGTTAATCAGGCACGCCCCTCTTTTGATTTTGGATGAAGGCACGTCCGCCATTGATCAAAAGACAGCCTTTGAAATCGAAAGCTGGCTTCTACAAAATAACGACATTACACTGCTTACCATTACACACAATCCAAATGCAGACTTAATGATGCTATATGATGAAATCTACTATATGGAGAATGGAAAGCTTGAAAAACAGTCCCGGACCGTTTATACTGGTTAGAAATATATGATACAGATTATAACCGCATCATATGAACGGAGGCTTATAAAATGGAAAATAAAGATATGAAAAGGCTTCATCCTTTTTTGGAGACATTGGGACTTATCTACATGGCAAAAAATTTTCAGGTTGTGAAAGCAGATATGCTGGCTTCCTTAAATGGAATGAACATTGATGGAAATCAGTTTTATAGGCAGTATCTTTCTTATTTGGAAAACTATGTGCAAGTGTTTGAAAAATCTTATTCTTTAGAAGAAGAGACGTTTTTCTTTGGGTACAACACAGAGTTTTTCCTGACGGTTATGGCTATGGCAACAGAGCTTTTTGAATCTGCACCAGAGACAGATTATTTGGAACAGCAGCATATACTTTCTGTAATGACCGCTTTCCTAATGGAGGAAAAAACAGGAGACATCCCAGACTTAAACTCATTGGAGAACTGGTTCCAGCTGCTCCAGTCTTCGGAATATTCCGAAGATACCAAATGGCGGCTTTTGGAGTTAATCAGCAATCCTGTTGAAAAATTCCGGGAGCTGTTTAGGATTTATAAAGAAAATCGTTCTGCCTTTGATACAACTTTTCAGGAAAATAAAGAGTGCTTAGAAAAAATGGTTTCTGAAACGCCATCAGACATTTCCGATGTTCTGCGCAATCTTGTATCGGAGTTCTATCCTGAGACAAAAAAGGTTTATTTGACAGCAGTGCTTCCACTGATAGAATGGATTACGCCCACCATAATTTTTCAGGGTATTCTGGCAGATAAACTAGATTTGTATCAGAAAAACATGAAAAGTGCCAGAGAAATGCTTCCGCAGATTTTAAAACTTCTGGGTGATAAAAGCAAGTTTGAAATTTTATACCTGTTAAAATCTCATGGGAGATACAATCTGGAAATTGCAGAGGAACTTCACTTAACTCCCGCAACAGCTTCACATCATATGAGTATGCTCCTCACGAACCATATGGTAACAGTTGAGAAAAAGGATGGACGGGTATACTATCAATTAAATCAGGATACATTGAGGGAAATTATGAAATGCTTTGAGGAAATTTTCTTATAAAGACCCCGATTTTACAGGCTAGAGCGTGTCTTAAAAATCATTCTTGCCATCTGCACGCCCCACTTTGCGTGAGATTTGCGCC
>CAJUMB010000082.1 GCA_910587105.1 uncultured Lachnospiraceae bacterium
TGCACCCGTGATGGATCAGTATGAATACATTATCATTGACACCCCGCCTGCGCTGAACCTGCTGACGGTCAATGCCTATTCCACGTCCGATTTTCTAATCATCCCCATGTCATCCGACATCCTCAGTCTGGTAGGGCTTGCCCAGCTGAAGGAGACCATTGAATCTGTACGCAGTGCATTCAATCCGGACTTCCGTGTCCTTGGCATCCTTCTGACCAAATTCAACGGACGCACTCTGCTGTCCCGGGATGTGCTGGACATGGCAAATCAGCTGGCCGGACAGATTGACACAAAAGTGTTTGATACAAGGATCCGCAATGGCGTGGCCATCGCAGAGGCCCCGGCCCACGGTGAAAGTATCTTTACCTACAACCCCAACTCGCCTGCTGTGCAGGATTATGCAGAATTTCTTCTGGAGATTGCACCGGCGATTCATTTAAAGGAGGCTTAATAACATGGCAAAAAAAACAAACAAAACATCACATGTACTGAACCTGCTGACCAACAGTGCTTCTGCAGATGAGACAGAAACCACTGCATCCGGACAGGATAAAAAAAGTGACATCCAGTCCCACACTGCTCAGACAAAAGTCACAGTAGTGGACGAAGGAAGCCGGAATGATCGCGTGTCTCAGGATATTTTAAACAGACTGTCAGAAGAACTGGCAGATGAAGTTCCATTGGAAGCAGATGACCTGCCCACAGAATTGTCCGCACCGTCCCCCGCGCAGACCCCTGTTATGAACGAAAAGACTGTGGAACCGGCGAATACGGAGAAGACCGAACCGGTTTCTGCAGATACAAAAGAAAGAAAACCGGATCTGGCCGATTTAGAAGAAATCGAACTGGAACCGGCAGATATGGAAGAGACGGATCCTGTCCTGAAATCCGGGGGCCGGCTCAGCGATCAGCTTCAGAATAATGATTTCCATTTTATCAATGTTATGGAAGAGCTGATCATGCAGCATGACCTGGAGCATATTTTAAAACAGTACAATGTATGTACCTGCCCCCGCTGCAAAGCCGATGTCTGTGCTTTGACGCTGACCGGACTTCCTGCAAAATATGTGGTTGCAGGCGATCATTCTGTCTCTCCGATCCTCAACTACTATAAAAACCGTTATCGGATCAGCATCCTTGCCGAACTGAGTAAAGCATGTAATACGGTACGTGAGCATCCGCATCATAAGAGATAATCTGATACAATGTGAAAGGGCGTTGCGAAATCATCTGTACTGGATATTTTGCAACGCCCTTTTTATCCTTTTTTAACCATTGCACCCTGTTGTCTACAGTTCTCTGTCACTTAAATTCAATGTATATTTGCGGGCAGGATTCAGCAGTGCTGCCAGATAACTGAATGCACTGTTGGACAGTATCATAGCCTGACATTTTGTCATAAGCTGCAGATCCAGATAATTCTTCCCCTGTACATTCCCTTCAACATAAGTAATCTCTGAAAAAGACCTGAATCCCAGCTCATGTTCATGCTCCCGGCACCAGACAATATCATCTGAAAATACAAACAGATGCCAGTTTCCGGGCACCTGTCCGGCGAACGTCTTTATGCCACTCCGATAGATATCCATATCCAGGTCCCATCCAAGCGCCACATAATCCCCCCTTCGGATATGTACACTCACAGAATCAGAATTCAGGATCTGTCTGAGATAACCACAATTCCTTTCATCTGTAATCTCCGGAAAAGCGAACTCCATAAGAAATATATCCTGGTACCATGCAAACCAGTTTTTATTAATCCAGTAGCCGTGGTAATAGATATTTCCCGGCACATCCAGGATCTCCGGATAATATCCATTATTCGGTATCATGAATATCTCACCATCAAAAGGATTAAACTCACTGTGATTTCCCGTCTCTGCTATCATCTGAACAGAAATCTGATTTTCATAGAAAACCTGCGGAACACTCTTCCCACTTTTTTTCTCATTCAGTATGGAGTTCCAGACCTCCTGGTCAAAGCAGTCACTCAACATATGCGGCCTGATTCCGAAAACGCTCTCCAGTTCGTATCCGTTATGAACTGTATGAACAGCAAAGTAACTGTCATCCATATACATGCATTCGCCTGGATGCGACAATTCATAATATCTGGCAAAAATATACTGGAATGCCTGATTTGCAAGGCCGCCGTTTAAAAATTGGATCTTCAAATCATTCCTTCTTTCTGTATGAAATATTTTTCTTAATAATCAGTCCTGTTATTGTTTGCCGACATTATATCATATCAAAACACAGAAAATCTACCGGAAATTCAATACAAACATCCTCTAAATCAGTTGATTTATTTATATTTTCTGTTATCATATTGATAATACCTTTGGGGAATTGGACTTTGAATCGTTTCCGATATGAAAATCTATGAAAAGAGAGAAAAATCATGATTGCCAATCCATCATTTTACAAAGAAGAAATACGTTCCGGATTCCTGGTGACAGAAAAACGAAAAAAAGTGTGGGCTGTGGAACTGAAGATGCTGGAAAAGCTGGACGAAGTGTGTAAAAAATATAATCTTACTTACTATGCCTACTATGGTACGCTGCTCGGCGCTGTACGTCATCAGGGATTTATTCCATGGGATGACGATATTGATGTTATTATGTTCCGGGATGATTATGAAAAGTTTCAGGAAATTGCTCCGAAGGAATTTAAAGAGCCCTATTTTTATCAAAATACATACACAGACCGCGTATTGTGGCCCCTGTCCAAAATCCGGGACAGCAGAACCACTGCTGTAGAACCACAGTTCCAACATCTTGGAAGTTCTTTTCATCAGGGGATTTTTATTGACATTTTTCCTTTTGACAACGTTGAAGACGGTATTAATGCTCAGTTTAACACGTTCAAAGAGATTCAGAAGCTTTTGTGGGTTGCCGTAGTTGATCCCGGCACTGTAATAAAAGCCTTGGAAGAAGGACAGCAACTGTATCTTGGTACTGATTTTCTTATAGATTACCTTCAAAAAAATGTACAGGAAAAATTTAAGATTTTTGAATCCTTCAATTGTTCCTGTCTCGGACAGTCACAGCAGGTGAACTATTTGATCGAAGAACTATATCCGGACGATATCAGTTGTAAAAGTGTCAAAAAAGAATGGTTCCAGAATACAGTTTATCTGCCCTTTGAACACCTGCATATTCCAGCACCTGCCGGATATGATCAGATTCTGATACAATGCTATGGAGACTATCATCAGTTTGTACAGGGCGGATCTGCGCATGAAGATATCATACTGAATCCGGATATTCCATATAAAAAGTACTTTACCGGGCAGCTGTAGCACCTGTGCATCAGCTGTCCGGCTGGTTTCCCTGTTTTATACGATATGAGGCATCATCATATACATATCATCTATCCCATAATAACCTTCATTCCACAATTTATCTGCTATCTCTATTGTTGTCATGGTTCGTGCATCTCCTTTCATACAGTTCTGGATGCTGATAACTACAGATTCTCTTTCTTTCCTGCCTTCACAAGATACTGACTGACCAAAAATGTCTCCTTTGACGGCATCCCCATCACATCCTGCAGGCCATCCAGTAATTGAGTCTCCTGCTCATCCGGTTCTCCCATTTTCTTTCCGGTTAATACCTCAATCTCATACCCACTGCGCATCACCAAACGCTGAATCTCCACCCCTGTATACATCTTTACATGAGTCCGGTCCAGTATCCCCGCATCACTGTATGGAAACATATCCCATTTCAATAATGGCAATATTACCGAATAGTGCTTCATATTTGGTATACTGACAATGATATGCCCATCCTTTTTCAAATACCTCCGGAATCGCTCCAATACTTTTTCCGGCTCCATCAGATGTTCCAGAATATCTCCCATCAAAATGTAGTCAAAATACTCTTCTCTCCAGGAGATCTCCATTTTCTCCACATCGCCACACAAAACTTCTCCCATATGGGAGGCAAGCTGAGCCATTTGCGGAACAAACTCTATCCCGTATGTTCTGGCAGCTGGAAACAGTCCTCTGACATGTCCCATCAAAGCACCGCAACCGCACCCTACATCCAGGATTCGCATAGGCTTATCTGGAGATTCCGTAATCAGAGCGCACAGATCCGTCCTGGGATGCAGATAATAGTCTACATCAAATCCCCATTTTTCATTGATTTTCTTCAGGTTTCTGCTGGCAGTTACATGATACCCTTCTGGATCTTTATTAAAGGTCTTACTACCAAAATGCAGGATAAAGCTGTTTTTACAAAGGACATTCTGATATCCTGCTTTCAGGATCCGCAGTCCCAGGTCCACATCTTCATTATTTCCCGGAAAAAAACGTTCATCCAGCATTCCTACCTGATCAAGCACCGAACGTTTCACCAAAAGCGCAAATCCTACCAGAAACAATCTGTTTTCATAAGGATAACGCATGGGTATATTAGTGCACTCACCAAATCTGAGCATATCAGGTACATTGTGAGCGCCACTCACCACCACCTGTCCTCCTGCAAAATTGGATACACTTCCGGCCGCTCCATTTTCATCTCTGTCATACAGCCCCATTCGGAGCCAGAACAATGCATTTTCAGGCAGCATCGTATCATTGTTCAGTAAAAAAATATCCGCCCCTTTGGAACTTGCCTTTATTCCCTGATTACACCCTCCGGGAAATCCCATGTTTTCTTTATTTTCCACCAGAATAATGTCCGGCTGCTGCCGCAGCCACTCCACACTGCCGTCCTTAGATCCATTATCTACAACAATAATCTCCCGTAAGTTTTCCTGTGTTGTCTTCCGAATGCTCTCAACACATGCTTTTGTGTACTCCAAAAGATCATAAGATAAAATAATAATAGATACTTTCTCTGCACAGATCTTATATTGTTCTTTAAACTGATCCAGCATCTTTTCAATTACCATTCGATCCTCCGGATTATGGCAATGGAACCATGCATTTTCATAGCAAAGGCAGGACTGATGCAGGTTTTCCGAAAGCTAATAATTGCCCAGCATAATATATAACTCATAATTTCTGCAATTATAGCGAAGCCCTTTATGTATGGCATTCCACATCCCTTCCCGGTCTCCGCAGTATTCCCTGATCGCTGCATCCAATACCGCTGCTGTGTCATTATACTTACCAGAATTTACATACTCCTGTAAAAGAATCTCAGCCATTTCATAATTACCACTGTTTACAACATCTTGTATCTCCTTCATTTTCCATCCTTTCATATCTTATACAGATGTGTGTACCAGAATCCCTGCAGCACTGTCCAGACTGCTTTCATGGACCTTTTTCAGCAGGCTCTGTATCATTGATTATTTAACTGCCTTTAAAATATACTGATACGCCAGAAAAGATTCTTTTGACGGTCCATCCAGAAAGCTCTCCAGGATATCCAGCATTTGTTGTTCCTGTTCGGTTGGTTTACTGTATGAATGATATCCCAGTGTCTCTATCTTGTATCCACTTCTTAAAACCAGTTTATGAATCTCAGTTCCAGTATACATCTTTACATGCGTCCGATCCAGGATACCGGAATCACCATATGGAAATACATCCCACCGCAACAGTGGAAGCAGCACAGAATAATGTTTTACATTGGGCATACTGATGATAATATGTCCGCCTGTTTTCAAATATTTTCTGAGCTTTCTCAACACCTCTTCAGGATTCATCAGATGTTCCAGCACATCTCCCATGATCACATAGTCAAAATATTCCTCTTCCCACGGAAGTTCCATTTTCTCTATATCGCCACACAATACTTCTCCCAAATGAGCGGCTATTAAAGCCACCTCCGGAATCAACTCTACTCCATATGTCCGGGCATTAGGAAACATCCCTCTGATATACCCCATCATGGCCCCACAACCGCAGCCGATTTCCAGAATATTCAGTGCTTTCTCCTTCGGTTCAGCAATCAAACCAGGAAGATCCTGACGTATTCCCAGATAATATTCTGCTCTAAATCCCCATTTCTCATTTAGCTGATCAAGTTCTGCACACGGAACCTGCACATATCCTATATACTGTTCCAGAACCGGATCTCTTTCCAGCCGCATGACAAAACTGTTTTTACAAAGAATATTCTGATATCCTGCAGACAGCACCCGAAGACCATAGTCTTCATATTTGAGTTTGCCAAGTGACTGATCCAACGGCCCAAGCTGATCCCATACAAAACGTTTTATCAGCAATGCTGTACCCGAAAAGTAAAGTCTTTCCTCATAAGGATAGTACTGAGGAATGTTGTTTTTTTCGCCAAATGCAAACACGTCCGGCGTATCCACAACGCCACTTGCCATCTGCTGATTTTCTCTCACATTCAGCACACACCCTGCCATACCATGTTTTTCTTTTTCATACAATCCCATCCGCAGCCAGAATAATGCATTTTCTGTCAATAAAGCATCCCCTGCCAGCAGGAAAATATCCATTCCTTCAATATCGGAACATTCAACTTTATATCCTGCAGATTTTTCTCTTTCTGTTTTTACAATTTTTATATCTTCCTGCTTCCCTAACCATTCCAGGCTTTCTTTATTTGTATGAGGCTCTACTGCTGCCACAATCTTTCGCGCACTTCCAGGTGTTGTCATACGTATGCTTTCCACACACAATTTCATATGCTCCAAGGAAGCACCCGGACGAATGACAATTGCTGTTTTAGCCATAAAAATTCCATAATTCTGCTGCAGTCCGGTTAATATACTCTGTATTAACAGCCGGTCATCCGGATCACTACAATAAAACAATGCATTTTCATAGCAGAGATATGACTGTAAAGAATTATCCTGCAGATAATAATCTCCTAACGTCACATACAATTCATAATTTCTGCAGTTATACATCAGGCCTTTCCTTACAGCCTCCCAAACCCGCAGTCTGTCTCCATAGTGGCTTCCAACAGCGGCATCTAAAATCGCAAGGGAATCATCATACTTTGCCGAATTTCTCATATAGTCCTGCAGCTGGTCGTCTGCCAGTTTATAGTTCCCTTCCATTATTGCATCCTGTATCTGTTTCATTTTCCTGTCTCCTTTGATTTCTCTTATGATCCATATTCAGTTTGTCCGGCTGATATCTGTATAATATATTATACACCTTCTCTTTCTCCATCACATAACGTTCACATAAATCCATAATCGCATAGTTTGAATAATCGTTATAAATCTGCTCTGCACCTGAAAATTCTGCCGTATATTCCAGTCTTTTCAACATATATTTCAAAGCTCTTAATTTCTTCAATAACTGCTCCAGCGACATTCCAGACTCCCAAAGACGCTGTTCGCTCTGATTCATTTCTTCCAGATAATCAATATGGACAACTGCCGCATATTCTTTCATATAAGCCAGATTTTTCAGTCCAGACGGATTCTCCAAAAAAATCCTTAAGTTTCCCCTGTCCTCCAACTCAATCAATGTCTCCATCCCATTTCGCATATCTTCAACTGCCTGCGCAACTTCCTTTTCATTCTCATATGAAGAAGCATGAGGGTCTTCATTTAAAAATGACAAACCGTTATCCACAATATATTCTTTCAAAAACAATCTGTTATAATCAAAATATTTTATTAGCTTTGGATACAGACAATCATGGTAGCACCACTCTTCTTTCTGATATGGAACCACAATTTTATATCCTCTTTTGATAAATTCCATGCACTGTGAAGCATCATAAAGATCCCAGCCGTTAAAAAGATCCTCTCTCCATAGAATATCGTACTGAGTAACCATCAACAGACCGTCCACAGTCAGTACCTCCGCATAATTGTCTTCTTTAGAAGGAATCGAAAAACTCCACAATCCAGCCGAATTGTCAATCACTTTACCTGTATCCCATTTCATCAGTGAAATCCCCTGCATTTCTCTGTTTCTTTTCCCGATCATTCCAAGAACCCCAATTTGTGCATCGCGATGAAACACCTGCAGCATATCAGATATGAAATTTTGATTCTTTATAAAAACATCCTGATGAAGATATACCTTATATTTTGCAGGAGAACTTTTCATTCCCGCATTGTAGCCCGCGGCCATGGACGGCGCTTCCCGTACACTGATGATATCCGTCTCATATCCATCCGGGATCCGGAGCCTGTTTAGATAATACCGGCATTCCGCGTATTCCTCTTCATCACTTACACAAGTAATAAATGCAATCTGATCTTTTTTGATACACATAAAATCTCCTGTTATTTTTCTGAGTCGTTTTTCTTATTATCCAATGCAAAGCAGTTCCAAGTTACGCTGTCTATCCCGGAAGATCCTCTATTCTTTTCTGCGGATAGGATTTATCTGTAATTCCATCATATTGATCATCACAGTTAAAAATAATTGCTATTATACTGACTCTATCTTTTAACTCATTCACAGCCTGATCCACAAGCTTGTTCAATTCCAATTAAAATAATATCTGACATCTTTTTACAGTCTTCCTTTTAAATGATTAAATACTGTTTCATATTGTATCATGTCTAAAATTCTCTGTAAATAAGTTGTGAAATCCTTCCTGAATAAATATACTTCTTTTTAATTGACTCATCTTTTAATATTTACTATAATTAAAGAACTGGCCCTGGAAGGATCTTATAATAAAATATTTACACTATACGTAACGAAGAGGATTATGGCAGCTATGGAGAATAGAATTTATACTGGTGAAGAACGGGAAGGCTATTATGTACAGCCGATGAGGAAACGAATATGGGCTGTACAGCTGGATATATTAAAAAAAGTAGATACTGTTTGCAAGTGTCATGGTATTAACTATTATGGCTGGTACGGCACGCTGCTGGGAGCCATACGTCATAAAGGTTTCATTCCGTGGGATGACGATATAGATCTTGCCATGTTAAGAGACGATTATGAACAGTTCCGTTGCCATATAAAACAGGCCCTTCCAAAAGGGTGGGAAGTCTCTGAGCATGAACCAACAATGATCAGTATCTTTAATTCAGACACAGTACATCTGGATCAGGATTTTCTGGACCGATTCCATGGCTGTCCTTTTAAAATAGGGATCGATATCTTTTGTCTGGACCGCATTCCCTGCAACAAGGCGGAAGAAGAATTACAGTTAAATCTGTTCTGGGCAGTCTATTGCCTATGCATCCATTGGAATCTTCCCGACGAAGATGAGCAATGGACAGAACAAAACAAATGGAATTATCTCAAAGAGATAGAAACACTTACCGGTTATCACTTTAATCTGCAGCATCCTGTAAAAGAGCAATTATATTTTCTTGCAGACAGAATAGCGGCCATGTACTGGGATACCGAATCTGATGAGGTGGCAAATATCGCTGAACTATATAGCTCTCCCCATTGCAGAGTGCCCAAAAAGTACTTCAGCAGAAGTTTAACGGTCCCCTTCGAACATACAATGCTCCCTGTCTTAGAAGATTATGATCTTCTATGCAGGATAGAGTACGGAGATAACTATATGATCCCGATACAGGAACCTTCCCACAATTATTTAAAAAAACAAATGGAATACTTGCGAAAACTTTTTGAAAAAGCCGGAAAACCTTTACCCGAAGAATTCAACATGACGTTCAATTAAATAAATCATGTATTAAATAATTCCCGGCATAGCCCTTTCCCAAAAACCGGGAGAGGGCTATATCCATTAATTCCATGATGTCTGCCATTGCCTTAAGACTTTATCCTTGTCTAAAACATAACGGTCACACACATCTATGACTGCATATTCTGAATAATTTTTCCAATTCCATTCCGCATCTGGATCCTCCGCGTCATATTCAAGCCTCTTTAGCTTATATTTCAGAGATCTAATCTTTTTGAGCAACTGTTCCAATGACATCCCAGGTTCCCAAAATCGTTGCTTTGACTGAGCCCTTTCTTCCAGATAATCAATATGAACAATAGCCGCATATTCTCTCATATATGGCTGATCCTTAAGACCTGATAAATCTTCCAGGAAATACCTTAAATGATCTCTGTCTTCTGACATGAACAACGCTTCCATCCCATTCCTCATATCTTCGATCGCCTGTGCGAACTCTTCGCTCCGTTTATAAGAAGAACTGCTGTCTTCCCCATTTAAAAGCCACTCTCTATCATCTCCAAAATATTCTTTCAAAAATAATCTGTGATAATCAAAATACTTTATCAATTTCGAATAAAGACAGTCATGATAGCACCAGGCCTCATCCTGAAACGGAACCACAATCTTATAGCCACTTTCAATGAACTCCATACACTGAGACACATCATAAAAATCCCATCCGTCAAAAAGATCCTCTCTCCACAGAATATCATATTGAGTTGCCATCAAAAGGCCGTCCACAGTCAGCACCTCTGCAAAGGCATCTCCTTTGGGAGGACATGGAAAACTCCACAGACCTAAAATATTATCCATCACCATTCCTGTATCCCATTTCATGAGCGCATCTGCCTGCATTCCCCGGTTTCGTTTTCCGATCATCCCGACCATCCCAATCCGCGGATCGCAATGAAACACATTCAACATATCCAAAATAAAATTTCGATTTTTGATAAAAACATCCTGATGCAGATATACTTTATATTTTGCAGACGAACTTTTCATTCCCGCATTATAACCTGCTGCCATAGAAGGCGCTTCTCGAATACTGATAATATCTGTCGTGTATCCTTCCGGAACATGCAGTCTGTTCAGATAATACTGACATTCCCCATATTCTTCCTCATCATTCACGCAAAT
>CAJUMB010000083.1 GCA_910587105.1 uncultured Lachnospiraceae bacterium
TGAAGGCGGGAATCGGTTCCTGTAATCTGCCTTATGAGTCGCTGGCAGATGAGAAGGAGCTTCTGGATAAGGCCTACATTCTTTACGAAAAAGAAGAAAATGGCAGTGTGCCGTATCATGATACGCTGGATCAGGTCATTGATCAGGCTGAACAATGGTATGAATTGAATTTATTCCAGAAAAGGAAAAGAGATGTTTAACCGGACTTTTGTTGTCTGGCCGTTAAGAAATATTGCAGACTGTTGTTTTAAAGAATACGGGATAAATAAGACAATGTACTGTCATAGAAAAGGCAGTCTGAGGCGGGGGTTCTGGGAATTCCCGCCGTTATCAGCTTTATTGGAAGGATAGAAAAAGTCTGGAAATGTGTAAAGGACATTGGAACAGCAGATGCAGTGTATAGAAGGATGGCGGGATAGAACTGCTTTCCGTAGCTTATTTCCTTTTCTGCGAAACATTTACTACATGAATAATTTCATTTTCTTCTAATTTTCTTTTAGAGTTTACACTTGAAAGTATTAAAAATTAAATATTGAGACTATGAATGATGGAGATAATTCATAAAGTTCTGCAGGACACGGCAGATATTCATTAGGCAGAATCAGCAGGATATATGGCAGACTATTGTTTTGAAGAAAAAGATAATAGAGAAGGTAAGTATCATAAAACATAGTCAGGGGGCAGAAACCCCATAAGATTTTTGCTTTTTCTTTGTGCATATATAATTTGACAGATAAATTGCCTTAGAGTATTTAATGTAGAGCATTAAAACAGAAAGACCATGAGAAGAAAATAATGATACAGCTGCCGCAGGGAGGATAAAAATATTTTAAGAAGGGAGATCCGGGGTACAGAATACCCCGGAAAAAACAGGTATGAGTAAAACAATACGAGAGCTTTACAAGAATTTGATTCAGGAAATTGATGAGGACGAATTAAGCGGTGCGCTTAAAAAAGATATATTGGAGCTGTTAGGGGATGCTGGGACATATCCGGACATGCAGACATATGAAAGGTGCAGGGATAATGCGTTTAGAATTGCAGGCGCCGGCGAGGAGGCAGGTTTCTGCCGGGGATTCAGGTATGCTTTTCGATTGTTTATGGAATGCAGGTGAACTTTTGAACGATAGACAACGATGGGATTCATAGGATTAAGTTTACAGCGTCCGTAAAAAAGCGATAAGGGACTTATGCTGTTGTTCAGTCAGACGGCTGGCCTCATCCAGCAGTTCTTTCTGCACATCTGTCAATGAAAAATTGTCTGTATCTGATGCAAAGAATTGGGACAGGCTGATTCCAAAAGCTATACAGATTTTTTCAAGTGAGTGGATGGTGGGGAGCATGTCCCTGCGGTACCATGAGGAAATTGTGGACTGCGTAAGCCCTGATTCTTCGGCAAGCTGGTATTCTGACCAGCCCTTTTTCTTCCTGTAATCAGTGATTTTACCTAATACATCTATCATGATTTTTACAACCTCTACGCTTTTTCGTTAATTTTATGTGTTTTTATGTTGCAAGTTAATATTTAATAGCGTAAAATAATAACGATAATAGATACTAAAAGGGAGGCAGGAAGGGCCACATTGTTAAAAATGTTGAAAAAATAAGAAAAATGACAGAGTGTGTCCATGCCTCCTGCTACAATGGTGGCATTAGGAAACCAAAATGGGAAAGGGAACTACAATGGCAGGTTATTTACCACAGATAGTATTACAGAATGAAGTTATCGGCCTTGTGTCTGATATTGCCAAATGCTATCGGGACAGCCGTATCAATGCGGAAATACAGCAGACCGAGAGGGAAAAGGTGCGGCAGCAGGCAAGGGTCATGATTGCCCGGCATAATGCAGATATGAACAGGGCCATCGAGGAGATAAGAAAAGACAGTGTTCGGAATGTTGAGCTGATCCGTACAGTCAGGGATATCATGACTAAGAAGGACGTGGATAAAGATATTATTGATTTCTGCAAACATATGATGGGATATTTAAGGTAGCTGGGATATGGAGGAGCTGAAACAATTTAAAAAACAAATACTTGAAGCTGAAAAGTATGCAAAGGTCTATCAGGAGAGTTTTAAACGCCAGGCTGACAATTACATCTGTTCCCTGGAGCAGAAATCAGCCCAGGAGGCGGAAAGCCGGGAAAGGGAACTGGAGGCACAGAGGGCAGAACTGGACCAGATACGTCAAAAGATAAAAGATGGAAAAGTAAAAGAGTTGTTAAAGGATATAAAAAATAAGGAGGAAGGTTAATATGGGACTGCTTGATTTTTTTGAGGACGTAAGGGACAAGGTCTCCGATGTGGCATTTAACGCATCAATGGCAGTAGAAAGTGCAATGTGTGAAATTTCGAGCCAGGCGGAGCTGGCGGTGGATTCGGCAAAAGAACTGTGTGAGATATTTGCAGAAGGAAAGCGGGATCTTGAGGATATAACAGTGAGTACTTTTAAAGACGGAATACCTGAGTGTGCTTCTGAGATCAGGGCTGATGCGGAAAAAATAATTTCTAAGAGTAAACGTAAATATGAAAAAAAATATAAAAGCGTACAGGAAAAACTAGAGATATTAGAGCATGAGCGGCGGAGCCTGTATGAAGAAAAGAAAAAAATTGCACGCATGATGAATATGGGACATCATTGTTCTGTCAGCATTCCAGCAGAGATTCCAGCAGTCCGGCTGGGAGAGCCAAAAACGGCAGAACCAGACAGCATATTTATGGAATTATTTTTGATACCGGGTACACCGCCTATTTTAAAAAGCATATTGGTATATGAAAGAGCAGATAAACGGCTGACTGAAGCAAGGGGGTATTTGGAAGATGCGAAAGATTTTGAAATAGAAATTGCAAAAGAAAAAGCAAAGTTGAAGGAACTGGAGTGTTTTGCCGAAAAAATTATCGGCATCTTTGCAGAAGAAAAGGAAGTGCTTCAGACTTTGAAAAAATCTCTGGCAATGGACAGGTCTGGAGAAAGCAGAGAAGCAGTAAAAAGCCTGGAAATCCTGCTTGCCGAGTCTGTCCTGGACAGAGATGGGCGGACAAACAAAAAGTATGAAGCGGCTGTATACGGGATAAAAAATCTGTTTAAGGCGGAAGGAGGAGATTAATGGCCAGGAGTATATGGGGATAAGTTTATTGTCTAACGGTACTTTATTTTTTGGATGTTAAACTTCGGTTATCGGGGATGCAGTATTGATTTCTCTAAAAATCCATGTTCTTATTAGATTTATATCTCAAAAACAGATAGTTTCTGGCATTGCCATTAGATTGAAGGAGGCAAAAGAAGATGATACAGACTGCCTGGGTGGGGGGATGGTTCTGCTGGCGTTATGCGCCCCTAAAGGGCTTGCCGTACTTGCAGTCTTCGCTAATATTTTTATTCCAGATATGGTAGTTCATTCGATGAAGTTTTAGGAGTAATACTCACAGTTAAAAGACTGTCCAGCGATTGATGGTTTCAATTATAAAAGCATACATAGTAAGAACCTGGCGGCAGATACAGGGAGGATAATTTACGAAAGATAAATATATTATTAACTGCAGAAGGACACGGGCAGGGCCGTGGGAATTTTCAGATAATTGGTTCACTATTAAAATCAGCCATGGTTAATGAGATATCAGATGACACGCAGAATCAGGAGGAAAAAATGAATAAGAATTTTTTAAAGAACAGACTGACCGTTGTACTTGCGGCTGCTGTGCTTTCCGGCAGCTTTGGCACTCAGACATTTACTGCTCCGGTGGCAGCTGCTGAAAAAGCAGGGGTGGGAAGCTCTGCGGCATATTCAGCCAGTACAGAACCTGCAGCAGATTATATGGTTCATGGATGTTCAAGCGGTGCAGAAATGTCAATTAAGAGGAGCCATGCTGTTTATTATATGGCGGCCCACTCGAAAGAGCCTGAAAATTATTATAATGGCGTAGTACGTAAAATCGTGCTCAAAAAAAAGAAAGTAATTTCTTATGGTTCTTTTATGAAATCGCCGAAAATGAGCCTTTCAGGCGCATCATACTGCAGAAATAAGAAAAGAACTTTCCGGCTGGCAAAAAATGTGAAGTTTTACAGCCGGGGAGGAAATATGGGAAAACGGAGACAAAGCAAAAGATATATAAAGTCTTTGTGCAGGACAGCCAATGGGCTTCAGTTTATATTAAAAGTCAAGAACGGAAAAGTGACAGAGATCATCTTTTCCAGTTAAATAACTAAATTAGGATATGAGTTTTTATATGTCCTGCAGACATGGATATCATGAGATTTCATAAATCATGTTGTAACTGGGATTGATTTTTTAGGAGTACATATGTTCTGTAGAAAATGTGGAAATAAACTGGAAGATGACTGGATCGTCTGCCCCAGCTGCGGGGAGCCGCAAAAGCAGGGAGATATACAGCAGACTTCTCCAGGGCCAGTAAAAAAATGGTGGATTGCGGCAGGCGCAGGGGTTATTTTCTTAGTGCTCATTATGGCTCTGCTGGGAACGCTGATCATGCTGGGAAGCCAGATGCCGGCTCATACAGATGGTGGTGAGTCTAAAACGACAGCACCAAAAGAAGTGCTGAAAGAAGAAAAGAGAGAATTAACAGAGACGGCAGCTCCCAAGCGGAAATCAAAGAAAAAAGCAGCATCCGCCAAAAAGGAAGAAAACGGTGTGGCTGCAGATACAGCAGCTCAAAGTAAAACAGCAGAGGAAAAAACAGCAGAGGCACTCCGCTCAGAATACATTTTCCCGGACAGCAGCACCAGATATCTGTCAGAGGAAGAAGTCAGAAACAAAGATGCCAGCCAGCTGCTAATTGGCAGAAATGAAATATTCGCCCGCTATGGGTATATCTTTCAAATGGAAGAATTGAAAACTCATTTTGAGGGTACTTCCTGGTATAAAGGGACGGTGCCGGGAAACCAGTTTGATGGAGACGCTGTATTTAATGATTTTGAGAAAAAGAATATAGAATTGATCAAAAAGGTGGAAGATGAAATAAACGGCACAGCGGCAGATCAGCAGAATGTACAGGAAAATAATTTTTCCATTCCTGCAGGGATATACGTAAACAATCATAGTTTTCCCGGATGGCAGGCACTGGCAGCCGTGGATTATGCTTCTGTGGACTGGTTTGAAGTGAGTCTTTACACAGAATCCTATACGAACACAGCAGTATTTTATGGTGGAAAAGTGGATGAAAGAACCATTCAAGTGACAGCAGAAGGCACGGGTATTACGCTTACCCTTCATTGGGAGAACGAGAGAGAAATGACAATAACAAGATCTGGTGAGTTTACTGGTACAGATTCTTCTATGTTTAATGATATGACAAATATAAATTATACTTTAGCGTCGGGATTTTGATGACGTATGGAATATTTTTCTGCCGGTGGTCAATTTTCAAGCGGGGCTGTCCGTGATTCCTGGCACTTGCTGCTAGGGAGAGCGGGGAGCTGAGAACAAAAGGAGTGTTGCCGGCAGGAAGATAATCACATAAAAAAACATTTTACAGAGAGGAGAAGAAGAAACATGAGGAAAAAGTTTAAAAGATATGCAGGAGCAGGAATGGCGGCAGCCTTATTCCTGGCGGCAGTGCCTATGCATCCGGTATCAGGGGCAGACTTGGCCAACAGTGAAAGTGTGGTGGAATCGGGGACAGGCATAAAAGCGGAAGATGCAGGGGGTGTGGCAGATTATCAGGATGAGTCAGCGGCTTTTAATACAACAGAAGAAGATATAGCTGAGAACGGGCAGGCTGGTGCGGATTCAGAGGATGTCACAACAGCATTTACAGACCCCAATTTTCTTGCGGAAGTGAGAAAAACGTTAAATCTGGGAGAAAATGATCCGGTTACAAAAGAAGCATGTGAAACATTGAAAATATTGGAGGTGAATAATAAATATATTGAAAGTCTGGCAGGTATTGAATATTTTACGGAGCTTACATATCTGGACTGCAGTAATAACGAATTGGCTTTTCTGGATGTAACCAAGTGTACAAAATTGACACAACTGTACTGTGGGGGAAATGAATTAACAGATTTAGATGTCAGTAAATGTACCGAACTGCGGGAGCTGAGATGCGGCTTTTATAATGAGCCGAATGATCTGACGGAGCTGGATTTAAGCCAGTGTACGAAGCTTCAGTCATTAATCTGCGAGAATAATTTGTTGACAACACTGGATATCAGCAGATGTCCGGAGCTGGAAACAATTTATTTACGCTGGAATCAGTTAACATCGCTGGATATAAGTAAATGTCCTGTATTAAGTGAACTGCGTGTTGACGATAACCAATTAGCAGAATTGGATTTAAGCCAGAATACAGACATGAAATATTTAAGCTGTAAAAATAATCAGCTGAAAGTGCTGGATGTAAGTAAATGTTCTGCTTTGGAAAATTTTTATTGTTCAGATAATCAAATATCAGAAATAGATTTAAGTCAAAATGGAAATCTTATTTATTTAGACTGTGGAAATAATCTGATAAAAACACTAGATGTATCTGTATGCAGTAAATTAGCTGATTTATACTGCAATGGCAATAAATTGACGGCGTTAGATGTTGGAAACTGCCCTGATCTGGTAACATTGAACTGTTCTGATAATTACATAAAAAGTGAAGACGATGTTATAGGGAGAAATGACAAACTTTCCTATTTTTATTTTGGCTGGCAGAATAGCGGGAATGTTGATGATGTAGACACGGAGAATATTACAGAGTTTTTCACAGATTCTAATTTTCAAACAGCAGTAAGAGAGACATTAGGGCTGGAAAGCGGTGCTGATATTACAAGGTCTGTCTGCGCAGAAATAAAAGAGCTGAATGTCAGCGGGAAAAACATTCAAGATTTTTCAGGAATTGAATATCTTACAGGTCTGGAAAGTCTGGACTGCAGTGGGAACCCGCTGGTACGTTTGGATGTGAGCGGCCGTGTAAAATTAAAGAAGCTGAATGCTGCCAGCTGTGCTAGTTTAGAAAACTTATCTTGTCATAACGACCGGTTAGAGGAACTAAACATAGACGGCTGTGGTAAGCTGGCAGTTTTAAATTGCAGGTCAAACAGACTGAAAGAACTAAATATACCGCAGAATTCCAGTTTGACACAGCTCTATTGCAGCTCAAACAGGCTACAGGAATTAAATATTCCTCAAAGTGCTGTATTGAGAGAATTGAACTGCAGCTCGAACCGTTTAACTGCATTAGATGTAAGCCCTTATACGGAACTGACAAGTTTAAACTGCAGTTCCAACAGGCTGACAGAATTGGATGTGACTCCCTGCACAGCGTTGAAAAACCTGAGATGCAGGTCAAACTATTTAACAGCAATAGATGTAACAACGTGTCATGAGCTGGAAGAATTGGATTATTCATTTGCAGAGGATGGTAATACATTGTTATCAGGAATTTTGGATTTGAGTCAGTGTCCAAAATTAATCACTCTGTTTTGTGACGGTGCCCAGTTAACAGAACTGAATTTAAACAGGTGTCCTGAACTGGAAACTTTGTACTGCAGATTCAATCAGTTAAAACAGCTGGATGTAACAAAAAACCCTAATTTAACATCACTAAGGTTTGATGATAACCAGATAAGTGAAATAAATATAAGTAATTGCAAAGAAATAAAAGATTTATGGTGTTCTTCAAACCAATTAAAAGTTCTGGATGTAAGTGGTTGTACCAATTTAACTTATTTTAGCTGCCGTGACAACCAATTGACAACGTTAGATATAAGTAAATGTCCGAAGTTGATAAGATTATACTGTTCCAATAATAACATGAAAGATATTTCTGATATTATTGGAGATACCAGCAATATCGAAGATTTCCAATTTGACCCCCAGAACAATTCAACACCGGTAGATCCAACACCAGATAATCCATCACCATCAGTTCCAGGAACAGTAGTAACGCCTCCACTACAGACACCAACACCGGAGGCCACGCCAAGTGTGACACCAGAGCCAACAGATGTTCCTACGCAGACTCCGACACCAGAACCATCACCGAGCATCACACCGGAGCCGTCGCAGACACCATCACCAGAGCCGACAGATACACCCACACAGGCACCCAAAAAGTCACAGAAAATAACTGTCAAACCTGGTTCACTCGAATTATATGTGGGTGGGAATACAAAGAATCTCAAAGTCTCAAATGCCAAAGGTTCCATCACTTATAAAAGCAGTGATCCTAAAATTGTCAAAGTCAACAGCAAAGGAAAAGTAACACCTGTATCAAAAGGTGAGGCATTCATAACTGTCAGAGCATCTGGAAACAATACATACCAGGCGGCCTCTAAAAAAATAAATATAACCGTATACGGAAAACCAGCCAGAGTAAAGGGAGCTGCGGCTGCTCCGGCTAAAGGTAAACGTACCTTAAAAGTATCATGGAAAAAAGTGCCTTCTGTCTCTGGGTACATTATCAAATATTCTTACAATAAGAATATGAAAAACAGTGAGACAATCCGGGTAAATAAGGGAAACACCACATCCAAAACAATCAAAAAACTTACCTCTAAGAAGTACGTATACATCCAAGTGCAGGCATTCAGGAAAGATGGGAGTGCTCTGATTAAAGGTGCATGGAGCACAAAAGCCAGAAGCAGCGGCAGAATCAAATAGACACACTCTCCTGCCAGGCCAAAAAACAGGGTCCGGCAGGAACAAAAAACACCTCTGTACCGCTGTATATCCGGTCTGCACAGAATCTGCAGACAGCTGAGAGGAGCAAAGATGAAACGGAATGGAGAAATTGAATTCTGGAGAGGTGTCTTCTGCATTGGCATTTTTGTATTTCATTTAAATCTGGACAGTGCATCTTCCAGCAGGCTGTTTCCACAGGGGCAGATCGGTGTGGAATTTTTCTTTCTGCTGTCCGGGATGTTTATGGCAAAAGCTGCAGACAGCCGCAGAGGGGACGGAACAGACGGCCTGGGAAAAGAAAGCATCCAGTATGTACTGCGTAAATATATCTCGATTTTTCCATTTCATGTTTTTGTATTTGCTGCCGCCCTTGTCCGGACTCTGTATATCCATCACTGGACATTTCCCCAGATGGTGGAGAAATGCCTGCTGTTTCTGCCGCAGTTTCTGCTGGTTCATCTGGCCGGACTGGATGAGTCCGGAGCTGTGCAGCAGGCTGTGAGTGTGGAATGGTATTTGTCCAGTATGCTTTTGGGAATGCTTCTGATTTATCCTCTGCTGAGAAAATATTATGATATTTATGTTTTTACAGCAGGGCCCCTGCTCAGCCTTTCCATACTGGGATATATGTACACAAATGAGGGAAATCTGCTGGGAAGATATGAATGGAGCACTTTCACTGCCATGGGCACCCTCAGGGGAATTGCGGCTATGAATCTGGGGTGCCTGGCATACGAATTGGCAAAAATCATACAAAAACGGAAATTTTCTGTAAAGGGACGTGTTTTTTTAACGGCAGGATGTCTGGCCGGTTACGGAATTACGCTGTATTATGCTTCTTCTGCTTATTTTAGGACTTCAGAAATGGGAGGCCGGGCCAGGTTTTCGGTTCTGCTCCTTCTGATGTGGTCCACGGCGGTCTCCTTTTCAGGATGTAATTTATATGGAAAATACATGGACCGTGAAGTATTCCGTTATATTGGAAAAATCAGCCTTCCCTTTTACCTGAACACCAATATCGTAAGATATTTTCTGAAAGCCGTCCATTGGAACAAATGGAGATACCGGTATTTTCTGGCGGCTGGTATTCTGGTGGATTCTGTTTTGTCTGCTGTTCTGGTGGCGGCAGTGGAAAAACATGCTGTTTACAAAAATCAAAGAGAAGTAAAAAAGGAATGGAGAAAACCGCAGGAAAGCCGGGCAGATGTCCATATATGGAAACATACAGAAAGATAGTATCTCATTGCTGAAAGAAACATTGGAAACAGAGAAATCTTCTGGCACAGCCTCCTGGGTTCTGTTTTGTGGGAGATACCGGCGCAGCCAGAATCTGCAGAGCACAGCTGGTGATGGAAGCAGCCGTGCATCTGAAGGAATATAAGGGAAAATACAGAAAAGCACAGAAAAATTTAGAATCTCATTTATATATTATAGTAATGTAACATATAAAGAAAATCCATAGCTAAGGTGCTCGATTCGGACACACACAGCTTAACCATGAGGCAGGGTGGCACCACCCTGTCTTATTCTGCTGTAAAAAAATCAAAATCTATGAGGCATCGCGGACACCAGCAAAAAGCTGCTATGGATTACTCAAAGTGGAAAAGGAGATTCATGGAAAAACTTAATGTTATCAGACAAGCCCCCCAGAAGGTAAAAAGCAGGAGAAAAGCTTCATATGTACATGAAAAAATAAAAAGCAGTGACCTGCTCAGCACTATGGAAGCCATTATGAAACACAATACCAAATACTATCAGAGTGACTTTGAGATTGACAAGAAAATTTTAAAAGAAGCAGCAGAAAGTCCTGTCAAGGCAGGCCAGACACTGCTGTGGCTGTCCCG
>CAJUMB010000084.1 GCA_910587105.1 uncultured Lachnospiraceae bacterium
GCGGTCACAAAGACCGCTAATAAAAAACTTACACATTTAACTTGACAAACCCGTATGAAAATAAACATGAGCTGTTATGTGAATATGTCATAACAGCTCATGTTTATTTTTATTCCACTTCCACCCAGATATTGCCTCCCGCATCTGACTTCAGACAGGCATCTACGAACCGAAGTCCGGCAATTCCGTCATCAATTGTGGGGTACCGGAAATCTCCTGCGCTTTCTCCTGTTTTCTTTTCCAGCAGGTGCAGACAGTATCCGCGGTAAATATTTCCAAATGCCTCATGAAATCCCTCCGGATGACCCACCGGAAGACGGCACTGTTCCCTGCATGCATCATAATTATAAAGGTTATTTGCCAGAAGGATCTGCGTGGGCTGGGTCAGTGGAGAATACCTAAGTTCCATCTGCCGCTGGTGTGCCCACTCCAGACTTCCCTGATCTCCAAACACCCTGATTTTAACCCCGCAGTCATTTCCTGCTGCCACCTGTGATGCCCATATATGCCCCGGAATCTGATTTTCAAATTCCAAAAACGCATCAAGATCATGTTCCAATATAGAACCTTTGATATGATTCAAGCGGGCCAGTACCCGTTTGGGGTGAAGTCCTGTCATCTGTTTGATCAAAGCCTCCAGATGGGTACCGATATCCGCACAACAGGCAGATGGCCCGGCCTGTTTCGGGTCAAGACGCCATACAGACGAAGCGTCCGGATTGAGTGCCGCATCTTTCAGAACCCAGTCCTGGGGATATTCTGCCTCGATTTTCAAAATCTGCCCAATCTTCCCCGCTTCAATCATTTCCCGGGCCTGACGGATCACAGCATAGGAAGCATAGGTATAGGTCACGCCGAACAGCAGATCATTTTTCTCGGCAATGTGTTTTAATTCAGTGCCTTCCTTCGCTGTCAATGCAATGGGTTTGTCACAGACAACATGAAAACCTGCTTCCAGATAATACTTTGCGATTTCATAATGGGTATTGGTGGGGGTCACAATCACTACAAAATCAATTCCATTTTCTTTCTGGGCTTCCCTGTCCGCCATTTCTTTCCAGCTGGAGTAAACACGGGAAGGGTCTTTCACATTCCACGCTTCTGCTGTCTCCCGGTTCTTTTCCATGTTCCGCGAAAAACATCCGGCCGTCAGTTCTGCCAGATCGTCCATCTGTGCACCTTTCCTGTGGACATTGCCGATAAAGGCTCCGTTGCCTCCGCCTACCATGCCAAATTGTAATTTCATAGATTTTATCTTCTCCTTTTCACAGTTTTTTAGCCAATTAAAAAACTCCCGTTTCACAATCAATATTTAAATTTCAATTAAACTTATTGGATATGTTTAACTTCATTTAATCATATTTTGTATATTATGTCAATATTCTTCTGTAATCCTGTGTAATTTTTGGCTTAAATATATAATTTTATCTTATTCAGAAAAGTAGAATTTGTAATTTGTTTATTAAACAACTGTCTTGTATTTTGTAATGAGTAACGCTATAATAGGATTATTACACCATCTCTCATAGAAGGAGAATATCATGAACGTCAGAGAAATCGCCCAGGCCGCCAATGTTTCACCAGCCACTGTTTCTCTTGTGTTAAACGGCAGACCAGGGGTCAAAGCAGACACACGCCAGCGTGTGGCACAGCTGTTACTGGAAAATGGATATGAAATCCGTCAGACAATAAGTTCCAGGCAGACTGTGCGTCTTATGTTCCTGCGCTATTGCGGCGCCAAACATGAACAGTTCGACCCACGCTATGATTTTTTTGTTGAAATTATGAATGGAATCGAATACCAGGCCGCCGAATACGGCTTTCAGCTCAGTATTGCCAATGCAGACGCATCTTCTTTGGGCAGCACCATCCGTGATGCTGCTAAAACTTTCTCCGGTATTCTGTTGTTTGGGAGTGAGCTTGAACAGGAGACAGTCCCTGTCCTATTGCAATCTCACTGTCCACTGATCACCATAGATGCGCATTTTCCTTCCTGCCCCATTCACTGTGTCAATATCGACAACGAAGGCGGGATATTTCAGGCGGTTCAGCATCTTCAGAAACTTGGACATACAAAAATAGGATATCTGACAAGCACCGCCGGAAACGGAGCAATTCCCACCCGTTTCCAGTCGTTTCAGTCCGCACTGCGGCAATACGGCTTATCCTATTTTCCAGAATATACATTCAAACTCCCGCCTCATTTAAAACTTGCAGTAGATCAAATGCAGAAAATTTTAGACACCCATCCGCCGCTGCCCACCGCTTTTGCCGCCGCCAACGATTCTCTCACACTGGGAGCAATGCAGGCATTGCAGCAGTCCGGCTGGCGTATTCCGGAAGATATCTCGCTCATCGGCTTTGATGACGCTTATCTGACATCCATGTCCAATCCTCCACTGACATCTGTCAGTGTACCGAAGGAAATGATCGGACGTACCGCCGTCAGGCAGATGAAACACCTGCTGGACTGCCCTGACGATTCCACTATCTATAAAATCCAGCTTTGTACCAAACTGATTGTACGGCAGTCGTCTGACACTCCCTCCTGTTAGGAACTGTATAAAAAACAGCCCCGGACAACATATCTCGTGTTGTTCGGGGCTGTAAACTTACACCCATATCTCTGCCCTGCTCCCTCCTTTTTTAACTTCTCTCTTTTTATAGATGAATTCGGTTTTCCAGAATATATTTTTCAATCTTTTTCACAATATACGCTGCATTGGATACCTGCTGCTGCGCTTCTTCTCTACTTGCAATATAGAAATCATCGTAATCTGAAGCATTATGAATTCTTTCCGCTTTCGCAACAACTTGGTAATCATCTTTACAAAAGGTTCCATCTCCTTCGTAGATAAACTTAAAATTAAACTGTTTTAACCCGCCGCTATGAGTCGACACCTCGATACCTTCCATAGCTAATAGTGCCTTTATACTTTTTTCTATTGCATAAAATGCTCTGTTATTAGCAGATTTATAGGCTCCTTTACTTAACAAACCCTGTGCCTCATCCAGAAGTTCTAACGCTCTATCCGTACTTGTACAAGAGTATGAGAAAATTTTTTATCCATACAGCACTTCTCCATCCTCCGTTATATTCCGAAAATACAGATACCATTTCCTTTTTTCCATAAATTCATCATAAGGCAGACACACAAAATTCACTACTGCAAAATATTTCATTGCCAGTTGAGAGGCTATTTCATCTAGACCATCATCATATTTTTTCGCTTCCATACGCCCGCATTTTGTAATCAGCGCAATATCTATATCTGAATCCTCATGATAGTCGCCCCGTGCACAGGAGCCATACAAAATCGCTTCTGTCAAATCCATACCCATTAATCGACAGACTGAATCAACAGCCTCTTTTTTCACATTTATAATAATTTCATTTGTCAGAGTCAGTTTATCCATAGCTATATCCCCATCTATCATTCCCACATGATTGCCTAGAGCGTGTCTTAAAAATCATTCCTGCCATCTGCACGCCCCACTTTGCGGGAGATTTGTGCCAAATTCAGGTTACATAGCCCGCTATGCGCCCTTCATTTGACACAAATCTCCCACCAAGTGTGACGCACATCTGACAAAAAGCATTTTTAAGACACGCTCTAATCATAATATTTTGCCACATCATTCTTTAGTTTCTCAAACAATGGATAATATACCTTTATAATATCCTGGAATTTTTCTGCAGCAAAAGTTCCATCATAATCATGAGCCAGCTGATTTCTAGCCCGAAGCATCTTCATCCACTGGTCATCTTCAATAATTCCATTCATAAATGCCTGTTGCAGTGTTTCTCTCGGTGAACCAATTGCAAAATCAAGAATCTCAAGCTCCTTTATTAATATATCTTTCATAACCTTCCAGGAGATATCAAAAGTAAGATTAAAATTTAAAACCGTCCCCTCCAATACAAAATCAGCTTTTGGATCAGCATTCAAACTCTTTCCAAGATTTTTCAAACTTTTGCAAAATGTACGATATCGGTTAATATATTTGCTTTCCATATTTTTTTATATCCTCCAGCAGCAACTCGTTATTAATACTTTCATAATCGAAAATATCTATTTTTCTGAGAGTGTCTATTTCTGAAAGGGCATCTTCTAAACTCAAAATATCCTCACATCCATAAACAACAAAATCAATATCACTGGCAGGTACTGCTGTACCTGTGGCATAAGAGCCAAACAGCTCAAGCTTCTTTACTCCTGCTTTTTTACATATATCGGCAACTTTTTCAATCAATTCTGAAACAGGCATTATATTCATTTATTTTCCTTCTTTCGGCAAAGAGAAAACTGATATCTAAAAAGCAAAGTCTGCGTTCCTACCTCTTCCCAGCTTTAAGAATATACTGATAAGCCAGAAATGTCTCATCTGAAGGATTTTCCATAAAACTCATCAATACCTTAATCATCGACAATTCATCTTCATTTGGTGTTCCAACCTTTGTACAGTAAATTTCTTCTGCCTCATATCCGCTCCCTGTTATCAACTTCAGAATTTCTGTCTTTGTATACATTTTCACATGAGTCCGATCCAATATACCTGAATCTGTATAGGAAAAGGTATCATAACGTAAAAGTGGAAGCAATACCGAATAATGCTTCACATTTGGCATACTGATAATAATATGTCCGCTGGCTTTCAAATAATCTCTGACCTTTTTTAATACATTCTCTGGTGTCATTAAATGCTCTAATACATCCCCCATAATAATATAATCAAAGTACTCTTTCTCCCATGGAAAATCTTCATCTTCTACATTTCCGCATAACACTTCACCCATGTAAGACGCTATCTTTGCCACTTCAGGCACTAATTCCATTCCGTACATTTTAGCATTGGGATACATACTTTTCAGCCGTTCCATCAGAGCTCCACATCCACACCCAATCTCCAGAAAATGCAATTCTTTTTCCATAGGTTCCTTCACCAATTGAATGATTGCCTGATTAATTCCAAAATAGTAATTCAAGTCGAATCCCCATTTATCACCAAATCTTCTATGATCATTTTGAAAATTATTATGATAGCCCAAAGATTCTCTCTGATCCAGTTCTTCTAAAGATATAACAAAACTATTTTTGCATAAAATATTTCTATTCCCTGCTTCTAAAACCCTCAATCCATAATCTTTAATACCAGAATCACCCAGCAAAAATTTTTCATCAAATACTCCGATTTTATTTAACACAGAACGCTTTATCAAAAGAGCAGATTGATTAAGACAAAGTTTATCTATATAAAAATATTTCATCGGTATATTTGTCTGCTCGCCAAAAGCAAACAAATCAGTTTTAGGGCCAGCCGGGCCAAATGTTTCCCTGTCCATTTCTATATTTGATATACTTCCTGCCATGCCGTTCTCATTCCTGTCATATAACCCCATCCTCAGCCAAAACAAAGAATTGAGCAGTAACACTGTATTATTACTCAGCAGAAAAATATCATTTTCCTCTTCACTAGCAGAAACCCCTTGGTTAAACGCCTCCGAAAAACCTTTTCTCTCATTATTCTCAATTAAAATAATATCTTCTTGTTCTCTCAGCCATTCAACACTTCCATCTGTAGAGCCATTGTCCACCACAATCATATCCCTTATATCTTCTGCTGTGGTCATTCTTATGCTGCTAATACATAATTTCGTTTTTTCCAATGAATTATCCGACAAAATCACCAGAGATACTTTATTTACCTTAATATCATAATGGTCAACTAATTGACATAAAAGCTGTCCAATCTCAAGTTTATCCTTTGGGTCATCACAATAAAACATGGCATTTTCATAACAGAGATAAGACTGATATGGATTCTCCGGCAGATAATAATTTCCCAGCATCACATATAGTTCATAATTTCTGATGTTGAACATCAGGCCTTTTCGTATCGCTTCCCATACCCGCCGCCTGTCACCATAATACTCCCCAATGCCAGCGTCTAAAATTGCGATGATGTCATCATATTCTATAGATTCCCTTCTGTATTCCTGCAAAAGTTCTTCCGCTTGCTGGTAATCACCTTTGGCGATAAAATTCTGTATTTCGTCCTTCTTTATATTGCTCTCATTCCTTGTTGCTTCGCTTTCTGCTGTTTTTTTTATATTCATTCTCTTTTTTCCTTTTTCTTTATATTTGAGTGTAATGCAGCTATAAAAACATCTTTATAGTTATATTCCACATGTCTTTACACTTTCCCATTAAATATTCACTCAATTTTCACATAAATTTTTAAGATATAGATTCTCCCAGCAACTACGTTTTCACCATCCTCATTTCTGAAATAAATATTTTTGTCTAATCCCATTCTACCAGAGGTGATTGCTTTTTTATATGTTATATAGAGTTATTCCTGCCTTAAAGACGAATCAAAGGAAATTTTTCACCAAGATGCGGGCAGAAAGGAATAGCGAAAACCGACTTTTGTACAATACGTCCAATCTTCTCAATAAACAATTTAACAGTTCTTCATTTCCCTGCATTTTTTTATTCTACCTCTTGATACTAAAAACATTCCACGAGTACATGTTGAAAATGAATAAATGAGATTTATTACAATATTAACAGAATTCCAGAATCTTCCATTACCTTTTTACTCCTCTAAAGATATATTGATAGGCAAGAAAAGTTTCTTTAGATGGTGTCTTCATAAAAGAAACCAGCATATCAATCATCTTATCTTCTTCACGGTCTGGCTGTCCAAACATTGTATATTTTGATATTTCTATTTCATAACCACTCCTTATCAATAAATTCTGAATTTCTATGCCTGTATACATTTTCACATGTGTTCGGTCTAATATACCAGCATCGCTGTATGGAAAAATATCATGCCGCAATAAGGGGAGCATTACGGAATAGTGCTTGACATTTGGCATACTGACAATAATATGCCCACCTTTTTTCAAATGTGCATAAAGCCTTTTTAATACATATTCAGGTGTCATCAAGTGTTCCAGAACATCTCCCATTATAATATAATCAAAATATTCCTTTTCCCATGGAAATTTCTCCTTTTCCACATCACCGCACATAACTGTTCCCATACCAGAAGCTACCTTAGCCACTTCAGGATTCAGTTCAATTCCATACATTTCAGCATTGGGATATATACCTTTGAGATATCCCATCAGAGCACCACAGCCACAGCCGATATCCAAAATTTTCAACGGTTTTTCCACAGATTCTTGTACTAATTGGGCCAGTTCCTGTCTTGGACATAAATAATATTCTACATTGAACCCCCACTTTTCATTTAATTTATCATGGTCATTCTGTAGCATAACTCTATAATCTTCTGTCTTTTCTTGGACAAATTCCGTACCGAAATGAATAATAAAACTGTTTCTACAGAGGACGTTTTTATATCCTGCTACCAAAGTCCGCATCATTAAATCTTTTACGCTATATTCATTCAGTGAAAAATCTTCATCAAACATCCCAATTCTATCTAAAGCAAAAGCTTTTATTAAGAAAGCTGACTTCTTTAAAGATATTCTACTCTCCTGAGGATGCTCCATTGGAACATTGAGCCGTTCGCCAAAAGAAAGTAAATCTGATATATTATTTATCGTATCAAAGTTTTTCTGATCTATATCAAAGTTTGATATACTTCCGGCCGTACCATTTTCTTCTTTATCATATAATCCCATTCGGAGCCAAAATAAAGCGTTTGCTGGCAGTACTGTATCACTGCTCAATATAAAAATATCAGACCCATCTACGTTTTTTCTGATTCCCTGATTACATCCCATAGAAAAATTTGTCTTATCCCTATTTTCAACAAACTGAATGTCTTTCTGCTCTTTCAGCCATTCAACACTGCCATCAACAGAACCAAAATCTATGGCAATGATTTTCCTCGCATAATCAGGTGTTGTTGCGCGTACACTCTTTATACACATCTTTATATATTTCAAAGAATTTTTCGACAAAATTACAACAGCTGTTTTATTTACACTAATCTTATATTGATCCACCAATTGATATAGAAGTTGCCCAATGTCGACTTTATCTTCTGGATTATCACAGTATAATAAAGCGTTTTCATAGCAAAGATAGGACTGATACATATTCTCCGACAGATAATAATTGCCCAGCATCACATATAATTCATAATTTCTGCTGCTAAACATTAAGCCCTTCCGTATTGATTCCCATACCCTCCTTTTATCTCCATAATAATCACCAATTCCTGCATCGAAAATAGCAATTTCGTCATCGTATACTGTGAATTTTTCTTTATACTTCTTCAATAATTCTTCTGCTTGATGATAATTTTCTTTTTCAATTGCATTTTGTATTTTTTCTTTCTCTATATCTTCTATATTTTTTGATATCTTATTTTTCTCCGATTTTCTCATAATCATTTTCCATTCATTTTTTATTTTTCATGCTTATCTATTTTATACTATATTGATCTTCTGCTATATTTGCTGGAAACCTCTCATCACCATAATCAACGATATTTTTAATGGGAACCTGGAGGAAAAAGGGATAAAGGATATTCTTTCATGCATATAGAGCGACTTCTATTATAATCCCAATAATCATTTGCACCCCCAAAATCATGAAGACACCAGGGATAATGCTGCACTGGTACAACTATTTTATACCCCTGCTTTCGAAATTCAAAGCTTTGTGATACATCATAAGAATCCCATCCATCTAATATATCTGTCCGCCAGGGAATATCATAGGCAGTAGCCATCAACAGACCATCAATAGAATCCATTACAGAAAGACCATGCCCTAACTCATAACGGTAATTCCCGTAATCAATATACCCCCCTTTTCTCTGATAAAGATTTACTATATATTTTTCACTGTTGCCCATTATATAATCCTCAGAAAGGGCAACGCTCCCTGCCATTCCAATCATTCCGATACGATGATACGACTCAAAAATCTGTATTATACTATTTAAAAAGTATCGATAAAGAATAAAAACGTCTTGATGAATATAGATTTTATATTTAGCATCACTTTCCTCCATAGCTGCCTGATATCCCATCGTCATAGAAGGTGCATCCAGAATAGTTAAAATATCAACGGAATACCCATCTGGTATATGCAGTTGATAAAGATATAACAAACACTCATTCAAATAAACTTCTTGATTATAGCAAATAACAAAGCAAATTTTTTTATTATTCAATTTGTATCTCCCCCTATTATCCTTAAAGCTTGACCATATACATATTCTGGATTTGCAAAAATCTCACAATCAGTAATTTTTCTAATTGCACATATTGATATGGAGCCGTTAAGTAAATAATCTATTGTCTCTTCTAGTATATTTTCTGGAAATTTAAATTCTAATCTGCGTAACATTAAAATGATATGTGTATATTTCACTATTAATTCATCGAAAGAATTTATATTTTCTAAAAATATCAATTTTCCACCTGGAAGCATGCTTTCAGATATAATTATTTCGCAAATAGATTCTAATTTTCTCATGTCAACATTCAGTTGAGATAATCGATAATTTCTTACCGTAAAATAAAACATAATTCGTGGTAT
>CAJUMB010000085.1 GCA_910587105.1 uncultured Lachnospiraceae bacterium
GTAATAAGAACATAGATATACATGTAATATGAAAACAGCTTCCTAGTAAAACATTAAAAAAGAAAGTTTTTTTCTTTCCTTCAATAAAGTTTTTATATGCCCATAGTGCAAAAGAAAGTGCAATTCCTTGTCTTATCAAAATGATATCATAGTATATAAATATTGTTGTAAAATACATAAACAACATTACATATTTTTTGTGACTATATTTGTAAAAATATATTAGTTTTGGAATAATGCATAAGAAAGAGCAAACAAATATCAGAAACTGAAATGATGAATTTCTAAGAATCCAATTAAGTGATAAATATCCGACTTCATATTGCCCACCATAAAAAGATTGCAGATTTCTGACAAAAATATCTAAAAAATCCAGTCTCCCTGTACTATTAAAAATTCTTTCATAAATATCCCAATCCGAACCTACGTTGCTTCTAAATGCAGCCATAAAAAAAAGAACCACACTATCTGCAAAAAATATAATAGCATCCTCTGATTTTTTGAGTTTTATTCCAGCAATATCATTAATAAAAGCTTGAATTGCTAATATAGCAAAAATTGCATAATAAACCATAATACACTCACCATTTTATATAATATTGCTTTTAACGAACAATATATAAAATTATCTATAATCTAATTTTCTCTCAATAATGTTTCTTTTGAACCACCAATGTCATATGTAATTACATATGTTCCACATGCTTTTGCCTCCAGGTTCACTGTTGGATAATTATCCTCATAAGTCGGATTAACAAAATAGTCAGCAGATGAATAGATTTCTACAAGTTCATTTGTATCCTTTGTATGAGGAATAGCAATAAGCATACAGCAATTTATAGACCTGTCTATTATTTCTGAATAGATATGTCCAGTAATAGCTTGATAAATGCTCCCAACACTCGGTTTTACTGCAACCCCAAATAATTTCTCATCAACCATACCTTCATGTACTCCTTCTACATGTACAGAACGCAGATCTTTATGAGTAATTATTCTTTCCGATGTCGCTTTACAAATTTCTTTTCCGCTCATATTCTGGGAACTTTCCACAGGTGAATAAATAGCCACTAATTCTTTCTTATTATTCTTTCTTTCTACTCCCTTAACTTTCTTTGGAATCTCCATTATTTGTTTCATTGATAAACCAACAAGAACTATTGCATATTTATCATCAAGCATTTCAGCAAGTTTATAGAAATCTTCCAATCCTTTCCTTTCGTCCCAAAAGCTTGCAACTCCTAATATTACCCTTTTATGTTCCAATTGATATTTTTTTCTAAATTCACTAGCTATTGGTCTAAAAATAGTTTTGTCTATTGTATTGTAATGAACTTCCACGGGATATTCTTTTAAATAACTTTCTTTGAGTAAGCTAGCAAGCCATTGCGAAGGTGATATCAAAACCATATCCTTAACACCTGTAAAAAGAGCTTTTTTTCTATCAAAATTTTTATCGCTGGAGTCAATAATGTAACTCATTGGGTATCTCTTTTTTTGTGGACAGCTTTTACAATGTTTCATCCATTTATTGCATTTAGCCATAGTAAAATAAGCACAATGCCCTGTAAACGCCCAACAATCGTGTAAAGTCCATCTTACCTTCATTTCCGTTCTGCTTTTAATCCATTGAAACAATAATTCAATATTAATATAATATCCATGAATATTATGAAGCCAAAGAATATCAGGGTCATATTGATCTGCCCATTTCAGAAATTTCTTTGTTGCTCTTTTTGAAAAAAAGCCATGTCTGTCGAGAATTCTACTTTTAATACCATGAATTCTCACATCTATTTCGGAACCTATTCTTATCGCATATTTCTGGCATTGTTCAGGCACTTTTTCCCTTCCATATGCAATCTTTACCTCATATCCTTCTGCTTCATATTCTTTCGCTATCTCAACAGCAATTCTTCCCGTACTCCTAATTCCACATACTGAATTAATTTCTAATAATCTCACTTTTGGACACTCCAAAACCACTTTTATTCTTTCTGCTTTATCACCATTTCATTTGCATGATAATATACTTATCCATCTCATTCATAAGATTTGATTTATTAAACCAGTTTTTATAATTTTTATGGCTATTTTTTCTCATTGTCTCAATCACAGACATATTTTCCCTCAGCCAATCTATTGCGCTTGCTAAAGCCTTATCATCACCAATTGGAACACAAATTCCACACTCTGCCTCCTTTATCAATCGTTCCGTCTCCCCCTTTGCCGCAGCAATAATAGGCATACCGCAAGCCATATACGATTGTAATTTAGCTGGTATAGTCTTTTCAAACAATTCTGTATCCATAAATGACAGGAATGCAGCATCACAACAGGCAAGCAGTTCTGGTATAATTTCTGCCGGCTGCCTGGGAATCATAACAAACTTATCTTCAACTCCCCTATGTTTTATTTCCCCCTCGAACTGCTTCTGATATCTGCCGTCACCGACAATCACAAACCGTATATTATCAGGTTTTAGCAATTCAGCCGTCTTTGGCAGAATTTCCAATCCCTGTGCAGTTCCAATATTACCTGTAAATATAATATTGAAGCACTCATCATCTGGAATCCTATGCACCGGTGATGAAGAAACAGCATTCTCCCTGACAACTGCTCTATCTAATACTTTATAGAATTCTTCTGCATACTGCGGCCAGTAATGGACTTTTTCTCTTGGAACAGATACGTTTCTATTCACTATAGCTTCAACAAAAGACGGAGATGTGGCAAATATTTCATCTGTATTCCGGTATATGTAATCCACCATACGGTGGATTGACTTAATAATCACGGCATTGGTAATCCCCGCCACTGTTTCTACATTTTCCGGCCATAGATCCTGGACATATAGGAAATGCGGCACGTGATATTTTCGACTGTACCAGCATCCGATTAATGCCTGTGTCATTGGTGAAACTTCAAAAGTAAATACCAAATCAGCACGGATGTCTGTTACATTTTTCCACCAAAAACCCATGGCTGTAAATGAGAAATAATTCGCTGCCATGCCAATCGAACTATTTCCCCTTGGTATCAATGGTATTCGGATAATTTCTATGCCATTCCAGTATTCATGTCTGCGATGCCTGTAATCATACCCCTCGAAAAACTTTCCTGTTGGATAATTTGGGATACCTGTTAATACAGTGACCTGATATCCACGCTTCACCCATTCGGAAGCTATATCATTGATTCGAAAAGTTTCCGGCCAAAAATACTGAGAAATCACAAGGATATGTAGTCTTTTCCGTTGACTAACACAAGCTTCGTCATTCATATTCTCAAACCGAGTATCTCTCACACCTGATGTAATATCAATACTGTCCCTACTGTTTTCTGTTCTTTGGATAGAATTCTCAAGATCTGCGACTCTATAATCCAACCCCTTATATGTACTTAATTTTTGATCGTAAACATTGTTTCCGAAAGCTTTATTAACTAATGCACCGATTTTTCCCGGAATATGAGACGCAACCGCCACTGTCGGATTTAAGACTCTTACTGTGTAAATATTTCTTCCAGACGCTTTTGCAATGCTCTTTACCATATCAGCAGTCTTTGTATACTCTCTATTTTGAGGAAAATAAATACCACCCTCACCGGACAAAGTTAAAAGACATATAAACTCACACAAGTTTTCTATATACAACATGGAACGACGGTTTTCTATATTTGGAAAAAGCAGCAGTTTTTTTGCCAGTGTTGACAGTGCTGCATAATTCCCTTTGCAGCCATCCCCATAAATCATTGGGGGCCGCAAAACTGCCACATGAAAATTCTCATCAGCAAGTTTTCTTACTCCCACATCTCCCCTCCATTTGCTGTCTCCATAAAAATTTTCCGGTGATGGCTTCGTATTCTCATCAATCATTTTACATTTCCCATGTGGCGCAGATGCTCCATAAATAATCATGGAGCTCATGAAAATAAACTGTGAAACACCTGCCTTTTTTGCCATCGCTGCTGTCTCAACCGCTAACCCGGCATTTACCGCATAGTATTTTTGCTTCTCTTTTTCACTGACTGCACCAACATCTGCATGAGCAATTCCAGCCACATGAAAGACAGTATCAAATTTGCTAAAATCATGTCTTTTCCATGAATCATCAATCATATCAACAGTATCTATTGATATGTCTGGATAATGTATTTCTGCATAGGTTTTAAAACTTTCACCAATATAACTATTTGCTCCAGTAATCAGTACACGCTTAGACAGTTCTCTATTAATGTGGAACGTCTTTTTATGTCCATATTCTATACCCACTGTGTCGGAACTGTCTGCTTCCTCTATTTTATCTGTCCCACCATTCTCGACAGCACGGCCTGTACTGTCAGCCTGTCCATGTATACTTCCTGTCCCGCCTTCTACTACGCCATCATGTTTTAGCACGCTTTCTATTGTTCCGATGAAGCATTTGATATCTTGAAAAAAGGCTTTCAAGCCACCCTTCCGAAGTATTTCTCTGTATTCTCCATCAAGGGCTGCTTTATCAACAATTTCTAATTCATCTCGTCCTTTAATCTGTGCAATGCCTGTCAGTCCTGGCATAATACTATTTGCTTCATATTTTTCTCTCTCAGCTACTAAATCTTCTTGATTCCATAACGCTGGCCTTGGTCCTATAAAAGACATTTTCCCGCGAAAAATGTCCCATATCTGAGGAAGCTCATCAAGACTTGTCTTTCTAAGAATTCTTCCAAATCTTGTTATATATTTTTCGGGATTCGATAACTGATGCGTTGGCACATCATGGGGTGTAGACATTCGCATAGAACGATATTTGTGCAGATAAAAAAATTGTTTATCCTTTCCAATACGTTTCTGTGTGAAAAATACCGGACCTGGATCATCTAGGTATACGATAATTGATATCACCCCATACAAAGGACTCAGTACAATCAGCCCTGCAAATGATAGAATTTTATCCATTGCTGGCTTAACTATTTTCTCATATACACTTAGGCTATTACTAACTGTGTCAATCTTTTGAATATATGGATTTTCCTTATCAAGGTCATCTGGCTCTGTTTTCTTTTTCACTATTGCATTTAATAGGATATACATTCCACTGAGCACGGTACTGATAAGGAATATTTTTCTTAATTTAGACTTACTACTGTTATCTTTAGACATTCTCGTTTTCATCTCCACACAAATAAAGCTGTGGAGAATCCCACAGCCAAAGACAAACCTATTTATTATTATTCTTCAGTACCATCAAACATGGACACTTTTTTATCTGTCCAATAAACTTTTCCGTATTTATTATTCTCAACTGCTTCTAATATAATTTTATTATTTTTAGCTGTTATGCTTTCAATAAAGTACCTTTCACCAAAAACGGTATTTGCTAAAACTCTGCCATTTTTATATTCCATCTCTACGCCATCCAAATTTAAAACTATTGGTGATTTGATTTTCTCAAGTCTCACATCTTGTAATTTATATTTACATGTCATGTTTCCTTCTTCCAATTTCATTCCGCCTCTATTAATTTTTATTCTAAACATCTGCGTATAATTTCAATTATCGAATCCTGTTCTTCCTCTGTCATCTTAATGTCACTGGGCAGACATAATCCCCTGCAAAAAATATCTGCAGATGTATCTGCTGGAACAATCCTTTTGGAAAGAAGCCTGCTGGAACGGTATCTGCACCCTTCTGCTGTCACAAATTCATGTTTCCGATAGATAGGCTGCATATGAAGGGGTTTACAGATCGGCCTGCCCTCAATACGAAACGCTGACAGCGCATCATAAATCTCCATGGGACAGGTGCGTCCATGAACAGATGTATAAATATACTCCGTATCCGACCGCAACATCTCACACATATAATTTTCATCCAACAAAATACAAGAAAGCCAGAAATTAGGCTGACAGTTTCTGTCATCATAAGGATTCATCTGTATCCCCAGATCCTCCAGTGCTTTTTCATACCGTTGGTATATGTTCTTTTTTGCCTCAATATGCTTTTCCAGATGCTCCCACTGCCCTCTCACTACACCTGCTATCACATTGCTCATCTGATAATTATAGCCCAGTTCTTCATGTTGATACCAAGGCGCGTTTTCTCTGCTCTGGGTGGACCATTTTCTCGCTTTTTCTGCGCTGCAGCGGTCATTTATCAGAAGCATTCCACCGGAACTGCCTGTGATGATCTTATTTCCGTTAAAACTGATAACGCCATAATCACCCAGCCCTCCCGTCTGTCTGCCTTTGTATACTGCTCCCAAGGATTCCGCCGCGTCTTCGATGAGAAGCGCTCCATGTCTGCGGCAGATATCTTTGATTTCATCAGCCTGTGCCGGAACGCCGTAAAGGTGTACGAAAATCACCAGTTTCACATCCGGGTAATGCTGAAATGCCATCTCCAGCGCTTCTGGGTCCATATTCCAGTATTCCATTGATGCATCAATGAATACAGGTTCACCGCCTTCATAGAGGACGGGGTTTACGGTTGCGTCAAAAGTGAGATCCGAACAGAATACCCGTTTTCCATAAAGGCATCCGCCTTTTCCCAATCCCATAGGTGTGGAGATACCGCTGCTGCTTCCATAGAGTTGCTCTGCGGCAAGTTTTACTGCCAGATGCAGTGCGGCCGTCCCACAGGAAAGTGCCACGGCATGTCCCACCCCGATATATTCGGATGCGGTCTGCTCCAGCTTATCGATATTCTCCCCCACAGTGGACATCCAGTTGGTTTCGTATGCCTCTTTTATATAGGTAAGTTCTTCCCCATGCATGGTGGGTGAAGCAAGCCAGATCTTGTCTGCTAAAGGTTTTATTCCTTTGAATCTTTTGTCCCCGCTAAAACTGTATGCTGTCATTTTTCATTTCTTTCCTTTGCCATTGTCTTATACCTGTATGGTCAAAACTTTGTTGCGTATCTTTTTCCAGCCTCTGTGTATATGTGCTAAAAAACAGCACAAAAATAAGAGCAGGTATATCACCCACTCTTATGATTTTCTTATTCCCTGCTTAGAGCGTGTTTGAAAATTCATTCACGCCACCCCATACGCCCCACTTTGCGGCAGATTTTCCCCTTATTCGGTTGCTGTAGCCCGCTACAGCGCCCTCATGCGGAACAAATCTCCCACAAATTGTGACGCACGGTTGACATAAAGCAATTTTCAAACACGCTCTAGTACTACAGCGAACGTATTGCACTGTACTTTGAATAAGACGCTTTAGCATCGATTTTCAATAGAAAATAATCGGATTTTTTAATGAAAAAAGTGGATATTGCTCATTACAGATTGTAACATTTGAATCGTTCGCTGTAGTGCTAGGAACTGTAAATAAATAACTACTGATATTGCTTGTCTTTTTCTCCGACAGCACTGCTCCAAAATCCTGCACACTATTTCAGCAGTTTTTTACTTTGCTCTATAATGAGAGCCACATTGGGAAATCTCTATATTTCAATATACGCTTGTCTCGGCTTTGCCAATAAATATAATCGTCCTATGCTTCATCTGACCATATTTTATGCATCAATCTACCTCTATTAGTTCATGCTCTTTCCCTTCACCTGCATTGAGCTGGTCATATTTGCCTCTCTATAAAATGGATCAACAGACACTTCAAATGGAATTCTCTGCTCATTTATTACTTTTCTCACAAACATATTATTTGGCTGCTCTCGTAAACGTCTTTTACAAAAAAAGGCAGGCTTCGCCACCCGGGAATTTTTCCCCGGCTTTCTCTGTACAATGTGTCCACCATACCCTGCACAGCGCTCTTAGCGTCAACTACATTCAATGGCTTCCTATGTTTCCTCTGGCACCCGTCTCACTACTCCCAGCCCCAGCTGTATTTCCACCAGGTGTCCCAGAAGGGGCACTTCTATGGTCACCAGCCTGCGGTGGCGGTCCAGTCTCTTGACTTTTCCCTCATATCCCTGCATGGCTCCCTCTGTCACAATGAGCCGGCCGCCTTCCAGATATCCTTCCGAGTATTCGGCCACATGTCCCTCACCGCCCAGCCGCCGCAGAAATGCTTCCTCCTCTGGCTCAATGGGCACCACGTCTTCTCCGTTTTTCAGAACTTTTGTCATGGTTTTGATTTGATACAGCCTGATGCGGAAATCTTCTATGTTCTCCGTCTCGATGAACACATAACCGCCGAACAGTACGTACCGTTTCAGCTCCCACTTTCCCCGGATACGGTACTTTTTCTCTCCGAACATGGTGAAGATATCTTCATTTTCCTTCAAAAGCCTTCTGCGGCACTGTCCCACAATCTCCTGCTCCTGTCCGGTCCTCACCTGCATTACATACCACAAAGCAACTCATTCCCTTCTCTTTGGCCGTTTCCCACTCCCCGCACAATCTAAAAACGAACGCCCAGCCATAAGGTCTGCTGCGTCCCGGAGACATTCAGGCCTACCTCTGCCACTCTTTTGTGAAGGTTCACCTTCTTTACCCGGCTGGACACTCTTGTCAGAGGGCCAGACAGATATTGGATTTCCCTGTCTTCTCTGATTCGAATGTCAGAAATTCCCACTGTTCCTCTCTGGTCTGTGACCTGCTCTATAAAAACAGCTTCTGTGTTGTCCAGAACAGAAACATGATACTGATTGCTGAACAGAAGATTCTGAGGAGTTCCTTCCAGTTCCTGGTATACCGCTTCCGGGTAATCCGTCTCAATGAACACATACCCTGGCAGAAGTTTTTCCTGTATTGTCTGCCAATGTCCGGCTTTTTTGTAAAGTCTTCTCCTGGTCAGTGAAAAGCATCTGGTGAAAAAATCCCCGGGCAGCAGGCCTGTGACGAATTCTTCCGTTTTCTTCTCATTCCCATCCCCTGTGTAGAGAACACACCACATTCTAGAAAAACACCTCCTGCGCCTGGAAACAATAGAATCCAGAGCATGTTTTTGGTGAAGATTCAGTGGGGACTAATTCTTGAATTTATCCCCAC
>CAJUMB010000086.1 GCA_910587105.1 uncultured Lachnospiraceae bacterium
CATACATGGATAATACCTTATCTTCAATCCCGCTGACGTTTTTGGTACGTTTTGGGATTGCTTCTGGTTCAAAGCTGCCATCCCGGTCCTTTGGAACGGCAGCATCCAGCTTTCCATACGCGGTGTTGACAGACTTATGGGAATAACCATTACGCCTGTCTGCCGTCTCCTTTTCCTCGCGCTTATTACGCCCATATCCCAGATGGGAATCCATCTCTCCCTGGAGCATAGCCTCAAACATCGGTCCAAAGACGTCTTTGATAGCATCCTGCATTTCTTCCCTTGTCTGTAGCTGGTATTCTTGCATAACATCCTTTGCGGTTGCAGCCCCTCTAGTATTCTGACTATTTTTACGTGCCATAAGTGCTGTACCCATCCTTTTCTTCATCCTTTCTGTGAGTGTAGCACACTTTATATAGAAAAATAAAGTATGCAGTTAGATTTGTTGTATTTCTAACTTACACACTTTATTTTACACTCCCGTACGAAACTTCCCTGAAGTTTCTGATAAACCCGGTCATTTCATTCCAATAACCATTCACATACGCCTCCTGCATAGGAGTATCGTATTCATCTTTAAGGTAACCCTGTCCTTGCTTTCCCACCATTCTCTAATGAACATGGTCTTATCTACGTAGAAATTGCCTTCTACGATTATCTGCTCAAAGTCCTGAAACCCGATACCTGCAGCCCTGGCCATACATCCACTTCCTTCTCTTCTGATTCATAATATTATTGTCTATTATACCCTATCACCATCTATTGCACAAACTATTTCCAAACAGCCATAAAAAAGCAACATTCAGTACAAATATCGCGCTAAGTGGGGCGTGCAGCTGGCGGGAATGAATTTTAAGACACGTTCAAAGCCAAAAAAGCCATCTTCCGAATACTTTCCTATTCTAAAAGATGGCCCGCTGTATTTATTTTATTTCATTTTATATTCTCTTTTTCAGCCGCTTCCAAAGGTACTTCAAACCGCCCAGGTAATCCTTACGGCGGCGGCAGACAGATGAGACAATCCGATACAGCCGTCTGGCTTTGCGCAGCTTTTTCTTCAAATACTTTCCCGTCTGTCCCATACCCGCCTGCCTTTCCTAAGAAACTTTCCTAAAAATGCTTATTTTACAACTCTCACCCGCATAACAGATGGAACTGCTTCCAATGCCGTTATCACTTCCGGTGACACTTTTGACTCTACGTCAATCAATGTGTAAGCGTTTTCCCCACGGCTCTTGTTGGTTAAGTCTGAAATATTCAACCCTGCCTCGCCGAGAATCTTCGTAATATGCTGAATGGCATTGGGAATGTTTTCATGAATCAGAGCAATTCTTCCTGCTGTCTGGCAGATTCCCATATTACATTCCGGGAAATTCACAGAATTCTTAATGTTTCCGTTTTCCAGATAACTGCGGAGCTCCTTCACAGCCATGACTGCGCAGTTTTCCTCAGATTCCTCTGTAGAGGCACCCAGATGGGGTGTCACCAGTGTACCTTTCGCCCCGGCAACTACAGGGTTCGCAAAATCTGTCACGTATCTTTTTACTTTTCCTGCCTCCAGCGCTGCCACCATGGCTTCCTCATCCACCAGCATATCCCTGGCAAAGTTCAGAATAACTACACCTTCTTTCATCTGGTCGATGGCTTCCTTATTGATCATCTTCTTCGTATCATCCAGAAGCGGCACATGAATGGTGATATAATCACACTGTGTATAAATTTCTTCCAGGCTTGTGGAATGGTGGATGCTTCTAGACAGATTCCAGGCCGCGTCTACAGAGATAAAAGGATCATAGCCGTAAACTTCCATTCCCAAATGTGTGGCGGAATTGGCCACCATAGCGCCGATGGCACCCAGACCGATAATTCCAAGCTTTTTGCCGCTGATCTCACATCCGGCAAATTCTTTTTTCTTTTTCTCCGCCTGCTTGCCAATGTCTTCCAGGTCCTTACTGCTCTCAATCCAGTTGACGCCCCCTATAATATCCCTGGAGGCCAGCAGCATACCGGCCAGTACCAGTTCTTTTACGCCATTGGCATTGGCTCCAGGAGTGTTAAATACCACAATTCCTTTTTTGGAACATTTGTCCAGGGGAATATTATTCACCCCTGCCCCTGCCCGGGCAACTGCCATAACACTCTGGGGAAGCTCCATGTCATGCATCTTGGCGCTGCGCACCAGCACAGCCTGCGCTTCCTGCATATCCTCAGTTTTCTGATAATTCTGGCCAAATGATTTTAATCCTTTTTCTGAAATCGGATTCAGGCAATGATAATTAAACATTACTGTAAGTCCTCCTCATCGAATGCTTCTTCAATATTTGCTCCTGCAGGTACCATGGGAAATACCTTCTCATCACTGTCAATCTGACAGTCCAGTACAATGGGACGGGAACTGTTCAGCGCTTTTTCCAACGCCGGAACCAAGTCTTCTTTACTGGATACACGGATACCGTCCGCCCCCATTGCCTCCGCCACTTTTACAAAGTCTACCGAATCCCTGAGCACTGTGTGGGAATACCTCTCCTGGTAGAACAGAGTCTGCCACTGGCGCACCATGCCCAGCACATGATTATTCAAAACCAGCTCCACAACAGGAATTCCGGCACGTACAGCTGTGGCCAGCTCATTCATATTCATACGGAAACAGCCGTCACCAGCCACATTTACTACTGTTTTATCCGGTCTGCCTATCTTTGCTCCGATGGCTGCCCCCAGCCCATACCCCATGGTGCCAAGGCCGCCGGAGGTGAGAAAAGTCCTGGGCTGGGAATATTTATAAAACTGGGCTGCCCACATCTGATGCTGTCCCACGTCTGTGGTGATTATGGCATTGCCCCCTGTCAGCTCATATAATTTACTGATTACATAAGGTCCTGTAAGACGGCTGTCATCATACCGCAGAGGATGTTTCTCCTTTAATGACTGAATATGGTCCAGCCAGGAACCATGATCTTTTTCTCCCAGCTTCTCATTGAGTCTTCTTAAAACTTCTTTCAAATCTCCTGCAATGCAGGCATCCACCAGCACATTTTTATTAATCTCCGCAGGGTCAATATCCAGCTGAAGAATCTTTGCATTCTTTGCAAAATTGCTGGCATTTCCTATCACACGGTCACTGAACCTGGTCCCTGCCGCAATCAGCAGATCACACTGTGTGACACCCAGATTTGAGGTCTTAGTCCCGTGCATACCCAGCATTCCTGTATATAATGGGTCAAGCCCGGAAAAAGCTCCTTTTCCCATCAGACTGTCACACACAGGAGCCTGAATCTTGTGTGCCAGCTCCTTGAGCTCTTCTTCTGCCCCGGAAATGACAGCTCCGCCACCCACAAAGATAAAGGGCTTTTCAGCTTTCTGAATCATCTGTACGGCCTTGTCAATGTCTTCTTCCCGGATGCGCTCTGTCTCCCTGATTGGCGGCTTTGGTTTTTCCGGCGTATACTCTGTTTTCGCAGCAGTGACATCCTTTGTAATATCCACCAGTACCGGACCAGGTCTCCCACTCCTGGCTATCTCAAAGGCTTTGCGCAGAGTTTCTGCCAGACTGGTTACATCTTTTACAATATAACTGTGTTTCGTTACAGGCATCACAATCCCCGCAATATCCACTTCCTGGAAAGAATCCTTTCCCAGCAGAGGTTTTCCCACATTGGCGGTTATAGCCACCAGAGGTATGGAATCCATATAAGCAGTGGCTATTCCAGTGACCAGATTGGTGGCACCCGGACCGGATGTGGCCAGACATACCCCTGTTTTCCCTGTGGCGCGCGCATATCCGTCAGCCGCATGAGAAGCTCCCTGTTCATGGGATGTGAGAATATGCCGGATATCATCCTTATATTGATACAGAGCATCATATATGTTTAAAATCGCACCGCCCGGATATCCAAAAACAGTATCCACTCCCTGTTCTTTCAGACACTCAATTACGATTTCGGAACCTGTAAGCTGCATGTATATCTCCTCCTATTTCGGTATTTCAAGGATTGCACCTCTGTTGCCGGAAGTCACCATCGCTGCATAACGTGCCAGGTATCCCGTTGTTACTTTCGGCTGCCTGGGCTGCCACTGAGCCCTGCGGCCAGCCAGCTCTTCTTCCGTTAATGCCGCCTCCAGCTTCAGGTTTGGAATGTCAATCCGAATCTTATCTCCCTCTTTAAGAAGGGCAATCGGCCCTCCTACAGCCGCTTCTGGCGATACGTGCCCAATAGATGCGCCCCTGGATGCGCCGCTGAACCGGCCGTCTGTGATTAACGCCACGCTTTCACCCAGCCCCATTCCTGCAATGGCAGAAGTGGGATTCAGCATCTCTCTCATGCCGGGGCCGCCTTTGGGCCCTTCGTAACGGATCACCACCACATCACCAGGGTTAATCTTCCCTCCCAGAATGGCCTCACAGGCTTCTTCATCGGACTCAAAGATTCTGGCAGGACCTTCATGGACCATCATCTCTGCCACAACTGCCGAACGTTTTACCACACTTCCGTCCGGTGCCAGATTCCCGGTGAGCACAGCCAGACCGCCTGTCTCGCTGTATGGATTCTCAATGGGGCGGATTACCTGGGGATTTTTGTTTTCACAATCTTTGATGTTCTCACCCACTGTTTTTCCGGTCACTGTCATACAGTCTGTGTGGAGAAGCCCTTTCTTATCCAGCTCATGCATCACTGCATAGACTCCTCCTGCCTCGTTTAAGTCCTCCATATAGGTGGGGCCTGCTGGAGCCAAATGACACAGATTGGGTGTCTTCTCACTAATTTCGTTAGCAAAAGTAATATCGAAATCCATACCGATTTCATGGGCAATGGCGGGAAGATGGAGCATACTGTTGGTGGAACATCCCAGCGCCATATCCACTGTCAGAGCATTTAAAATAGCATCTTCCGTCATAATATCCCGGGGACGGATATTTTTTTCATACATTTCCATAACTTTCATTCCGGCCTGTTTTGCCAGACGGATACGGGCGGAATACACAGCGGGAATGGTTCCGTTTCCCTGAAGCCCCATGCCCAGCACTTCTGTCAGACAGTTCATGCTGTTGGCTGTATACATTCCAGAACAGGAACCGCAGGTGGGACACGCCTGATTTTCAAACTCTTCCACTTCCTGCTGCGTCATCTTCCCTGCGCTGTATGCTCCTACCGCCTCAAACATGCTGGAAAGACTGGTCTTATGACCCTGGACATGCCCGGCCATCATAGGCCCTCCGCTGACAAAAACAGTGGGAACATTGATCCGTGCCGCTGCCATTAAAAGACCTGGTACATTTTTATCACAGTTTGGCACCATTACCAGTGCATCAAACTGATGGGCCAATGCCATGGATTCTGTGGAATCTGCAATCAGATCTCTGGTCACCAGAGAATATTTCATACCGATATGGCCCATGGCAATCCCGTCACACACGGCAACAGCCGGAAAGACAACCGGCGTCCCTCCTGCCATGGCAACTCCCTGTTTTACTGCATCCACAATCTTATCCAGGTTCATGTGCCCTGGTACAATTTCATTATAAGAACTTACGATTCCCACCAGCGGACGCTCCAGTTCCTCTTTCGTCATACCCAGTGCATGAAACAAAGAGCGGTGCGGTGCCTGCTGTACTCCTTTTTTCACTGCGTCACTTTTCATCTTCAGCTCTCCTATCTATCCTTTCACCTGCCTGTCAGTCCTTAAGCCTGAGCCAGCAGATTTTTTACAATGAGTTCTCCCATTTCCCGGGTGCCCACACAGGTGCATCCCTCAGACATAATATCTACCGTCCGATAACCCTGGCTTAATACGTTCTGTACTGCCTGTTCCACTGCATCCGCCTCCTGATCTAAATCCAGCGAATACCGAAGCATCATAGCCGCAGATAATATGGTGGCAATGGGATTGGCTTTGTCCTGCCCAGCAATGTCCGGTGCAGAACCGTGGCTGGGCTCATAAAGCCCGAATTTCGTCTCATTGAGGCTGGCAGAAGACAGCATACCGATAGACCCGGTGATCATGCTGGCCTCATCGGATAAAATATCTCCAAACATGTTTTCTGTCAAAACCACATCAAACTGGCCGGGATCTCGTACCAGCTGCATGGCACAGTTATCCACCAGCATATGTTCCAGTTTCACATCCGGATAATCTGCGGACACTTCCTCCACCACTTTTCTCCAGAGGCGGGACGAATCCAGCACATTGGCTTTGTCCACGCTGGTAACCTTTTTCTGCCGTTTCCGTGCAATCTCAAATCCTTTCACCGCAATCCGGCGGATTTCCTGTTCATTATATACCAAAGTATCCACCGCCGTCCAGACACCATTTTCTTCATATGTTTTCCTATCCCCAAAATAGAGTCCGCCCGTAAGCTCACGCATAATCAGAAGGTCAAACCCGTCTTCAATGATATCCGGGCGGAGGGGACACGCCTCTTTCAGCTGGCTGTATAGGTATGCCGGCCTGAGATTTGCAAACAAATTCAGCTCTTTTCGGATTTTTAACAGCCCTGCCTCCGGCCTTTTGGAAGGCTCCAGCTGATACCAGGGAGACGTGGCTGCATCTCCCCCCACAGATCCCATCAGCACTGCATCGGCGCTCTTCGCGGCGGCAATGGTGTCATCCGTCAGAGGAATCCCGTATGTATCAATGGAAGCTCCGCCTATGAGTGCTTCCTCATATTGAAATGTATGGCCGTATTTCCCGCATACGCCATCTAACACTTTTTTTGCTTCTCTCACAATTTCCGGCCCGATGCCGTCACCCGGAATCAAAACAATCTTATGTTCCATGTTGTCTCACCCTTTCTTTCCATTGCGGTTTCAGCCCCTCTGACCGGCAGGACAGCCAGACAAAGGGGCCCGATTTGATCCACTAATATTATTCAGCTTCCGCTGTCTGCGCCTTTTCCACCTCTGCAATGGCAGCTTTGCGCATGGGAATCCGGCAGTTCTTGTTATTTCCGAATTCGATAATTACATCCTCCTCGGTGAGATCAATCACCACGCCGTAAAAGCCGCTGGTTGTGACTACACTGTCTCCCACAGCCATATCAGCCAGCATCGCCTTGACTCTGTTCTGCTCTTTCTTCTGCGGCCGAATCATCAAAAAATACATGACGGCAATCAGGACCACCATCCAGATCAACATAAAGGCATTACTATCCATACCTGCTGTTCCTCCTATTCAAAATTTCTTTCAAAAAACGTATCATAACACATGATACACAAAAGCCCGCCATTCATCAAGTGTTTTTTATGATTCTTTTCTGATCTGCTCCATGGATTCCAATTTTGCTTTTTTATAAGAATCAAAGGTTCCCTCATCCAGAGCATCCCTGATTTCTTCCATTAAATGATTATAGAAGTACAGATTATGAAGCACGCAGAGCCGCATGCCCAGCATTTCCTTTGCTTTTAAAAGATGACGGATATAGGCTCTGCTGTAATGCCGGCAGGCAGGACAGCCGCATCCCTCCTCGATGGGACGCTCATCCATACTGTACCGGGCATTGAACAGATTTCTTTTTCCCTGCCCGGTATAGACATGGCCGTGTCTTCCGTTTCTACTGGGATAGACACAGTCAAAGAAATCAACCCCTCTGGAGACAGCTTCTATGATATTGGCAGGCGTTCCCACCCCCATCAAATACGTGGGCTTATCCTGGGGCAGATGCGGAACCGCCTCATCCAGAATCCGGTACATATCCTCCTGGGATTCCCCCACCGACAGACCACCTACCGCATAGCCGTCCAGATCCATCCGGGCGATCTCTTTGGCATGCTCTATCCGGATATCTTCATATATGGCTCCCTGGTTGATTCCAAACAACAGCTGATGACGGTTTAACGTATTCTCCTGCTGATTCAGCCGCATCATCTCCTCTTTGCACCGGGCAAGCCACCGGGTGGTCCGCTCCACCGACGCCTGCACATAATCCCTGTCCGCTGTACCGGAGGGACATTCATCAAAGGCCATGGCAATGGTTGAGGCCAGATTGGACTGTATACGCATACTCTCCTCCGGCCCCATAAAAATTTTCTTTCCATCTATATGTGATTGAAAGAAAACACCCTCCTCTTTAATCTTGCGCAGGCTGGACAGGGAAAACACCTGAAATCCTCCGGAATCTGTGAGAATGGGCCTATCCCAAACCATAAATTTGTGGAGCCCGCCCAGCTGCCTGACCAGCTCATCCCCTGGCCTGAGATGGAGATGGTACGTATTGGACAGCTGCACCTGTGTGCCGATTGTCTTCAAATCTTCTGTGGACACTGCCCCCTTGATGGCGGCGGCAGTCCCCACATTCATAAACACCGGGGTCTCTATGACTCCGTGAACCGTTTCCAGGCGGGCTCTTTTGGCCCGCCCTTGAATTTTCTTTATTGTATACATGTATGGAATCCTTTCTTTACTAGAGCGTGCTTGAAAATTCATTCATGCCACCTATTCGCCCCACTTTGCGGCAGATCTGCCCCTTATTCGGTTGCTGCAGCCCGCTGCAGCGCCCTCATGCGGAACAAATCTCCCATATCATACCCTTGGGTACAAACTGTGACGCACGGTTGACATAAAGCAATTTTCAAACACGTTCTAGTACACCATTTCATAGATACTCAAACACTAAGCACCCGCTATTTGCGCCATT
>CAJUMB010000087.1 GCA_910587105.1 uncultured Lachnospiraceae bacterium
TTGTTGGTGCGGTGGACGTACATCTTGCCGCCGCAGTCGGCACAGTAGAGCAGGATTCCCATAACCTGGCCGACTTTGAGATAGTCGCGTCCCAGACGGCTTATGTCCTTGATGATGATTGCCTCCATGTTCCCAGCTTCCACTTCCTCCCTCATGGCGGTGAATCCGGGGCGGTCGAACCAGGTTCCGGAGATTCCATCGTCCGTGAAATGGGTCGGGTTGGGAAATCCGTTGCGGCGGGCGTAATCTTCCAACATGGATTTCTGGCTGCTAATGGATATGATTACTTTCTTTTCGTTTTCGTAGTTTCATACTGCTGCACTTCCTGATTTGTAACTGATTTTGGGCGGCGCTGTCAGAGAAAAGATATCATTCCTTTCTGCAGTTACTTCAATTTCATCCCTCTCACATAGATTTCAACCGCTTCTTTCTCTTTATCCGTCAAAGATTCCCATATTCTTAACACTTTCTTTTGTTCTGAAGATAATTCCAGTTTTCCTATATCGTCAGAGAAAAATTGTGGCAGAGTAATCCCCAATCCCTCACAAATTCTGTTCAGTGTATAAAAAGTAGGTATACTTCCCCTTCTCATCAGATTCGATAAAGATGACTGGCTGATACCCGTCTTTTTAGACAGCGCATACATGGACATCTGCTTTTTGTCGCAGAGTTCCTTTATTCGGTTCGTAATATACTTCTCTTCTATCAAGCAATCTACCCCTCACTTCCGATATATACTACTTTCATTTTAACCGTTATTACCTGATATTATCAGGTTTTAAAATGAGAAGTATATTACTTTATATATGAGTAGTATTGAGAGAAAAAAATAAGTGTATTAACGAATACTCTTTTATTGGTTTTTCTTCATTTTGTTACATAGATACTCAATTACTTCCTGTGGTGTGGGACGTTCCCCATGAAAAGGCACTTTTGCCCACTCTGCTCTTACCGCCGCATCAGGATGGTCAAATCCCGAATTAATAGCGATCTGGATTTCCTTTTCTATCTCTTTTGGGCTTATCCCCTCTGCTTTTCCGATAGCATTTATCACTTTATTAAATTTTCTTTTTCTCATAGCTTTGTACTTTTCCTCCTATCAATTGCAATTATACAGGCATTTTACACTGGAAGCAATACCATTTCATTTAATTCAGCTTAGAGTGTGTTTGAAAAGGAAATCACACGAAGCTGCAAATTTTTCTTGTCCTAACAATCTTTACAACATATAATATAAGGGATAGAAAGACAGTGATAAGGTAACCGGCCTTTGTCGTATCCAAATTGGCGGCGGGGAACTGGTGTAAGTGAGACAGCAGTCAGCTGGGAAACAGTAAGGTTTGTTTGTAGAAGAAAGGGAAAACCATGAAAACATTCAACACAACAGGTGTATGCATTCCTGACAGGCATTATATGGTCGATCTTAACAGCCGCATGGAACAGATGAAGGCGATGGTGGATTCCGGGAAATACTTTACTGTCAACAGGGCACGCCAATATGGAAAGACCACCACACTGACTGCTCTTGCCCGTTATCTGGAAAATGATTACGCCATTTTAAGCCTGGATTTTCAGGGAATCGGAGGTTCGGGATTCCAGTCAGAAGAGAAATTTGTCAAGGCCTTCTGCCGCCAGCTCCGCATGAAAGCAGAAAGGGCTGGGATGCCTGATAAAATTGTGGATGAGATTGATGAATATATCAGGAGGCGGGAAGGACTGGCGGCATTGGATGAACTTTTTATGACTTTCGCTGCATGGTGCCAATCTTCTGAAAAACCGGTGGTCATGTTTATAGACGAAGTGGATACGGCGGCGGATAATCAGGTTTTCCTTGATTTCCTGGCGCAGTTAAGGCTTCAGTATATAGAGAGGGAGAGAGATTTAAATTATCGGACTTTTCAGTCTGTTATTTTGGCCGGGGTAACGGATGTGAAAAATCTTAAGTGGAAGCTGCATCCAGAAGGTATGCACAAATTCAACAGTCCCTGGAATATTGCCGCTGATTTCAAAATTGACATGAGGCTGACAGCAGATGGAATAGGGGGAATGCTTGCAGAGTATGAGCTTGACCATCACACAGGAATGGATGTGTCTGTTACTGCACAGGAGATTTATGACTATACAGACGGTTACCCGTTTCTTGTGAGCAGAATCTGCCAGCTGATGGATGGAAAATTTACAGCAGGACAGCTTTTCGGCGGGAGTTTTGTATGGACTCCTGAAGGTGTGGGGGAAGCTGTGGGCAGTATATTGATGGAGAAAAATACTCTGTTTGAATCCCTGATGGGGAAAGTGCATGATCTTCCGGAACTGAACCAGATGCTTCAGAGGCTTCTTTTCTCCGGGGAAATGATTCCATATAATCCGGATGACGCAGTCATTGATGAAGCAGAGATGTACGGATTTGTGAAAAATGAACAGGGGTTTGTGAAAGTGGCCAATCGGATTTTTGAGACCCGTCTGTATAATTTTTTCATAAAGTCTTATGAGGTCCATGGTGTAGTCACATAAAAACTATAGAGTCTGGAGCAGAAGGAATATTTCACCAGTTTCGTTTCAGTTTAGATTTCTCTGTTAAAATTTCTGACAGATGTATAAAACTGAAATATAGTGATTGGAGGTCATAAATGATATGCTGCAGATTGTAACAGATACCGCATCCGATCTTACTGTGGGACAGGCAGAGGATATGAACATCCACCTTGTACCCCTTACGATTACCTTCGAAGACGGGGAGTGTCCCCAGGAGCGGGATGAGGATTTTGACGTTTTCTATAGTCGGCTGAAACAGTCAGACTCTCTTCCCAAGACAAGCTGTCCGTCCCCAGAGCTGTATCTGGAGATTTTTGAGAGGGCTAAGCAGGCGGGGGATGATGTTCTGGTGCTTACATTATCCGGGGGCCTGAGCGGAACGGTGGAGTCGGCGCGGGTGGCCAGGGAACTGTCCGGGTATGAGAGAATTTTTATTGTGGATACCCATCAGGCGATTATGGCTCAGAGAATGGCCGTGGAATATGCGGTTAAGCTCCGTAAAGAGGGGGCAGGTGCAGAAGAAATTGTCCAAAAGATCCAGGAAGTGAGAGACCAGATTGTGGTCTGCGGAGTGGTGGATACACTGGTCTATCTGAAAATGGGCGGAAGAATTCCGGCGGGACTGGCCGTCATCGGGGAAGCGCTGCATATCAAGCCGGTGATTGTCCTGGAGGATACGATTCTGAAGACTATGGCAAAGGTGAGAGGTAGGAAAGCGGGAATTGATAAATTATATGCCAGGATAGAAAACGATGGCATAGACCCTGATTTTCCTGTATATTTTGGGTATACCTCTAACCGCGGGATTGTGGAAGATTTCATGCAGGAGACAAAAAAGAAGTACCATCTTAAGGGGCGGTGCCGTCTCTATCCCATCGGCGGGATTATCGGCACCCACTGCGGGACGGACTGTATTGCGGTTTCCTATAAGAAGCGGGAGAATGGCGGGAGCGTATGATTCATATTCTGGTTGTGGATGATGATAAAAATACCAGGCGGCTGTTGAAGGCTGTGCTTGAGAGTGAAATGTATACAGTGCATACAGCTGAAAACGGGGAAGATGCCCTGGCGGTTATGGACAGGGAGCATATTGACCTTGCGGTGCTGGATGTGATGATGCCCAAAATGGACGGCTATGAATTCACGAAACTGCTGCGTGAGAACCAGAATAATCTGCCGATTCTCATGATTTCCGCCAGGCAGCTTCCCAGGGACAAGCATAAAGGGTTCCTTGTGGGAACTGACGATTATATGACAAAGCCCATCGACGAAGAAGAAATGCTGCTGCGCATCAAGGCGCTTCTGCGCAGGGCGCAGATTGTCAATGAGCGGAAAATCGTCATAGGTGATGTGGTTTTGGATTATGATTCTTTTACGGTGAAAAAGCCGGGGCAGATGCAGGAGCTTCCCCAGAAAGAGTTTATGCTGTTATATAAACTTTTGTCCTATCCCGGAAAAATCTTCACCCGGATTCAGCTGATGGATGAGATCTGGGGTGCACAAAGTGAGACTGGGTGGGAGACGGTTACTGTTCACATCGGCCGGCTGCGCAGGCGTTTTGAAGACTGGGAGGAATTTAAAATTGAGTCTGTGAGAGGGCTGGGATATAAGGCGGTAAAATGCGGTTGAAAAGACAGGGGCAAAAGACAGGGATTGGATTGAATTTTGCTATTTCACTGGCTGTTTTCTGCATTCAGTTTATCACTATCTTTATGAGTGCGGTTTTTACGTATCTGCTGATACAGCTGGGGGTTATATCATCGGGCGGGGATTCCGAGCTTTCCATGGGGCATATTATTTTGTTTATGGTTGTAATAAGCAATGCCATCGGCTCTATGGTGGCATTTGTGGCTATCCGGATTCCGCTGAAATTTGTGAGCCATATCATCCATCAGATTAACCGTCTGGCATCCGGGGATTTCCAGGCCAGGCTGTATTTTAATTCCGCGGTATCCCGGCATCCGTCTTTTGCGGAGCTCTCGGAAAGTTTTAATAAAATGGCGGAGGAATTGGGGAATACGGAAGTTCTGCGCAGTGATTTTATTAATAATTTTTCACACGAATTTAAGACTCCTATTGTTTCCATCGCGGGTTTTGCCAAACTGCTGAAAAGGGGGAATCTCACGGAGGAGCAGAAAAAGGAGTATCTGGATGTGATCGAGGAAGAATCTCTGCGCCTGTCCTACATGGCCACCAATGTGCTGAGTCTCACCCAGGTAGAGAATCAGACAATTTTGACAGATGTGTCCAGATTCAATCTTTCAGAACAGCTGCGCTCCTGCATTTTGCTGCTGGTGGATAAGTGGGAGAAAAAGGAATTGGATTTTGAGGTGGAGTTCGGCGAATATATGATCTCTGCCAATGAGGAACTGCTCAAGCAGGTGTGGATCAATCTGATCGACAATGCCATTAAATTTTCACCAAGCGGCGGAGTAATTGAGATTGATATAGAAGACCAGGCAGACCAGGTGTCTGTTTCTGTGTCCAATTCAGGGGAGGAGATATCCCTGGAAAGCCAGAAGCGGATATTTAATAAATTTTATCAGGCCGACGGTTCCCATTCCATTGAAGGAAATGGGATTGGGCTTGCGGTGGTGAAACGTGTGGTGGATCTCCACAGCGGGAGAGTGGCGGTGTACAGTGAACATAATATAACGGCTTTTACTGTGATGCTGCCTAAGAATTTAAGAAATAGCTAAAACAGAGGATTTGGATATGGAAAAAAAGGACAGGGATATTTCCTGGAAAAATTGTTTTCGGGCGGCATTTAGTGTTTTCGTTCTCTTTGTATGTATTTCCGGCTGGAAATATGTTGTGAAGTTTTCCGGAATGATGTTTCAGGCGGTTTGGCCGATTATTCTGGGAATTGTGATGGGTTATATTCTGAATATTCTGATGAACTTTTATGAACGGCATTATTTTCCAAAGAAGATTCATGAAAAGAAGTTTCGGAAAAGCCGCAGGCCGGTGTGTCTGGCCGCTTCTTTTGTAACGCTGATTGTTATTTTGGTATGGCTGACGGGAACTGTGATTCCGGAGCTGGTATCCTGTGTGAAGTTTCTCACTGCGGAAATTCCTCCTGCCATAGAGGGAATGTTTACCAGTGAGTGGATGAATGAGGTCCTTCCAGAGGACGTTTTGTATCAGTTATCCTCCATGGACCTGATGGAACATGTTCTGAAAATTGTCCAGAGGATTACCAGCAGCCTGGGTGATGCGGCTAATGTTATCCTCAATGCAGTCTCGTCCACGATTTCTATTATTGTCAATGTGTTTATCGGGACAGTGTTCTCTATTTATCTGCTGTCGGGGAAAGAGAAGATTAAAGAGCAGTCCCTGCGGGTGATGGGCCATTATCTGCCGGAAAAATGGAAGGAAAAGATTTTGTACGGATTTTCAGTTCTGAATGATTCCTTTCACAAGTATATTGTGGGACAGTGTACAGAGGCGTTGATACTTGGTGCGCTGTGCTTTGCGGGGATGGTGGTTTTCCGGTTCCCTTATGCGGGCATGATCGGAACGCTCATTGGATTTACGGCGCTGATTCCCATAGCCGGAGCTTATATTGGGGCTGGTGTGGGCGCCATTATGATTTTAACGGTATCGCCTCTGAAAGCTGTTTTGTTCTTAATATTCATTGTTGTTCTTCAGCAGCTGGAAGGAAATCTGATCTATCCCAGGGTTGTGGGAAAATCCATCGGACTTCCGGCACTCTGGGTGCTGGCGGCTGTGACAATCGGCGGAAAGCTGCTTGGGGTTGCTGGTATGATGATTGGGGTGCCTATAGTGGCGGCTGTTTACCGGCTGGTGTGTGAGGATATGGAGCGGCGGGAGAGGTGTTCTCAAGAGTAAGGAGTAAGGATGGGAAAATGGTTTGATTTATCGAAGTATGGCAAGAACGAGAGCTATACTTTCCCAAATGGATGATGTTGAGCCAATGGGGGCAAACAAGGTAAGAGTATATCAGCTGAGGATAAGATGAAGGATAATAGTTATATAGCGCTCTGGAACATGTCTGAAAAACACCAGTTCATAAATGCCCGTACACTAAGTATATGGGTATTTATGAACTATTTTACAATAAGTTTTCAATTCATATCCCAGTACGCTGGTCAGGATGAGAAGCATCATCATTTTATCCGACTGTGACAGGAGGTGTTCCTGCAAACAGTTTCATGCGGTCACGCCTTGCCGCGCAGACCAGGGTCAGTCCATACTGCCCGGCCAGCGTTACCGCTTCTCTGGAAGGTGAGGCTTTGCTTGCCAGAATCGGGATTCCGGCGCGGATTGCTTTGACCGCCATATCTGTGGGAACCCGTCCGCTGGAATAGATGATGCATTTATGCAGGTCTATGTTCTGCCGCAGGGCGAAGCCGATTGCTTTGTCCATGGCGTTGTGCCGTCCAATGTCTTCGCATTGAAAAAGCAGGCTGTCTCCCTGTGCCAGAAAGCAGCTGTGAGTGGCCCAGGTTTTTTGGTGGAGAGGCATGCCGTCGGAAAAGCGGTCTGCCAGCGCAAACACCTGGGAGGCGTTCCAGGGGATGGGGGAAACTGGGCGGATGGGCTCCTGGCTCTGGAACCAGCCGTTTAAAATATGATTTCCTGTACAGCAGGATGGAGTGATTTCCACATAATCTTCTGATTCATTTCTTTTGGTTTCTGTCAAAATAACCTTTGCCCTTGTGCCGTATTCACAGATATAAATCTGCTTTACCTGATCTGTGGAATGGATGATACCCTCAGTCAGCAGGCGGCCCAGAACCAGTTCTGTCAGAAATTCCGGGATGGCAATCAGCTTCATAGTCAGCTGGTCATTGATGTAAACTTCCAGTAAGTGTTCTTTTAAAACAGGTTCAGATTCCTTTTTACAGGTTCCATCCCGTCCTATGTACTGATAGGGGGTGGATTCTAATAATGTCAGGTCTCGATATTGCTCGTTGATGTGCATTTTATTCCTCCGAAAGCGGTTTCCAATGGATGCCTGCCCATAGGGCCTTGAACAGTTACAGTTTGACAAATAAACGATACATATGTAAAATATGAAAGGCAGTATATTCGGATTATAATACATATGTCCCTATACAATGTGTCTATTATATAAGTCTTTCATGAAAAAATCAAGTGCTCCATCCAGAGAGCACAGGTGCTGCCGGGAGGAGAACGATCATGAAAAAGAAGGCATTTAAGGCGGCTCTGCCATATACATTACCTATCTGCGCAGGCTTTTTGTTTCTCGGAATGTCTTATGGGTTTCTGATGAGAAGCAAAGGGTTTTCTTTTTTCTATCCACTCTTGATGAGTTTATTTATTTTTGCCGGGTCCATGGAATTTGTCACGGTTAATTTACTGTTATCCGCCTTTCAGCCTCTCCATGCCTTTTTCCTGGCATTGATGGTAAATGCCCGCCATTTATTTTACGGTATTTCCATGCTGGAGAAGTATAAAAATACAGGCTGGAAAAAGCCATATCTGATTTTTGGAATGTGTGATGAATCTTTTACCATTAACTGCGCTGTCACACCGCTTGAGGATGTGGACAGGGGATGGTTTATGTTTTTTGTAACACTGCTCAATCATATTTACTGGGTGTCCGGTGTGGTGCTGGGGACTATGGTGACAAGATTTCTGCCGTTTTTAATCTTCCCAGAGGGAAAGACACCGCCGCCTTTTATTACATACCTAGGAACAGTTCTGCCATATGCGGTGATTGGACTGCTGGTGGTATACTGCCTGAAGGATGCGGTGTTCAGCTCTTTTCACGGTCTGCCGGAGGCCATTGCTGTTTTGTTTATTGTTGGTATTCATAAATGGAAGAAGAATACTCTTTTTAGCATTGGGGCCGGAACGGTATTGTATATGGTGCTGGTTCAGACGTGTTTTCGGTGATTAGGAGGATAAATATGGACTACATTCCAGCGAAAACCATTGTGACAAAAACAAAGGCCCCGTCAAAATGGTTTGGGATTGATTACAATATGAATATTTACAAGGGCTGCTGCCACGGCTGTATCTA
>CAJUMB010000088.1 GCA_910587105.1 uncultured Lachnospiraceae bacterium
TCAAATTCATGACTGCTTCCATCGTCCAGTTTAAATCCACATTGATATTCATCTCCCCCATTTCCGGAACATCAATCAGAACGCCTTTCTGCATGAACAATTCATACAAATTGTCCGATGCAAGAGAAAGGATTGTAAAAACATCTGCCGGTTTTCTGTCAAATACAAGGGTTCCTGCATCAATGCGGGACAATACCAATAACGCTTCTTCTAAATGCATGAGCCTGTTTATCTGCCGTTCTATCTCCTTAATATTGGCATGCATTTTATCGGTCATCGAAGTATACTGTTGCTGCGTCTCCATGGCACGGGCATCCCTTAAATGTTCTTTCACCATCTGGATAGTTAAGGAGATAGACGTAATCGGTGTTTTAAGCTGATGGGCAATATTAGAAAGATTTTCTGCAAAATTGTTTCGTGCTGCCAGGGCTTCTTCCCTTGTCTGGTAAAGTTCTGTTACAGTTTTATATATTTCATCCTGCAATTTTGAAAATTCATCATCCGAAGATTCAAAAACCAATCCCTGAACGCCTGTATTTATTTTTTCCAAATATCCGGTCAATGCCTGGATGCGGGCATCCAATTTCCTATGCCAATACCAGAAAGAGAAAAGAAATAGTATGCCGCCTGCCAAAAAACCTAAAATGGCAATCCAATGAACTGTCGTGTCCGTAATCCCTAAATTCGATGGATAATAACCAAAGTTTGATAATATATTTTCATCGATCATAGAGAAATCCTGTGTTTTCAATAACTCCAAAACAGCCTGTTGGGAATCTGGATTTTTTTCAATAATGCTTTCAAAAAATCTACCTAATATATGAAAACATCTCTGGCGATAGTAAACGGTAAGAAAATATGTAGCTGCTGCCGCTGCAATCAGACCAGTCGAGAGCACAAACAGAATGGTTATTTTTATATTTGATCTTTTGCTCATATCTCATCCTCCATACGGTAGCCAAAGCTCCGTATTGTTTTTAGGCAGGACGGATGATGGAATTTTTCCCTAAGCCGTTTCATTGTCACAGTCAACGTATTATCATTGACATAATTCCCGCTATTATCCCAAATTTGGGTCAGCAGCCGCTCTCTTGTGACGGTTTTTCCCTTATTTTCCATCAAAATCTGCAGAAGTTGGTATTCTGCTTGGCTGACAGTAATTTCTTCCTCACCATAAAATACTGCCATTTTACTTTTATCAATTGAAATAGAACCGCAGGAAAGATACTGGTTCTGCACATTCCCTGCTCTTCGCAGCAATGCGTGGATGCGGGAATACAGAACTTCTAATTCAAAGGGTTTTGTCACATAATCATCTGCCCCATATTCAAAGCCAGAAATAATATCACGCGTATCATCCCGGACAGTCAGAAAAATAACTGGCAGTTCTTTCCATTTTGACCGTATCCATCTGCAAAAGCTGTCTCCCTCACCGTCTGGCATATTCCAGTCAATCAGCACAATGCTCGGAATATGGTGTTCCAATGCCTTCTTTCCACTTTGCAGCGTCCCAAATACAGAAACTGCATACCCTTTCTGGCCCAGATATTCCTTTACAGCCATTGCAATATTTTCATCATCTTCAATATAATAGATTTCCATCATTTTTCCATCTCTTTGTGATTTTTCCTATGAATATCCTCTGGCTTTTCTGTGTCCCGCAGCCGTGATTTTCCAAAAGTAAATTTACCGCCTTTATTTATCTGCGGCATATGTTGTCAACGCCTTTTATGAAAAGTGGAAGTATATGATACCACAATAAGAAACTTTGTATCATTTTTTCGTCATGTTCCTGAAGCTGGCAGCAGATGGGCAAATAATTATAATCCACAGAGTGCCGGCATACATTTTTTATACATTCCGGCACTCTCTTATTATAAGACAGAATTGTTAATAAAATATAAAATATTTATTGAATCCCCATCCTCAGGACATGTGGATATGTGGATAATGTGGATAACTTGGTGTATAACTCCAATTTCCTGCATTTACAGCCCTTCTAAATGTGGATAACTTTTGGGACGAGTGGTTGAAATATCTACATTGTTTTACAACCCTTTACAATTCCATGTACTTCAACATATTGCAGTGCAGAAGCCGCTGCATTGGCACCATCCGCCGCCGCCGTGACAATCTGACGCAGGGGTTTTGTCCGGATATCCCCTGCCGCAAAGATTCCCGGCGTGTCCGTCCTGCAGTCCTCTCCTGCCACAAAATACCCGCTTTCATCGACAGCCGCAATGCCCTCCAGCCCTTGATTATTGGGCACTACGCCGATTGCGATAAAGATTCCGTCCACGGAAAGCTCCCTGCTGCCTTTCTCTTTGTTATCCACATCCGGCTGAGTATGCCGTATCTTCACCCCTGTCACATGGTCCTCTCCCAGAATCTCCTCCACCTGGCTGTCCCAGAGGATTTCCACATTGTCCAGCTCCATCAGACGGTCCTGGAGAATCCTGGCGGCCCGCAGCTGATCTCTTCTGTGAATCAGATATACTTTCCGGCAGACCCGGGCCAGGAAAATGGCGTCCTCCACTGCCGCATCTCCCCCGCCTACAACAGCTGTAACTTTATCCTTAAAAAATGCTCCATCGCAGGCAGCGCAGTAGGAGACCCCCATACCAGCCAGCTCCTGCTCTCCCGTTACGCCCAAAAGTCTGGGATGGGCTCCAGCAGCAATGATTACCGTCCTGGACAGATATGTTTTCTCCTCTGTCACAATTTGAAAGAAACCGTCCTCCTTATGAATCCCGCTGGCCTCTCCCTGCTCAATGCACAGCCCCAGGCTCTTTGCATGATTTTCGAATGCCTCCCCCAGTTCAAGCCCACTGATGTGGGAGATCCCCGGATAGTTATCCACTTCATAAGTATTCAGCACCTGGCCGCCGCTCACATAATTTTTTTCCAGCAGCACCGTCTCAAGCCCTGCTCTCACCCCGTAGATTCCTGCTGTAATCCCCGCCGGACCTGCTCCCAAAATAACCAAATCATATTTTTTACTCATAATTTCCCCTTTCCAAACTGACAAAACTGACATGTCCTTGACAGGGCTTTCATCGTAAATTTGATACATAGACACGTCTTTTTTCCAATAAACTATACAAACAAGCATTATTACGAAAGGATTCTATGAAAAATAAGAAAATCCTTAAAATTACCTATATTTCACTGGCCCTGTTCCTGGTACTGTGTCTGGGTATACTGGCAGGATACGGCTCCCGTCACTGGGCCTTCAGCGAAAACGGACGTTTTCAAAAATTTGCTGACAATTTATTTTTGAAGGAAGTATCTGCTAATACCCTGAACCTCCATTATACACTGGCTCATCCGGAGGAATACGGAATTACAGACTATGTGGTCTCTCTGGGCAGTGTGTCTGCCCATCCAAATCCAGATCAGTATGAAACCATGGAACACTACATACAAACACTGCAGAATTTCAATTACAAACGATTATCTTCTGAAAACCAGATCACCCTTGACATGCTGCTCCTCTATTTTACAACGGAAAAATCTTCTCAGAAATTCCATTATCTGGAAGAACCTCTGGGGGAAACCCTGGGGATTCAGGCACAGCTCCCCATTCTCCTGGCAGAATATGCTTTCTATGATAAGCAGGACATTGCCGATTATCTGAAACTTCTGCAGACTATAGACACTTATTATGAAGAACTCCTGGCATTTGAACAGGCCAAGGCACAGCAGGGAGTACTGATGAGTGATGCCTCTCTGGAAGGTATTATAGCCCAATGCCAGGAATTTATTGCAGATCCCCAAAACAATTTCCTGGAAGAAGTCTTTCAGGACAAATTAGAGGAATTTTCACAAAATACGAAAACCCTCTCAAAAAAAGAAATTGCTGCCTGTCTGGATTCCCACCAGCAGATTATCAGAAAACACGTGATTCCCGCCTATGAAACGCTCATCCAGGGACTGGAAGCCCTGAAAGGCAGCGGAGAAAATGAAAACGGACTGCGCCATTATCCCAACGGCCGTGCCTATTACCAGTATCTGCTCCAGAGCCAGGTGGGAGTCTACACAACGGTAGACGCCATCGAAAAACAGCTGTACACCCAGCTTATGGAAGATTATCAGGAACTGGGCAGACTGCTGCGGGAAAAGCCATCCCTGATCTCCCTTGTATACAACAACGACTTTACCATAGAGTCCCCCCAACAGGCCCTGAAGACCCTGGAGTCAGCATATGTCCAGGATTTCCCGGCCCTTTCGGATGTAGACTACCAGGTAAAATACGTCCACCCTTCCCTGGCACAATTCCTGAGCCCTGCCTTTTACCTGACCCCGCCGGCTGATACCCTGTCGCCCAACACCATCTATATCAATCAGGCCAGCCAGACCTCTGACCTGGAACTATTCACCACATTGGCCCACGAAGGATTCCCTGGACATCTGTACCAGTCCCTTTATTTCCAGCAGAGCCGTCCTCTGGCCATCCGCAGCCTCATAAGTTTCGGCGGTTACGTGGAGGGCTGGGCAACTTACGTGGAATCTTACGGCTCCCGGTATGCCCCGGCTGACAGTGACCTGACGCGGCTCTTATGGCTGAACCGCTCTGTAAATCTGTGCATCTATTCCCTGCTGGACGTGGGAATCCACTACTACGGCTGGACCATAGACAATGCGGCACAGTATCTAAAACCGTTCGGAATCGCCGACAGCAGTCTGGTACAGGATATATTCCAATCTGTGGTAGAAGCCCCTGCCAATTATCTGCGCTACTATCTGGGGGCTCTGAATTTTACCCAGCTGTGCCAGGAAATGCAGGCAAAAGAGGGGGCACTGTTTGACATCCAGGAGTTTCACAAAAAGCTGCTGGAAATCGGCCCTGTACAGTTTCCTGTTCTGCGGAAACATCTGGGCTTGTAAAACCTTCCAGAATACTTTTTCATGATTCACTCTATCTTCTTTAGAAAAGATTTGTTATAATGGCTGTAATGATTTTGAGAAGACTATTTTCATGCAGTTCCTTAAGAGGTTATATTCTATATGAAACGTGACAATTTACCACTGGAAATAACAGAAAAGAACAAATCAAAAATCAGTATGGCCCTTTCCATCATAACCCTTCTGCTCCTCTCCCTGATTCTCACTCAGGTAGATAAGGCATTTGTCTCCGCTGACAAGAAAGCCGCTTCGAAAAAAGCCAGGGAAGAAAAGCAGAGCGAAACAGAAGGCTCCCAGGAGACAGCCACTTCCTCCGTCAACATTCTGGCAGCGGGAAACAATATATTTGACGACAATATCCTGCTCTCCGGCCAGGCGGATGCAGCTGCCTGGAATTACGATCAGCTCTACAGTCTCATCCGGGATCAGATCGGCCAGGCAGATTTGTCCATAGCAGCCCAGGAGTCTGTACTCACCACTGACCACAATCTGACCAGCGGAAGCCCCGTTTATTCCACTCCCGCAGAAGCTGGTACAGCGCTGGTGAATGCGGGCTTTGATATTATCGCCAGCGCCACGGATCATGTGGATGACTTCGGTTCCGAATACATGAACCATATGCTGGAATTCTGGCGTTCCACGTATCCGGACACTGCTGTTTTGGGCGTCCATAACTCCCAGGAGGATGCGGACAACATACGAGTCATCGAAAAAAACCAGATTAAAATTGCTTTCTTAAATTATACATTCGGAAGCAGCACTGGTTCCGCCCAAAATGAACAGCCTTTCCTGGTGGATTACCTGGAAAGAGAAAAGGTAACAAATGCCATCACCCAGGCAAAAAGCATCAGCGACTGTATCGTATTCCTGGCCCATTGGGGCACGCTGGATAACGCTGTCCCCAACGAATATCAGAACCAATGGGCACAGTTTCTGCTGCAGCAGGGGGTAAAAGTATTAATCGGCACCCATCCCCAGGTTCTCCAGCCATACCATATGCTTTCCGACGCCAATGGCAACGAAATGCTGGTTTACTATTCCCTGGGAAATCTGGTCTCTGGTGCCCAGTCATCGCCGCAGCTGCTGGGCGGCCTGGCAAAGTTTACTCTTGAGAAAACCACTTCCGGCGAAACCAGTACCGTGAAAGTTACATCCAGCGCATTAGACCCCATCGTCATGCATTATTCAGAAAATATGAATATATGCAATGTGTATCCCCTGGCCGCCTACACAGACACCCTGGCTCAGAGCCATGGAGTCCTGGCCATAGATTATTACTCCACCATGGAAGTGTCCGCTCTGCAGAATCTTTTTAACTACATTATGAATCTTCCGGTCACCCCTTCCGGCGGTTTGAATCTGCTGGATTATTCTTTCAACCCGGATACCACTTTGAGCGGTCCCGACGGCAGTATCTTATACCCTGGAGAAATCGAATCAGCCAACTCGTCCGACGGCTCCCTGGGCACCCTGCTGCAGGTAATGTCCGGTGAAATTCCTGTGGCATCGCAGAATTTACAGACCGAATAACTTTTTGGCATTGGCACTTGTAACATCCACCACCTGGTCATAGGATATCCCTTTTAAATTTGCCAGTTCTTTGGCAATGTAAGGAAGATTCAGCGAAGAATTACGTTTTCCCCTGTTGGGAACTGGGGACAGATATGGACAGTCTGTCTCCAGCACCAGCTGTGTAAGGGGCGCATATTCAGCCACCTCTTTCAGCTTCCTGGCATTGGAAAAGGTTACCACTCCTCCTATTCCCAGAAAAAGCCCCATATTCAAATATTCCCTGGCGGTCTCCACAGAATAGGAAAAACAGTGGATAATCCCCCCGTACATGTCCCCCGCCCTCAGCTCTTTCATCGTCTGCAGGGTATCTTCCGCCGCATCCCGGCTGTGTATGATAAACGGTTTCTTCTCCTGTCTGGCAATCTCCATCTGCTCACAGAACCATTTTTTCTGCAGCTGATGGCTTTCTTTATTCCAATGATAATCCAGCCCGATCTCTCCAATGGCCACAGCTTTTGGATGGCCCAAAAGCCGGCGTATCTTCTCCAGAACCTGCCCGTCCATATCCCCAACCTCATCCGGGTGCACACCGATGGCTCCATATACAAAAGGATATTTCTCCATCAGGCGTACCACAGCCTCTATACTCTCCACTGTAGAGCACACATTCACTACAGCCTCAATACCGGAATCTTCGAGAGAGTTCAGCAGCTCATCTCTGTCCGCGTCAAATGCTTCATCGTCGTAGTGTGCATGACTTTCAAAAATCATATCTTCTCCTTTCTCATTTTTAAATATGTCCGAATTCATTTATCCATTGTAACAGATATTCACAGGAAAAAGTATTGTAAATTCTCAAAAAAAACGTTAATATGGTTATCATAATACATACAGGAACGCATCTGAACATTCACTTATGCCAAAACAGGAGAAATCATGAGATTAAAAGCACTGGCAAAAATTAATCTGGGACTGGATATTTTAAGAAAACGTGACGATGGGTATCATGAAGTCCGGATGGTGATGCAGACCATACAGATGTACGATATCATTGACATCTGCAAGTGTTCCCGGCCTGGCATCCATTTAAAAACCAACCTGCCCTATGTCCCCACTGACCAGCGGAATCTGGTGTATAAAGCAGCCAGTCTGCTTATGGAAGAATTTCATATCAAATGCGGACTGCACATCGCTTTAGAAAAATTTATCCCCGTATCTGCAGGAATGGCAGGGGGCAGCTCCGATGCGGCAGCCACCCTGATCGCAGTCAACCGGCTGTTCCATCTGGGACTTTCCAAAGAAAATTTAATGGAGAGGGGTCTGGCAATCGGGGCTGACGTGCCTTACTGCATCATGCGCGGCACAGCCCTGGCAGAAGGCATCGGGGAAAAGCTCACTATGCTGCCCCCTGCCCCTGGATGCTATATACTCATCGGCAAACCGCCCATCAACGTTTCCACCCGGCAGGCCTACGAATCGCTGAATCTGTCCCAAATCCGGCATCATCCGGATATCTACAGTCTGGTGCAGGCTATCCGGGATTACGATTTGGACGCTATGCTGCCCCACATGGAAAATGTATTCGAACCGGGGATTATAAAAGAATATCCTGTCATCGGAGAAATCAAAAAATTAATGCTGGAAAACGGCGCCGTTCATGCCATGATGAGTGGAAGCGGCCCTTCTGTATTCGGTATCTTCCGCTCCCGCTCAGCCGCAGGAAGAGCCGCGAACATACTGCGGAAAAGCCAGCTGGCCCGCACGGTCTTTACCACCCGGCTGTTCAACACTTCGGAGAGAACCCCTGCACCTTTGTCATCTTCTACTTAATGTATGTTCAAAAAGCATTTTTAAGACACGCTATAGAATAAGAAATAAAAAACCGCACATACTAAAAGAGATTCCTACGGGTATCTCTTTTTTTCGTATTAGAGTGTGTCTTAAAAATGCTTTTTGTCAGATGTTCGTCACACTTGGTGGGAGATTTGTG
>CAJUMB010000089.1 GCA_910587105.1 uncultured Lachnospiraceae bacterium
GGAAATCGTTAATATTTCAGGACTTTCTCTTGAGGAAGTCAAACAACTGAAAGCGGATAGAAGCGCATAGGCAAAGTTATAGAGCCGGGAATCTAAAAAACAGATTCTTGACTCTATTTTTTTGCCCTGAAATGTAAATTTTTTGTGAATTTGATTAAAAAATCCTTTACAAAACGTCACTGGCCATACATTTTTGTACGTACGCTTAATGACGACGCACTGAAAGTTCAAGCTATCGTTTACAAATATCTACAACTCTTTTCGCCACACAAACCGGTCCACCGTATCCTTATATGACTGGATGATCTTCACTACTTTCGTACTCACATTGGTATCCACATAATCAGGAACAGGCGTCCCATAGTCCCCGTTCTCATTCATGGAAACCGCCAGTTCCACCGACTGCAGCAGTCCCTGTGTCCCAATCCCCGACAAAATAAAACAAGCCTTATCCAGCGCCTCCGGCCTTTCCGTACTGGTTCTGATACACACTGCGGGAAAAGGCATATGAATTGAAGTAAAATAACTGCTCTCCTCGGGAAGGGTGCCGGAATCAGACACCACCGCATAGGCATTCACCTGCAGGCAGTTATACTCATGAAAACCCATAGGCTCATGGGCAATCACCCTTGAATCCAGCACAAATCCGCTGCTCTCCAGTCGTTTTCTGCTCCTGGGATGACAGGAGTACAGCACAGGCATATCATACTTTTCAGCCAGGGCATTGACTGCGGTAAAAAGGCTGGTAAAATTCTTTTTTGTATCAATATTTTCTTCCCGGTGGGCCGACAGCAGAATATAGCGCCCCTTCTCAATCCTGACCCCGGTTTCCGCCGAGATTCTCTCATGGATAGCCGAACGAAGAATGGACTGGAGATTATTTTCCAGCACCTCTGCCATGGGACTGCCTGTGACATAGGTGCGCTCCTTTGGCAGTCCGCACTCTGCCAGATACCGGCGTGCGTGCTCCGAATACGCCAGATTCACATCGGAAATAATATCCACGATCCTCCGGTTGGTCTCCTCCGGGAGACACTCATCTTTGCAGCGGTTTCCCGCTTCCATATGGAAAATGGGAATGTGAAGGCGTTTCGCTCCGATCACAGACAGACAGCTGTTGGTATCCCCCAGAACCAGCACCGCCTCTGGCTGGATGCAGGCCATAAGCTGATAGGAAGATGCAATGATATTCCCCATAGTCTCTCCCAGGTCATTCCCCACCGCATCCAGATACACATCCGGGTCTGCCAGTCCCAGGTCTTTGAAAAATACACCGTTTAAATTATAATCATAATTCTGCCCCGTATGGGCAAGAATCGTGTCAAAATACATACGGCATTTATGAATGACTGCAGACAGGCGGATAATCTCCGGCCTGGTTCCCACAATGATCAACAGCTTGATTTTCCCATTTTCTTTCCATTTTACATTGTCAAAATATGCGCTCATTTCTCTATCTCCACAGGTTCATAAAAAGTGTCCGGGTGCCCGCTGTCAAACTGCTCATTTGCCCACATCACCGTGACCAGATTTTCCGTGTGGGAAAGATTGCTGATACTGTGGGTATACCCCGGCAGCATCTGAACCGCCCGCATGTGATCTCCGGACACTTCAAAGCTGTGTACAGGATACGGGTTTCCCGTTTCCGGGTCAACCCCTATTTTCCGCTGCTGAATCAGCCCATGGCCGCTGACCACAATAAAAATCTCCCACTTGCTGTTGTGCCAGTGCTGTCCCCTGGTAATTCCAGGCTTTGCCACATTGATGCTGACCTGGCCGCAGCCGGCAGTCTTGATTAATTCCGTAAAATTCCCCCGCTGGTCAATATTCGGCTGGAATCCATAAGAAATCTTATCCGCCGGAAGATAGGACAAATACGTACTGTACAGCTTCTTTGCAAAAGAATCCTGGGAAATCTCCGGCATAAGCAGGGTCTCCGGCATGGACTTAAAAGACTGGAGCAAATCTACAATTTCACCCAGCGATGCGTGATGAACCACCGGGACATAGCAGTATTGTCCGGAAATATCCGGTATCGGGGACAGGCCCTCATATTCACAGCGATGCTCCTTTCCCTCCAATGCGTCAAGCATCTCTCCAATCAAATCATCAATATAGAGAAGCTCCAGCTCCGTAGAGCGGTCATTTACCGTATACTCCAGATCATTTGCCACTGCGTGGCAGAAGGTGGCCACTGCCGAATTATAATTGGGTCTGCACCATTTCCCGAATAGATTCGGGAAACGGTACACCAGAACCCTGGCTCCTGTGGTTCTGGCATATTGGAAAAATAATTCTTCCCCTGCCAGCTTGCTCTTTCCATATTCGGAACCGGCAAAACGCCCGGTAAGGGATGCCTGGGCAGAGCTGGACAGCATCACTGGACAGGTATTATGATGGGATTTCAGCAGATTCAGCAGTGTATCCGCAGAGCCAAAATTCCCTTTCATGAAATCTGCCGGATTCTCCGGACGGTTCACCCCTGCCAGGTGAAACACAAAATCTGCCTCTGCACAGGCTTTTTCCAAAACCGAGGCTTCTGTGTCCACATCGTACTCAAAAATATCCGTAATGGCCAGCCCCGGTCTGCTCCGGTCTTTCCCATCACGGATATTCTTCAAATTCTCCACCAGATTTTTTCCCACGAAGCCTCTGCTTCCCGTTACAAGAATTTTCACCTTCCCACCGCCTTCAGCTGTTCCTGTACATAGTCCGTTGTCAAGATTTTCTCCACCGTGCCGTCCACATCCAGAAGCTGGGTATTGTGGCTGGTGTACGCCTCATCCGCTTCCGTTGTGACCTGGCCGTCAATGAAATATTTATCATAATTCAGATCCCTGCTGTCCGCCGACACCCGGTAATAATTCCCCATATCCTCCGAGCGGAGGCGTTCTTCTTTCGTCATGAGGGTCTCGTACAATTTTTCGCCGTGGCGGGTTCCGATAATATGTGTTCCCGTATCACCAAACAGCCGCTGCACTGCCTTTGCCAGCACGCCGATAGTGGAAGCATCCGCCTTCTGGATAAATAAATCCCCCGGATTTGCGTGTTCGAAAGCGAAAGTAACCAAATCAACCGCCTCGTCCAGATTCATGAGAAACCGGGTCATATCCGGGTTTGTGACTGTGATGGGATTTCCACTTTTAATTTGGTCAATAAAAAGGGGGATCACCGATCCCCTTGAACACATCACATTTCCATATCTTGTACAGCAGATCACCGTGTCCCCTCTCTCCGCAGCCACTCTGGCATTGGCCCGCACTACGTGCTCCATCATAGCCTTGCTGGTTCCCATGGCGTTGATGGGGTACGCGGCCTTGTCAGTGCTGAGGCATACCACCCGCTTCACCCTTGCTTCCACTGCGGCGTGAAGGACGTTGTTTGTGCCTTCCACATTGGTCTGTACCGCCTCCATGGGGAAAAATTCACAGCTTGGCACCTGCTTCAGGGCTGCGGCATGGAAAACGTAGTCCACTCCCACCATGGCGTCGTGGACGGATTGCGGGTCACGGACGTTTCCTATGTAAAATTTTACTTTTTTTGCGGCATCTGGGTGGTATGTCTGTAAATCATGCCGCATGTCATCCTGCTTTTTTTCATCACGTGAGAAAATGCGTATCTCCTCTATATCTGAACGAAGAAAGTGTTTTAGAACTGTATGTCCAAATGATCCCGTCCCCCCCGTAATAAGTAATGTAGACCCACTAAAGCTGCTCATATAATATACCCTCCAAAATGATCTCTAGAATATTATAACAATGAATAGGACATAGTCTAATTTATTGATTACCTATCCAGTAATTAAAAAAGCCTCATCTGCATTGTGATTCTTTCCATTTCATTATTGCTTCAATACGTATAAAATCTTCTGGATAAGTAATCTTATCAAAGTATGGCACATTAAAATTAAGATATATATTAGATGTATCAGGCAATTGTTGAATTGATTCTGTATATATTGAATCTGAGTCAAAATATTTATCAAGAAGTGGAAAACGGAATCCTTCAGGTGGATTTAATGTATAATAATCTTCCCTATTGATCACCCACTTTTCGTAAGCTCCTAAACTGTCTGTGATCTTTTTTGCACATGCAATGGCATCATATTCATTAAGCAGCTGGAAAATTTGATCAATCACATCTGAATCAATAGATGGACGCACTGACTCAACTACAACTAATTTTTCACAGGAACTATTGGATTTAATATAGTCAAAACCATTTCTTTTTGTTTGATTCAATTTTTCCCCACTTACCGTTACATCTACCTCATAAATTTCGGTTAACTCTTCATGATATTTCGAATCAGATACGACAAGAACAGCATCTGCAAACTTACTTTTTTTACACGCCTCGATTACATAGGAAATTACAGGTTTTCCATTTAAATTTAAATACTGCTTAGGTATGCTTGACCCAAATCTTTGCCCGACTCCTCCTGCTGTAATCATGATGATATTCTTATCTAGTAAATTCATAAAATACCTTTCTCTGTAAATATACAGCTTTTTCGTTAACAACAATTAACTATTTACATTTTTTCAAATCAAATGTTTCATTATCAACTAAATATAGAGTGCGAATTAATTCAAGGTATATATTCGCTCTCTGATATCCATCATTTGCTTCATAGACTGACGGAATCAATTGTTTTACCAAAAACACAAACGTTGCTGCATTAAATTTTTCTACATCAGCAAATCTTGAAAAATATAATATAAGATTTTTATACGCCTCTACATAATCCGAACTTCTTGTATGTATTGCTAATTCATAAGTCAACATTGGCATATATTCAAATTCAAATGCATCTCGATATCCAACAGGATCAATAACTAATATCCCTTTTTCACTTCGAAGTGCATTCTTAAAATAGGCATCTCCATGAAGTAAAAATTTCTCATTGTCTTTAAAATACTCATCATAAACCAAATGCGCATTCTTAACTAGATAGCATAGCAAATCTTTGTTATAATCATGCTTCTGTGCAATCCGATATTCCTCATCAGTTTGTGCAATTATCCCTTTAATCTCAGGGGGAATATTGTAAATATCATTAACATTAAGTCTATACCTTATCATATCTCTAAACATTACTGTAATTGCTTCACAGTCCGAATGAATATCAATATAATCTCCTGGAATAATCCTTCTGATAAGCATAGCTGACTTTTCTGCATCCATATCCAATAAAGCTGCTTGAGGATAATCCTTTAATGTTTTCATTATAAAAGACTCTTTAATAAAACGCTCATTTAAAAAGGGAGGATAGATTTTAATAACGACTTCTCCATATTCTCGCGATTTACACTCAAGCACTAATCCTGTATAGGCATCAGGATTGACTGAAAAATTATATATTTGCCATTTTGTGAAAAGCTGCTCAACGTCATAATCAATCTGCTTTTCCCAAATTTTAGTTCCCTCTCGATTCATTTTGCGCAATTTTGCAAATAGAGAAAGAACTAAATCATTTGCATGAGCTTTGAAATATATACGTCTATCCTTTTCTCTCAATAATGTTTCTGCTACAGCCAAATCATGCGGTTCTATTATTTTTAAATAATCTTTGAAATCATAATAATATTTTATTTTTGTTCTTTTGGGCAACATATGTAACGGAGTCGTATACCCTGTAGATACATCAAAACTTTCATTTAATATCCTAAACTGGTATGCATCAGGAGACTCAACTAAAAAATATTCTTCACGCATTACAGGAGCTCTATCATATCTGGCAAGACTTGTCGAAATAGTTTGAGTAGTGAATACGGCTTCATATTCATCTAGGTATCCGAAATAAAGATTTAAAAGATCAGTTGTCACAAGAGGGCATACGCCTTCCAATAAAATAATCTTTTCACACCTATAATTCTGATTTACATATTTTAAAGCATTTTCAATTGACTCATTCCGTTCACGTCCTCCCTTAACTCCTATCACTCCATAATTTTGTTCAAATACCTCTAAGTATTCTCCATTTGCAACCACTATAACTTCATCAGATATACTTTTAATAGCCGCATCAATAGCATACTCTATCACAGTTCTCCCATTAATAGGATGATACTGTTTCGGAACCGGAGAACCAAATTGATTGTCTATCCCACCTGCCAAAATACAAACTATGTTCATTTATTTACCCTTCTTAAAATTATTTTCGTTTTTCCAAGCGATAAACAGTGATATGGTGATTTTGCCGTTCTTCCACCGACGGTATCTGCATATAATCACCATAGAAGTGAGTCAAAAAGGAATCATAATTTAACGGAATATTAAATTCGCTATCTTCAAATTTATGTTTAATCACTGGTTTGACATCACTAACAGAAAAGTAGTCATTCATCCCATTTGGCCATGCTCCATTACCAACATGATTAGAATTTTGAAACTTTTTATTCATCATGTATGCAATTTCATCTATTTTTTTTGAAATATTTACATTTCCTCCTAAATATTTATACAAAATACGAGAAATCATAAGTTTGACTCGTTTTATTGGATTAGTATAATACCCTTTTCTTTTTAAATAGTCATCACTAATCGTACACGAAGAAAGAATTTTTATTAAACTAGTTATTCTTGTTAAATAAAGGCGATGCATTTTATCGTTGTCAGGGAAATGATCCATAGGAAAAATATCAATCCATACATTAGCCCGGAATTCTTCATCGCGTACCTCCTCTACCACAATCAATGATGGATTGATAGCTTTAATAAATGGATACGGACTATTTTTTTCTCCAGGGATGTTTAAAATAACCCCTTCTATATTTGTATCTCCAGTGCAATACATTTCTTTAAGTTTTTCATAGTCCTCTCTTGGCACAAGAATATCAATATCATCATCCCATGGAATGAAACCATTATGACGTACAGCACCGAGCATCGTACCCCCACAAAGTATATAATTAATTTGTCTTATATCGAAATACCGCACTAATTTACACAGTATATCGTATTCTGCCATTTGTATTTCACGTAATGACAATTTTTCCCCATACTCCATTTCTCAATTTCTCCCAATCAATATTCAATAAAAGGCTTCGCTAAAATAATACTATCATAACAATCACCTTTGCTTTTTCAGATTCCTAATCATATTTTCCAATATTTGGGTGGCCATTTCAGTCACTGGGTTTTTAGTAAAAAATAAAACCATACAATATGTAAATCCAGAAACAGCTACTATAATCAATGTATTTTTAATACTTTTCATTGCAAAAATCCATCTACTACATTCAAGACTTAGCACCATTCCTAATATAGCTGATATAATACTGCCAAAATACCTTTTAGGGATAGATATTTTAAAATATTTAGATGAATGTGATAATAAACTTATAGTAACTGCACATTCTGCAACAACAGATGCTACAGCCGCCCCATTATGTTTAAACACAGGGATAAGTAAATAATTAAAAATAACATTTAATGAAGCACCGATTATCGTTGCTTCTAGAATTTTCTTTTCATTTCCTGTAACAATTAGCGGCATATGCCCAAGAAAGTATGCGATCGAAAATACACAAACCAAAATAGACAATATTCTAATTGTAAAAACACTTTCTAGAAATGCCTTTCCCAACAATATATATACAATATAATCTGCACTTAAAAACAGTCCCACAGAACAAGGAATTGCAAATACGAGAAATGCCATTGTACCATCTGTTAGTAATCTATCACTCTTTTCCTTTTCTCCATTCTTAATATATAAACTTATTCTTGGAAAAAATGCAGTGACCATAGCTACAACCATCACATATACAGTTCTCACAATTTTGACTGCATTTGAATAGTATCCAACGAATTCGTCTCCATGATGATATTCTATCATCACAGTATCCAGCATTGTATATATTTCAGTTGCAATAGAAGCAGCAAGAAGAATCAATACAGGTTTCATATGCTTTTCTATTTGTAATGTATCCCTCTTCTTAACTACATATTTCCGAACATGTGCCATGTTGATAATATAGTTTCCTGCTGTAGCTGTAGAT
>CAJUMB010000090.1 GCA_910587105.1 uncultured Lachnospiraceae bacterium
CTCTGATATTCCAGTTTATCACTCTCACTTAACGCATCACTCTCCAAAAGATACTGCACTTTTGACGCTGCCCGTCTCACAGTCCGGGCTCCCATCCGGAATGCCATTTCAAAATTCAGTGCATCCATCCCTTTCAAGGAAATAGATACAACCGGATATTTTCCCATATATTCCTCACAGAGCGCAGTCTCTTTTGAAATTTTCAATCCGTCAAAAATGCTTTTATTCCCATTCAGTGAGAAAAAGTGTTCCAGCATACTCATATTCAAAGTTTTCCCAAATCTTCTGGGACGGGTAAATAGATTCACTGCTCCCCAGTTATGGAGTAACTCTGTAATAAGCCCTGTTTTATCAATATAGTAAAAATCTTCTTTCCTGATCTCATCAAAACTTTCAATCCCTATGGGAAGTTTCTTTTTTCGTATCACCATCTCTTGCCTTTATTTAAAATAATCCACCCCGGACTCAAATATCCTCATATCCTGTTCCCCATAGATATTGATGGCCACGCCGTCGTCCCGGCGCTCGCTGTGGGCCATTTTCCCCAGCACCCGGCCGTCTGGACTTAAGATTCCCTCTATGGCGTAATAGGAACCATTCACATTCCAGGTCTCATCCATGGTCACTTCCCCGTCCGGACTGCAGTACTGAGTGGCGGCCTGGCCGTTCAGGAACAGCTTTTCTATCCACTGGGAATCTGCCACAAACCGCCCTTCCCCATGGGATGCTGGATTGCAGTAGACACCGCCCAGCTTTGCCTGAGACAGCCATGGGGATTTATCCGACACTACTTTTGTGTACACCATCTTGGAAATATGCCGTCCAATGGTATTGTAGGTTAATGTGGGGGAATCCTCTGTCTGCCCTGTGATTCTGCCGTAGGGAAGCAGTCCCAGTTTAATCAGCGCCTGGAAACCGTTGCAGATTCCCAGTGCCAGCCCGTCCCGTTCATCTAGAAGTTTCTGCACGGCTTCCTTGATTTTTTCGTTCTGGAACGCCGTGGCAAAGAATTTGGCGGAACCATCCGGCTCATCACCTGCGGAAAAGCCCCCTGGGAACATGATCATCTGCGCCTGGCCGATGGCTTTTTCAAATTCTGCCACTGACTCACGGATATCCAAAGCTGTCAGATTCTTAAACACCCTTGTCTCCACCCTGGCCCCTGCCCGGGTAAATGCCCGGGTACTGTCATACTCACAGTTTGTCCCAGGAAATACCGGGATAAATACCGTGGGCTGCCCTAGTTTGTGGCCGCATACATGAACCTTCGATGCATGATACAGACCGTCCTCATAGGTCCCTTCCTCTGAAGGTGCCGCCCCTGCGGCATAAATGGCAGTACTTCCCTGGCCGCTGGCGCCGGATATTGTTTTAAATACATTTTCCAGAGTCCCTGTCCACGCTTCCAGTGCCTCTGAAAGGGGAATCTGCATATTTCCGTATTCGATCGAACCGGTATCTGTCACTTCCCCGATCTCTGTATAAGAGACAGCCAGTTCTCCCACTCTGCCCTCTGGAACTTCACAAACCAGTTCTCCGAATCCAGGGGCAAATAAGTCTCTTGCATCCACATGGTGTTCCACCTTCACACCCAGTCCGTTTCCGAAAGCCATCTTACTCACTGCTGCCGCCATTCCATGTCTGCCCAGCGCATAGGCAGATATAATCCTGCCCGCCTGGATATCCTGGTGAAGCTTTCCATATTGTTCTTTTAACATCTCATAATCTGGAAGGTCATAATCTGCCTTTTCCACACGCACCCAGACCAGCTTACTGCCAGCCCGTTTCAATTCCGGAGTAATCACATCCTGCTGTTTGGCCACATCTACAGCAAAAGACACCAAGGTAGGCGGCACATCAATCTCGTTAAATGTTCCGGACATACTGTCCTTGCCGCCGATGGATGGCAGGCCGAAGCCCAGCTGTGCCGCATAGGCTCCCAGCAGTGCTGAAAACGGCTGGCTCCAGCGGTGGGGATCTTCTGTCATACGGCGGAAATACTCCTGGAACGTGAACCGTATTTTCCGGTAATCGCCTCCGGCGGCTGCAATTCTCGCCACAGACTCCACCACCGCATAGACTGCACCGTGATAGGGGCTCCAGCTGGATACATAGGGGTCAAAACCATAGCTCATCATGGTGACAGTTATCGTATTTCCCTTTAAAACCGGCACTTTGGCCACCATGGCCTGGGTCTCTGTCAGCTGATATTTTCCCCCGTAAGGCATATACACAGAAGCGGCCCCGATGGAGCTGTCAAACATTTCCACCAGACCTTTCTGGGAACACTCGTTTAGGTCTGCCAGCGTATCCAGCCATTTTTTCCGGACGTCTGCAATGTCTTCTCTTTTGGCAAAGGGATTTTCCCCCCTGTTTGGAATATCCACTGCCACTTCTGTCTCCTGGCGGGCCCCATTGGTATCCAGAAATGCCCGGGAAATGTCCACTATCTTCTTCCCTCTCCACATGAGCACCAGCCTGGGTTCCTGTGTCACCTCTGCAACACAGACTGCCTCCAGGTTTTCCTCTCTGGCAAATTCCAGGAATTTGTCCACATCTTTCGGGTCTACTACCACGGCCATGCGCTCCTGGGATTCGGATATGGCAATCTCCGTGCCGTCCAGTCCGGCATATTTCTTAGGCACCTGGTCCAGGTTCACCCGCAGGCCGTCTGCCAGCTCTCCGATGGCCACCGATACCCCTCCTGCGCCGAAGTCATTACATTTCTTGATCAGCTTACTGATCTCTTCCCTGCGGAACATACGCTGCAGTTTCCGCTCTGTAGGCGCATTTCCTTTCTGCACCTCTGCGCCGCAGGTTTCTATGGATGCCTCTGTGTGCACTTTCGATGAACCGGTGGCTCCTCCACAGCCGTCACGCCCGGTTCTGCCTCCCAAAAGGATAATCTGGTCTCCCGGCTTTGAGCTTTCCCGAATGACCCCTCTTCTGGGTGCCGCACCCAGTACTGCTCCGATCTCCATACGCTTTGCCACATAATCGGGATGATAAATTTCTTTTACATATCCGGTGGCCAGGCCGATCTGGTTTCCGTAAGAACTGTATCCGGCGGCAGCTCCCCGCACCAGCTTCTTCTGGGGCAGTTTCCCTTTTAAGGTATCTTTCACAGAAACTGTGGGATCTGCCGCGCCAGTGACACGCATAGCCTGATACACATAAGTCCGACCGGACAGCGGGTCGCGGATGGCTCCGCCCAGACAGGTGGCCGCACCGCCGAAAGGCTCGATTTCTGTGGGATGATTATGGGTCTCGTTTTTAAAATTAATCAGCCATTCTTCTTCTTTCCCGTCTACATCCACAGGAACCACGATACTGCAGGCATTGATTTCCTCCGACTCCTCCTGGTCGGCAAGCTTTCCCTCTGCCTTCAGCTTCTTCATGGCCAAAAGCGCCAGATCCATGAGACAGATGCTTTTATCCTTCCTGTCTCCATAGAGTTCCTTCCTGTCCGCCAGATATTTCTCATATGTGTCCACAAGCGGCTTCCGGTAATCCCCCTGTCCAAACTGAACGTTTTTCAGTTCTGTGGAAAACGTAGTATGCCTGCAGTGGTCCGACCAGTAGGTATCCAGCACACGGATCTCCGTCATTGTGGGGTCCCGGTGCTCCTCCCCGCCGAAATAATTCTGAATATGCAGAAAATCCCGGAAAGTCATGGCAAGTCCCAGAGAATTATAGAGGCTTTTCAACTCCGGCTCCGCCATGGCGCAGAAACCTGTCATGGTCTTCACGTCCTCAGGCTCCTCAAATTTCGTAATCAGAGTCTTTGGCTTGTCCACTCCTGTCTCCCTGGAATCCACTGGATTGATGCAGTGTTCCTTGATGCTCTCGTATTCTCCGTCTGAAATTTTTCCTTCTATTATATAGGTAGTGGCAGAACGGATAACCGGCTCCTCGTCTTCCCGCAGAAACTGTATACACTGCACAGCCGAATCCGCCCTCTGGTCAAACTGTCCGGGCAGATATTCCACAGAAAAAATACGGGCATCCGGCGAAACAGGAAATTCCTCCAGATACAGGCGGTCCACAGGAGGTTCAGCGAATACTGTACGACATGCTTTCTCAAAGCTGTCTTCTGAAATGTTCTCCACATCGTACCGGGTCAGCACCCGCACAGAAGACACTCCGGAAATCCCCAGGTAACTTCCGATCTCATGCTGCAGCTCCCTGGCCGCGATTGCAAAATCTGATTTTTTTTCCACATACACTCGTCTTACGTTTCCCATTTTCATGCTCCTTTCCAAAAGCATTTTTATATTAATCTGTAGCAAATCTTCTTTATGGAACACTTTTTCTCAAATATACTCTAACAATACCATATTTCCCACGTTTGTCAATAGCCTAGCGCGTGTCTGAAAAATCATTCCTGCCATCTGCACGCCCCACTTTGCGGGAGATTTGTGCCAAATTCAGGTTACATAGCCCGCTATGCGCCCTTCATCTGGCATACACCTCCCACCAAGTGTGGCGCACATCTGACAAAAAGCATTTAGAGCAGAGACGCACACATATCTTTCACACTTTTTCCACAGGTTTTACAAATATATTTTTTATAATGCTGTTGTCCTGTAATGTTTAAAGTATGTTTCATATGTTGATACATACTCAGAATCAAAGGAGTATATATAGTTATGAAGAAACAAGTTATCCTTTTACTATTGGCTATAACCGTCACCGCATCCGGGGCTCTGTCTGGGTGCAAAACCGTAGAAAATTCCAGCAGCACCAGGGCACAGGCTTCAGAGAACCAGAAAAACGCAGCAGATGAAAACACCCTTACAGTAATGGGACGTGTAAAAAACATAACAGACGACACAATCACCATAACTGCCGGCAATCCCGGAGGCTCCGGCGGACCTGCGGGGAGTATAGAAAAACCGCCTTCCCTGTCCGAAAACGGAGCAGACCAGCCCCCGGCCATGCCGGAAAACGACACCGGCCAGCCTCCAGCTGCATCCGGTAACGGCGCCAGCCAGCCCCCAGCCATGCCGGAAAACGACACCGGCCAGCCTCCAGCTGCATCCGGTAACGGCGCCAGCCAGCCCCCGGCCATGCCGGACAGCAGCATGACGGCCGGACACGGCGGGGAAGACCGGGATATCACTGTCACAGAGGACACCGCTTATACCTCCGCGAAAGACCAGAAGTCAAAAAAAATCTCCCTCTCTGATTTGTCCGAGGGAGACATAATTGAAGTGGTATTAGACGAAGATCAGGAAACAGCTGTATCCATCACCGTACAGACTGATAATCCGAAACCAGAAAACGGCGGCAGCGCAGCCGGAGATTCCGCAGACATCAGCATCACCGGCAAAAAAACCATTGACGGTGAAAAAGCCACCTCCTCTGACGAATCCTTTTCTTCTAATAAAGATGACGAGAATACCATCCTGGTTACAAACTATGGAAACCTGCAGCTGGCAGGGGCCTCCCTGTCCAAATCCGGAGATACCTCCAGCGAAGAATACAGCAATTTCTACGGACAAAATGCCGTGCTGGCTGTCACATCCGGCAGCTGGGCGGAACTGACCAATGTGGACATCACCTCCAGCGGGGAAGGCGCCAATGCCATTTTCGCCACCGGAAAGAATGCCTCCGTGCTTGTGGATACCGGGAAAATCCACACAAGGGGAAACTCCTCCCGGGGACTGGATGCCACTTATGGCGGAACCATCACCGCCTCCAATGTGGATATCTCCACAGAAGGCGCCCACTGTGCAGCTCTGGCCACTGACCGGGGCGAGGGAACCATTGATGCCGCCGGCTCTTCCCTGTCCACTAAAGGGGAAGGCAGTCCCTGCATTTACTCTACCGGAAAAATCACTGTCCGTGATTCTTCTGGAACCGCCGCCAACGCCCAGACCCTGGTGGTGGAGGGAAAAAACTCCGTAGACCTTACCAACTGTAAGCTGAAAGGCGGCGGCGACAACGGGCTGATGCTCTACCAGAGCACCTCAGGGGACGCCCAGCCTGGCACAGCCGTTTTATCTGCCACAGACTCCAGGCTCACAACCACCAGCAACGGCCCCATGATCTATGTAACCAACACGGATGCACAGATTACCCTGACAAACACCCGGCTTAAATTTCCCGGTGGCACGCTGATCGCCGCTGCCGGAAATGAAACAAATAACTGGGGCATTCCCGGGAAAAACGGCGGAAACCTTAAGCTGACAGGAATCCGGCAGAAATTAAGCGGAAACATATCCTGTGACGCCATCAGCACCGTCTCCGTAACTCTGTCAGAAGACTCTGTTTTCACCGGCGCCATAGACCCTGAACATACAGGGAAAACAGCTTCCATACAGTTAGACGATTCTTCCACCTGGAATGTAACCGAAGATTCCTATGTGGCTTTTCTGGGCAATACACTGACAGACTGCAGCAATATCAACTCCAACGGCCACACCATCTACTACGACTCCTCCCATCCGGACAGCAAATGGCTGAACGGAGGGCGTATCAATCTTCCCGGAAACGGGCAGCTGGTTCCGCTTTAATCCGAGCGGACTCTCATCAACACATGACTGCCAGCCCAGCAGTGTTCTCATCCCTCCACAATCAGATAACTGCCATCCGGCAATGAGAACACTTCGCTGGCTTCCTCCAGTTCCTCGTCTGACATTCCATCCACATCTGCACCATTTTCCTGAAAGTACTCTCTGACTTCCTCTATAGATGATACAACCACAGCCATACAGTCTTCCAGAAACGCCTCCGCCTCTGCAAGATTCTCCGCAACCGGCTCATCAAACAGACGGCCCTGGTTTTTCAAAAACGTCAACAGACATTCCTCATTATACTCTTCCATTTTCTCAATCCTCCCATTATATACTCGTAAGTCAAATGATTTGCCAGCAGGCCTTCACTGTTTCAAGCAAAACAGCAAATCATTTGGCAAATACGTATGCTCTTGAGCATAACTCACCTGTGATAAAATCCAGAAGCTCCCCAGGCTCATGGATAATTGCCCTGGCACCGCTGTCCTCCAGCTCTTTTGGCTGGCGGAATCCCCATGCCACACCTACTGTATACAGCCCTGCCCTGCCCCCTGTAAGCATGTCGGTATTGGTGTCACCCACATACAGACACTCTTCCGGGTGCACATCCAGCTTTTCCAGCACACGGCGGATGCCCGACAGATCCGGCTTTGGCAGAATTTCCTCTGTCTGTCCCTGGATATAATCAAAACATTCTGTGCCAAAGAGAGATTCCACCACCTGAACCGCCTGTCTGTGGGGCTTATTGGACAACACACCCATAGCTATGGCCAGACGTTTCATTTTCTCAAGTGCCTCCTCTATTCCCGGATAAGGCTTCACGTGATACAGCGGCTCCTGGGCAAGATAACTGCGCACCAGCGGTATTCCTTTTTCCAGGTATTCCCCCTGGACACCTCCCGCCCGTTTCAATGCCCTCTGCCATGCAGCATTCAGACCGTCTCCCGCATAATAATTATATTCTTCCACCGGCCTGCCCTCATATCCGAAATGCTCCAGCCCCCGGTTTACTGCACGTGCTATGGACTCCAGCGTATCTGCCAGGGTTCCGTCCAGGTCAAAAATACACGCTTTTATCATTTTTCATAATCCCTCCTGTTATCCTTAATGTACTCTCGGAGTCTCTTTGTGCCTGATTTTGTGAGATGGTTTTTTGTCCGCTGTGCATCAATTGCGTGAATGATTTTTAAGACACGCTCTAGTACTCCATCCGGTTAGCTTTCAAACTATATT
>CAJUMB010000091.1 GCA_910587105.1 uncultured Lachnospiraceae bacterium
TCCCACCAAGTGTGACGCACATCTGACAAAAAGCATTTTTAAGACACGCTCTAGTGTGATTGTGTGGCGGGATCAGCCCATGGGGGGGACTGGGGTGGGGCGGGCGGGATCAAATACAGACGCCGCGTCGAAAAGGTCGGCCAGCAGTTCCGGGTGGTAATACATCCGATAGCCGTCCAGGTTTCTGCGGCCCATGCGCAGATAGTTATCATGGAACTGAACCCAGTACTGGCTGGAATCTACGTTACAGTAGTAGTCAAATCCCTGGCTTTTAAGGTAGTCGAATTTATCTCCGGAGTAATCCTCAGCCCCGCAGATGTCTGAGCCAAAAGCGAAGATGATCGTATCGGTGCCGCCTATAATGGGGGATACATAGGAAAGCCATTTCTGGGTATCGGTCTGCAGATGTTCCAGTGAACACTGGCCCACGTTGATGTGTCCCCATGTATGGCTGGCGAATTCCCAGCCGTCTTCCCGCATAGCTTGTGCAACTTCTGTGGCCTGTGCCACCTGCTCATCATAATCAAAGTCCGGGTTTTCATCCAGATATTTGATCTGATTTTCATCCAGGTCTTCACGGGTCTGATAAGCAATATCTGTATAGTAGCCCAGCACGCCATTGTATCCGGTCAGGGCCAGAATCCCTTTGGCACCCCGATAGGAAAAATCAGGATGTTTCTCCACAAATCGGTCAATGAGGGGGACCATATCGTAATCGCCGATAACTACTTTTCCGTCGGCCTGGACATATTCATTTTTAATATCGCCATTTTCATCGATAATCAACTTACGGGCACAGCCATCACCATCCATGTAATGATAATAACTGACATCATCCTGAGAGAGGACAAAAGGCTGCTTTCCAGGAGGAAGCAGAATCTCCCCTTTCTGCATGGTACGGTTTCCGGCTTCATCGGTAACCACCGTCGCCATATCCTTCAGGCTGACCAGAACAAATCCTTTTTCATACATGATTTGGGTAATCTTATTGAATTCATCCACAGTGGTCATAACCTGGTTGTAACCGCCTTCTTTTGAATCCCCATCGAAAGCTCTGGCAGGGTCTGCAATCAATGTATGATAGAATACATGTGTGACCTCCTCAATTGGCCAGGATATGCAAGATTCTTTGGTGCTCTGGTACTGCGCTGCCCTCTGCTGCATCTCTGTATCAGAGGAATAGTCTGACTGTTCCTGCAGAAGAGAGATGGCCGCGTCATAATCGTACATGGCGGCCAGTGTGTCCGCCTGATCCAGTATGCTGGAAGCTTTCACCTGCTGCTGGCTTTCTGTCTGTGGGACATGTACTGCTGCTGCTTTCTGCCTGGAGCTTCGTTTAACACTGTCCTTTGTTGCGGTCATGTATATGCCGGTGGCTGCGGCTGTTGTCACAGCTGTGATCAGTATGCCTGCAATAATGCGCAGATTTCTCCGCACCTGCGCCTCCCGGCGTTCCCGCTGGATGACTAAGGCACGCCTTCTCCTCTCGTCATAACTGAGAAGCTGCTCATTTTGTTCCATCCGCGTAAATCTCCTTTTATCCTTTGTTCATCGTATGCAGCAAAGTGTATCTTTCATTCATGCCATCTTTATAAACCCGCTTCAGAAGGCATCTGTTTTCATTATATCATAGATTCGAACTTTTTCAACTTTCTATTTGCGTTTTATGGAAAAGAATGCTAGAATAAAGTAGAAACGCAAAAAGCGAGGAGGAGAGAGATGAAACTTTGGATGGTGCTGCTGATTATTGTGATTATACTTGCAGTTGTTCTGGCTGTTCTATATTTTCTGGGAAAGAAGGCTCAGAAGAAACAAGAGGCACAGCAGGCACAGATTGAGGCGTCCAAGCAGACCGTTTCCATGCTGGTTATTGATAAGAAACGAATGCCCTTGAAGGAAGCCGGACTGCCCCAGATGGTCATAGACCAGACACCGAAGATGATGAGGCGGATGAAGCTTCCGGTGGTAAAGGCTAAAGTGGGGCCAAAGATTATGACATTGATCAGTGATGAGAAAATTTTTGAGTTGATTCCGGTGAAGAAAGAAGTGAAAGCCCAGGTCAGCGGGATTTATATCGTTGGCGTGAAAGGGGTGCGCGGTGCACTGGAGACACCGGTGAAGAAAAAGGGCTTTTTCGCCCGTATGAGAAAATCATAAAAAGAGCATTCCGGCCATGGAGTTACGGCTGGAATGCTCTTTTGGCATTATTTATTTTTATAGTACAGCATACAATGGCAGTATCCTTCAAACTCTGGGTCCTTAATCTGTTCGCGGAACTCTTTGCACATGCATTTATTTTCTTCGGTGCGTTCCAGACGGCAGGGACAGTACCCTCCTGTCTTTTCCAGTCCGTCCCGGATGGTCTGCACCACATTTTCGTCAGGATTCAGCGTTATTTTCATTCTTTATACCTCATCAATGAATTGCTCCAGGGCTTCTTTGGAGAGAAAGCCGCTGACGCGTTTTACATTTTCTCCGTTTCTAAATAACAGGAGTGTGGGCACTGCAGTAATGGAAAACCTTTGTGCCAGTGCGGGTTCCTGGTCCACATCAATTTTTACAGCGAGAAAATCATCCCGGCTGTTTTCCAGTTCTTCAATCACAGGTGCCAGCATCTGGCAGGGACCGCACCAGACGGCATAGAAATCAACCAGAACCGGTTTCGTGGACTTTATTACCTGTTCTTCAAAAGTTTCAGCTGTAATATGTATACTCATAATATGTCTGCCTCCTTAATTTGTCAGGGAAAAATCGGGTGAGGATTTGGGCTGTACGTTCATCTGAATGTAACAGTCAGCAAAAGGCTCTTCGTTTAATTCAAGGGAGTAATCCACATGAATGTCAATCTTTTCATCGGTTTCCTCACATTGGACATTAGTAGCGGTAATTCCCATCTGTATACTGCCGAAAGGAGTCTGGTAAAAGGTTATATTTTTTTTCTGAGGATTGAAAACCATATGTACGTTAGTGACTCCTTTTTTCCGGACTTCCACAGAGTCTTTGCTGAATTTTATCAGATTGACAGTGTTTCCTGAAAATCCTTCATATGCTTCGCTGTAGCGGATAAAATGTTTTCCGTCCCGGAAGAAATATTCTCCCACGGTGACCATTTCAATGGGGCCGGAACATTGTTCGTCACCCATCAGCTGCAGTCCAGTGACACTCACTAATACATCTTTTGTCATCGGTTGATTCCTTTCTAATAATTTTCAATATCAATTTTCTGAGTCATCTCTACATCGTAAGGAAGGATGCTGTTGGCAAAAACTTTGAATTTATCAGCCAGGTCGCTGACGAAGAAACGATAAGGAAATTCTTTTTTATCTGTTCCGGGATTTGTCAAGTTCCTGGCCGCCAGCAGCTGTTTTAACTCCAGTGCAGTCTCATAGGCGGGATTTACCAGGGTCACAGCACTGCCCATGATCTCACCTACAATGGAGCGCAGCAATGGATAATGGGTACAGCCCAGTACCAGTGTATCCACCTGCTGTTCCTGCAGCCCTGCCAGATATCTCTCCAGCACCTGGCGGGTGACGGAGTCATGTATCCAGCGTTCTTCCACAAGCGGAACCAGAAGCGGGCAGGGTTTCTCGATCACGGTGATTTCCGGGTCAATGTCCTGGATATAATTTCGGTAAATGTGGCTCCCCGTGGTTCCCTCCGTGCCAATCACACCGATGCGCTTATTGGAAGTTACCTGGGCGGCCACCCTCGCGCCGGGCTTTACCACGCCGATCATGGGCAGGTTGTTTTCCCCAGCTACTTCATCCAGGGCGAAGGCACTGGCAGTATTGCATGCCACCACGATTGCCTTCACATGCTGTGTCTGAAGAAAGCGGATAATCTGCCGCGAGAACATCAGGATGGTGTCCCTGGACTTGCTCCCATAGGGAAGCCGGGCCGTATCGCCAAAGTATACAATATGTTCGGCAGGGAGATTGCGCATAATTTCCCGGGCCACAGTCAGCCCGCCCACACCGGAGTCGAAGACACCGATGGGGGCTTCAGTCAAATCCATGTTCATATTGATTGATTCCCCTTTCTATCAAGTTACATTCTATCATTCTTTTATTTTATGTGCAACCACCGAAAATCAATCTTTATAGGTACAGATTCTGTGCTGTCTGTGTTTTGGGAAAAACAGTACTGGGGGTACATGGTTCCCCACCAGGCGTATACGGGTGTTTTTATATAAGAAGGGGAATATACAGCTATGGTAATCAGCATCCCGGCCAGCAGGGGCAAAATCCATCTGGACGGCACAGAAGTTTTTTCTTGTCCAATCATTTGGGCCTCCATTTTTTGTTTTTGTATTATCTTATGATTAGAGCGTCAAAGGTTCATTTTCATGGGAGAGGCCTTTTGACGGGCTGATCATCTTATAAGTATGGCCCATCTTCTTTGAGTTTAATCAGTGGAAGGGAGGGAAGTCCTTCCTGTCCATACCAGCTGTTGTATACATGGCGCAGTGTAACGCCTGCTTTTTTCTGGTAATAAGGACGGTTTTCGTAAATACCTACCAGATATTCACCGATGGTCTGGTTATCCTCACCCGTATAAGCCATTACCTTTTTTACGTCTGAGGCGCGGAACACATACAGGTCTTCTCCAACCAGAGGATTTCCTTTCAGATAATTAAACAGAGAGGCACACTGATTCTGGCGAATTAAGTTTTCACTGAGGATTAACACCTGCAGGTGGCTGATATCCAGATATTTTTCCTGGCTTTTATCATATTTACTGTCAATTTCCTGGAAATTTCGGCCGGACAGAGAGACCCCTGTGACATCTCTGCCTTCTTCTGGTTTGTCCTGCCCAGTGGCGCCAGGCAGGCTGGCCATGCCGTAAGACACCAGATACTGGCTGTTTTTATAGTCCACGGACATGACCAGCGGGTACAGCCTTTTCTCAGGGTCCACACCACTGCATCCGCACAGGACAGCAGCCAGGCAGACGGCCAGAATAAAAATTATGATATATTTTTTCTGTGCATGGGTCATTTTTGTATTGCACCCCCTTTGTTTCTGCTTTTATACCAGATACTTACATAGAAAGTGAGGGCCAGCATCAGAGGCGCGATGACACGTACCAGCAGCCAGCCGAAATATTCGTCAATGGGATAGCCGGCAGCAGGATTGAGGGTAATCCCATAGACAAGAAGCAGAAGCCAGAGGCGCAGGGGCTGGAAATTTACCTGTTCCAGAATATGGCTTCCATAGAAAAAGATACTTCCCAGAGAAAAGAACAGTCCGTAAATGAGAAGGGCAATCCACAGCACATCGAATCTTGCCAGCACATCCCCAGGCAGATCGGTTCCTGCCATCAGGGGAAGGATAGGGAATTTTTCCCGGATCAGCCGTTCCCAGCCGAAAACAGCCTGGGCAAGAACCAGGGCGGCGGCCAGCATTGCACCCAGGAACAGGACACCGTAAAAAATCACTTTTCCGGAGCTGTTAGGCTTAGACACCCGGGGAAGCAGAAATGGAAGAAATCCCAGGAAGGACAGGGCACAGAAAATACCGTATATACTATCCAGGCTGTCCTGCCATCTTAAGGCACCCTGCACCGGGTTGTTGAGATAAGCGCTGTTTCCCTGAAAACACGCCAGCAGGTACAAGAGCAAAAACGCGCCAATAATCAGACCGCAGGATACTTCTCCGATGCGCCCTCTCTTCTCCAGACCCATATGGCTTCCGGCAGCACAGACGGCAAGAATCAACAGGCTGGCCAGCCACTTGGGGATGCCGCTGATGAGGTAAGTGCAGGCAAGGCTGGCGGCTGTGGACAGCAGATAGGAGCCAGTGAGAACCAGCGGTACTAGGTATAGCAGTGCAATGCAGCGGCTCTGGAAAGACCCCAGTGTCTTGGGCAGGTCCTGGTAGGCAGGAGCAATCCGGATGAGCAGGATAATTGCGAAATAGTAAATGATAAAATTCACCAGGATGCCCAGCAGTCCATTGGCCCCTAAAATGTGATGGGCTCCTGGAAGGCACAGCAGGATTGGAACTGCCAGGCTTAAGATCAGCTGGCGGATCATCTGTCTGTGTGAAATTCTGTGGTTATCAGCAAACATAAAGGGTTACCTTCCTTTCAGGCGTATCCGCTGGTTTTGATTGGCGAAAATGGGGCGGCGGTTCATGAAACGAAGAGGCCAGCGCAGGATGCCGTCGCCTTGTCTTTTATCCAGATTTCTGCCCACAAATGGCATTAAATAGGGGATCTGGAAACTTTTCAGACCTGCCAGGTGATTGATCACACCGTAAATGCCCAGTAAAATGCCGAAAATTCCCAGAAAACCGCCTAAAAATATGAATACGTATTTCAGAAGCCGAAATGGCGCCGAGAATTCCTCGTTGGGAATGGCCAGTGAGCCAAGAGCGGTCAAAGCCACGATCATAACTACGATGGGGCTGACCAGGTTAGCTTCTACGGCGGCTTGTCCAATGATGAGCCCTCCGACAAGCCCGATAGCGTTGCCCAGTTCACCGGGAATTCGCACACCGGCTTCCCTTATCAGCTCGAAAGACAGTTCCAGAAAGATTAGTTCTACAATACTGGAAAAGGGCACCCCCTGCCGCGCTTCGGCAAAAGACAGGAGCAGATTGGTGGGCAGTACCTGGGTGTGGAAGCGGGTGACAGCCAGATACAGGCCGGGGAGCAAAGTTGCTGCCAGCATGGCTGCGTAGCGGAGACAGCGAAGGAAGGACACCAGTTCAAAATGCTGGTAGCGGTCTTCACTGGCCTGCATGAAATTGTGAAAGGTAGTGGGCAGAATCAGCGCAGTGGGAGAGTTGTCACAGATCAAGACAATCCGCCCGTTCAGCAGTTCCGCTGCCGCTCTGTCAGGCCTTTCCGTGGTCTGGAACTGAGGGAAAGGAGAATACCAGACTTCCTCAGACAGCTGTTGTACGATGCCGCTGTCCATTACACCGTCAATTTCGAAGGAGGACAGGCGGTTCTTGATGGTTTCCAGCAATTCTTCTGATGCCAGGTCCTCCACATACAGAAGATGCATCAAAGTATTGGAGCGGACACCGCTGTAAGCCTCCACAATTTTCAGGCGGGTATCCCGAAGCCGTTTCCGTACCAGGGCAGAATTGGTTTTTACCGAGTCAGAGAACCCCTCCTTTGAGCCTCGGAGAACTTTTTCCCGGTCGGCCTGCGTGACGCCCATATTGGGATATCCCTTGCTGGAGATTTTGATGGCCTGATTAAAGCCGTCCATGAAGAAAATGGCATTGCCGGCCAGCATTGCACTCATGGCAGCCTCCATGGTGGAGAGTTCTGATACGTCAGAAATGCCCAGGGAATTGTATTCCAGGAATTCTTTCATCTGGGAGGGGGGAATCTCCCAGAAATGATTGATCAGCTTTCCAATGACAGAATCCTCCAGCATCATATTGCTCACAGCGACTTCAATATAGACCACCAGACAGTCTACTTTACGGCTGTCACCCAGGCGCATGGGGCGGATTACAATGTCGTCACATTTGTCTAATTGTCTGCGGATATAATCTTCATTGGCCCGCAGGCTGTCAGAAACGGGAGTTTCGCAAGTGTCCATGTCATACCTCCGTAAAAATGTTCTGTGAAAGGCGGTTTCTAGAACGTGTTTGAAAAATCATTCCCGCCATCTGCACGCCCCGCTTGCGTGAGATTTGTGCCAAATTCAGGTTACATAGCCCGCTATGCGCCCTTCATC
>CAJUMB010000092.1 GCA_910587105.1 uncultured Lachnospiraceae bacterium
CGACGCTCTTCCGATCTAGAAGATCTATGTCACAATAACCCCAATGTTGATATTTTCTTATTTCTTCCTTAAAAATTTCTCCATAGGCAACCCTGTAATCACAAAGTTTATATGGTTCCTCCAGTGTAATTGGAAAATCATATAATCTCTGTATTTTCTTTTTCATTTCGTCGAAAGAAGTATATGTAACAATTACATTGTCAGGATAATCATATACCTGGTGATCATCCAAAAAAAGCAACCAGTCTATGGAAGAATTAAATCTGCATCCTTCCAGCCACAATTGAAAATTTGATGGCAATTTACCAAAATATGGAACAATTAAAACTATAGTATTCATCCAGTTTATTCTATGTTAGCCTTCCTCACTCATGAAATAATATTTAAAAATCAAAATCTGATTGAAAAACAGACAAATGTTGATTAATGACATTTTCTATTGTGTATGTCTTGATTTTATTTATGTTATTTGTACCTATTTCTTTTAGATTTTCCTGCCATATATTTGTTAATACACTTGATAATGCCTCTGGATCATCTCCAGGAATTACATAGCCATTAATTTTATTCTGAATTAATTCACAGGCAGCAATACAGTTTGCAGTGGAAATTACCGGCAAACCATGAGCCATTGCTTCATTTATGACAAGCCCCCATATATCTTCGCGGGTAGGCAAAACAAATACATCTGAGGCCTGATAGTATTTAAAAATAATATTGCGAGATTTATATCCCAACAGATGGACATTCTTATATTTCCTGCCTCGAATTATTTCTTTATATTTCTCTTGTTCTGCACCTCCGCCAATAATGACAAGCTGATAAGAATAGTCAAATTGTCCCCATACATCTAATAGAATATCAAATCCTTTTCGTGGTATAAATTGTCCAATGGAAAGCACTGTTTTTTTAGACTCAAATAAGCCTAATTCTCTCCGTATCAGTGCCTTACTTTGCTCATTGACAACTGTCTTTTCAATATCACATTCATGAAGAGAGGAAAAATTATGAAATACAATATTCTCTTCAGAAGCTCCATAGTGTTTAAAGTATTCTGCGGCATATTGACCACTGGCCAGACATTTTTTTGCATGAGAAATATATCTTTTTTTGACCAGAGCTTTAATTCTATCTTTTAATGTAACGGGAGATGGCAAAAATGCGCCATCACAATTTATGTAATATGGTATTTTATATTTAATACATTTCTCCTCAACTTTTAAAGCATGTGGTAAGTACCAGCCGTATGCGAGAACCAATGTATATGATTGTAAGTTTCTAAGGTGTTTTTGAAAAACAATATAATCTTCATGAGTGGTAAGGACATAATACGGAAATATATCTTTATTGATAAAATACTCATTATCTCTGTCCTGATCTGACATTGCCGCAAAAAAAACATCCAGTTTATAGTATTTGGATAATCCCTTAAATACATCTACGCGATAGGGAGCTGGAAAAGAGGATAATACCAGTATTTTTTTCATTTTTTTGCCTCTGATAGAAATTTATCAATCTCTTTTATATAACTTCCCTTAGCAAGAATTTTGTCATCTGTCCAATCCCACCATTTAATTTTTTGCAAATTACATATTACTTCGTCATTAAATCTTCTTCGTATCAGCCGCGCTGGGTTGCCTGCCCATATTTCATATGGACTTATATCTTTTGTGACAACAGCACCCATGCCGATTACAGCTCCATCTCCTACCGTTACACCTGCCTTAATCATCACACGATTTCCAACCCAGACATCATTTCCAATAACCGTTTTTTTGAAAATGTCAAATTCATGAAAAGCAAAATGCTTTTTTAATATATTTTCCCATTTGTGAAAAACCGGCGATGTCGACACCCAGTTCACGGGATGGCCTGCTCCCCCTATATAGCAATCCGCAGAAATAGAAGTGAAATTTCCGATAGTGGTATCTGTAACAAAACTGTTATTGCCAATATAGGAATATCTGCCTATTTTACCTCTGTAAAATCTTACCCCGGAACATACAGAGGCGGTTTTATCTATTGCGACTTCCTGCAATATACAAAACGGTGAAATATGAGAAAATATTCTTTTAGGTATGGCCAAAATATTTTCCAAAAGAACAAAAAACCTGCGCATATCGATCCTCCTTTTCCAGATTTATGCTTTCAAATCTCCAGACATTTTTATTTTAGTTCCCATTTTCTCGCATTCATACATTTTTGCATCCACCAGAAAGCGATACCAATAAGCCTGCAGAAAATGAAAAATTCGACCTTCTGGTCCATCGAGAAATCCGACTCTGATATAATATCTATAGATGAAATAAAGATGTGCTCTGAAGAAGCGGGGTAATCTGTAATATCCGATGTTCTTTATAATACGTTTTCGCTTGGCCTGAGAAGTAGAAACCCCATTTCTCAGTAACGTTTTTTGCACAGGCGTGTTACTGAACGTTATGTTGTAGTCCAGAACCTCTCTGTCACTGTACCAATTATGTTTTGCCGTCCACCATTCCAGATTTTTTTGGTTATTGTCCATTAAATCACATTGAAATGTTGTAGTTCGTCCTTCTAACAGGATGATATGTTCGTCCATGATTTTTTGTTCACATATTGCTTTCCCAGTGCGAAAAATGCGTAAAAGCATTTCTGGATAGCGTCCCCCATGTTTGATCCATTTTCCCATAAAAATAAGGCGCCTTCGAAGAATTACACCATTAATGGCATCAGGAAGTACATCTAATTTTTCGTTAATTTCTTTGCTTAGATCTTCCATCAGTTCTTCATCGGCATCTATTCGCATGGTCCATTTGGTGGTAATATTGGTATGTTCCAATCCCCAGTTAAACTGAGTAGCATAGTCAATCCATTTGTTCTGATAAAAGTCCAGAGAACTGCCCTGTCTTTGAAGTTCTGTATTAAGCTGCCAACATAAATTCTCTGTTGCATCTGTACTAAAGCTGTCAACAATTACAAAACGTTTTGCAATTCCCTGAAATGATTCAACACATTTTCTTAAATTCTTTTCTTCATTTTTTGTGAGGATAACAACAGTTAAATCTACCATTTTTCATACCTTATAGTTTTCTGATGATTCGCGCCGGGTTTCCGGCAATTACACAGTCATCTTCAAACCTTCCGCAGACCACCGCCCCGGCACCGACTACACAGTTATTTCCCAGCACTGTCCCCTTGAGAATAATACTATTGCATCCCAGGAAACAGTTCTGCCCGATATAAATTTCCTTTGCGGGAATCAGATCACCGGTTTCTCCTCCGCGGACATTCTGCAAAAGCCGTATTCTTTCTTCTGCATTAATCGGATGAAAATCATTATCCAGAATCTTGCAGTTGCCTCCCACCGCTGTGTTTGCACCTATGTAAATTCCCTTCCGTGCATAAATCGTCGCTCCGGAAATCCCCACATTGTCTCCAATCTCAATAACGGCCCCCGGCGCCCGGGTTATAATGATGGTCCGGTTGTAGAGCCCTACCAGATTGCTGAGAAAACTGCTTTTGATCGTAACATTGCTGCCCAGTTTTAATCGGGCGCCGCGTCTGTTGAAAATAACAGGCATCCCTTTCAGCCGGAGCCTCTTTCCATACTCAACGCCGGTAATTTTCATGACCAGTTTAAACCAGTTACTGTCCATCTGTTCCTTCTTTCTACAGTCCTGAAATTGCTGCGGCATATTTTCTGATGGAAACATCGCGGGACAGATTCTGTTCCAGATTGATCCGTCCCCGTCTGCCCATCATGAGCATTTTCCGACTGCCGGCATTTTCCACAAACCAGCAGATATTCTGTCTTACTGTTTCGTAATCTCCCGGATCGGCGCACAGACCACTGCCGGTCTCTTCGATAATGCACCGGATTTCGGAATCCTTTTCCAGGACTCCCAGTATGGGGGCCTGTACAGCTGCACATCCGTAATACTTTGACGGACAGCTTACACCTTTAATCCCCTTTGCATTTACTACCCAGTGGACATCCCCGGCATTCAGACTGTACAGCAGATTTTCCTTTTCCTGATAGGGAATGAATATCACATTGTCCATCCGGCGGCTTTCCGCATAAGATATCAGCCTGTCCCGCATGGAACCGTTTCCCACAAAAACGAATGCCACCTCCCGGCCGTCATCCGTTTTTGTTCCGGGTCCAAACCTTTGCAGGACCCGGATGAGATTTTCCAGATCATAGTACAGTCCGATGTTGCCGGAATACATAAATACGAATTTACCGTTTAAATTATACTGCTTTCTAAAGGCCATCACTTTGGGATGACTGGTTTCCAGAGGATAAATATCCTTTTCATTGATCCAGTTGTTAATCATCACTGTTCTTGGCATATGCTTTCCTTTGAACCGGTTTCGTACAGTTTCCACAAGATCCCGCCCGACGGTGATAATAAGATCGCTCTGCCTGCAGCTGAATTTGTCCAGAAGCAGCATAAGGTGAAGCAGTATTCGGTTTCTGCTGTAACCTACTGCACGGATCTGTTCCGGATTGAAATCCTGAATGTTATAGATAAATCGGGCATGCTTTATCCACTTACCCCATATGCCAAGCAGACCGCCCAGAATGGGAGGCTGGGAAAGAGCCAGCACATAATCCATGGGTCCTGTTTTCCATGTAGCAGACATGGAACCGAAGAAATAGGCGAGGATATTCCTGATCCGGCTGTATTTATTTGTTTTCATAAATTCAGGCACACGGACCCGGAGCACTGTTACTCCGTTCAAATGTTCCCGGTAATATTTTTTCTTTTTATAACATTCATCTATGTGTCCCAGATAACTTGGAACCGCACAGATCACAGTAACTTCAAACTGATCCAACAGACCTTCCGCCAGTTCACAGAGAATCTGACCTGTAGATGCGGTATCGGGGATATAGTAATGGGCATAAATCAGCAATCGTTTCCTGCCGCTGTTTTTACTCATTGTATGTACCCCTTTCCACAGATTTGTGAAATTGTATTTCTGCCTGTAAGAATAAAAAGGACCTGGGTATGTCCAAAATCCTGAAAATAACGAATCTGTTATTATTGGTCGCTAAATCCGCCCTTTAACGCCTCCACCCCAAAAAGCCCGGAAACCCGGGCGTTTTCGGGCTTTTTCGACCATGATGGTGACTGCGGATTGCCGGAAGATCCGTGGTTTTCAAGGCTTGATTTTCCCATGATTTTATATTGATTTTTCCCAATAGTTTCTTCGAAAACATTCAGAACCTTCGCACGGAATTCCGCCTTGTGGCGCAGGTGATATCATGATAAAATACAGATATAAGCAATAGGGGCAATGGAAGAGAGGTGTGTATAACATTGGGAATCTATCTGAATCCGGGTAATGAAGCCTTCAGGCAGGCTGTGACGGATGACGTATATATCGATAAAACAGAAATGATTGCACTCATGAATCAGCGCCTGAATAAGTCCAGCGGGAAATATGTCTGTGTCAGCCGCCCACGCCGTTTTGGGAAATCTATGGCAGCAGACATGCTTGTGGCGTATTACAGCAGGGGCTGTGATTCGAAGGAATTATTTGCGAATATGGCAGTCGAAAAAGAGAAGTCATACAACACACATCTTAATCGGCATAATGTAATAAGGTTGGACATTCAGCGATTTCTATTTTGCGAAGCACACCTTGATATTTTTATAAAAAAAATACAGGAGATGGTAATTCGGGAATTAAGAGCAGAATATGGGGAATGTTTTGAGGTTGGGCCCTACGGTTTGCCCGGTGTTCTGGAACAAATTTACGTCTGCACCAGAAACCGGTTCATCTTCATTATCGACGAGTGGGACTGTATGTTCCGAATTGCCAAAGAAAGAAGAGAAATACAGAAAGATTATCTGGATTTTCTCCGGGGACTCTTTAAGGGAGCAGAATATGTAGAATTTGCATATATGACTGGAATTCTTCCGATCAAAAAATATGGCGAACATTCAGCCATTAATATCTTTGATGAATATTCTATGCTGGATTCATCTGACCTGGCGAGATTTTTTGGTTTTACAGAGAAAGAAGTTCGGGTACTTTGCACAGAAAAAAAGATTGACTTTTCTGATCTTCAAAAATGGTATGATGGTTATACATTAAACGGACTGCATATTTATAATCCCAAATCCGTTGTTGACGTAATGAAGCGCAAGCGGTTCAAAAGTTATTGGACAGGTACGGAGACATACGAAGCCTTGAAAGTTTACATTGATATGAATTTTGATGGTCTGAAAGAAGCAGTCATCCAGATGCTTGGCAATGGCAGATGCAGAATTAATCCACAGAGATTCCAGAATGACATGACAACATTCAACACCCGTGATGATATTCTTTGTCTTCTGGTACATTTGGGGTATCTGACTTTTGATGAAAATACAAGTGAAGTTTTTATCCCAAATCAGGAGATTGCCCAGGAGTTTCTAAATGCAGTAGACAATTTTTCCTGGAACGGGCTTATACAGGCACTGAACCGTTCAGAAGAACTTTTAAAGGATACATGGGCACTAAATAAAACAGCAGTGTCCAAAGCCATGGAAAGTATTCATAATGAAACTGCATCCATTTTGAAATATAATGATGAAAATTCACTCGCATGTACCGTTCTCATGGCGTATTACAGTGCAAAAGCGTATTATGTGAATCCGATTATGGAATTACCAACCGGCAAAGGATTTGCAGATGTGGTTTATCTGCCCAAACGGGACGTGGAAAAACCGGCGTTGTTGATCGAACTCAAGTGGAAAAAGTCTGCTGCAGGAGCAATCCGGCAAATCAAAGAAAAGCAGTATGCCTCCTGGATTGAAAATTATACAGGAGACATTCTTCTGGTGGGAATCAATTATAATGAAAAGAAGGGCCATACATGCGTAATTGAGAAATACGAAAAGAAATAATCTGCAATTATAATAGTAAATTTTAAGAAAATAATAAAAACACAAGTGGAGCAAATTTGTTATCATTATACAAACTTGCTCCCGTTTTATACAGGCAGGCAATACTGATAATTTTGATTCACCTGAAGTATCGAGTGCGTTGATGAAAAATACAGTTGACAGCTTGTTGTTCACCATATATGATATTGATTCGTTTACGAAAACATGAATATAAAATTGTATGAGCAAACAAGAAAGCGACATCCTTCAGGAACTGCGGAAAGAACTCTACATCAACCAGCGTATCCTCGCTGAACGAAGCGGTCATTCCCTTGGGATTGTGAACCGCTCCCTGAGAGCATTGGAGGAGGAAGGCTATCTGGATCCCCAGATACATCTGACGAGAAAAGCCTGGGAATTATTCCAGAACCGTTCCCCTCGAAATGCCATCATTCTGGCCGCCGGTTTTGGTATGCGGATGGTCCCCATCAATACCGAACCCTCACCAAATGGGAATTTATGAAATCCTTGTTGTTATAGGATACCAAAAGGAACATTTGAAGAAGTATTGCCAGATTATCATATACTT
>CAJUMB010000093.1 GCA_910587105.1 uncultured Lachnospiraceae bacterium
AACCCACGTATCTAGCTTGGAAGGCTAGTGTTCTACCATTGAACTACACCCGCAGAACTATTGCTTTTTGACAACAAAGATATTCTATATCATAATCGAACAAAAGTCAAGCCTTTTATTTAAAATTATTTTCATAAATTTTAAACCCCACAGCCTCCTACACATCAATGCTGACTCACATCAAAATGATTATCCGCTTTTCAGAGCGTGAATGATTTCTCAAACACGCTCTATTTTACACTTCCTAATCCAGAAATTCCACTTCACCGCTGTCAATATGGTAAATAGCTCCCTGCACTTTCAGGCCGTCCTCCCCATCTTTTACCTGAAGTTTTTCTTTAATGATAGATACGCTTCTGGCAACATTCAAGCAACTTGCCTTAAATTGATCTGTCTCTTCACCGATCGCTCTCTTGATTTCATCTGTTATGTATTTCACATATCCATCAGGACTATGGTTTATTGCCGCATCTACCGCACCGCAGTGGTCATGTCCAAGTACCACTACCAGGTTACAGCCCAGATGACCGGCGGCATATTCCACGCTGCCGATTTGATGGTTGTCCATAACATTGCCCGCTACACGGATTACAAATAATTCACCAATTCCCGCTGTAAAAATCCCCTCCGGAATCACTCTGGAATCAGAACAGGTTATAACAATTGCATAAGGACTCTGTCCATTGGCGCAGGTATCCTGCCGAATCTGCGGCGATATATCCCCTGGATTGGCTGATACCGATAAATAGCGCTGATTTCCCTCTTTTAATTTTTCCAGAGCTTCTGTTGCGGAAAGATTTTTATTATGCATAATTTCCTCCTTTTTCACGGATATATCTGTGGATATACAAATTTATCCGCTATTTAATGATTATGGAATTGTCCTAAGATTACTTCTGAACAGTTCCTTACCAAATTTTTTGTAATTATAATATAACATATTCTGTTTATAGATACAATGAAAAGCTTCTGTTCCGCAATGAATTATCAATTCACAAATATTCACTGCATAAGCAGTCACAGACAGCTGCTATGGCGCCCTTGTAACCCACTCATAAATATGATATGATGAAAGCGTTGAACTCCATTTTCATTGATCAGAATTTTGTTTGAAAATTGAAAACTTTTGACGAACCAATCATAATATAATTAGTATTAGATAAGTTTCCGGAGGACGCAGATGAAGCGCAGTAGAAAAAGAATTGTCATATCATTTAATTCACCAGTTATCCTAAGTTTTACAGCAATATGCTTTGCAGCGCTGATTTTGGATTTCATCACAAAAGGAGCCACAACCAATACGTTTTTCAGTGTATACCGCTCGTCTCTTTTAAGCCCCTGGACATATGTACGTTTCATCGGGCATATATTCGGCCATGCAGGATGGGAACATTTTATAGGGAATATTATGATGATTCTGGTTGTGGGACCTTTGCTGGAAGAAAAATACGGTTCATCCAGCATTCTGCTTGCCATCGCAACCACTGCCCTGGTGACCGGACTTGCAAATTTTATTCTATTTCCCCAAAAACAGCTGCTGGGAGCCAGCGGCGTTGTTTTCGCCTTTATCTTGCTCGCCTCTTTCACCAGCCTGCGGGAAGGGGAAATCCCTCTTACCTTCATACTTGTGGCACTGATTTATATGGGAGAACAGATTTACGAGGGAATCTTTATCCACGATAATGTATCCAACCTGACTCATATCTTTGGGGGTCTGATCGGTTCGGGATTTGGATATGCCATGAATAAAAGATAGCTGCTGTATGTGGTTCCTATCCAGCAAAATTCCATCTATATTCATTGGATAATACCATACTTTTGGGTATTAAACGGGGCCTGCGGGTGGATTGAATAAGTTTTCAAACACGCTCTGGAGTTTGGACAAAATAGACAAATAGGAACAAATCCAAAACGGTTTTGAGCTCCGTTTTGTTTCTTTTATCCAAACTCATGATATCTGAAAGCACTTTCGTAATTATCTATTCCAAAGCCTGGTACATGGCGTCCAATTCCTGAAGCAGTTCCAGCCGGACAATATCCTCTGATTTTCCAAACATATCATCAATCAGCTTAAACCCCGTGTTGGCATATCTCTGGGCTTTTCCATACACTTCCCCCATATTTTCAATGTCTTCCATATGGGCATCGGAGGCCAGCTCAGAAATAAATACGGAATATAAAAAAGCCTCATTTTTCGTATTAATATACTCAGCACGGACAAGAGTATCTGTCTTTGTCAGCTCCGTCTGTACCCCGCATTCCACACCAAGTGCCAGTGCAAACAAAAACAGTTCCATCCGCGTGCAGTTCTTATTGTCCAAATTCAGCAGTTTAGACGAATCTATCTTTTCTATTACCTTTTTTGCATCCCCGGAACAATTTAAAATTTTAACACTTTTCTCACTCATAGCTTCACCTGCTTTCGATATAGATCTCACTCTCATCTGTAGTTTTCAATTCCTTATAAGTGCTTGCGCAGGGCTCCAGAATATCCCTGATTTCCTGTGAATATTCCGATGGCGAGAATGTGATGATTACCTGTTTGTTTTTGGAAACCTCTTTCAGCACAGATGCAAAATTCAGCCGGTTATCCGAATCCACACGTCCAACGGGGGTATCAATAAATAGCATAGAATCATACCCGGATACTTTCTGCAGAGCTAATGTAAACGACAATGCCAATAAAGCCCTTTCTGCCGCGCTGCAGGCTCCAACCATAGGATAGCCGTAGTTATCATATAGTTCCAGCTCATAGGTGTCATCTAATTCAATATGGCTGAATGTCTCTGTCTTCCAGTCCAGCTGCTGAAAAATCTCCATGGTCTCCCCTGTCATTTTTGATTTTGTATCTGCCATCATTTCTTCTTCGATTTCCCGCACAGTATTTCTGGCTTTTTGCGCAAATTTGATCTGTTTTTCCAATACCTTTAATTCTGCCTGGTTCTCTATCGCCCTCTGTAATTGTGTATTGATCTCTCTCAAGGTCTTTTCTGCATCATTTAACTGAAGTTCAAATTTTATCCTGTTCTCATCATTCTTTTTCTTAATCTCTGTGTATTTGGAACGCTGTTCATGCAGTTCCCGGATTTTATCTTTATCCTGATAATTTTTTAAATAAGCATCCAGCTTATTCAATTTTTCCCGGCAGACTTCCAGCTCTTTTGTTATCCTCAACTCCTGATGGATTAACTTTCTTTTTCTCTCTGGATACATCCTGCATTTTTCCACTGCATCTTCCAAGGGACTCTTGATTTTCACGAGTAAATGGGATACGCTGGAGGATAAATTCAACTGCTTCAACAGTCTTTCAATATTCTTTTCTTCCTCGGCTCCCATCTCTCTGTCACAAATCATACATTTGTGGCTTACCAGCATTTTTTTCAAAAACTGAGGGTCTATATTTGGCGGCAGCTGGCCATCTCTCTCCTTGCTGTTAATCAATTCAAGTGTCTGCCTGAACCGGGGGTACAGGGAAAATAAAATCTTATATTCCCGCAGAAATTTTTTACATTCATCCATACAGCCATCCAGCTCTTTTTCCTTACTCTGAATTTCTGCCGCCAGTTCCTGATACTCTTTTTCCTTTTCCGGAACTCCCTCTTTCCCAGCCAGATATTCGTTACATCTTGTTATTTCAGCCTCTGCCTGAGCACTTTGTTGTCTGCAATGGCTGATATTGTCTTTCAGACTTACAACAGCATTCTCAGCCTTTTTCTTTTTTTCATTAAGTTCTTTGATACCAACATTCTTACTGCCTGCATCATTCTGATAATCATGAATGACCTTTGACAGGCGGTCACTCATGGAATGAAGGAGATTTACCTGGGAAATATTAAATATGGCCTGGTGAATTTTCTCTCCCTGATTGCTGATAAAATATTTATCCAGCTGCTCATTGTCAAAAAAGAAATATTCACTGATATCCTCTGGCAGATATTGTCTCACAAGATTCTCTATACTTTCTGTATCTGTCAGCACTTTATTTCCTGTGGGAGCAATCACTGTTACAACAAAGACAGGTTTGTATTCAAAAGGATCTCTTACTGCCTTGAATTCCTGTCTTTTTTCAAAAATGATCTGCTTGTTATCAACGCTGATCTTCACGCTGACTTTTGTCTCACATTTATCCCTTTTCTGGTCTATGGCCTCCATCAGAACCGCTGTATTGATCTTCTTTTTCGCCCTGTCTTTAATGCTTAAATGAGGTTCTTTCCCATACAGACACCAGGAGATTGCGTTCAATAAATTTGTCTTTCCCATACCGTTCTTTCCCCAAATAATATGCACATCATAAGAACCTTTGGTACAGAAATCAAAAAAGACATCTTTATATTGCCGGTAATTGCTAATCTCTACGCTCTCTAATCTCATTCTTCCTCTCCATCCCTGACAGCCTCTTTTATCTGGTTTTTGTATAATTTTTTAAACTGCCCCAGTCCCTTGTTCTCCGCATCCAAAATTTCCATAATAAATTTCTGCTGTCTTTGGTCATCTTTCGTTTTTTCCCCAACCTTCTTCAAAATGGTTTTATTTAATGCCACATCAATCCTCCATTTCACCGTACAATGTTTTCAGCGCCTCTGCATTGTTTTGTGCATTTTCCAATATATCATAAATCCTTAATTTTTCCTTTTCCCATATCATTTTTTCAAATTCCTGTAATTCAGGATCTGCCAAATTCTTATGGCAGGGTCGTATGGTGATATCCCAGATTTTCGCCTCCGTTTTGCCTGGCGCCTGCCTGATAATTCTCCCTATTCTCTGAATATACTCCCTGGGATTTGTAGAACTGGCCATTAATATGGCATTTTGTGCACTGGGGATATCAATTCCTTCGTCCAGACATTTAATTGCAATAAGCGCTTTGTAATATCCTGTTTTGAAACACTCAATCACGTGCTGGCGCTCTGTCAGCCCATCATATTTACTCTCTGTTGTCGTGCCCGTATCCATGGTAAAACTGTGAGACGGAATTCTCATCTCATACATAATCTCCAGTACACAGTCAATCTGCTCAGGGGAAACAAATATAATCAGATCCTGAATCTGGTCCATGGAATGAAGAATCTGTTTTAGTTTCTCATATTTATTTGCCGCGTTTTTTACAATGTCAGCCCGTTTAAAAAGGAGGCGCTCCAGCAGTTTTGCATATTCATCCGACTTTTTGGAATAATGCCCCATTCTATGTACATCCCTGGAAATTTTACTGTATTGGGCAAGTTCACTCTCTGTCAAATTCACAAATTCCAAATGATAGGTATAGGGAACCAGAAAGGTCTTTCCAGTCATTGGATTTATGGTGGTCAGTGCATCATTGATGGAAAATTCAAACATCTCACCGCCAAAATACTTCTCCAGAATCTGGGTCCCGCCTTTATCAAACCATCTGCCCGGCGTGGCGCTGAGTCCCACTCTGTAATCGTACCGTTCCAATAAAGCCTTTCTCGTAACCGCTGCTCCCAAACCATGCGCCTCATCCCCGATAAATAAATATTTAATGGAATCTGAACTTTTATGAATCATATCCACAAATTCTTTTTTCGCGCCTGTGGCATGAGTGGTAAATATAATTGCGTGATTATAATATCCGGTAGTAACCCGTAAAATCATTTCCTGCAGATCATTTTTCCATTTCCTGTTGGTACCGTCAATCACTGCACTTGCCTCAAACCCGAGAGGAGAATCCTCTATTTCTCTTTTCCACTGCAGTGACAGAGTTCCCTGGGGACACGCTGTAATTACAATCAGCTTCTCCGATAAAGTCATCAACTGGGCCATACATCCCAACGCTGTCCTGGTCTTCCCTGTTCCGGTGGCCATTTGAAATAAAAGGCGGAAATCATTATTTTTCCACTTTTCTACAGCATCTCTTTGATAAAAAAATAATCCAAGCAGATCTATCTTCTCCTTTTTATGGAGATACTTACGGTAATTCTCAATCACAATTTTTTCAATAGAAAAAGATCTGGCCTTTTCGATAATTTTTCTCTTGATGGACTCGGGCAAAGTGTATGTGGTAACATTTTTACGGGTATTTCCCCAGAAGGCACGGAACTTCTCCTCATCTTTTTCTAAATATTTCTTCTCCTCCGTCCATGACCGGAAAACTTTAAATTCCTCAATATTATATAACCAGCCCGAAGCTGTCTCATTGATCGAACCGCTGAAAGATATCTTATCCCCGCTGCTGTCTGTAAAAATACCCACCTTTTGATGAAAAATTCCGCTTTTCTCAATCTCATCCACTGTACAAAATCTTCCATGAAAATTCACCACAGCAAGTCTGATCTCCAGAAAATCATTGGCAAGCATCCATCCCAATGCCATAATATGGTCTTCCTGAAAGGCATCTTCCAGGTCATCAAACACATCTCCCAGATTTTCCTCAAAAAACTGCTCTGGAGAAATCGACGCAGTCTCCATCACTTTTATATCTTCCTCCTCCAGTCTTGGACATGCAATAAGCCTCATCTTCCCATGATTTTTAATAAACTCTGCAATGCCCTTTGCCGCAACAGCCAGACTGGAGGACGAAAAAAATCCAGCTATACGGTCATACGAAGCGGCGCACTTCAATATGGGGGCATAGAATTCCTCAAGAAGGTCATCCTCCCCTGTCTCGTAGCTGGATTTTAAATCTAATTTTCTAAAATTTTTTCCCAAATGAAATCACTCACCTTTAAGGAACTGTATGTAAATAACCTGTGACAGGTGCGCCGGATTTTTCTTTGAGACTGCCGCCCAAAATCAGGCGCATAGCGGGCTATGTAACTGATTTTGGGCGGGCGCTGTCAGAGAAAAAGACAAGCAGATGGCATAGGTTATTTACGTACAGTTTCTGAAATCGATTCTGCTGGATAAATTTTCATTATCTTCTATGATCGATTTTAACACATTTATTACATTTGATCTCCTCCCTATATTGTCAAGTGATTTTTCTCAAAAAATCAAGGAAATTTAAAGTTTA
>CAJUMB010000094.1 GCA_910587105.1 uncultured Lachnospiraceae bacterium
CTATTCCTTCCTCAATCCGCTCCATATGGCATCCTCCTATCCGAAGAAATCAAAATCATCCACTGCCAGAGCAATGTCTATTTGAAATTCTTCCTGTGCTTTTATCTCTCCACCTTCTTCAGCAATTACCAGATAATAAATTTCTTTGTTATCATATTTCAGCGACTTTAGCTTAAAACTGCACCGGAATGTGCGTTCCTGTCCATTTTCACTGGTCTTATCCGCAATAATTTTCTGAACATCACTGATCTGTTTTCCTTTACCATCCGTAAAATATATCTGATAAACAGCCGCCGTTCTGTTATCTCCCACTGCTTCCTTCTGATAAAAATTCAGTGAGAAAATCATATTGCTAATCTTATGTGTTGCAGAAAGCAGGCTTATTTCCACGGGTTTTGTATCGTATGCCTCCTTATTGCGCTGATATTCCTTGGATTGATTTCTCAAAAAATGATATTCTATCAGAGGAACACACAATTCCTGCAGGCTAATACCACCATGTACATAATTCAATCCGCCGCCATTCATTTTGATACGAACATTTTCCTTGGGGGCATATGCCTCAAAATCTGTATTTCCATCAAGGAATTTTACATATTGTAAATATTCAGGCTTTGAATCCTTCATCATAATTGCATAACGCCTGCCATACTCTACGATACGATTTTTAAATTCCTCTTTATCTGCCTTGTCATCCTCATTCAAAGGGCTATATGTATATAGGAATCCATGATCTGCCGTAATCATGATGTTTGTCCCGCCAAAGTCACTCGTAATAATCCGCACAATGCTTTTTATTTCTTCAATTGCATCATCGCAAGCGGGGAAAACAAGTGTGTCTGAAGTGTGACTGGCTTCATCAATTGTATCATGATAGATGTATACCACGTTTTTCGACTTAACCCATGCGCTCCGCTCTGGTCTTTTTGCAGTTACCAGATCTGTATATTTTAACGCAACACTGTCTTCCCTATCAGTCTTTAATATCCTATCTCTATAATAATTACTCTCTGTACTCTGTCCATCCGCAAACACCTCAACTACATTCCCTTGAAGCTCTACTGACAGCTTTTCATCCGGTAGTAATGCCGCCATTCCAAATTTTGTAATAGTTGGAAAAATGCCTTGCATACTACTTAAATCTACCTGACTTTTTGTCTCCCTGCGCAGTTGATCCGCAAGATCAGCAGCAACTTCATACCGCAAAGCATCTGAAATAATGACAAATACTCTATTATCCGCATTTTTTGCCTTACTCTTATAGAACTCTTCCTGTTGCGGAACTTCCAATATCTTCCCATAACGCTCTATTTCTTCCGCACATACTTTTGACCAGTTTTCCCCCAGTTGCCCTAAAAACCAGTTTTTATATAAACCCTCTGCTTTTTCCATAACATGGCTGAAAAGGTCATGAAGTTTCTCATGATACGTTTTCAGGCTCCTGCCATAACTTCTATGAAACAAGCGGTAAAAAGTATCCATCTTGTAATATTCTGTGGTATATTCTTTCCAGACTTTCACTGCCTGAACTGAATGGAAACCAGTCGTATGTTCTTTGAAAAAATCCTGCATATTTGCAACCTGCAAGATGCCCTCATAAAAGTCTTTCACTGCCTCATACCACACGCAAGTACGCCGCTTTTCCACCGTATCCTTGATTATATTTACATCTATAATGCTATCTGCAATTTCTGTCATCAGCTTTATTAAAATCAACTCATGAATACAGGGAAAGATTTCTGTATTGACAAGATCTGCTGCCTCCAGTTTTATAAAATGCTCAGGAAGTTTTAATTCCTCCTCAATTCTTATTACAATCTCACGCAACTGATCTGCATCCGCGCCATGCAGCCACTCCGATACAAAATCGTAACAATATGCCTGATGCGCCTCTGATAGAAAATCTTTCTATTTTGACAGATATTCCGGCTGCATGGTACGGGTTGCGCCGGTTAATAAAATATGTGCTGCCAAATGTCCCAAATTCGGAGCATCTGCCACATAGCCTGCGCCTTCTGTACCATATCCCAAAAGGCTTTATCCGCTCCATAGTCTGTAAAATCACAGTACAGCCTATTTGTCTCGGTATCTAATCCGGCGCAAATCACTCTCTTTATAATGGCATATGGTGTCACATCTACAATACCCGCCAATGCCCCCATAACAGCCATATCAAGCTGCCTTGGCACAGATGGAATATTCTTCTGCTTTACAATCTTTTCTCTGCGAACAGCTGCTTTAAAAAACTTACGATACTCTTTCACTTGTTTCCTAAGTATTGCTGTCTGTGGAAGTCCCATTTCATCCATCCAGTTTGAAATCAGATCAGCCCGATACTCCTCGCTGTATAGCCTGATATCCAAAAGCCAGTCATCCTCCGGTTTCTCATAGGATAAAGGACAATAAACTACATAATTACCTGTGGTGTCTTCCACTCCCAGCCATATTAGACAAAAATAATAACTTCTTTTTCAAAACTTCTCTGGAACCCAAATAAGCATCTTTCAATAAATTATATTCCGGCTGATATTTTAAACTTTCTTCCATGTAATACCCCTCCATTATTGCCAAAAAAAGGGCTTTCCAATTCACCGGAAAGCCCTAAAATCTAATTTCTTACTCTATTACTCAATAACAGTAGCCACACGGCCAGAACCAACAGTACGTCCACCCTCACGGATAGCGAATGTCAGACCCTGATCCATAGCGATTGGGTGGATCAGCTCGATGGTCATCTCTACGTTATCACCAGGCATACACATTTCTACGTTCTCTGGAAGATTGCAGACACCTGTCACGTCAGTTGTTCTGAAATAGAACTGTGGTCTGTAGTTGTTGAAGAAAGGAGTATGACGTCCACCTTCATCTTTTGTCAATACATATACCTGAGCGGTAAATTTCGTATGGCATTGGATGCTGCCTGGTTTAGCCAACACCTGGCCTCTCTCGATCTCTGTTCTCTGGATACCACGAAGCAGAGCACCGATGTTATCACCAGCCTGTCCTTCATCCAGAAGTTTACGGAACATCTCGATACCAGTAACAACTGTTTTCTTTGTCTCTTCCTTGATACCAACGATTTCTACTTCTTCGCCTACATGCAGTGTACCAGCTTCAACACGGCCAGTAGCAACAGTACCACGTCCTGTAATAGAGAATACGTCCTCTACAGGCATGATAAACGGCTTGTCTGTATCTCTCTGAGGATCTGGAATCCACTCGTCTACTGCTTTCATCAGTTCCAGAATCTTGTCGCCCCACTCGCTGCTGGGATCTTCCAGTGCTTTCAGAGCAGAACCCTGGATAATAGGTGTATCATCACCTGGGAACTCATATTCGCTCAACAGTTCACGGATTTCCATATCTACCAGTTCCAATAATTCTTCATCATCTACCATATCGCATTTATTCATGAATACTACGATATAAGGTACACCTACCTGACGGGACAGAAGAATGTGCTCTTTTGTCTGAGCCATTACACCGTCAGTTGCAGCAACTACCAGAATAGCACCGTCCATCTGGGCAGCACCGGTAATCATATTCTTTACATAGTCAGCATGCCCTGGGCAGTCCACGTGTGCGTAGTGACGCTGTTCTGTCTCATACTCTACATGGGCAGTGGAAATTGTGATTCCACGTTCTCTTTCTTCCGGAGCCTTATCAATATTTTCGAATGCTACAGCCTCACCAGTACCCAGTCTTGTGTTCAGGGTCTTTGTGATAGCGGCTGTCAGTGTGGTTTTACCATGGTCTACGTGGCCGATGGTACCAATATTACAATGCGGTTTCGTCCTCTCAAATTTAGATTTAGCCATTTTAAAAAAGTCCTCCTTAATAACATACACGCCTCTTTGGGCAAAATCTGATTTCTCGTAACCCTGCTATTACTCATTATATTGCATAATATGGGTATTTGCAAGGGAATTTTTTATTAACCTTAATTGTCTTTCTTCGACAGTATTTTTTCCTGTACCGATTTTGGTACTGGTTCGTATTTTTCAAAGAACATGGAATAGTTACCACGTCCCTGTGTTCTGGAACGAAGATCTGTGGAGTAACCAAACATTTCTGACAATGGAACAAATCCGCGGATCATTTTACCCCCGCCAATATCATCCATTCCCTCGATGCGGCCGCGCCGTGAATTGATATCTCCGATTACATCGCCCATGTAATCTTCCGGTGTTGTAACTTCCACACGCATAATGGGCTCAAGCAGAATCGGTGAAGATTTCTGCATTGCCTCTTTGAATGCCAGGGAACCTGCAATGTGGAATGCCATTTCTGAGGAGTCCACCTCATGGTAGGAGCCGTCGTATACATTTGCGTATACACCCACTACCGGGAATCCACCCAGGATACCTGCCTTCATGGCTTCTTCGATACCCTCTCCCACTGCTGGGATGTACTCTTTCGGAATCGCACCGCCCACAACAGAAGATTCAAACTTATACAGTTCTTCGCCGTTGGCATCCATGGGCTCGAATTTCACTTTACAGTGTCCATACTGACCACGTCCACCAGACTGTTTTGCGTACTTGCTGTCCACTTCTACCGGTTTGGTGATAGTTTCTTTATATGCCACCTGAGGAGCTCCTACATTTGCCTCGACTTTGAATTCACGAAGCAGTCTGTCCACAATAATTTCCAGATGAAGCTCGCCCATACCGGCAATAATCGTCTGGCCTGTCTCCGCATTTGTATGAGCACGGAATGTGGGGTCTTCCTCTGCAAGCTTTGCAAGAGATTCTCCCAGTTTGCCCTGGCCTGCTTTTGTCTTGGGCTCAATAGCCAGCTCAATAACAGGTTCCGGGAATTCCATGGATTCCAGAATAACCGGATGCTGCTCGTCACAGATAGTATCGCCTGTGGTGGTGAGTTTGAATCCGATTGCAGCAGCAATATCACCGGAATATACTTTATCCAGTTCTTCCCTCTTATTTGCGTGCATCTGCAGGATACGTCCCACACGTTCTTTCTTGCCCTTTGTAGCATTTAACACATAAGAACCGGAATTCATTGTTCCCGAATATACACGGAAATATGCCAGTTTACCCACAAACGGGTCTGTCATAATCTTAAATGCCAGTGCTGAGAAGGGTTCGTCGTCTGAGGAATGTCTCTCAATGGGATTGCCGTCCATATCCTCGCCCTGGATAGAGGGGATATCGGTAGGTGACGGCATATACTCCAGAACTGCATCTAACAGCTTCTGTACACCTTTATTCCTGTAAGCCGTACCGCAGCATACGGGAACAGCTGTACATTCACAAGTACCTCTGCGCAGAACTTCTTTTAATTTTTCCACAGAAGGTTCTTCACCCTCCAGGTATTCCAGCATCAGGTCATCGTCCAGCTCACAGATTTTTTCTACCAGTTCTGTGTGGTATTCATCTGCCTGGTCTTTCATATCTTCAGGAATATCTACAATAGAGATGTCCTCACCTTTCTCATCATTATAGATATAAGCCTGCATTTCAAATAAATCAATAATTCCTTTAAAATCATCTTCGCTTCCGATGGGCAGCTGAATGCAGATAGCATTTTTGCCCAGTCTGTTGCGGATCTGATCTACTGCATTGTAAAAATCCGCACCCAGTATATCCATTTTGTTGATAAATGCCATACGGGGCACATTATAAGTGTCAGCCTGACGCCAAACATTCTCAGACTGAGGTTCAACGCCTCCTTTTGCACAGAAGACACCCACAGCTCCATCCAATACGCGCAGAGACCGTTCAACTTCCACCGTAAAGTCTACGTGGCCTGGCGTATCAATAATATTGATACGGTGCTCCAGGGCGCCCTTTTTCGCTTTACAGTGTTCCTGCAAGGTCCAGTGGCAGGTGGTAGCGGCGGAAGTAATTGTGATACCTCTTTCCTGTTCCTGCTCCATCCAGTCCATGGTGGCAGTTCCTTCGTGTGTATCTCCAATCTTATAGTTAACACCGGTATAATAAAGGATACGTTCTGTAAGAGTTGTCTTACCCGCATCAATATGAGCCATAATACCAATGTTTCTGGTTCTCTCTAATGGATATTCTCTTCCAGCCAATGGTCCTTCCTCCTAGAATCTATAATGCGCAAACGCCCTATTGGCTTCTGCCATCTTATGCATATCTTCTTTTCTCTTAACCGATGCCCCTGTATTGTTCATGGCATCCAACAGCTCATTCGCCAGTCTTTCTTCCATCCTCTTTTCCCCTCTTTTACGGGAAAACTGAGTCAGCCAGCGAAGAGCCAGCGCCTGACGTCTTTCCGGACGCACTTCGATAGGTACCTGATAAGTGGCACCACCGATACGTCTAGCTTTTACTTCCAATGCAGGCATAATATTATTCATTGCCTCTTCAAATACTTCCAAAGCAGGCTTTCCTGCCTTTTCTTCAATTCTGGCAAACGCTCCGTATACAATTTTCTGGGCAACTCCCTTTTTACCGTCCAACATGATATTGTTGATCAGCTTGGTCACTACCTTGTTATTGTACAACGGATCTGCCAGCACGT
>CAJUMB010000095.1 GCA_910587105.1 uncultured Lachnospiraceae bacterium
CGCAGTTAGATTTATTGGTTTTCTAACTTACACACTTTATTTTACACTCCCATTAAAGATATCTGCTATCACGGAACCAGTATATTGGCATAAAATTTCTCATCTTTGCTGGCCAGGCTGGCTCCTCCATCTTCATACCAATCATACTCCACAGTTTCCTGTCCATCACTCCATATCTCCGGGCAGTCATTGTCCATCCAGTCCTCTGGCCGTTTATGGCATGTCTGTTTCGACGCTTTTATCATAATCTCCTGCAGCTGTGCAAATTCCTGTTCATTCAAGATTCCAGGCTTTGCAGATATAAACAGCGGGGTGCCGCTTTCCGCTATCACATCTGCCCATTGACGGTTCAGTTTCCAGGGAATATGTTCTGTAATTCCCACACAGTCGGCATCCACATCAAAAAAGGTTCTGTGCTGAGGCAGTCTGAATGCCAGGGAATTGATTCCCATTCTCCGGGTCCGTTCCCATGTATATCCACTGGTATCGTCACCGGTCCGGCTGACATGCATCAGACCAGCCCCTAAATGCCCGATGGTATTGCAGCCGATAATCACCGTCCCATATGCTGCCGCTGTCTGATAAATTGCCTGGTACAAATCTTTGACCACTTCTGCACTTGTTTTACTGCGGTCATAAAAATGCCAGCCGCTGCCAGTTACCAGAGGATTCATCTCAAACCCCCATCTTCCAAACAAATCATAAGTAGAAAAATCGTGTTTAATCAAATGGAATCCCCATTCACAGAGACGCTGCACATCCTTTTTCACATATTCCAAAGCATCCGGATGGCTGGGGTCCAGACATCCGTTGAGGGAAAGTCTCCATTCAGCTGGAATGGATTCCTCCTCATTCTGTAAAAACCTCACCCAGATTCCCGTCTTTGCTCCTTTTTTGGCCATTTTTTCTGCCAGCCCTTTCATGTCCGGGAATCTGCTGTTTCCCTTTCTCCACGGGCCTCCGTTGTATTCATTCAGGCGGTGATGCTCCTGCCAGCAGTCATCAATCACCATATAAGGGGGATTTTCTGCCCCTTTCGTCAGCTTCAGTATGTAATCGGTATCTTCTAAAATATCGGCTTCTGAGCTGTCGCCATATGCATAGTACCAGTTATTGCTTCCATATACAGGTGTCTTTGGGAAAACCGGGTCCGGGCACATAACCTGACAGAATTCCCTGGCAAATGAAAATGCATCTTTCTGTGCCTCCTGACACACCAGCTCTGCCAGTTCCACTCTCCTTCCTTTTAGAAGAACGCCTGCTCCTCCGCATCTCACATCCAAAAGCAGCGTGATTCCTCTGGTGTCTGTCTGCCAGCAGCACATAGCAGATGGACGTACTTTCACACCATATCCCCACTGTGTTCCCTGGTGGGAAGCCAGAAAATACCAGGGCATAACCCGGCTGGCACTCATGGAATGCCACTGGAGATCTCCATAGCCCCGCTCCCACACATCTCCCAGTATCTTTACCTGCCTTGGAAATCGTTGATTCCATCGTATCTTAATCCATTCAACAGCGCTGGTATCCGCCGTCAGATATACATCCTCTTGTTCTCCATTTTCTTGAATTTCAATGCAGATATCCCCTATGGTAACCTTTGCGCCGCTCTGGGGTATTTTATATGTTTCCTGCTCCGTCTTCACCGTCATATATGCAGACTCGCTGAATTTTAATGGACTTTTCATCTTTTTTTACACACTCTCCTTTTCTCAAAACGTTTAAGGAACTCTCACAAAATCGTTTGACATTCATATTTACAGCATTATACCCTGCCAAAATGAACCATGTCAATGAAAAAACTTCTTAAATATTCAGCCCGTCCTTCTCACCTTCGGTATTGATAAGCCGGAATTTGTTCCAATCCATCTCCCAGAACCTGATTTCCCAAATATTTCACACGGCCTGCCCCGGCAAACTGTACGGTCAGCACATGAGTGATTACACAGTCATTTCCTGTCCGCCTGCAGACTGCATCCACCGTAATCGTTGTGGTGCCGTCTGCATTTTCCTTCATATCTGTAATCTCTGGTATGGAAGCTCCAAAGGCTGTGGGAGTGTAATCCCGGCCTCCCATCCCTTTCCATATATAAACCTGCTTTTTTTCATCAAATTCCGCATATCTGCGGAGCTGTTCTGCCGTCACAGGAAGATATTCCTGAAGCAGACTTTCAAATTCCTCCCCAGGTATTCCGTCCGGGTACTGACTGGCACTGCATTTCTCCTGATTTTTCATAAAATAGAAGCAGTCATACAGCCCCCTATAGTCTAAATCTTCCAGATGCTCCGAATCCCAGTGAGAACAAAGGAGATTATTTCTCTGATATCCCACCGGGTAAAGATATTCTCTGGCCGTATCCAGATATTGCGGATTTAACGGCTTTACCCTGACCATACGGTTTGCATTGAGCCGCTCTGATATTTCCGGGGGCTCTGGCACATAAAATTCATAGCTAAACCACCCCTTCTTTGTAAACTCCCACTCTTTTATCGTGTAACTTTCTGTTTCATGGAACACAGGACTTTCATCATTCCAGGTAGTTCGTGTATGGATTACATTCATTTCCTGTCCGTCAAATACAAATTTATTCCGGCCGATTCCCCCATCTTCACAGAGCTCATAGAGCAGCATCTCCCCCGGATTTCCTTTCCTGGATTGTTTTAGAAATTTCTCCATTTTCCTGTAATTTCTCATACCACTGCAGATTTTGGAGAAATACGCCGCACAGCCCCTTTCCTCCATTTTATCTAACATTTTTTCTGCCGTTTCATCGGTGATTACGCTATTACTTGCTGAGCCTTTTTCGCTGTTTTTAAAAACAGGCCCAATACTTTCCAAAATTTCCCGGCAGTCTTCCTCTGCCTCTTTCTTCTCCTGTTCGCCTGCCGCAGGATGCCAATCGCTATCGCTGAAATTTTCAGAGACAGCCTGAGTGGGTTCCCGGCTTTCCTGCTCTCTCTGACATCCCTGAATGCTCAGCAGACAGACCAGCATTGTGACAACCGCCATTCGTTTCAACTGCTGTACCTCCTTTATAAATCATTTAAAGTAACTATCCAAAACTTCTTTATCTTTATTCACCACATATCCGCTGCCGCCAATTTCTTTTACATTTTCTACCATACTGATCAGCAGTATGGGCTGTGGTGTATTCCATTCTGTGGTAAATACAGAAAACCACCCGATTTCTGTGCCGTTCACATCTTCTTTTGCATCTTTAATCTCTGCTGTCCCCGTTTTTCCCGCCAATATCCTGTCATCCCTATGTGCTCCGTATCCAGTCCCCCGTAGGTCATTGACCACGCCTGTCATCCCTTCCATCACTTGATTGACAATATCCTCTGAAAACATCTGCTCTTTCCACACCGTTCCTATCGCTTCTTCCTGGTATTGTATGTATGGTCTTATCATATCCCCTCCGTTTAAAAAGGCAGTGTACATAGATGCCAAATGCAGAGGATTTACTAAGATCTGCCCTTGGCCATATCCGCTGTCTGCCAGCTGTATTTCTGTCTCTATTTTTTCCGTATTGGAATATTGGGAATCTGACATGCCAATCTCAAAAGGAAGTTCCTGATTGAATCCAAGTTCGTCAAGGGATTTCATGAGTCTTTCCGCACCGATTCTCAACGCAGCTTTGGCGAAATAGATATTGTCAGAATAAATAATGGCATTTTTCATAATCACTGGCTCATATGCCTGCAGTGTTGTGACATAATAGGACCCCCAGGAAGAATCTTTCTGCCAGGAAAGGCCCACATTTCCAAAATCCTCCACTGGGCTGAATGCATTGGTTTTTAATCCGATTCCAGCTATGACTGGCTTAAAAGTGGAGCCTGGGCACCAGATTTGACGGAAGCGGTTATAAAGGGGTTTTTTGACGTCTGTGTTAAGCGCGTCCCATTTTTCCTGTGACATGCCCTGGACAAAATCATTGCTGTCATACCCTGGTGTACTCACCAGGGCCAGCGTCTCCCCGGTATACGGCTGAATTGCCACAGAACAGCCTGGTGTTTCTTTAAACTGCTCATACAAATTTTTCTGCAAATCTGCATCAATAGTCAACTGAATGTTTTTCCCATCTTCTTTTTGGTCAGTGGCAATTGTCTCCTTTACCTGGCCATTTTCGTCTACAATCTGAATGGTGCATCCATCCTGTCCTTTTAATTCTCTTTCAAACAGTCCCTCTATCCCGCTTCTGCCGATCACGCTGCCTGCATGGTATCCCTCCCCTGCATGATTTTCCAAATCTTCAGCTGTGACCTCCTGTACATATCCAATCAAATGACTCGCGGCTTCTCCCAGTTTATACACACGTATTTTCGTATCTGTCAACATTACACCTGGAATATTTAAAAGCTGCTGCTGGCATTGCTGTTCCTGTAAGAGCTTTTCATCTGGGTTTTCTTTTAATAAATCCAGCTCCTGTACTTTGGGGCGGACCGCCAGCGGAACAAAGGAATCTTCTTTGACCCAGCCTGCGGACAGTTTATTTTCTATCGCATCCGGGTCCATTTCCAATAACTGAGCCAGTTTCTCCAGAGAGCTGTCCCTGTCTTCCAGTTTTCCCGGGACAACCCCTATGGATGACCCAGTTCCCTCTCCTGCCAGCAGTTTCCCGTTTCTATCTGTAATTTCTCCCCTTCTGGCCTGTTCTTCTAAAACTTTGACTTTATCTGTTTTTTCCAGGCGCGGAAAAATTATATGGTCATCCCATTGGATTTTCCAGCCATTATCCGTATTTACAAAAACCACATCATTGTCAAACTTGACCTGACCGGCAGCCGTTTCAAAAGACATGTCGTAAGATACAATGACTGTGCCACGCTCTCCTTTTTCTTCCCTGATATTTTTTACTTTTAGATTTTTAAGCGCTATTCCCTCGTAGATATTGGAATTTCTGTCCACAAATTCTTTCTTGTCTGCATGGGCAGAGCTTTCCAGGTGGATCATTTTATACATGGTATCGTACTTACCTTTTTTTAGGCAGGCCATATATCTCTCCAGCATTTCACTTGGTGATTCTCTCTCCTGGATTGTTTTCTGCCAGAGCAGGATAGCACTGCCTGCAGCTGCCAGAAGACTGACAAATAAAAAAATTATGAACACTTTCATCTTTTTGGATTTTTTACTATTCATTGGACCTTTCCCTTCTTCGCTTGCGCTATCTGCCAAATCAAATAAGTCTTACATTATTTTTTCAACACCATAATATTACATCTGTAAGATTTTTATGTCAAGTACATTACGGAGGGTTTTGTCGTTTAAGTGCACAAATAAAAAGACAGCCAACCATTCATTGACTGTCCTCCTGTATTCTGATTTATATATCTTTTCCATATCAAATTATATTGTAACGTACCCTCAAAACCGCATATACGATCTGCCTCATTTCCTGGTCAAACCCTC
>CAJUMB010000096.1 GCA_910587105.1 uncultured Lachnospiraceae bacterium
TACTGCTTACAGCGATTTTTATTTTTACCAACTGTCAAAGACAGGATTATATCAAAAAGTAATAAAAATTAAAAGCAAATTATCGTAAAATCAAATATATGCCCTTTGAGACTGCTTCCGGTATTCACTGGGCTTCATATGAATCAAGTCCTTAAATGCCTGTGTAAATTTTCCCTGATTTTCATATCCCAGCCTCTGGGCAATAACTGCAATGCTGTCATCCGTACCGCGGAGAAGTTCTGAGGCTCTGCGGATACGATATTCTTTCATATACGACGCGATAGGCTGGCCGTATATGGATTTGAATGTCTTTTTCAGCGATGACGTGTTAATCAAATATTTTCTGGACAACTCCTCTATCGTATAACGCTTTTCCAGATTGTGAATCAAAAAACCATGAATCTCCTTGATCAGTTCCACCTGTTCTGCCCTGCAGGGATAGAGTATTTTTACATTTTCCGGTTCTATACTTTCCAGATAAAGAAACAGCTCCTGGACTTTCAACTGATAATACACCTTTTGACGGGAGCCTGACAACCCTGCCGGGACTGTAAAAATCCCATTGATATCAGGATTCGCTGCCATACAAAACGGCTTTTTATCCGGACACAGATTTTCTAAAATTTTTTCTGCTGAAATTCCAGTTTTTCTAACAGGATATGGCAGTTTTTCTGCAAACTGCTGTATCTCCACAGAAATAGAAATCCCTCTGTAAAACCCTAGCGGCAGCGTCATTTGAGAGGCGGCACAGCAGTCCATGGTGTGAATCGAAACGTCACCAGCGCCCAGGTACACGAAAGCGCCCTCATTCATCTCCCACCCCATCCGGCCTTCCAGACAATAATTGATCTGGAGCATCCCCGGAAGCTCCTCATGTTGAAAATGGTAAAATTTATCACTGTAATAAATAAAAAATAATTCAACACCTGGATATAATACCATATGTTCAGAATTGCCTCTGCCTGATTTTCTAAGTCCTTCACCTATGGCCAGCATTGGATTCTCAGCCATGCCCTGAAGCCTCCTTATCTACCCGGAAAGTGTGGTTATTCCAATACGTCCGGTTATTTTATGGTTGTGCGAAGAAATCCTTTCCGTACAATATACCACAAATGGAAAATTTAATCCATTCGGAAATGTTTTTTTACCATTTGGAAGAAAACAGCTCACAGATATTGATTTACCAAAAAGGGGCTGTATAATAAGGCCATCAAAAAGAAAAAGAACGGAGAGATCATATGGCACATGTAATAGCTGTTGCGGGAAAAGGCGGTGTGGGAAAAACCACTTTGACAGGACTGCTGATTCAGTATCTGTGCAGAAATAAAAAGACCCCTCTGCTGGCGGTGGATGCAGATGCTAATTCCAATTTGAATGAGGTGCTGGGTGTTGAGGCTGGTATCACTTTAGGGCAGTTACGGGAAGAAATAGAGAGGGCAGGTTCTGACCCTAGGACCAAAATCCCCGTAAATATGCCGAAAAAAGATTATCTGGAATTTCGAATGGACGATGCTCTGACGGAAGGTGAAGATTTTGATTTAATGGTAATGGGCCGTTCCCAGGGAGCCGGATGCTACTGTTTTGTAAACGGGCTGGTGCAGGCACAAATTCAGAAAATGGAAAAAAATTATCCCTATATTGTGGTAGACAATGAAGCCGGTATGGAACATATCAGCCGGGGAATTCTGCCGAAAATCGATACCTTAATCTTAGTAAGCGACTGTTCCAGAAGAGGCGTACAGGCTGCAGGAAGAATCGCCCGCCTGGCAGCAGAACAGAATCTGAATCCTGGCCTCATGGGTCTGATTGTAAACCGCGCCCCAGAAGGGATATTAAATGAAGGCACTTCCTCTGAAATCGAAAAACAGGGGCTGCACCTTCTTGGAATTGTTCCTCAAAATGACACCGTATATCAATACGACTGCGATGGAACACCTACAGTAAATCTGCCGGACGGCTCGCCTGTAAAAGAGGCTTTGGAACAGATTGTTGAAAAAATGAACTTGTAAAATCCAATTAGATAATTATGAAACGAGGGTTTTACAATTATCTAATAGAATGAATGAAAGAGAGGGTCAGAATATGTCAGTTGCATATGGATGTGAAGACAAAAACAGAACACCGGTTTTAGAGGAAAGAACCTGCCCAAAATGCGGATTAGATATGGAGGTATTTCTCATCAACGGCAGAATTGCGGAGGACAGTGTTTGTAAATGTGGGTATGTGGTTGAGGCTGAGGAACCTCTTGTCATTGTCCCTAATATACAATGAAGGCAGGGCATTTTAGTTATGAGACCGCTTACAGCGGTCTCACCTGACTTATTATGATATTTTGATCCTCTCCTCACCATTTTCCTCAAATATCTTCCTCTATAAAACCTGTTTTTTGTATAAGTTTACCCTTCCAGCGCAGTTGATATTTTCTATATGCAGAAGACCGGATTTCCTGTGTTTTACACTTATTTGCAACAATTCGATATTGCAGGCTGTATTCAGAGAGTTCCTGTCTCAAAGTTTTTTCTGTTGTTTCTAACTGCTGTACTGCTTTTATTAAATCAGACCCTTTTAACTCAATTAAATATGCAATATGCTTTTCTTCATTTATCAGCAGATAATCACATCTGCTTCCATTTTTGATTATCACCCCGTCTAACTTATAATGGGTTACATACATTTTGGACTTATCTATGCCTTTATGATACTGTGAATGTCCTTTTTCACGTGATATGATCTGGACAGCATTTTTGCTGCACAATGATTCAAAACCATTCAATGGCATCAGTACACCACACTTTCTTCGGTTTCCTGTAATTCCAAGAGTTTATCAAAATCATAGTTAATTACTTTTGAGATTTCATCAATTCTCTCATTCTGAATCATATGAATTTCCCAATCCATACAGTTCTCTATCTTCCCACCCTTTACAAACCAGGCATCAAAACGGCCGCTGTTTACCCAAAATGGTTCTGGAATCACTTTCTCCGCGTCTCTTGAATACCGCTCAGGAATACTTCCTGCATACAACAGATTATTTAATGTTCCTAATACATATGGACTATGTGTCGTCAGCACTACAGAATGATTATAATTACTTATCATGGCAATCAACTCTATCATATACTTTTGGGATTCAGGAAACAAATGCGACTCCGGTTCTTCAATAATGAACAAAACCTGCTTTTGCTGCAACAGATAGTAGAATAATAAATTTAAAATCCATACACTTTCCTGCTGTCCAGAAGAAGAATAGTTTATTTTTATATATTTTCCATTCTCCAAAATAATCTGTTCTTCACCGTTACTGCAGCGATAAGTACCCCGCAGTATTTTTTTAATTAACGCCAAAGCCTGTGATACTATTTTCAAAGTTAGACCATCTTTTTCTTTATAATGCACCGCCAACCCCTCAAGTCCTTCAGAAAACTCCGGTTTCAGGCGCAGAATACGTTCAAGATAATCTTTCGTACAGCTATCCAGAGAACGCTTTTGTACATCGCCCATTGTCGCATATATATAGCTAAATTGCTGTGACAGCAGAGTTATCATACTGCGGCCTGCTGGAATATAAACAACAGAACAAGGGTCATCAAACATTTTATATAACTCTGATTTGAATTCTATCAATTCATATTCTGGCACCCCCAATGGCGTGAATGAAAAAAAATCATTTTTATCATCTAAGAACTTTATCAATTCTCTGCTGAGTGTTACCCGCAAATGACCTGACCCGGTGCATTTTGTGCCGTCCTTAAGTGATATTTTTACAGAACAAGTCTTTGTGAAATAATATTCCGCATACATATCATCCCGCATTGTCCTTAATGAACCAAACGTTCTGGAAAACTTCTCGGCTAGGTACTTTTCCAGCCCTTCTCTCAAACCTGCCCCATATTCAATATGAAACTCTTCTTCCATGCCGCTTACCCCATAACCGGCATCAAGAGCCTGCCCTTTTGCAAGCTCTAAAATATCCTCTTTTATTGTTCTAAAATAGTAAATTGCTTTCGCAATTGTACTTTTCCCTGAAGCCTGGAATCCTGTAAAGGTCATAAACGGAGAACACGTCAATTCACACTGCTCAACCGGACCAAGATGATGAATTATTAAGTTGTGCACGACAATTCACTCTCCTGTCCTATTATTTTTAAAATTAGTATAGCATATCAGTATAAAAGTGTAAATCTAAAAAACATTAATACATTTCTCTCATTTCCCTTTGGAATCAGAAAGAATTCTCTGAACATCTTCCCACCCTTCCTCATCAAATTCCAAATCTCTGAAATATAATCTCCGGTCATCCTCCGTGATTTTGCGGATCACCCGGCAGGGATTTCCCGCTGCAACCACCCAGTCCGGAATATCTTTTGTCACAACGCTTCCCGCACCGATCACTGTATTGCTCCCGATATGCACCCCTGGACAGATTACCGTATTGCCGCCCACCCATACATTATCTCCGATGGTAACGGCAATCCCGTATTCATAAGCCGTATTCCGGGTATCCGGATGAAGCGGATGTCCCGCTGTGTAAATGGACACATTAGGTGCCAGCTGACAGTTATCCCCAATCACCACCTTCGCCACATCCAGAATCGTACAATTATAGTTTGCGAAAAAATTCTTTCCCACTTGGATGTTCGTACCATAATCACAGTAAAAGGGCGGATAGATAAACACATCTTCCGACTTTCCAAGTAATTCTTTTGCAATTTTTTTGATAGCCTCAAAATCTGACCAATCTACCTGATTCAATGCCTGGTTCAGTCTCCTTGTTCTTTTCTGCTCCTCAAAAACCTCTGCATCGGAAATATACGGAAGCTCCCTTTCTCTTCTTTCCCTGTTTGTCATCAAAATTATACCTTTCCTTTCTTCAATATTCCAATGTGGCATAAAAATCTATATATGCTTATTGTCTTGCCCTTTTGTTCCTATAATAGTATAATAATGCATTAAACATGGGATATCTAACACTTTTTTCCAAAAATACTATAACAATCGTATTTTAATTCATATTCGAAATGATTTTTAAGACACACTCTAGAGCGTGTCTTAAAAATATGATGTTTTAGTCAATTTAACCAAATAAGTAT
>CAJUMB010000097.1 GCA_910587105.1 uncultured Lachnospiraceae bacterium
TTACAATGCGTTTGATGAATACCATGTAAAGCATAATCTTGGTGCAATGGAAAAGTTGTTTGCAGGTTATGTGAATGCAAGGTTGGACAGTTACTTGATGATGCTGGAGATATCATAAATCCAAGAAACTATATGAAAAGCACAGGAGGTTCTGTAATAATTGTATCACGGCAATATGCGAACATAGGTGGGTGAACCCTGCTTTTTGACAGTTTTCGTGTTTATATATTGAAAAATGAAAAAATTAATGGGTAAGAGATAAATAGGAAGAGAACTGTTTTGACAGTCTTTTTTCAATTTATCTCTTTTTTCAATTGTCTATTTTATATAAAAATATCATTGCCTGTAAAAGTAGCGTTCGCAGTCTGAAAAGTCAAGTTCCTAAAAGATTTAATTCTGAAAAATTTTATAAATAAGCTATTGACCGTACAGTAACAGTATGCATTATTATTGGTTTATAAAAACAGAGGTTTCCAGAAATACCAGGATTATACCGAATGGTGTTATTGATTAAGGAGGCATACAAATGGATGATGAATTTTTGAAATTATCTGTCTCTCAATTTGCAGAGCTGCACGGAGTCAATAAAAGAACGCTGCATTACTATGACAAGGTTGGAATATTTGTGCCAGCATTTAAAGAAAGCAACCATTATAGATATTATAGCCATACCCAGAGTATTGCTTTTGAAAATATACGCATGTTGCGGGAACTTAATATGAGTATTGATGAAATAAAGCAATACCTGGCGAATCCGGGCATAGATGCCTTTATGCAGATTGCAGATTTCAAAATCAAAGAATTAAATGAGGCAGCCGAGAAATTAGAAAGGGCAAAGCATATTCTTGAAAAGAAGAAACAGCAGTTAGAATTTTGCAAAACGATAAATCCCGGAGAGATCCAGATTGTTGACCGTGAAGAGGAATATTTGATCTCTACAGTATTTTCTTCTTCACAGAACAAGATACATGAGATGATGGCACATTAAAAAAAGGTCTGGGAAATAGAGCAATATAAGGTGGGGTGCGGAAGTTTTATTTCGCTTGAGAAAATAAGAGAAAAGCAATTTGAAACTTATGACGGGGTATACACACCAATACATAAAAAAGCAACAGACCCTAATTTCGCGCTGCTTCCGTGCGGAACGTATATTTGCATATACCACGTTGGAAAGTGGGATGAACTGCCTTCCGTATATGAAAAGATTTTGAAATTTGCGGATAGGAATAAGATGCACCTTATAGGAAATGCATATGAGATAGGATTGAATGAAATAGCTGTTAAAAATAAAAAGGATTACATTACAAGGATTTTAATTCAAGTTGAATAATGTGGATTGACATTACACTTAGCGTAGGGTTTAGAGTAAATACATATGACCTTGGCTTCCGGCAAAAATTATAGCAACGGAGGAGCAAGATACGTTATATCTCAATTGAGTGTAATAATTTAAAGTAAACTGTCTTCTTATTGAACGAGTTGTTTTAAATTTAATCAGGTCAATAAGGAGGCATTTTTTATTGGAATTTTAAAAGTGCCTATTGACCGGACAGTTACTGTCTGGATTAAGATAGAGATAAACAAAAAAATTTAAAGGAGAAGGTGCTATGGGAAAGATGAAATTTATTTGTACGGTTATTGCTGGCGGCGCTGCTGTAGGCGTGTTTTGGGCTTTTTGGGGGAAAAAGATAAAAATGTTGTCTGCTTCTTTAAACAGTTTTAAGGATGAAAATCTGGCACATACATTCCAGCATACACCGGAAATACAGCCGACCAGAAAAATCAGCAGGGGAGAAAATGTATATCAGTTTTTAAAAGAAAACAATGTTACACTGGCGGAAGGTTTTCAATATGAAGGTAAGTTTTATCCATCTGAAAAGTTTATGGAAGATACAAAAACTTCTGCCATGCTCGTCATCAAAGACGATATCATCCGGTATGAAAAATACTTTTTCGGTGGGAATGAAGATACATTATTTTCATCAAATTCCATGGGAAAGTCATTTGTGTCGGCTTTAATGGGGATCGCCGTATCAGAAGGATATGTGGGTAGTGTAGAAGAACCGATTGGGAAATACATACCGGAATTTGTGGGTACCGAGCTGGAGAATATCCCGGTCAGAGCCTGCCTTCAGATGGCTTCGGGAATTAATTTTAATGAAGAAAAGGATATGAGTGGTTTTTCCATGCGCACTCTGATGGGACGCCCGGCTATGAAGGTTATTTCTAAATATGGGATACAGGAGGAGCCTTACACATATCGCAGGTATCTGAGCATTAACACAGAAATATTAGGGCAGGTCATTAAAAATGCTACTGGGTGCGGTCTTGCGGAGTATATGGAAGAAAAACTTTGGAAAAAGATTGGCACAGATCATGATGCCTATTGGACATTGAGCAATGGAACGGAACTTGCAATGGGCGGATTGAGCGTATCTCTGAGGGATTATGCGCGTTTCGCAAGGCTGTATTTGAATGAGGGAAGCTATAATGGGAAACAGATTCTTCCCAGGGAATGGGTAAAAGACAGTATGGATATCAGTGCAGAATATTCCAGGCCGGGATCGAATTATGACGCTTATAATGCGATTGGCTACGGATACCAGTGGTGGGTGCCGGAAGGGGGTCAGGGCGAGTTCATGGCGATTGGCGTCTATGGACAGTGGATTTATGTGAATCCTTCCAGGCAGGTAATTATCGTAAAGACCAGCGCGGACCCTGATTTCATGTCGAAAGGATATGAGTTAAAGCATGTGGAATTTTTCAGGGCTGTTGTAGACGGAATTTCATGAAACAGCCCATATAACCATTTTGACTGGATACAGTCATTAGTTATCCGCCAATGGGGATTTCAATCTGCACAATATAATCCTCGATCCGGCCAATGACATTTTCATTGATGCCCATTTCGTAAGAAAATCCATGGAGATTCAGCTTATGCTTTTTTGCAAAAGCGAGAATTTCCTGATACCGCTTTGGAATGCCGCCCCATTCCCCTTTATGGAAGGCCCGCAGATATTTTCCGCTGGGCATGATATGCAGGCCGGTCTGATAGGGGAGGAAAGGAATTTCAATGAAAAGTTTGGAGTAATTTTCAAAACTGCCATTTAGCAGGCTGCTAACGGAGATCATGGAGCCATAAGAGGCTTTATGGAGACGCCCAAGCTGATATTTTTCGGTCTCAGCCGTGATCAGTTCCACTTCCTGTTCGAAGGTGGTATTCTGGTCTACGTCTACAGTGACCAGACAGTGTTCCTCCTTTTCCACGATGCTGATCTCGGATAAGTCCATGGTCAGCAGAGTGTCCATATTCTGGTGATGCGTACATAAAGTTGTCCGGACTGCCTGCAGGTGGGTAATCTGCATGTCAAGGGCTGTGATCTTTTCTTCCAGAAGACATTTTAAACTGGCAGCGGAGCGGTTTTTCATGAAGTCTTGTATTTCATTGACGGACACATCCAGTTCCCGCAAAAGCAGGATGGTTTCGAGGACAGGGCTTTGGTGGTAATTATAACAGCGGTATCCGTTTTCGGGGTTGATGACAGCCGGTTTGAACAGCCCGATCTCATCATACCACATCAGAGTCTTTTTGTTGATGCCGTGCATGGCTGCGAACTGGCCGATTGTGAGAAGTTTATCATTCTTATTCATGGTCACCTCATAAAAATTTAATTATTGTATTGACTGAACAGTTACTGTACGGTTTATAGTATCATACACAGGAAACAAATACAAGATGAATGGAGGAAAAATTTATGGAAAACTCAAATGTATATGAAAAGCCTGTAACGCTAAAAAATATCCTGAAATTCGCCATACCTACCATTGCAATGACAGTGTTTATGTCCTTTTACACAATGGTGGACGGCCTGTTTGTGTCGAACCTGATTGGGACAAACGCTCTCTCGGCAATCAATCTGACAGCACCCATTATCCAGCTTGTGACAGCCATCTCCACCATGCTTGCCACTGGCGGCAGCGCGGTCATCATGAAAAAGATGGGGGAGCAGAAAGCGGAGGAAGCCAAGGAGGACTTTACTTTTCTGATTTTGGTAAATGTCATTGTAGGGATTGTCATGTGTACAGTTGGGTATCTGGCAATGGACCATATTTTTGCAGGGATGAATCTCTCTGCGGATGTAGAAAGGTATTGTGTGGAATATTTAAGCCGGTATCTGATATTTACGGTGCCGATTCTTCTGATGAATAATTTCACGCTTTATATGATTGCCAGTGAAAAAGCGAACCTTTCTTTGGTCTGCTCTGTAACAGGTGGTGTCCTTAATATGGTGCTTGACTATGTGTTCATTGCCGGATTCGATATGGGGATCAGTGGCGCTGCAATTGCAACGGGGCTTGGATACTCCGTGACGGCAGTTGTGGGGGTGTTTGTTTTCAGCCGGAAAAAGAGCCTGCTTCATTTCAAAAAGCCTGTATTTCGGTTCAAGGTTCTTGCGAATGCGGCTACAAACGGATGCTCGGAGATGGCGACTGCGCTTGTTACCGGGATCATTACAATGATGTTTAACTGGACAATGCTGCATTATGTGGGCGAGGATGGGGTTGCTGCGGTTACCATCATCATGTATGTGCTGATGTTTGCAAGCTCCCTTTATACGGGGTATTCTTATGGCGTGGCTCCGATGCTCAGTTATTATTATGGGGAACAGAACCATGAAAAGCTGAAGAAGATGGTAGCAGTCAGCATGAGAGTGATTGCGGGGATTTCCCTTGTGACGGTTGCAGCTTCCTTTCTTCTGACAAGACCGCTGGTTTCCGTTTTTGCCCGCCCGGACAATCCGGTGTATGATCTCGCAGTGACTGGAAACAGGATATGTACCATAGCGCTTCTGTTTATTGGTTTTAATATTTTTGCCAGCGGGATGTTTACCGCATTATCCAACGGGATTGTTTCGGCTGTCCTTGCATTTTCCAGATCGTTTGTATTTATGCTGATCACGATGATTGTGCTTCCGATTATTTTAGGTGTGAATGGAATCTGGCTGGCAACGCCTGCGGCGGAATTGATGGCGCTTGCATTGTCCGTGTTTATGTTC
>CAJUMB010000098.1 GCA_910587105.1 uncultured Lachnospiraceae bacterium
AGCCCGCTATGCGCCCTTCATCTGGCACAAATCTCCCACCAAGTGTGACGCACAGTTGACATAAAGCAATTTTCAAACACGCTCTAGAGACTTTGCGGCAGAATTTATTGCGCAGGCTGTGGAAACGTTTTATAATTGAGGTAATGAGACAAAACGCTGATTATGAAATGAGCGTCTATGGATTGTCAAGATGCAGGAGAGATTCCTAGAGCGTGTCTGAAAAATCATTCCTGCCATCTGCACGCCCCACTTTGTGTGATATTTGTGCCAAATTCAGGTTACATAGCCCGCTATGCGCCCTTCATTTGGCACAAATCTCCCACCAAGTGTGACGCACATCTGACAAAAAGCATTTTTAAGACACGCTCTAGAGTACATATAAGAGAGGGGAGGTCACAGGGAATATGGAGTATACTTCTAACTATGAGAGACAATGTGAAGAGTGGAGGAAGAAGTTCCTGACAATGGACCAGGAAGATATATGCAGACGGCTTCCGGAGATTCATCTAACGGAAGAAAAACTGGAATTGTGGCATTTCGGAAGGCTGTTTACAGTTGACAGGAAAGATGGGAGAATCTGTGTGGCTTCGGACAATAAACCGGTGGATGCCATGCCTAAGATGAATATTTATACACTTTTCTGGCATGCGGGACAGAATGGGGTACATACTGGAAAATGGGTTCCCTATCAGGAATTGAAAGGCGCTTCACCCTTTGAGGCGGCGTTCAGGAAAGGTATTTTACAACCCATTGCCCTGACATTTTCCGGAAAGGAAGAACTTCTGGAGCGGGCAGTGAAAAGTCTGCGGGGAGAGAGGGTGTCAGCGTCGGGATTTCTTTTAAAAGCATTTGAATGTATTCCGGTACGGTTGAATTTTTGGAATGCAGATGAGGAATTTCCGGCTCAGGCCAACCTGTTATTTGACAGCAGTGCCACGGATTTTAATCATGAGGAGAGCATTGCCACCATTGCAACGGAAGGGATGTATCAGCTGGCAGATGCGGCGGGGCTGCAGCTTACTGGAAGTCCCTTTATTCGGTTTTAGCACCGGTGACGGCCCGCCGCAGGCGGAAGAATCCTGCATAGCAGGATTCTTTCATACAAGATTTTCTTAAAAAATAACCTGCAGCGGCAGACGGGTAATATCTTCAGGTTTAATACCGAATTTCTCTACACTGAGTTTGTCGATTTCTTCAGCCAGCACAGCATAGGCACCGGGATATGTGGAGCCGGGTCCTCCCTGGGTGATACAGGGGATAAAGTATTTGGTTCCGCATTCTTCTACGGCTTTGCGTGCTGCCTTTGCGCAGTCTTCACGAGTCCAGCCTTCGAAATCCATAGATTTGTTGTCAATGTCGCCCATGAATGAAATCTGGCCGCCATATTTTTTGATCAGTTCCGGTACGTTGTTGGATTCCATGCAGCCCTGCCAGATATCAATGCCCATTTCAATCATATAGGGAACCAGTGTTGCGGCATAGCTGTCAGCGTGGTGGACAATCAGTTCCACTCCGTGGTCATGATAATACTTATAAATTTCTTTGTAGGAATCCAGGAAAAATTCTGCAAACATATCCGGGCTCATGAAAGTGCTCTTTTCACCACCCCAGTCATCGTGGTGCAGAATTGCGTCAGGATGCAGGTTTGAGCAGATTCCCTCAGCCAGCTCCAGCTCCCACTCTGTTAGATATTTGATCAGATCATGCATCTCATCTGGGTTGGTGATGTAATACATCAAAGCATTTTGGATTTCACAGAGATGGTGGGTCTGTTCAAAAATACCAGGAGCGATAAAAGGCGCTTTATAGCTCTGTGTTCCGTCTACCGCATCGTACTGTGCTTTGAAATTGTCCCATTCCTCCTGAGAAAATTTAAGAGAGGGGGCATGAACATAATCACGCCAGTGCTCAATGTCTTTGACTACGATCTTTTCCGGGGTATGTACCGGGAATGCACCAGGTGTTCCCTGTGGGAAAGAATTTGTGACGCCCCAGGCGTTTACCACGTTTTCCTGTCCCGGCGCCAGCAGCGCATTGGAATGCATGATATAAGGGTGGAACATAAGCTGGATAGCCTCATATTGGTTGACGTAACGTTCCGGGTTTCCTCCGCGTATTACTTCCTGCAGGTTCTGTTTTGCAGTTAACATAGCAGGTACCTCCTGAATTTTTGTTATAATTATAATAATTTTTCGATAGAAATGTCAAGTTTTTTGGAAGTTTGTACAGAAAATTTTCCGCGTTTCATATCCGGCAGATGATATATTGTGCATAATAGTGAAAACCATATTGCCGTATGCTTAAAAAATTATGGTTTACTTTTTATAAAGAGGTGATTTAGAATAGATAAGGAAGTTTTGGAAAATCTTTAGTATATGCTTTCAGGTGGATTTTCCGAGAATAATCTAAGAAACTGTAGAAAAATAACTGATATAGATTGCATATGGAGGGATTGTCGATGACACAGATAAAAGAGAGCGCATTAGAATTGATCGGAAGAACGCCCATGTTGAAACTGAATGGATATACCAAGAAGGCAGGTATCACAAATACTGTGATCCTTGCGAAACTGGAATATCTGAATCCGGCAGGTTCTGTGAAGGACCGGACTGCGCTGGCCATGATTGAGGACGCACAGAGGAAAGGAATTTTAAAAGAGGGAGCCGTTATCATTGAGCCCACCAGCGGGAATACGGGAATCGGCATTGCGTCAGTGGCGGCGGCGAAAGGATGCCGGGCCATTTTCACCATGCCGGATACCATGAGTATGGAGCGGAGAAACCTTCTGAAAGCCTATGGGGCGGAGATTGTTCTCACAGAAGGGGCAAAAGGGATGAAAGGCGCCATTGCAAAGGCGGAAGAATTGGTGGAGGAAATTCCCGGGGCGGTGATTTTGGGGCAATTTGTGAACCCTGCAAATTCTGCCGTACATAGGGAGTCAACAGGGCCGGAAATATGGGAACAGACAGGGGGCCGTGTGGATATCTTTGTGGCATGTGTGGGGACCGGCGGTACAATTACCGGTGTTGGTGAGTATCTAAAAGAAAAAAATCCAAACGTCCACATTGTGGCAGTGGAACCGTCAGGAAGTCCTGTACTCTCCAGGGGAGAAGCCGGCCCCCATAAAATCCAGGGAATCGGGGCAGGGTTCGTCCCGGAAGTGTTGAATACGGATATCTATGATGAGATCATCACCGTTGAGGATGACGATGCATTTGCAGAAGGGAAAGCATTTGCAGTCAGCGAGGGGATTTTAGTGGGGATTTCTTCCGGCGCAGCGCTGAAAGCGGCGTCTGTCCTTGCAGGCAGGCCGGAGAATACAGGAAAAACCATTGTGGCCCTGCTTCCCGATTCGGGTGACCGGTATTTATCGACTCCGTTGTTTAGTAATTGATCTATTTATGCTCTGCCGCACTGGTTTTTATAAATCCGCCAATGTTTTTTCACCGAAAATACATTTCCAGTCTGCATCAAAAGCGTCTACTGCATTGGTGATATGAGGCTGTGTGAGCGCTGCCTCTAAGATGGAGGGGTCCATGGTGGCTGTATGGGCGCCGGCAAGGAAAGCCCGGTCTATCTGTCCGGCATTTTTGAAGCTGGCTGCCAGGATTTCGGTGGGATAGTGATAAAGCTGAATCATCTCTGCCAGTGCAGCGATGATCTCCTCTGAATTCAGCCCCATATTTTCCATGCGGTTGAAATAGGGCGCTATACAGTCGGCGCCTGCCTCCATGGCCAGAAAACCCTGCTGGCTGCTGTAAATGGCGGTGCCGGTTACATGGACGTTCTGAGCTTTGAGCTTTTTGATGGCGCGGATGCCTTCTAAAGTTACCGGAACTTTTACATAGACATCTGCGTCTATTTTTGTGAGAAGCGTGTCAGCGTCCCGGATCATCCCTTCGGTATCCAGGGCTGTTACCTGTATATGGAGAGGACGTTCTGGGCCGATGATGGAACGGATTTCATTCATGTGGGCGAAAAAGTTGATTTTCCCTTCTTTTTTTACAATAGAAGGGTTGGATGTTACTCCCGCAATGGGAAAAATATCGCAGAAACGTGTGATGTCAGCAAGGCTGGCTGTGTCTAATAAGTATTTCATTGAAAACCTCCTAAAAATAGTCAGTGCGTTTTTATTGATTTGTATATTTCAGGCGATGGTTACGGTGATTCCCTGTTTTTCCAGGAAATCTTTTTCAGATGGTGCAATTTTGTCATCTGTGATAATCTGGTATACATCCTCCAGTTTCAGAAAGTAAACGGAACCTGGCTGGGTGAACTTTTCAGAGCCTGCCAGCACATAAGTATGGTCTGCAGAGGCAATCAGGGCACTTAAAGTATCGGAGCGTATCAAGTCTTCTCCTGTAAAACCATAGGTGCGGGAATAGCCGTCTGTTCCGGTGAAAATCTTGTCCACATGAAAGGATGCAGCGGCGCTTTTGGTCAGCGGGCCAACCAGTGACTGGCCGTGTGTCTGCAGCGTTCCGCCCAGGAGGATCAGCTGAATGTTTGTGTATGAGCTTATGTATCCTGCAAGGTACATGGAATTTGTTATGATCGTGATGTTTTGTTTTGTCTTTGCCAGTTCTTCGGCAAACAGAGCACAGGTGGAACCGGATTCGATCATCAGGGTCTCACCGTCCTGAACACATGCGGCTGCCGCTTTGGCGATTCTCTGTTTGGTGTCTAGATGAAAGGCCATTCTGTAATTAATATCTCCAGGGCTGTTGGGCACTGCATATCCACGTTCTCTTTTTAGAATCCCCCGTTCTGACAAGTATTCCAGATCTTTGCGTACAGTTACTTTTGAGGTATGAAGATACTCGGCCAGGACAGCGACTTCGGTCTTTCCGTGTTTTGTGACGTATTCAAGAAGTGCAGTATGCCGTTCTTTCATGACTTTCATGAGCATCCTCCTGTATTTTTGGTATGATGATCAGCCTGTCAAATGACGCTCTAATCATATGATATACTAGTATAACGAATATTAAGTAATTGGCAGTTTGACTTGCCTATTTTCCAGAGAG
>CAJUMB010000099.1 GCA_910587105.1 uncultured Lachnospiraceae bacterium
CTCGATTTTTCTTTTTATGTGACTTTCCTGTGAACTTATATTTTATCATTTCCAGAACACGGTGACAATCTGTTTGCCGTAAATAGTTTTCTAAATGCTGTGAGATGTCCGGTCGAATTTTTATCATACCCGGACATCCCCCAAATTTTTAGACTGTATTTAATTCAGCGCATGCCTGCAATAAGTGCGGACAGCCAGGAATGCAAACAGTGGAATCTCAATCATGCAGGCTCCGATCATGGCATACGGCGTCCAGACGGACAACCCCGCCAGATTCAAAAACTGGAAGTCCGTAATTGCGTAGAGAACGCTCGCCTGAATGCTCGTTCCGCTGGCGGGCAGGATGCTGCAAAGCCATGTACCGAGCGCCCTCGGCACCGTCATGGAAATGACCACCGGCGCAATACAGAATGCCAGCGATGACGCCAGGGATGACACAGTAGTCCTGCATCTGGCGGAGAGAAATAGTGTAAAGCTCACGGAAGCCAGAACCGAAAGCAGTCCTGCGATGGCAAAAAGGAACTGGAGTCCTCCTATGTTCATGTCCGCCAGGGTTACAATGGAGTACATCATCTGCACAGATGTCCGAGTGCATTCCCAGCCGAACAGGCTGTCCGCCGCCAGAATGTGCGCAGCAGCACAGAGCACAAACGCTGCCCCGCTGATGAAAAGGGCGGCAGACAGTTTGGCGACACCAAGCGAGACTCTTCCATACCGGGTACAGCGCAGGATATCATCTGCCCCAGACTGATAATCGGCGGAGAATACCGGTGCGGCGATGACCACACAAAACAACAGCACTAGAAAACCCATGATGTTCTGATAGTCCAGGACGGTGGAATTCATGCCCGGATAAACCTCAAACGGTTTTTTTATATTTTGGTACATTTCTACGGCTTTGCGCTGTGCTGCGGGGCTGTCCGGCTGCTCCATCACCATCAACGAGGTAATACGGGCATCACAGACAGAATAATAATCGTCAATCTGCTCGGGGTTAATTTCCATAATCGCAGGAGCCATTCCGGTATCCGGATCTGCAAACGCCTCCTTTACACCGTGGAGCAGCGGAACGATGGGGAGGATTTCCCGCTCATAGACACCCTCCGGCAGATCATAGGATTCCGTCACGCCGTAGGATGCAAGGCAGGCCTGATAGGTCTCCACAGCCTCCCGCACCCGCTGTGGGGTAACGATTCCGGCTGCTTCCGCCTGCCGTTCCTTTTCATGGGCGATGGATGCCAGGCCGGTGAGATTCACCTCATTTCCGTCCTCGTCTATGTAATTACTGTAGCAGTAAGTAGTGGGCAACCAGGCAAGCAGAACGGAGAGTAGCAGCGCCAGCGCCAGCAGAATCCAAGTAAGCTTTGACTTCAGTACACGTTTTAATTCCAGATAGAATATTCTCATCTATGGATACCTCCTTTCTTTCGGCTGGTTCTTTTTGGGTTTTCTACGCCGCCTTGTGGGAACAGCCACAAATACAGGTCTTCCAGACGGGGAACAGACGGGACGGAAATGTCATTGCAGGGATTCTCCGCCAGATAGCGGATGGAAACGCTGCCGTCGTTTTCATTCCGCAGGCTGATAATCTGGAGCCTGCTTTCGTATTCTGGCACAGCTCTTGCAGGGATTGTACAGCTCCATACCTTCCCCTCCACCAGTCTGACCAGTTCCTCTGTAGTTCCTGTGGCTAACAGCCTCCCGTCCCGGATGATGGCATGGCAGGTGGCGATGTACTCCACATCAGGAACAATATGGGTGGAGATTAAAACAATGCGGTCATGGGCAAACTCCGACAGCAGATTGCGAAAGCGCACCCTCTCGCCGGGGTCCAATCCCCCGGTAGGTTCATCCAGAATCAGTATCTCCGGATCATTCAGCAAAGCCTGGGCAATCCCCACCCTGCGTTTCATGCCGCCGGAGAGTCTGGCGATCTTTTTGTTATAGACGTCCGTCAGGGAGACTCTTTCCAGCAATTCGCGGATCCTCCGCCGGCTCTCCCTTTCGGTCAGCCCCTTTAGGGCGGCGACATAAGCCAGATAATCCTTCACCGTGAATTCCGGATAAAAGCCAAATTCCTGGGGCAGAAAACCGAAGACATCCCGGTAACCCTCCCCCAGTGTCTGAATTGGCACACCGTCATACAGCACCTGGCCGGAGGTGGGCTGCATAATCCCGGCAATCATCCGCATCAGTGTTGTCTTGCCTGCGCCGTTGGCGCCCAAAAGGCCCCAGACGCCCGGCATCAGCTCCAGGCTGATGTTGTCAACCGCTTTTTTGTCTTTAAATTTTTTGGAAACCTTATCAATCAGCAGTTCCATGTGAAAACTCCTTTCCTATTAAAATCGCTGCGCGATGGCACTGAAGGGTAAAGTCCCTTCGGCATTAAAAAAGTGCCCATGCCTTAGTACGCTCATTGTACCAAAAACAAAAGCACCATTTCCTTGTTTGTTCACACGGTATTCCACTCTTTTTCTACGGATTTTCTTACAATTTTCACACGGAATGGTTATGTTTCCGCCTTGATTTGCGGGAACGTTTTTTCCGGACCAGCTTAGAAATGATAAAAAATGCCAGATACCCCAATATGCCGCCTGACGCATTCAGCATAAGATCATCAATGTCTGCTGATCTCCCGGTAAAATATTGTGCAGTTTCAATCGCCAGGGAAAATAGTGTCAGGGAAAGAGCGGTTTTCCAAAAATATCGCATACCCCGAAAGGCAGTTGGCAGCATAAATCCCAATGGAATGAACATCACAATATTTGCAACGGTCTGGGTAATTTTCTTAGGCTGTGGCATATCCCAGGTTTCCTGAAAAACCCGGAAAGGGACAAGATTCAATGACCGGTCAGCCGCAGCCGTTCCTGTCGCACCAACCACGACTGTTGCAGCGAGAACCATAATTACACAGGCTCCAAACAGAAAACAGGCAATCTGCTTCTTTGGGGGTACCCGTTTTCTCAGTAAAAAGCAGACAGGTGCATAAAGAACGGCCATACAGGCAATTCCTATGGCACTGATGATGCAGTAGCCCAAAATTTCTCTTATCATAAACATAGTTTTTCCTCCCAAAACAAAAATCAGCAGCTTTAGCAGTATTATACTAAAACCACTGGTTCTTATTCTGTGTTTTCCCTACGGATTTTCTTACGATTTTCCTATAAAACAGGAAGCGTTACAGTAAAAACCGTCCGCTCATTTTCACTTTCCGCTGTGATTACCCCCTTATGAAGTGTAACGATCTGTCTGGCAATGGCCAGTCCCAGCCCGGTTCCGCCAGATCCGCGCTCCGTATCCAGTCTGTAAAACTGTTCAAAGATCCGCTCCAGCCGTTCTTTTGGAATGGTCCCGCCATGATTAGAAAATCTCAGTACCAGGCTGTCTTTGCCCTGTTCGGCTTCGATGATAATTTCGGTTCCGTCATAGCTGTAAAGCACGGCATTGCGCAAAAGATTGTCAAACACCCGCTGCATCTTATCAGCATCACATTTCAGCAGAATATCATCCGCAGCCGCAAGGCGGCAGGTCAGCCCCTTTCTGTCCAGAATCGGCTGAAACTCATATACAAGCTGCTCCAACAGACGGGTAAGGTTGATTTCCTTATATTGTAGTGTTATGTTTGACAGGCTGTATCTCGCAATTTCCAGGAATTCATTGATTAAGTCCTCCAGCCGTTCTGATTTGGCAAGGGAGATGGAAAGGTACTTCTCCCGCAGCTCCTCGGAAATCTGTTTTTCATCCCGGAGTAAATTCAGATAACTGATGGTGGAAGCAAGCGGCGTTTTCAGGTCGTGGGCCAGGTACATGATCAGATCATTTTTGCGCTGTTCTGCCATGAGCATATCACTTTTCTGCAGGAGCATCGTGTGCTTTACCAGGTTCATTTTTCTCTCAATGGAGAACAACTCCGGGGGAAGGGAAATCTCTCCTGGGGCATCCGCAAGCAGAAGATCCATTCCTTCACTGACCGTCTCAAAGTACCGTGTAAGCCAACGGAGATAAAAATAGAACAATACGGCGAATATCAGCAGAATGGAAAACAGAATCATGGCATCCATATGGCTGCGAAATATCCGCTCATACAGTTGGAGAGCCGCATCGTATTTTATTCCAAGGGCAGTCTGAAAAAGCGCCACCATCCCATCAGCGAAGCGGCCGCGCAGTAAAACAGAGTATGTGATATAGATGACAAAGACGGCAGTTACCAGCGCGGCAATCGTCCGAATAAAAATCTTTATGCGAAGCTGGCGGAAATTTTTTCTATTTTTCAATGGTATAACCAACCCCCCATACTGTTTTAATAAACCTGGGATTTCTGGCAGGCTCTTCCATCTTTTCCCGCAGCCGCCCGATATGGGCCATGACGGTATTATTATTCTGCAGGAACTTCTCGCCCCATACCGCCTCAAAAAGCTCCTCGGAAGGGACCACTACGCCCTGCCGCTCACAGAGATACCAGAGGATGGCAAATTCAATAGGAGTCAGCTGTAGTTCATTTCCAAACAGAAAGCACTTATGACTGTCCCTGTTGATTACCAGTCCCCTTATATCATACTCGCGGGCCGGCTCCCCCTGCTTCGCTGCAGAATGATTGTAAAGCCGGTACCGCCGCAGCTGGGTTTTTACACGGGCAGCCACCTCCAGCGGGTTAAAGGGTTTTGTAATATAATCATCCGCTCCAATGGTCAGACCCATGATCTTATCCACGTCCGTCCCTTTTGCTGTGAGCATAATGACAGGATACCAGAACTTCTCCCGGATTTTTTTACATATTTGAAAGCCGTCCACATCAGGGAGCATCACATCCAGAATTGCCAGATCCAGGTCTGTATGCGCGATGCACTCCAGAGCTTCTTTGCCCGT
>CAJUMB010000100.1 GCA_910587105.1 uncultured Lachnospiraceae bacterium
ATCTCCCACCAAGTGTGACGCACATCTGACAAAAAGCATTTTTAAGACACGCTCAGAATCATATCCCCCCCGGGGGCTTGTGCAGTTCTCCTTTTTTTGGTACATTGAAAGGCAGGATTTATATGTGCTGAAAGGAGAATACGATGGCATTTTCGCTATGTAATATAACGGCAGAACCTGGGGAGCGGGTTACAGGGGAATTGCACTTAAATGACGGAGAATTTCTGATTCCGGCAGCAGTCTTTCACGGAGAACAGCCGGGAAAAACGGTGCTGGTGACAGCTGGGGTCCACGGGGGAGAATACGTGGGAATTCAGGCTGCCATTGAGCTTTCCCGGGAGTTGAAAATAGAGAAAACAGTGGGAACTATTGTAATATTAAAAGTGCTGAACCGTCCGGCCTTTGAACAGAGGAAAGGCAGTATGGGACTGACAGACGGGAAGAATCTGAACCGGGTGTTTCCGGGGGAGCCAAAAGGGACGGAGATGGAACGGCTGGCCGATGCTGTCTCAAGGGAGATTTTTCCATGTGTAGATTATTATATTGATCTCCACAGCGGAGATGATTATGAGCGTCTGACTCCCTATGTCTATTATGCAGGAGCTGCCGGAGAAGAAGTTGTGGAAAAATCCCGTCAGATGGCAGGATGGGTGGATGTGCCCTATCGGGTCCGTTCTAATGTGGCTTCCGGGGGAGCCTATAATTATGCGGCTTCCCAGGGAATTCCCAGCATCTTGATCGAGCGGGGCGGAATGGGGAGCTGGAGCATGGAGGAAGTGGGTTCCACCAAGAGAGACGTGTATAATATCCTGAGCCATCTGGGGATTTATCAGGAGCCCACGGGCTATCGGGAGCATTATCCCCTGGATGTGGTGGACGTCCGGTATCAGCACGCGTCCCACAATGGGTTCTGGTATCCGGAGAAAAAGGCCGGTGATGTGATTTCCCAGGGGGAATTTATCGGGGAAGTGCGAAATTACGAGGGAAATCCCATAGAAGGCTGCTGGGCAGAATTCGACGGAGTGATTCTCTATCAGGTGGGAGCCCTTCAGGTGCTGGAGGACAGCCCCATGATTACCTATGGGCGTATTTCCAGGGAGTTCGATGACCGGAAGGAGCGTATTACCAAATACTGGGGGAAACGAAGCGGCAGTTTTGTAGAACAGCGCAGGTCAGAGCTGCACAGCCCTCTGGTGAAAAGATGGCAGCAGGAAATCTTTACCCGTCTGCCAAAAGGACAGGGGTTAAAGATTCTGGATGTGGGCTGTGGAACCGGGTTCTTTACCATTCTTTTGGCAAAAGAAGGGCATGAGGTGACAGGGACAGACCTGACCCCGGAAATGGTGGAGCACGCGTCCGTTTTGGCAAAAGAGGAAGGAGCCCAGTGCCGATTCCTGGTGATGGATGCAGAAAATCTGGATTTTCCGGATCATACCTTTGACGTGGTGATCTCCAGAAATCTCACCTGGACCCTTCCCCACGCGGAGCAGGCGTATCAGGAATGGGTGCGGGTGTTGAAAAAGGGCGGTATAATCCTGAACTTTGACGCCAATTACGGAATGAGCGACCTTACAGACACAGCTTCTCTGCCGGAGACCCATGCGCATCATACACTGGGGGATGAGATGCTGAGGGAATGTGAGGAAATCAAGCACCAGCTGCCCATCAGCTCCTACAACCGCCCGGCCTGGGATATTGCCACACTGGGGCAGATGAATATGAGAGAGTTTTCCGTTGATCTGGATATGGGCAGGAAAATTTATGTAGAAAAGGACGAATTTTATAATCCTACGCCGCTGTTTATGCTGTGTGCAAAGAAAGAATGTGAGGAGTGATTTTGATTCCACTCGTTTTGTAAAAAGAAAGTATGTCTGAGACAGGCATATTTTCTTTTTTTGTGCGTCAAAGATTAAATGCAATAAGACATCATTGTTAGTAACCGTTTTTTCATTCTAAATTTATGATAGCTGTGTCGATTTTACATAAATTTGACAAAAGTTGTGTTTTTTATTTTACAGGCAGCGCCTATCATAATATGCGTACAACAAAATATCGCAAAGAAAGGGAGAAGATTATTATGAAAAAGTTTATCACTCTTATTACGATTGTATCACTTGTGTCCGCGGTTATGACAGGATGCGGAAAAGAAGACAGCGGTACAGTATCTACGGATGGCTCAACCTCTATGGAAAAGGTGATCGGCGCTTTGGGAGAAGCCTTTGAGGAAAACAATTCCGGTGTAACCTTTACCTATAACCCTGCCGGTTCCGGCTCCGGCATTACGGCAGTGGCAGAAGGACGCTGCGACATTGGTCTTTCCAGCCGTAATTTGAAAGACGAAGAAAAAGCACAGGGACTGACTGAAACGGTACTTGCCCTTGATGGCATTGCTGTTATTGTAAATCCTGATAATCCGGTAAATGACCTTGACCTTGAAACGCTTGGAAAGGTTTACATGGGTGAAATAACGAACTGGAAAGACATAGGCGGCAATGATCTGGAAATTGTTCTGATTGGCCGTGAAGCAGGGAGTGGTACAAGAGAAGGGTTTGAATCTATTACAGGTACAGAAGATGCCTGCAGATACCGTCAGGAACTTACATCTACCGGAGATGTTATTACAACAGTGGCAGGTAATCCGGCAGCAATCGGGTATGCCTCCCTTGCGTCTGTAAAGGAAACGGTAAAAACTCTTTTGGCTGGAGGCATTGTACCTACAGAAGAAACAGTAAAAGATGGAAGCTATGTAGTACAGCGTCCTTTTGTATTGGTAACAAAAAGCAGTACAGAACTTTCAGAAACAGCGCAGAAGTTTTTTGATTATATTACTTCGCCTGAAGCAGATGAGATTATATCTTCTGCGGGTGCTGTACCAGTAAATTAAGTGTTTGGAAAGGTGGAGTCAAATGAAGAACAGAAAGCGGCTCATGGAGAATGCCATACATGGCATATTCCTGATACTTGGCCTGATTACGGTTGGCTGTGTACTTCTGATTACCGTTTACCTTGTTATATCCGGAATTCCGGCTATCCACAAAATAGGCATTTTGAATTTCTTTTTCGGGAAGAAATGGGCTTCTACAGCAGTACAGCCGCAGTATGGGATTTTTCCGTTTATCCTTACCAGTATTTATGGTACGGCTGGCGCAATCGTGGCTGGAGTGCCAATCGGCTTTATGACAGCGGTTTACCTCTCTAAGATTGCGCCGCCAAAAGTAAAGAATGTGATGGAAGCGGCAGTCAGTCTGCTGGCAGGTATCCCTTCAGTAGTTTATGGACTTGTAGGTATGATGGTGCTTGTCCCGGGGATACGGATTGTTTTCCAGATTCCAGATGGAGCCAGTCTGTTTGCTGCCATTATTGTGCTTGCTATTATGATTTTACCGTCAATTATCAAAGTATCGCTTACGGCGTTAGAAGCTGTTCCAAAGGAATATGAGGATGCTTCTCTTGCCCTTGGCGCAACACCGGTTGAAACATATTTCCGGGTATCTGTTCCGGCAGCAAAAAGCGGCATTGCGGCTGCTGCTGCGTTAGGTGTTGGCAGGGCTGTTGGCGAGGCAATGGCGATTATGATGGTGGCAGGGAACGCACCTAATATGCCGAAAGTTTTTCAGAGCGTCCGCTTCCTTACAACGGCTGTGGCAAGTGAAATGTCTTATGCGGCTGATGGCAGTTTACAAAAACAGGCATTGTTTTCCATTGCGTTGGTGCTGTTCCTCTTTATCATGATGATCAATGCTGCATTGAATTTCTTTTTGAAACACAGTAAGGAGTAAAAAATGCAAAAACAATCAATTTCCCTTAAAAGGAAAACATATATTACCGTCATGCGTGTGCTGATGGGAATTTCCGTAAGTATCACTTGTGCATTGGTATTATTTTTAATCGGTTATGTGCTGTGTAAAGGACTGCCTCATATATCATGGGAACTGCTTACTGCGAAGCCGAGTTATCTGTCTGAGCGGATAGGGATTTTGCCGGATATTCTTAACACAGTCTATATAGTGGCCGCAACATTGGTATTTGTTCTTCCGCTTGGAGCAGGCGCAGCTATTTACCTTACGGAATATGCTAAAAACAAGAAGCTGGCAGACATGATTGAGTATGCCGCCGAAACCTTATCAGGAATTCCGTCTATTATTTATGGACTTGTAGGTATGTTGTTTTTCTGTCAGTTTTTTGGTATGAAGACTTCCCTCTTAGCAGGGGCGTTTACGCTGGTAATCATGAATCTGCCTACTGTCATGCGTACCGCACAAGAGAGCCTGAAAACGGTGCCGGCAAGCTTTCGTGAAGGTGCTTTCGGACTTGGGGCCGGAAAATGGCGTGTGATTTATACCGTTGTACTTCCCGGCTGTATTGATGGTGTAATAACGGGATGTATCCTGTCAGTTGGGCGTATACTTGGGGAATCGGCGGCACTTCTTTTTACGGCTGGTTTTGCCCATGCCTTGAATGGGATTTTTGAAGGGCTTGGCAGTGCAGGAGCAACACTGAGTGTCGCATTATATGTCTATGCAAAAGAGAATGGAGAATTTGGGATTGCCTTTGCAATTGCCGCTATCCTGATGATTTTGACTGTATTTATCAATCTGTCGGCTGCACTGGCGGGCAGTTACTTCCAGAAAAGGAGAAACATATGAATCATGTTATGACGGTAAGAGAACTGTGCCTTTGGTATGGCAGTACACAGGCTTTGAAAGATATAGATATTGAGATTGAGGAACAAACCATTACAGCCCTGATCGGCCCCTCCGGGTGTGGAAAGTCTACTTTTCTTAAATCTTTAAA
>CAJUMB010000101.1 GCA_910587105.1 uncultured Lachnospiraceae bacterium
CCACCGAGATCTACACTCTTTCCCTACACGACGCTCTTCCGATCTTTGCTGCGCAAGTGAGTACGCAACCTTAAGGTCTGAGCCATCCAGAAGCGGCGCGGAACTTGCCAGGGTATACAGCCGTGAAGAAGTGCAGTGTCTTGGTTTAACAGGAGAATTTTATAACGTTGTCTATAAAGGACAGAATGGTTATGTGTTAAGAGACTTTTTTTCGGAAGACCCCAATGCTTCTCTTAACTACGGCAATGGGAGTGTCACAGCTTCCGATTCTGCGCTGATTTATTATTGCTGTGCAAGTGAATACGTGACTTTGAGGGCAGAAGCATCCCGGGACTCAGCTGAGATTGGGAGAGTGGCCAGCAGGGAAGCCGTTCAGTATATCAGTTCCGCAGGGGAATTCTTTTACGTTTCCCATAATGGGAAAAGTGGTTATGTGTTGAAAAATTATTTTTCAGAGGACCCGAATGCAAGTCTTAATTATGGCAGAAATTGAACTCCAGGAGAAATGACAATGAAAAAGAAAAAATTATTTCTATTCATCCTATCCATGCTCCTTTGCACGGGATGTCATCCATCGGGAAAAACAGATAGAGATGCAGTCAAAGATGCACCAGTAGAAACAGTCAGAGTGGAGGAGGATGATAAGAAGACACCAGAAGCAGCAACACCGCTGCAGATGGAAACACCTGTGGATGAAAAACATCAGCAGACGCCGCACCAACAGGGGAAGAATCCGGCAGAGCAGGAGAAAGGCTGGATTGACCTGCAGCCCATTTGCCAGTATCCGGAGTTACCTACAGGCTGTGAGATCACCTCCCTTGCCATGGTTCTCAATTACCATGGAATTTCTGCAGATAAGTGTGATCTTGCAGACCATTATCTGGATAAAGGGGAAGTGGGAACCGTAGATTTTCGCAAAGCATTTGAGGGGGACCCCCGGGATGATAGTTCTTATGGATGCTATGCCCCAGTGATTGTAAATACAGCCAACAAGTATCTGGAGGCGGCTCAGTCAGAGTTAAGGGCAGCCGACATTTCCGGCGGCCAGCTGGAAGAACTGTTCCCTTATATAGACGCCGGGGTTCCTGTGATTATATGGGGAACTCTGGACTGTGCAGAAGGATACTACAGCGTTACATGGAACGTGGATGGTACGGATATGTCGTGGTATACGCCCGAGCACTGCAGGGTTCTTGTGGGCTATGAGGATGGGCAGGTGTGGACAGCAGATCCGGTATATGGAGATGTGAGGGCTTATGATCTTCATGTTTTTGAAAGCAGATATGAAGACCTTGGCAGACAGGCTGTTGTGATTTTGTGAGGAACGGAAAATAAAGGAAAGGCAATGGGAAGATGACATATTGCTATACATGTATGGACGAAACCAGAGAGGGTGAATTCTGTTCGCATTGCGGCAGCAGGCTGCATACACAGGCACCCTTGCACCAGCTGGCCCCGGGAACGATACTGAATGCGAAATACCTGATAGGAAGTTTTATCGGGGAAGGGGGATTTGGAATTACTTATATTGGAAAAGACCTGAACCTGGATGTACGTGTTGCAATCAAGGAATATTACCCCCGTGGACTGGTAAACCGCAGCAATGACAATACGAATACGGTTTCTGTTTCGGCAGTGATGCCCAATGGTGAGAATTTTTTTAGAAAGGGAAAGAAAAACTTTCTCCAAGAGGCGAGAAACATTGCAAAATTCCCAGAGGAACAGGGAATTGTCAATGTCCGGGACTTCTTTGAGGAAAACGGTACGGCGTACATTGTGATGGAATATCTGGAGGGGAAAAACCTGAAAACCTATATCCGTGAAAATGGGCGGATGGAACCGTCGGAATGTATCCGCCTGATGTATCCGGTGATGGAATCTCTCCAGAGATTCCATCAGGCTGGGATGATTCACAGGGACATCAGTCCAGACAACATTATGTTTATGAAAAACGGGACGCTGAAACTGATGGATTTCGGCTCAGCAAGATATTTTACCAATCACGAACAGGAAATGTCTATCATTTTGAAACAGGGATATTCCCCGGAAGAACAGTACCGGAAAAATGGGAATCAGGGGCCGTGGACAGATGTATACAGCCTGTGCGCCTCCATCTATACCTGCATAACAGGGCAAAAACCGGAGAGTGCCTCTGACAGGCTTTACAGGGACACGCTGAAGTGCCCTTCTGAGCTGGGGATTTCTATCCGGCCGGAGCAGGAAAAAGCACTGATGAAAGGTTTGGCGGTATCTGCGGAAAATAGATGCCAAAACGTTCTGCAATTGATGAACATGCTTATGCCAGGGAAAGCAGGACATGATATACCCCGGGAAAATGGTACCATACATAGACACAATGCCGGTGGAAAACAGGGAGTTTCCAGCGCACAGGTAAAGAAAAATAAAGTTGTGCTGGTGACCGCAGGACTGACCGCAGCCGCCTGTATCTGCATTCTGTTTACCATTTTGCTCTTGACGCTGACTGCTCCTGAGAAAGAAGACTGGATAGAAACCACAGATGTTGAAAAGTTAGACGCAGGGGCTGAGGCGGACAGTCTGGCTCTGGATGGTATGGAAGATGAAGAGGAGGGCATTGAAATCGAAAAACTGGAAGAATCCCAAGTGAAGGAGCTGAAAAATAAATATTGGAGAATGACAAAAGATGATCTGCGGGATGCGGCAGCATCCTCTGTGATCAAACAGCAGGAAGGGGTAAGCAACCTGCCGGAATATTTATTTGACAACAATATCCAGACAAACTGGCAGGAAGGGGTCAAAGGGGCCGGAATTGATGAGTTTGTAGAATATCAGTTTCAGGGGGAATATCGGGTATGCGCTATGAGTTTTAAACTGGGGAACTGGAAGACCCAAAAATATTATTATGGAAATAACCGCCCCAAAACGCTGACACTGACTATGAACCAGCAGTCCTGGACAGTGTCTTTTCCCGACCGATGGGAACAGATGGGGATAGCATTCACTTCTCCGGTGAAAACTTCCGACCTGAAGATTACCATAGATGAAGTTTACAAAGGAAAGGAATGGAATGACACAGTCATTACAGATATAGGGGTGTGGTATGAATAAGAAACGCAGATCAGTCAGCGGGATTGTTCTTATGGTCAGCTGTTTTCTGCTGATTCTGTCAGTGGCAGCACTGGGAATCGGTCTGTGGGAACAGCACAGCCGCTTTGCCGCAGAGAGAGAGCAGTGGGCAAAGAAAGAGAAAAAATATGAAAAGCAGCTAAGAAAAGCCAGAAAACAGAGGGAGAAAGAACAGGCAGACAACACGGCGGCAGTGGAAAGACGCTGTCTTACAGAAAGTACTATTGCCCCGCCGCAGTATTTGGAAAATCTGGATGACTCCCGGGCGGGGGAGATTCTGGAAGGGGAAAATCTGGATATGGAAAACCTTTCCCGCTATTTTAGCCAATATGAGATTGCAGAAGGAGATCCCGTTTATCAGAGAATCAACGGGAAATCCTACCGGGAGAATCCGGATATCGGCCTGGAGGACCTGGCATACATGAAAATGCTCCATTATAATTTTGAAGGGGAGATCCAAGTGGGAGAACTGATTATGAATGAGAGACTGGCAGATGATATCCTGGAAATTTTCCAGGAACTGTTTGAAAATCAGTATCAAATTCAGTCTATGTACTTAGTGGACAATTACTGGACCGGGGATGGCATCGCTTCAGACAGTGCATCCATAGATGAGAACAATACATCTGCATTCAATTACCGCCAGTCTGTTGCGGGGGCAGAATTGTCCAATCATGCTTACGGCCGGGCCATAGATATCAATCCTCTGCAAAATCCTTATATATGGCTAAACGAGGACGGTACCCCTGACGGCGCCTTCCGGAATGATCGGTATAATAACCGGGAGCTGGGAGAACCTCATATGATTGACCACAGTGACCTGTGCTATCAGCTGTTTTTGGAACACGGATTTACCTGGGGCGGCGATTGGGTGAATCCAGTTGATTATCAACATTTTGAAAAAAGGGAAAATTAAGAGGAAGTTTGTAAAGAAAAGCGTGGGATTCTATATAGAAGGTTAGTACTACAGCGAGCGATTCAAATTTAGCAATCTATAATGGGCAATATCCACTTTTGTAATAGTAAAAATTCGATTATTTTGTATTGAAAATCGCTACAAGAGCGGTTTGTTCAAAGCACCACACAATATGCTCGCTGTAGTATTAGAGCGTGTCTTAAAATTCATTCCCGCCATCTGCACGCCCCACTTAGCGCGATATTTGCACCAAATTCGGTCAACATAGCCCACTATGCCTCCCTCATTTGGCACAAATCTCCCACTAAGTGGGTCATACATCTGGCAGAAAGCATTTTTAAGACACGCTCTAAGATGATTCAGATTGAGCTGATCGAGGGCGGTTTATTATTTGAAGGTCTTTAAAGGTATTTGAGAGTTGAAAGTTTTCAGTTGAAAAATGCGTCTGTAAAGGCTATACTACTGTGTAAAAGTAAGAGACATATCCGCTCGGGGACCAGTGACTGCAGTGAACTTTAAGACACGCTTTCGGCGGCGATGCGGTGGCATCGTCGATTGAAACCAACGCGGCAATGGCGCAAATAGCGGGTGCTTAGTGTTTGAGTATCTATGAAAT
>CAJUMB010000102.1 GCA_910587105.1 uncultured Lachnospiraceae bacterium
GAGATGACGAATGGTGACTGGAGTTCAGACGTGTGCTCTTCCGATCTAGCTTGTTCCCAGACCGATTGCGCTGATACGGTCTCCTGTTCTTCGGTTTATCCTGTACTCCATCTTTGCCCTCCTATATCCTGCTATATTTAAGCATGGTCGTATCTTGCCGACACTTTCTTCAAATGCTCAATGATGGGCAGATGCTGGGGACAGACTCCCTCGCACTGACCGCATTCGATACATTCTGCCGCCTTTCCGAATTTGGCGGCCAAAAGGTCATAGTTGGTAAAGTTCACCGTCCACCCTTTCTCGGGATTGGATTCCCTCATATCCTCATTGTACAGAGAGAAATACTGCGGGATGGCAATCTTCATAGGGCACCCTTCCGTACAGTAAGAACAGCCGGTACAGGGCACCGCAATCTGGGAATTGATGATATCCGCCGCCTGGAAACAGAGCGCCTTCTCTTCCTCTGTCAGAGGCCTGAAATTCTCCATGTAGCCTAAATTATCCTTCATCTGTTCCAGATTGCTCATACCGGATAAGACCATCATCACCCCCTGCAGGGAAGCCGCAAAACGGACTGCCCAGGAGGCCGGCGACATTGCCGGATTGGCTTTTCGGAACAGCTCACCGGCTTTCTCAGGCAGATTGGCAAGAGTGCCGCCTTTCACCGGCTCCATGACAATCACCGGCTTGCCATGGCGGACAGCCACTTCATAGCAGGCGCGGGAATGGACCCACGGACTCTCCCAGTCCAGATAGTTGATCTGCAGCTGGACAAATTCCATTTCCGGATGCCTGGTCAGAATTTCATCCAGCAGCTCCGGCGTGTCGTGGAAAGAGAACCCTGCATGTTTTACAAGTCCTTTGGCTTTCTTGTCAAGCACCCAGCCAAAAGCGTCAAATTCTTCATATTTCGGGTACATGCCCGCCTCAATGCCGTGGATCAGATAGTAGTCAAAATAACCGGCTCCCGTATTCTCAAGCTGGGCGTCAAAAATCTTGTCCATATCCTCCCTGGAATGAAAAAAGCCGGCATGGAGCTTGGTTGCCAACGTAAAGCTCTCACGGGGATACCGCTCCACCAGAGCGACCCTGGCAGCCTTTTCGCTGCCGAATCCGTTATACATCCATGCGGTGTCAAAGTAAGTAAATCCTCTTGCCAGGAATTCATCCACCATGGCTTTTACCTGTTCGATATCAATATCCGCAGGATTGGCAAAATCCAACAGCGGCAGACGCATCAGTCCAAATCCTAATTTTTTCATTTATTCATATCCTCCTTCTTATTTGAGTTTCCTTCCAAATTCACGCAACTCTTCCAGTTTCTCTTCCGATTTATTTTCCTCTCCGTATGCTGAAAAAATGCCCATATCCTCCAGCTTCAGGTAATTCAGGAAAGAATTCTGGTATTCGTAAATGGCTGCGCAGTAGACATGATTGCTCCCGGAACTCATAATCAATGCCGCTTTCTTCAGATTTGCAGGCCTATCCAATGCATAGATCCGATTGATGGCGCATTGGAGCTGCCCTGTAAAACTGTGGTAATAAATCGGAGAGGCAAGCACAATCATATCGGCCTCCTGCAGAACCGGATAAATCTCCTGCATATCATCCTTTTGGACGCACTTGCCATTTCCTTTCGTGTGGCAGTATTCACAGGCAAGGCAGCCTGCAATCTTTTTCCGGCAGACATCTATGATTGTTACCATATGCCCGCTTTCCTCTGCACCTTCTGCAAAGGCTTTTACCATTGCCGCAGTGTTCCCCTCCGGTCTCGGACTTCCATTCAACACTAAAATCTTCATAACCTGTAACCTCCTATTTCAGTTCCGTTTCTCCGCTACAGACCCCTTGTAGGGGAGCAATTTTCAGCTGCAGAAGGCGCATCTGAAAATTCTCTCGGGGCCTTCCGCTCCGAAACTGTTTTAAATTTGCTGTTGGAATTTCTTTGCTGTTGACATTCTTTGCCGTTCCATTTATACAAAATTCACCACCAGTCCTGTCAGAAATGAAAATACCATCACATACACCAGATATAGTACAAACCTCTTCATTCCCAACACAATTTTCAATGCTCCCAGATTGGTAATCTTCGTAGCCGGCCCGGTAATCATAAAGGCTGCGGCACTGCCCAGGCTCATGCCATCTAAAAGCCACGCCTGCAATAACGGTATGGTCCCTCCGCCGCATGCATAGAGGGGAACTCCCACCGTTGCCGCCATCAGAACCCCCAGCGCTTCATTTCCCCCAAACAGGCGGGTCACCACATCTGCCGGCACATATCTCTGGAAAAGAGCCGACAATAAAATCCCTGCCAGAAAATACCATCCGGTAGCCTTCACGTTCCGCCCCAGATTCTTGAGGAAACGAAGCAAAAGATTAGAGTCCGTATCCCTGCTTTTCGGTTCTTCAAACCCCTTAAAACTGAAAAAGGGGTGACGACGGTAAAAAAGCCGTATCAATACTCCGGCGAAAACACCGCACAAAAAACAAGACAGGATACGCACCGCCAGAGCAGGAGCCCCAAGAGCCGCGCTGTAAATAATCAGCTGCGGGTTCAGCAGGATAGAGCTCATCATAAAAGCCGCCAGCCAGTCATCCCTGCGGGAGCCATCCTCCATAACGCCGCTTCTGGAAAAAGACGCGGCAATGGGAATGGTTCCGTACATGCAAAGGGGTGAGGCAATCCCCAATATGCTGGCGCTGATGATGCCCAGAATCCCCAGCCTCTTTTTTCCCATGGAACGGAAGACCCTGTGTATATGCTCTTTCAGAAATACCGAAACCAGACTTCCCAGTACCATTCCCAATACCCAGTATTTAAAAATCTGCTCCAACTGGACACTGAAATAATACCAAAGGTAAACTGCTTCGCGGTGCAATACATCAATCATCAATACTCACCAGCTCATATTCCCGGCTTCCTAAACCAATTTCTTCTGCCTGCTCCAACGTATGCAGGCCGTTCCTGGATTCTATCCTGTCAATCAGCGACTGCCCATCCTCCGCCCCATAAACCAGATCCACGCTGGCCTGGTCAAGGGCCACCGGATCGTAAGAAGCCAGAATCCCAATGTCATGCATATCAGGCTCTGCGGGGCTTCCGTCACAGTCGCAGTCTACCGACAGACGATTCATTACGTTGATGTACAAAATATTTCCATTCAGATAATCCACAACCGATTTACCTGCCTCGGCCATGGATTCCAAAAAAGCATCCTGGCTGCCTCCCCACATGTTTCCGCCGGTTCCTCCTCTGTGTATATGGGCTTTCCCCTCCGAGGAAGCGATACCGATAGAAATGTTTTTGATCGCGCCTCCAAATCCCGCCATAGAGTGTCCTTTGAAATGAGACAAAATCACATAATAATCATAGTCCGCAAAATGTGCGCCCACATAATTTTCTGTCAGATTGTCCCCTCCTGTCACCGGCAGAGACAGGGAGCCATCCTCATCCATAATATCCACGTCTGCAATCGCCGTATAACCATGGTCCTCCGCCACCTGATAGTGCATGGCTGTATTGGCTCTGGAGCCGCCGTAAGCGGTATTGCATTCCACAATGGTTCCCCCCAGAGACTGCACCAGCTCCCCAATCAGATCCGTCCGAAGATAATTGCTGCCCGGTTCGCCGGTAGAGAGCTTTATGGCAATTTTGCCGGAAGGAGATGCGGACAGCGCCTGATAAATATCCATAAGCCCCTGACTGCTGATGTCTGTGGTCATATAGACAACCGGCTTATCTGATTCCCCGGTCTGCCCGCTAATGGCTGCTGATTCTGAATCTTTGACTGACATATCTTCTGACAGGTTTCCAGAATCCCGCGTTTCTTCTGTTTCAGGTGCTTCTGTTCCAGATATTTCTGTCTCATCGTTCCCTGTCCCGGAAATGGATGCCTCCGAATCCTCCTGTATTCTTTCCGTCCCGCTGCCATTTGTTCCCGGATTTTGTGATGTGGAATCCTGTGCCCTTTGTCCGCAGCCGGAAATGGCTGCCAGCAGGAAGAACACAAAAGAAACCAAAATTTTCTTTTTCATCCAAACAACCTCCATTGCTTTTAATCAATCCTGAACCGGTATCCCGCTCCCCAGACCGTTTCTATAAACTGGCTCTTTGATTCATTTTTGCCCAGCTTATCCCGCAGCCGATTGATATGAACGATCACAGTCGCCGCATCTCCCAGGGAATCCATTCCCCATACCCGGTCAAACAAGGTATCCTTTGAAAACACCAGATTCGGGTTCTCGGCCAAAAAGAGCAGCAGTTCAAATTCCTTATTGACCAGTACCACTTCCTTTTTATCCAGATAGACTCTTCTTGACTTTGGCAGGATGGTCAGATTTCGGTAAGTAATCTCCGTTTCCTGGGGTTCCTCTTCTTCGTTAGCAGAAAGCAGATGATGAATATAGATATGGGATTTCACCCTGGCCACCAGTTCCGTA
>CAJUMB010000103.1:0-2018 GCA_910587105.1 uncultured Lachnospiraceae bacterium
GATTTGGAATGGGCAGATTCCGTAACAGGGAAGCCGAAGGCTGAACTGTTACAAGGCAGTAGAAACCCGGACAGAAATATAGTGTAAAATCCGCAGTTATGTGCTATGATATTGATTAGTAAAGCGGATGACTTGATAGTACAGTGTGGGATTGCCGGAAAGGGGACAGATATGCCGAGAACGGTAGGGATCGGAATACAGAGTTTTGAGAAAATAAGGGAAAATAGATATTTTTATGTGGATAAGACGAACTTTATAAAAGAATGGTGGGAAAATGGAGATGATGTCACGCTGATCACCCGCCCAAGGCGTTTCGGGAAGACCTTAACCATGAGCATGCTGGAAAACTTTTTTTCTGTGGAGTATGCGGGGCGGGACGATCTGTTTGAGGGCTTGGATATCTGGAGAGAAGAGAAATACCGGAGGCTTCAGGGGACATACCCGGTGATCTTTTTAAGCTTTGCTTCTGTGAAGGAGACCACATTCCCGGGTGCGCAGAAAAAGATATTTTTTCTCATTACGGAGTTGTACAATCATTTTGATTTTCTTCTGGACAGCGGAATTTTGAAGGAGAATGAAAAAGAATTTTACCGCAGAGTATCCTTTGACATGGACGCTCAGATTGCAGCAGATGCCCTGAAGGCGCTGTCGGGTTTTCTGATGCGGTATTATGGAAAGAAAGCGATCATTCTGCTGGATGAATATGATACGCCAATGCAGGAGGCGTATGTCTATGGATACTGGGAAGAACTGGTGGCTTTTACCAGAAGCCTCTTTAATTCTACCTTTAAGACAAATCCTTATATAGAGCGGGCTGTGATGACGGGAATCACCAGAGTCAGCAAAGAGTCCATGTTTTCGGATCTGAATAATTTGAAAGTGGTAAGCGTCTCTTCTTCGGAATATGGGAACAGTTTTGGTTTTACGGAAGAGGAAGTGTTTGCCGCTCTGGATGAATTCGCTATGGTTGACCGGAAGGATGAGGTGAAGATGTGGTATGATGGGTTTGTCTTTGGAGATTGGAGAGATATCTACAATCCGTGGTCTATTATAAATTATCTGGATACAGGCGGCATTGCACGACCTTACTGGGTAAACACCAGTTCCCATTCTCTGGTGGGAAAGCTGGTGAAGGAGGGCAGTCCGGCGCTTAAAATGACCATGGAAGAACTGCTGCAGGGAGGGACTTTCCGCGCGTTTCTGGATGAACAGATTGTGTTTAATGAGTTGGATAAAGGGGAGGGAGCCGTGTGGAGCCTGTTGCTCGCCAGCGGGTATCTGAAAGCCCTGTCGGCGGAGCTGAACGAAGAACAGATGGAGATGGAGTACGAGCTGAAACTGACCAACAGGGAAGTCCGCTATATGTTCCTGCAGATCATCAGAAGCTGGTTCGGCGGATGTCTGGAAATGTACAACGGGTTTGTACGGGCGCTGCTTTCCGATGATCTGGAGGGGATGAACGATTATATTAACGAGGTTTCAGAGGAGATGTTCAGCAGTTTTGATACGGGGAGAAAGCCCTCGGAGAAGGCGCAGCCGGAACGGTTTTACCATGGGTTTGTGCTGGGGCTTCTGGCGGGGGTGCAGGATCGTTATCTCATAACATCTAATAAAGAGAGCGGTCTGGGCCGCTACGATATAATGATAGAACCAAAGAAAGCAGGGGATGCCGCTTATATTATGGAATTTAAAGTGGTTCATGCGAAAAAGAAGGAGACGCTGGAGGATGGCGTCAGATTTGCCTTGCAGCAGATCGAGGAGAAGCGGTATGAGGCGGTGTTGCGAAGCAGGGGAATCGCGCTGGAGCAGATCAGGAGATATGGGTTTGCTTTTGAGGGGAGTAATGTGTTGATTGGGAGAGGGTGAAAACGATTACGGATTTATGCAGGGGTGATTCCTTCTGAAATAAAAAGTGTAAAGTCCCTGATAATATCACAGTAGACTTTACACTTTGTTTTATGTGTTGGTCACATGGATATTTATTCTTTGATTTTATCAATCTCTGTCAGATTGACACC
>CAJUMB010000103.1:2118-4062 GCA_910587105.1 uncultured Lachnospiraceae bacterium
ATATCATAGATAATTAGTAAAATCTATTGAATTATCAAAAATCGACCGCTTAGGCCTCAGAAAATAATTTTCATTTTGGGTGCTATAAAAAATAAAACTACAGGAAGTCTCAAAAATATGGTGTTAAATCCTAAAGACGGGTCCTCCAAACACCCCTTACATTCTACCCACCCCCTCAAAGAATGCACCCCCCCCACGACCCCGATTTATTCTTTTTTTATACTGTTATAAGATTTATTTCCTTTTAAATTCCCCCATAAAGTGGTAAAATAAAAGCATGAAAAAGTGGAAAAAAATTTCCGGGCGGGAAATATAATAATTTATAAAATAAAGCCGTTAGAAACGGCAGAATGAGAGGGACAAGATGAGTAAAGTATGTGTTTTTTTTGCGCCGGGGTATGAGGAGATTGAGGCTTTGGCCGTGGTAGATCTGCTTAGGCGGGCAGGGATTGAGACGGATATGGTATCCGTTACGGAAGAACGCCAGGTGACCAGTTCCCATGGGATAACTGTCCAGATGGACAAGCTTTTTGATGAAGTGGATTTTGGAACGGCAGATATGATTGTCCTGCCGGGAGGGATGCCGGGAACGAAGAACCTGGAGGCGTTTGGCCCATTGATGGATATGGTGGATGCTTTTTATGGGGAAAAGAAGCTGCTTGGCGCTATTTGTGCAGCCCCTAGTATTTTTGGACACAAAGGTATGCTGAAAGGACGTAAGGCGTGCTGTTTCCCAGAATTCGAAAGCCACCTGGAAGGGGCAGAAGTGACGAAGAACCCAGTGGAAAGTTCGGATTTTATCATTACAGGAAGAGGGATGGGATGCGCCGTGGATTTTGGGCTTGCCATTGTGGAGAAATTCCAAGGGGAAGATGCGGCGGCGGCTTTGGCGGAAAAGGTAGTTTATGGCCATTTTAAAAAATAAAAGGGGCAGTGTGAAAAATAAATTCTTAATATAGTGTCTGCGCAATGAAGATTGCGGAAAGGATATGGTTGTTTGGATGAACATATTATTTTTTTTAACACCGAAAAGCGAAGTTACTTATATTTATGACAATGATACGCTGGGTGAGACGTTGGATAAAATGGAATATAATAAGTATACAGAGGTTCCCATCATCGACCATTTGGACGGAACGTACCTGGGAACGATAACCGAAGGGGATTTGCTGTGGGAAGTGAAGGAACAGTATGATTTGAGCTTAAATGAAGCCGAAGATGTGCCTATAATGGATGTGAAAAGGAAAAGGGATAATGAGCCGGTGGAGGCGGATGCCAATATAGAAGACCTGATTAGTAAGATTTTAAACCAGAATTTTGTTCCTGTCATCGATGACAGTGATTGCTTTATAGGAATTATTACAAGAAAAGATGTAATTCAATATCTGTCCAGGAAATGTGGGATGAAAGAAGCGGTATTTGTTTAGTCTGAATTTGTTTTTTGCTGTTTTTTTGCTTGGTAAAACTTACCTTAATATTTCGTTCAGCTTCGTAAATACTAACATCAAGATAAGTGATTCGGTTCTGGCTTAGAACGGATGCAAAGTATTAAGTGTTCGGGATAAGCATGTGGATTGAAACCGCTTATCTCGAATATAGATAGCGAAAGCTAGAAAGACGAAATTGGAGGTGAATTAGAATGGCAAGCAGCAAATCTAATAGAGTAGAAGTTCCTGAAGCTAAGGCAGCTATGGATCGTTTTAAGACAGAGGTTGCTTCTGAGTTAGGTGTTAACTTGAAAGAAGGTTACAATGGTGACCTGACTTCTAAGGAAGCTGGATCTATCGGCGGCGAAATGGTTCGTAGGATGATCAAGAAGCAGGAAGAACAGATGAAATAACAAAGTAAAAAAGCGGCCCGCCTGGAAACAGGCGGGTTGTTTTTATGCACAGGGGCGCACAGATGAAATTGTTGCTTGCGCAACGTGCGCCCCGCGCGGCGAGT
>CAJUMB010000104.1 GCA_910587105.1 uncultured Lachnospiraceae bacterium
CCTATGACCCTCTGCTTGTAAGGCAGATGCTCTCCCAACTGAGCTAAGATCCCATTCTTTGTTGCTTTATTTCTTTTGTTTTCCCTCACCTGCTCTGCTATTATATAATGATATGGCGGTGTTGTCAACATATTTTTCTATTTTTTTTAATTTTTTTCTATATGCTTCTCCATTCGAATCTCAGCCTATTTCGCATACCATTGGAAAATGATCCCTAGTTCTTTTATTTGGACGCCCCCGGCGTCTTTCAAATCTAAACACTGCAGATTCTTTGCGGTTTTCCTCCCAATATGATATAATCTGCCATAAGAGCCCCGAACAGCTGCAACCTAGAGCGTGTCTTAAAAATGCTTTCTGCCAGATGTATGCCCCGCTGTACATAGCCGAATCCAACGCGGCACTGACGCAGAACATGCATATCCATACTACAATTTCTAACTGAATGGATCACTATGGAGGTACTGAATATTGAGAAAAAGAATTTATTTATTTTTAACATTTTTACTTGCCGTCCTTTTATCGGCATGCATGCCAAAGCAGTCTGCCAGTCTGCCGGAATCCTCTGCTCAGGCGGATGAAACCGTATCTGCCGCCGAAGAACTGGCAGAGGACGGCGTCTACGATTCCAAGGAAGATGTGGCGCTGTATCTGCAGCTATACGGCAGTCTGCCTGAGAATTATATCACGAAGCAGGAAGCAGAGGAACTGGGCTGGGAAGGCGGCTCTCTTGAGCCCTATGCGCCGGGAAAATGTATCGGCGGGAATCGTTTTGGAAATTATGAAGGGCTCCTGCCTGAGAAAGAAGGGCGGACATATCAGGAATGTGATATTGACACTTTGAATGCCGGCAGCCGGGGCGCAAAGAGGATTGTCTTTTCCAATGATGGTCTGATTTATTATACGGAAGACCATTACAGCTCTTTCGAACTTTTATATGGAGAGGAATGAAATGATTGAAGTAAGATTGGATGGCCGCCAAATTTCTGACAAAAAGCAGCTCCATGACCAACTGTCTATGGAGCTGGGCTTTCCCGCCTGGTATGGTTCTAACCTGGACGCTTTGTACGACTGCCTGATGGATATCCATGAAGACACCATGCTTGTGGTTTTATATTGGAAACAGCTGATGGAACAGCTGGGGGATTATGGAAACCGATGGTCTTACGTACTGTCCCGGGCGGCAGAGGAAAACCATTGGTTTCATCTGAGTAGAAAATAAAGTCTTATACCCCTGCGTTTCCTCCATCCACCACAGCCGCCCCCTGTCCGCGGAGCCGTGCACATGCCCCCTGGTCTGCAATCACTGCCACATCCCTGTGAAGCTGTAGAATAGACGCCGGAAGCCGGGGGCTAACCGGCCCATACAGTGCCTGGTATAAAGCGTCCGCTTTCGATTCCCCTGCCGCCAGAAGCAGAATCTTTCCTGCACTTAAGATGCCTTTCATCCCCATAGTATATGCCTGTCTGGGCACTTCATCCAGGCTTTGGAAGAATCGTGCATTGGCTTGTATGGTGCTCTCTGCCAGGTTCACACAGTGAGTTCCTTTTTCAAATGACTCCCCAGGCTCATTAAATCCAATATGTCCATTAGCGCCAATCCCCAGAATCTGAAGGTCAATGCCGCCCAATTTCCGAATCACCTCATCATATTCCCGGCACGCCTTCCCGGAATCTGCTTCCAGGCCGTCCGGGACAAAGGTCCTGGATTTTTCAATATTAATGTGCTGGAATAAATTCGTATCCATAAAATAACGGTAACTCTGCCGGTTATCTCCCCCCAGCCCTTTATATTCGTCAAGATTCACACTGGATATCCCGGAAAAATCCACTTCCTTCTTCTGATACCACTTCACCAGCTGTTCATATGCTCCCAGCGGTGTGGAGCCAGTAGCCAGCCCCAGCACTGCGTCTGGCTTCAGCACAACCTGGGCTGCGATTACTGCCGCTGCTTTTCTGCTCATTTCTTCATAATCTTTGACTTCATACAGAACCATGTCTGCCCTCCTGAATCATTCAGCCATAAATGCATCACACTACATCCATTAAGATAACCAATTTTCCACTCATTATTTCATCCATTTGCCAAATTCATCGCGAACCTCCACTTTTCTATGGCAACGACACACAATCTCTGGTATAATAGAATAACTACACCATTTCGTAGATACATATAAGGGGGAATAGCAATGTGCGATAAGGGCCTGATGCTGATCAGTGATGATTTTGCCATCGACAGAGAGATGCTGCGAGACATATTTGAAAAAGAATTTGATATTCTGGAAGCAGAAAATGGACAAGAGTGTATTGAACTGGTGAAACAATATGGTTCCACCATCTCCGTTGTTCTGTTGGATATCCAGATGCCCAAAGCTACCGGCCTGGACGTTCTGGAATATCGAAGCACTGACCCTGTATTCCGCAGTATACCAGTGATCGTTATTACCATTAATGACGACACTAAGAGCCAGATGGAGATTTTTCAGCTGGGGGCTACAGATTACATTACCAAACCGTTCATTCAGGAAATCATCAGATACCGGGTACATAATGTCCTCTCTACCTATAACGTAGAAGAACTTATGAAGGAAAGAGAGAGTCTGCGGGCCCAGTCCGAACTGGATTTGATGACCGAATTATATAATAAAGTCACCACAGAACGCCTGGTGGGCAGTCTGCTGGCCAACAATACCAGCCACAATGCCCTGATGATTGTAGATATTGATGATTTTAAGTATGTCAATGATACCAAAGGGCACCTGGTGGGTGACCGTACCATCTGTGCCATCTCAGAGCTGCTGTCTGGATATTTTCGAAAAACCGATATTATTGGAAGAATCGGCGGTGACGAATTTATTGTCTTCATGATCGGTGTCCCTTCAAAAGATTTGGCACGTCAAAAAGCAGATAACTTTTCCAAACTGTTGAAATACCAGCCCCACACCACTCTGCCTGTGAATGTGACTGTCAGCATTGGCTTGGTCATCTCAGACCCCCGGCCCTATACTTATGAGGAGCTGTTCAAGCAGGCCGATCAGGCTCTGTACCAGGCAAAACGCAATGGAAAAGGCCAGTATGCCGAATATGGAATCGAAACTACACAGACAGATTTCCAAAAGGGGATTTTCACCGTTCTCCTTTTAAGCAAAAACCGGGAGACCCGGAGTATCATCAATACCATCAGTGAGGGAATACGCCTTCTGACCATCGCCGAACCCAGCGAAGCCGAATATTTCAAGAAAGAATTTTCCTCTCAGATTCGTTTTTTGTATATTGATATCTCCGGGGAATCCGGCGACGGTGCAGATTTAATCCAACAGATGCGCTCCATCCCCTGGCTGCAGGGTGTTCCTTTTGCCGCCATATGCCAGGAGGGGAATATGGAACAATTCGCCTGTGCCATTGAAAAAGGAGCTTCGGATATCCTGCCTGCGCCAGTAGATGTGATATTTGCCAAGCGGAGATCAGAAAGCCTATATATTCAGAAACATGTATAAAAAAGGGGGCTGTCGGGAAATAACGATTTATGCCCCTGATAGGTAAGAAGAAAACAGTCCGGTAAAAATTCAGGCTTTTTCCAGGCCCTGGATTTTTACCGGACTGTTTTCTTCTTTCAGCAACATCTATTTTAGGGCGCAAAATCCCCTTGTTTGGATTTTGAGAAGCGCTCCTTTGGCTAAGCTGCTTTCTGCTCCTTTTTTCCTTCATATTTTTCAATTTCATGATGGATGAATCGGTGGTATTTCATGATGTTTCGGCCGATTGCATACAGCATAAACTCTTTATATACTTTTTCCGCTGAACGGTAGTTGAACCTTCGGAAGTTCTCGTTTTCTTTTATGTCCCCAAAGTGTCCTTCCGTCTGGATGGAGCGTGTCTGC
>CAJUMB010000105.1 GCA_910587105.1 uncultured Lachnospiraceae bacterium
AGAAGATTGCCGATTATATCGTATTTATCCATGAAGGGAAAGTGGTTTTTGAGAAACCCAAAGACGAACTGACCGAGCGGTATGGCATCATCAAGTGCGGTGCGGCGCAGTTTGACGCGCTGGATCGATCCGATATCATTTCGTACCGCAAAATGGACTATGAATGGCAGATACTGGTTTCAGACCGTGAGAGGATGGGGAAAAAATATCCGAAAGTCCTGGTTGTCCCGGCAACGATTGATGAAATTATGCTGCTTTATGTAAAGGGGGAAAAATGATGAAAGGCGTTTTGGTGAAAGATCTCTATATTGCCAGGAGCAATATCCTCGTAACAGTCGTCAGCCTGGTTGTTCTGGGCTTTGGCTTATCCTTTTTGCTGGAAACCTGCGCGCTTCTGGTTCTGGCGCCGGTTGCCTCCACAACGGCAGTCTTTATCAGTATTACCAGCGACGCAGCCTCCAAATGGAATAAAAATGTCATTATCATGCCGGTATCCAGAGGCCAGATTATTGGGGAGAAGTTTTTGTTTTATATCCTGCTTGCCGTATTGGGAATGCTGACGGCGCTGATTCCCTGTGCCGTGCTTGCCTGTTTGGGCATGGATATAACGCTTCATGCTCTTTGCCTGTACGGCTCGCTCGGACTCAGCGCTACGCTGTTGGCTGGCGGCATCAGCCTGCCATGCGCCTATCTGTTTGACCCGGAAAAATCGCAGATTGTTTTTATGATGTCGTTTATGGCATCGACAGGGATGATTACCGGGCTTGTGCTTCTGATCAATCTGGTTTTTCCGGTAAAGGAAAATATCCTTCCGGCTTTTAATCTTGTTCTGCTTATTTCTGTGGTTTGGTTTTTTATTTCGTACAGGATCGCGGTAAAGGTGTATCGGGAACGGGATATTACCTGAGGGGGACGGATGAAAAAAGTGGGGGACGGTTTTCGATTATCCGGTTAGGCCGGAATATCTGGACATTTTGCGGCAGTTGGGAAAACGTTAGAAAATTGTTAAGAAATTCGTTAGAAAATATTCGAAAACTGTTTGCGGAAAACAGATTGTGTGAATGTTTTGGGAATGGTAAAATGAAGAGCGAACGGAAAGGTATATGGATTTTTTAAATGAAAACCGGAGGGGAAAATGGATAAGAAAAAATGGCTCCGTATCGTGTCGGTTTATTCGATGATTTATACGGTAATCACATTGTTAAACAGTGTTTTGTATCTCTGTAATGGCATTTATGAAGACCCAAGCGGCAACTGGCACGAATTGGACAGGGCTGTTATTCTTTTGATCGGGATAACGGCATTTGAGCTGTGTACGAATCTGCCGGTCAAGCCGCTGATGCTCAGATATGTGATTGCGTATATTCCCTCTTTGCTGCTGGCCTTCGCCTGTGTTTGGTTCAGCGGACTGCGGGAGCCTCTGGCGAAAACGGCATACAGGGATATTTGGATAAACTTTACGGGGCTTTTTGCGCTGCTGTGTATGGTGAATGCCATTGTTTGTGTCTATAAGCAGAAGCGGGGGAAAAGGCTGGAGTGAACGATTGAAAAGAACTGGGAAAGATGATTATGGGAAAGAGATATGATGTGGTATAAAAAAGTTGAAACCCCATTCTCAAGGATTGAGTATATAATCAAGAGAATAAGTACAAAAAACCAATTGGAATTTCCTACAAAATTTCAAAATGAATATATAAAAAAATTGTGGGTGACAGCCATAGTATTGAGAATCTGCATTTTCTATAATACAAAACAACAGACAGTTATAGATAAGCTGATAGACATTTACATGAATAGTCTCTGACTTCCAAATACATGATGGTCATGCGGCCACTGCTCGTAAAGATAGCTGCATGATGACTGTTTATTTGTAATTCGTCATCCGCACAGTTTCATCTATAGCTGGTGTCAAATATGTACGGACATGAGAGTTTTGAGAACTTGAGGAGGAAATGAAATGGCTAAAATCACACCCAAAGAGAACTATCTGCGCCTGGGCCGGGGAGAAGATCCCGCATATGTGCCTCGTTTTACCATGATGGGGGACGAATATCTGGGCGAGGCCAGCTGTAAAATGCTGATGCCCCAGGTATTCCCGCAGAACCACTTTACCGATGGCGGTTATGACATGTGGGGGGTTCGCTACGTGGCTGATGCTAATACGGGTGCCACGCTGCCTGAGCCCAACCACTTTATTTTGGAGGATATCGATGACTGGGAAAAGGTCATCAAATTTCCTAAGATGCCTGATGGTTTGGATTATGAAAAAATGTACGAGAACGACTTAAAAGCCGGAAATGTCAACCGGGAGTTGTCCGCCACCATGGCGGGACCCGGCCTGATGCCATTCCAGCAGCTGATCGCTTTCATGGGCTTTACCGAAGGTCTGTGCGCTCTGGTGACAGCCCCTGATGCGGTCAGTGATATGCTGAACGCCATGGTAGATCACATTCAGCCGGTGATGGAAGCTACAATGGAGTATTATAAGCCAGATATCTGGTACATTCTGGACGATACCTGCACCAAGCATACGCCCTTCTTCTCTATGGATATCTATCGTCAGGTGTTTAAGCCCATTTACACCCGCCTGGCCAAGCCTGCCATAGATCGGGGGATTCCCATTGAGTTCCACAATTGCGGCAAGTTTGAGGAGCAGGTTCCCGACATGCTGGATTTCGGTGTTAAATATGTCGACCCTGCCCAGGAGACCAATGATCTGATGAAGCTTAAGAAGGACTATAAAGGCAAGCTGTGCATTGTCGGCGGCTGGGACTGGGATCACCATATTCCTAAGAGCTGGCCTGATTTCGATGAGGAGGAGATTCGGCAGGGTATACGGGATTCGATTGACAAATACTCTGCAGGCGGTGGTTATGCCTTTGGCGGTGGCGTTCCTGGGATGGACGAAGCCGCTAAACGCGTAAATCAGATTATCTGTGACGAAGTGCATTGGTATGGCCGGAAGGTGTACGGCTATAAAGACTGATTTTTTCCAACCCCAAAGCCCCGTTGTCAATTGATGGCAGCGGGGCTTTCTCGTATCATAGGAAAGTCCTCCGAACTTTCCTATGATATCAAAAGCCCTCCGGGCAGGATCGCACTACGTTGTACGCTATTACACTAAGCTCGAAAAAACCTCGCTAAGTGCAATATGTGTGCGAAGCAGGATTCTTATTTAAATAGGCCGCCTTATGTTTACATGGGCATTTGGCGGCTGCTGCGATGAGGAGCGGAATAAGGTGTAAAAGAGTAAAAGCCTGTTTATTGATTTTAATTGATAAAATCTTCTATTCGAGCTATAATGAGGTATCGTGAAAAATAGGTGCGGAAGGGAGCGTTTTCCATTGGAGGAGACATATATCAGAGAAAATCTGGAGCAGATCGAAAAGCGGATTCAGGCAGCCTGTGATCGGAGTCATCGGAGGCGGGAGGAGGTTCTGCTGATTGCGGTCAGCAAGACAAAGCCGGCGTCGATGGTCCGGGAGGCGATGGAGGCCGGAATCAGAGACTTTGGTGAGAATAAGGTGCAGGAGCTGTGTGAGAAGGCGGCGGAGATCGAAGACTTTTCCGGCCAGCCAGTGAGGAACGAAGTTTTTTCCGGTCAGCCGGAAACACAGGCGCAGCTTGCAGGCAGGCCGCTGAATTGGCACCTGATCGGCCATCTGCAGCGGAATAAGGTGAAATATGTGGTGGACAGGGCCTGTCTGATTCATTCTGTGGACTCTCTGCGGCTTGCGGAGGAGATTCAGAAGGAAGCGGAAAAAAAGGACTGTCACGTGGATATATTAATAGAAGTTAATATCGGTGATGAGGAAAGCAGATCGGAAGAGCACACGTCTGAACTCCAGTCACCATTCGTCATCTC
>CAJUMB010000106.1 GCA_910587105.1 uncultured Lachnospiraceae bacterium
CCTGATAGTACATATCTTTCCTGACGGATGAAAAGGCTTTCCCATAATAGATAAATGTCTTTGCATCAGCTGTGGCAAGGTCAGCATAGTTGATGCCATTTTCATAAGCATATTCCAGTGCCTGGATTGCCTCTTTTTCCTCCGCCTCTGCAATATAGCTTGTTCCCAGACCGATCACACTGATATGGTCGCCTGTCCTTTTGTTTATCCTGTACTCCATTGTTCCCTCCTTGTTCTGTAACAGTCCGTCCCGGTTTATACCCTTCCCAATATCACACTTCCCGCCATGCCGCCAAAAATTTTCTATGGGATATCCCTCCACCATCTCTCCTGATAATCTCCCGGCTCATTCAGCTTTAAGGTCTCCCCAATCTTCGGTGTCACAATCTGCAGTCCTGATTCCTCCCCCGCTGCCACAAAACGCTCCACGGAATCGTCCCAGGCATGATAAGCCAGAGAAAAAGCTCCCCAATGGACGGGCATTGCTGTATCCGCTCCCAAAATCTCCACTGCTGCAATGGCCTCCTCCGGGAACATATGCACTTCCGGCCAGGTCACATCATACTGGGCGCAATCAATCAGCACAAAGTCAAAATCACCGTACCTGTCATGCACCTGACGGAACTGCTCTCCATAACCGCTGTCGCCGCTTTCATACACCTGATGATTTTCGTCCCGGAATACCCAGGAAGCCCAGAAAGTGGCAGACTGGCCGTCCAGGCTCCGTCCGGAATAATGCCTTGCAGGTGTACAGCCTATGGTCAGGCCGTCGATCTCTGTCTCTTCCCACCATGCCATGTTCTGGATTTTCTTCGTATCTACTTTCCAGCGTTCCAGATGATTTTCCACCCCCCAGGGGGACAATATATCTCTCTACTTTTTCATCCAGATTCATTATGGTCTTGTAGTCCATGTGGTCATAGTGGTCATGGGACAGTACCAGAATATCAATATGGGGCAAATCCTCCACGGTTATCGGCGGGGTTGAAAATCTCTTTGCCCCCCGCAAAGGCCACCGGTGATGGCCTTTCGCTGAAAATCGGGTCAATCAAGATGTTCATCCCGTGCATCTGCAGGAGCATGGAAGAATGCCCAAACCATGTACCCGGATTTCCTCCTCCGACAGGGGCTGTCCGTATTCGGGTGTCATCATGGGAATTTCGCCTGCCGGTTTCACTCCTTTGAAGGACATCGCTTTATTATCTTTGCGTTCTGTTTCCCGCATAATCTGAAAGTCCCCGTCATTATAAAATTTTCCGTCACGGTAATTCTCCGCCCGGGCTGCGTAATCTGCTTTGTCTTTCCCGGAAGCCCTTCCGCCAAAAGCCGGCCAGAGCCGCAGGAATAGAAAAACTGCCAGAAGCATCCCCAAAAGCATTGCTGCCAGAACCACAGCAATTCTTATCAGCTTGTGTTTTTTCAAAAATTGTCCCATAACCTCAACCCCGTTTTTCCTGTTTTCTTTACCGTCCTATCTTATAGCACAAGGTTCACCGTCATTCCCGTCACAAGGGAAAACACCATCACAAACAACAGGTACAATACAAAACGCTTCATTCCAAGTACAATTTTCACCGCACCTAAATTGGTAATCTTGGCAGCTGGCCCGGTAATCATAAATGCTGCAGCGCTTCCCAGGCTCATGCCGTCCATGAGCCATGCCTGCAAAAGCGGTATCGTTCCTCCGCCGCAGGCATAGAGGGGAACCCCAACGGCTGCAGCCATCAGGACACCGAACGCCTCGTTTCCGCCAAATAATCCCGTCATTACATCTGCCGGCACATACCGTTGAAACAATGCGGATAAGACAATGCCTGCCAGAAAATACAATCCGGTAGCTTTCACATTTCTGCCCAGGTTTTTGAGAAAGCGAAACAGCAGATTAGAATCTGTATCTCTATTCACCGGTTCTTCAAAACTGTCAAAATGGAAAAATGTCCGATTACAGTAAAAAATCCGTATCAACCCTCCGGCAAAAATACCGCATAAAAAGCAGGACACCATACGAACTGCCAAAGCGGAAGTTCCCAAAGCCGCACTGTAAATAATCAGCTGCGGGTTCAAAAGGATGGAGCTCATCATAAATGCTGCCAGCCAGTCATCCCGTCGGGTTCCATCCAACGTCATTCCGCTTTTTGAAAAAGATGCGGCAATAGGAATTGTCCCGTACATACAAAGAGGCGAGGCAATCCCTAATGCAAATCCCCAGCCGCTTTTCGCCCATAAAACGGAACGCACTGTGAATGCGGTCTTTCAGGAAAACGGAGACCAGGCTGCCCAACACCATTCCCAATACCCAGTATTTAAAAATCTGCTCCAGCTGGACACTGAAATAATACCAGAGATAAACCGCCTCACGGTGCAGCATGTCAGCCATCTATACTTACCAGCCTGTATTCCCGGTATCCCAAACCGATTTTTTCCGCCTGCTCCAAAGTGTGCAGGCCGTTGCGGGATTCTATCCGGTCAATCAGTGACTGCCCATCCTCTGCCCCATAGACAAGATCCACACAGGCCTGGTCAAGCGCCACCGGATCGTAGGAGGCCAAAATACCAATATCATGCATATTCGGCTCCGCGGGGCTTCCGTCACAGTCGCAGTCCACCGACAGACGGTTCATCACATTGATATACAGAATATTTCCATCCAGATAGTCCACAACCGATTTCCCGGCCTCAGCCATGGATTCCAGAAAGGCATCCTGACTGCCGCCCCACATACTCCCGCCTGTGCCGCCGCTGTGGATATGGGATTTTCCTTCCGAGGATGCAATTCCAATGGAGATATTCTTGATTGCCCCTCCGAACCCTGCCATAGAATGTCCTTTAAAATGAGACAGCACCACATAATAATCATAGTTCGCGAAATGCGCCCCCACATAATTTTCCGTCAGATTGTCTCCGCCCGTTACCGGCAGCGTTATGGAGCCTTCCTCGTCCATAATATCCACATCCGCAATGGCCGTATAGCCATGCTCCTCCGCTACCTGGTAGTGCATGGCTGTATTTGCTCTGGAACCCCCATAGGCGGTATTGCATTCCACAATAGTTCCCTCCAGAGACTCCACCAGCTCACCAATAAGTTCCGTCCGAAGGTAATTGCTGCCCGGCTCACCGGTAGAGAGCTTTACGGCGATTTTGCCGGAAGGAGATGCAGACAGCTCCTGGTAAATATCCATGAGTCCCTGACTGCTTAAATCTGTTGTCATATATACCACCGGCGTATCTATCTCTCCGTTCTGGCCTTCTGCGGCTGATGCTTCCAGACCACGATTTGCCATATCTTCTGATGTGTTTTCCGGCACTTCTTCTGTTTCAGATATTTCTGCTACACTGCTCTCCATCTCGTAAGCTGATTTCTCCCTGCTGTCCTGTACCACCTCTGCACTGCTTTTATTTATTTCCGGCCTTTCCGCAGCAGAACCCTCCGCATTTCGCCCACAGCCGGAAAACAGGATTGACAACAGTAATGCAAAAGAAAGCAAATATTTCTTTTTCATCAAAGCATCCCTCCTCCCATAACCTTAATCAATCCGAAACCGATAGCCTGCTCCCCATACGGTCTCGATAAACTGATTCTTTGATTCATTTTTCCCCAGTTTATCCCACAGGCGGTTGATATGTACTGTCACGGTTGCCGCATCTCCCAGAGAGTCCATCCCCCACACCCTATCGAACAGGGTATCCTTCGAGAACACCAGATTGGGATTCTCCGCCAGAAACAACAACAGCTCAAATTCCTTGTTGACCAGTATGACTTCCTTTTTATCCAGATAGACTCTC
>CAJUMB010000107.1 GCA_910587105.1 uncultured Lachnospiraceae bacterium
GTGTCGCCACACTTGAAAATGTACCAATACGGATAAGTCCGGATTGCAGTCCGTTCAGTTCGTCCACTTCCATCTGCAATTTGTCATATTCCATGCAGACATTTTTGGCGTAGGGAAGCAGTTTCATTCCGTCGCTTGTCAGCTTTACGCCGGACTTTCCCCTTTCGAGTAAGATAACTTTCCATTCTTTTTCCAAATCGTTAATCATACGGCTAATGCCAGATTGGGAATAATTCAGAATTTCAGCGGCTCTTGTAAAACTACCGTACTCCACCGTTTTTACAAATGCCATGTATTTTTGAATATTCATATTGCTGCCGCCTTGTATCTGATTTCATCATGTTTTCCATGATAAACATTCGCTTTTGTTATCATAAAACAAATGATAAACTGAATACGCAAAAAAGAGAGCCGCTGTTTTAAGGAATGACATAGACAGCGCAGGAAACGGCGGTTTTGCAATAAGTTGTAAAAACCGCTGTTTCCTTTTAAAAACTGATGAAGCGGAGGGGGCGTGTGTTAGAGAACCGCCAGGGAGTAAAAACGACCATCATTAACGGTTATAGCAACTTCCTTTTTCTCAACTGGGACGGTTGCCCGAAAACAGCAGCCAACTATGTTTTCTCTAAAAATAATCGGATTTTTAATGAAAAAAGCGGACATTGCTAATATCCTATCACAGTTTTTCATAAGAAACCAACTGGCTCACTGGAATACGCTGGGTATCAAAACGGCTGACGTCACCTGGCCCTTCATCAGAATAACCAATAGCCAGAATGTTTATTGGTTCCAGATTGGCGGGAAGTTTAAACTCTTTGCGGAGGACATCCGGTTTGAAGTGGCAGATCCACACAGAACCCAATCCCAATTCTGCCGCCTGAATCATCATATGGTCGGTCAGGATAGAGGCATCAATGTCACCGGTCTGTTTTTTATCAAAGGGACGTACCCACGCTTTGTCGTGGTCAGCACATACGATAACCGCCAGAGGCGCACCATACGTATTTGCTGATTTTCCAATTTTAGAAAGACCTTCCTCACTCTGAACGACAATCAAGTGAACTGGCTGAAGATTGGCCGCGGTGGGGGCTATATGCGCGGCTTCCAGAATCTTTTCCAGTTTTTCAGCCTCCACAGGCTGTCCGGTATAGCTGCGTACAGAGCAGCGCCTTTTTGCAATACTTAAAAAATCCATAACACTAATTCCTTTCATATAAATTTCTTAACAGTTCCTGTCAATGCCATTGTAGCATTTAAAACAAAATCTGCAAGAGGGCACTTTTCAGGTAGATACTTTCCAAAAGGATAGCAGCCTGCTGCGGTCAGGACGGCGGCGATGATACTGATAAAGCACACACAGAAATGGAGCAGCTCAGAAAGCCGTTTTTTATCACCAGCTCCATAATAATATCCGAAAAGGGGCTGTCCTCCAAACGCAAATCCTATCAAAAGCAGCAGAGCAATCAGATTCACGAAAGATTTCTGTTTCCATGTCCCGCCACACTTTCTAAATATGGCATGATTGCAGCAGATTTCATTGACTTTTTCTGTGCCATATGACACAATAGGAAACTGTAAATAAGTAAGGAACTGTCATGAAATAACCTGTGTAGAGTATTTTTCCAGGATGCAGGTCAAAAAGCGCAAGACACATCAGTTATTTTTCTGCAGATCCTGAGTGGGTAAAGGGAAGTTAGTCTGCTGAAAGAGATACATAATCAAAGACAGGTACAAGCTGGTTTGTTTCAACAAAGCAGTCCGCAAAAAGGCGATGGAGGAATCACTATGAAAAAGAAAGAACAACAGTTTAACTGCCCGGTAGAAGCCACTTTGTCTTTGATTGGAGGAAAATATAAACCTATCATCCTGTGGCATCTGAGGTCACAGTCCCTGCATTATATGGACCTGCAGCGCCTTATTCCAAAAGCATCCCCAAAAATGCTCTCACAACAGCTCCATGCCTTAGAGGACTGCGGTATGGTCCACCGGGAGGTTATCCCGGAAAAACCGCCCAAAACCATATATTCCCTCACAGCTTTTGGCCACAGCATTATTCCTGTTATCAATGCCATGTGCGACTGGGGGACAGAATATTTGGAAGGAAAGGATCTATGTACGGGTACAACGTTGAAACATACAAGGCCAGAGAATCAGAAACAGAATTGAATAAATTAGGAAACTCATGTGTTATCCATCTGTCAAAAGCATAATGTATATGCAGCCCTGACAGTAACGTGCTAATAACTCCTCTTATTTGGCCCTTCACCTCCTGGCTGCCCGGCGGTCCCAACACAATCCAAAGTCAATCAGTCCTTCATAATTGTATTGAACACTACAGCCATCCGTTTAACAGATGGCTGCGGCTTGTACACTTCCTATTCCCTGATAATCATGTGTTTATCAAATTCCGGATTATAAAAATAATAATTCTTTTCATTCAATTTCTCTTTGGTCTTCTCCAGAGCCTCACCAAATCGCTGAAAATGTACGATTTCCCTGGCGCGGAGAAATTTCAGCGGTTCCCTCACTTCCGGATCGGTAATCATACGCAGCAGATTGTCATACACTGTCCTGGCCTTCTGTTCTGCTGCCAGATCCTCCGTCAAATCCGCCAGAGCATCTCCTTTTGACTGAAATTCCAGAGCTGTATACGGAACACCTGCTGCCGCCTGGGGCCATAGTGCCGCTGTGTGGTCAATATAATAGGCATCAAACCCGGCTGTTTTGGCCTCCTCCACGGTCAGATGCCTGGTGAGCTGATAGACCATAGCGCAGATCATTTCCATATGAGCCAGTTCTTCCGTTCCGATATCTGTCAAAAGCCCCCCTACTGCCTTCACCGGCATGGTATATCTCTGGGACAGATAGCGCATAGATGCAGACAATTCCCCATCAGGACCACCATACTGGCTAATGATTAACTGAGCCGTCTTGGGACAGGTCTTTGTGATTTTCACTGGAAATTGCAGCCTTTTTTCATAAGTCCACATTACACACACGCTCCTTCCCAGGGCATAGGCCCTTCCTGCCAGCAGTAACAGTTTTCACTGGTTCCTGTCTGGTAAAGCTCTTCCATACAGTCCATAGTCAGTGGAAAAAAACGCTGGGCAAACTCTTTTAACAGCTGTTTTCGCTGAGCCAGCATACTTTTCAGCAAATCCAATGCCTGCATATCTTGGGGATGGGTGTCCAGATAAAGTCTCAGATCATCCGCTGCAAAACATACCTGGTAAATCTGCAGCATCTTTTCTTCTCTCTCCCTCTGATCGGGGTCTGCCGTGTCGGAAACCTGACAGCAGCACCCGCTCATTCCACCATCATCTGCGGCAAAAAATGGCATGTCCAGTTCCTGAAAAATTGTCCCTTTTTTCAAAGCAGTCTGATTGTCATAAATCTGTCCCCAGGTCTGTATTGGGACAGATGCCATAGCCAAATGTTGTATTTTCATGGAAAACACTCCTTTCGTATTCTTAGAGCGTGTCTGAAAAGTGCTTTCTGCCAAATGTATGACCCACTTAGCATCCAAAGGGTATGCTATGGGAGATTTGTGCCAAATTCAGGTTACATAGCCCGCTATGCGCCCTTCATTTGGC
>CAJUMB010000108.1 GCA_910587105.1 uncultured Lachnospiraceae bacterium
CGACGCTCTTCCGATCTGTCTGCGGAGTAAGAGGGAGTCTTTAAATTTGACAGGTTGAAATTTTGTATGATATCTGCCAGGGAGTCACGGCAGAGGGTGAGATATTTAACCAAAGCATCCGTCAGGGTTTCTTCTGCCACCAGATGGGCATGTGCACAAAACTGTTTACCCTTTTTGTTATAAGTGCCGCATACATAATATTTCCTGCGATTCGGGCGGTTGATTGCGGTCAGCTTCATGCCGCAGTCTTTGCAGTACAGACACCCGGAAAAGAGATTGACATGTTTTCTCTGGCCCCGGTACTGGCTGTGATGGCGGCTGTTTTTCACTTCAAAGAGAAGTTTCATGGTATCATCATCAAATATTTTCGGATGGTGGTCCGGGAATACATACTGCTGGTCTTTGGAAATTTTTTTGTCTTTGCCATTGATGGTCATCCGCTCTCTTTTGTGGGTTCGGAGTATGCCGTTGTGATAATCGTTAAAAAGAGTATCTTTCACCATGCCATAACTCCACATATAGGCGACTTTCCGGTGATAGGGCAGGCCCAGAGCCTGGAAGCGTTCCCTTTGCAGCATGGTAGGAGTGGGGACACCCCGGTCTGAAAGTATTTCCGCAATCTTTCGTATGCCGTTCCCTTCCAGATAAAGGTCTTTTTCAAGGTTCAGGATGGCGGCGGCTTCTTCATCAATTAAAACCATCTGCTTGTTCAGAGGGTGCCTGGTGTAACCGAATGGGGGAGCACATTTTAAAGTGCCGTTTTCCTGCTCCATTTTCTTGATTCGTTTTACCTTCCGGCTTGTGTTCTTTACATGGCGTTCATTATCCCATGTTTTGATTCCGATAATATCATCATCACAACAGAGGGAATCATAGCTGTCATCGATCAGAATCACGCGCTTTCCCTGTTCTTCCATTTCTTCGAGAAAAAGCAGCACTTTTGCATTATGCCGGCCGATTCGTGAAAGGTCTTTCGCCACAATTACATCTATAGAGGCGAGATTGGACATCATGTTCTGGAACTGGGGACGGTTGAAAGAATAACCGGAAATGCCGTTGTCTTCGTAGATGTGGCGTACAATCATGTTGTTTTCTTCCGCGTATTTCTGGATAATCAGCTTCTGGTTTTCGATAGAGGAATAATTTCTCTTGTTATCGTCTCTGGAAAGGCGGACATAACCGTCTATTACTGTGGGAGTATGGATTGATGTCATTATAAAAATCGTCCTCCTTGTCTTGCTGCCGGCTGTAATTTAATATAGGCAGGATAATACAGTGCTGCCGGCTGTCAGTGAAAATGGCTGCGGACCACATCACGCAGCCCGTTTTCCATTGCCTGGCTGCCCTCGATCATAGTAACGACCAGATACCCCTGTCTGCTAAGGGTTTCCTTTTTCTTTGCGGTATCAGAAATATCAGAGTCTTTTTTCTGAAGTAAATAGCAAACCTCCTTTTTCGTTCTTATGACAATCACCTCAAATTCCTGCTTCTTATCATTGTATGAAAAACAAGGCTTATCCTATCAATTTTATTACGTACAGCATATCCGGTTTTGGACTTTTTATATAAGAAAGTGCCAAAAGTATGCCGTTTTATCACATGGCTCTTTTGACACTTCTTTCAATCTTAAACAACGTATGCATCTATGAGATATGCTATTCAGATGCAAACTGGCCTTCGTATGCAAGCCCGGCTTTGGCAGAGACCAGCTTCCAGAAATCTGTATCTTCATCAAAGTCTGCTCCAGAGACTTCCATAATTTGTTCAAACCCGATGACCTTTTCACATAAAATGGTCTTTCCCATTTTGGAGGGGCCTGCCAGAGAAGTCAGAAATCCGGATACCCTGATGGCCTGCATCAGCCGGAATTCATAGGGCAGGTCGGAAACGGCAGATTTTCGTGATATATAGGTGTATTCGGGAAATGCTCCGGGACGAAAGACATCTTCTGCTCTGTCCGCCAGCATTCGAAAGGACTGGATTTGCTGTAGAAATATCCGTTCTTCTGTGCTATGCTTATGTTCAAAAACGCAAAGGAGTAAGAAAATGGTCATTCGGGAATACCAGCAGACCGATTGTGAAAAACTGGCTGATTTATTTTACAGCACAGTCCATACGGTCAATGCAAAGGATTACACAAAAGAGCAGCTGTCAGGCAGTGTCCATGATTTTGTTTACGGAAGTAAATGCTGTTATCCTGTCTGAACAGTACAATAGACTGACAGTCTGACAGCTGTTCAGTATAATGCAATCGAATAACAAAACAAAGTCTTCTCAAAACAGGATTTAGCAGAAGGATTACCGGCGTTAGAAAACCGGACAGAAGCGGAATGAAAGGGGCAGGACTGCATATGAAACGGTTATTTTTACTGGAAGATGATCTGAGTTTAATCAACGGGCTTACGTTTGCTGTAAAAAAACAGGGATATGAAATCGATGCTGCCCGCACCGCGCTGGGAGCGGATATATTATGGAAAAACGGAAAATATGATCTGGTGATTCTGGATGTATCGCTTCCGGATGGCTCCGGTTTTGAATTGACATTGGCGGTGACGATTATATGACAAAACCTTTTAAACTGGCAGTATTTCTCTCCAGGATTCATGCGCTGCTGCGTAGGAGTGAAAATTTCAATACGGCTGATACAGGGTTAAATTCTGCAGGTATCTGTATCAGGCTGCTGAAAGGAGAGGTTTACAGACAGGGGAAACTGCTGGATCTGACAGCGAGTGAATATAAACTGTTATGCCTGTTCATGGAACATCCCGGCCAGATCCTTTCACAGGAACAGATTTTAGCGAAGCTATGGGATTGTAATGAAGACTATATATACAGTAATTCCCTTACTGTATATATCCGCAGGCTCCGCACAAAAATCGAGGACAATCCAAAAGAACCGAAACGGATTGTTACTGTTCGCGGCATGGGCTATAAATGGAATGCGGAGGCTTCGGGCATATGATGAAAATATTTGCAGACAGAAAAATCAAATCTCTTTTTGACGGCAAGGGAACAGCATAAAATCCTGGAAAATGCCATAGAGCAGATTACAGAATATATATCCGGCAGTAAAGAACTCTCTATTGAGTGCAGCGAAGAGGGCGAGCTGTACAGGCTGTTCCATGAGGTTCATTCTCTGGCTTTAATTTTAAATGCCCACGCAGAGAATGAAAAAAACGCAAAGAAATTTCTGCGCAATACGATTTCAGATATTTATGGTTCAGATTACAGTAAAGGATAACGGCAGCGGCATACACCCGGAGGATCTGCATCATATTTTCAAGCGCTTTTACCGCAGCCGTTTTTCCAAAGACACACAGGGGATTGGGCTTGGCCTGTCGCTTACAAAAGCGATTGTGGAAGCTCATAACGGGACAGTTGAAGTTGACAGCACATTAGGCACAGAGACCTCTTTCATAATGAATTTTTTGAA
>CAJUMB010000109.1 GCA_910587105.1 uncultured Lachnospiraceae bacterium
CTCCCACCAAGTGTGACGCACATCTGACAAAAAGCATTTTTAAGACACGCTCTAAAATATAATAACGAAAACTCATTGACCTGTACAATCCTCATTGCCTATTACAGCGCCAAAGCCTATTACTTAAATCCTATCATGGAACTGCCCTCTGGCAAAGGATTTGCGGATGTGGTTTATCTTCCCAAACGGAATATCAACTGTCCAGCACTGGTTATCGAATTGAAATGGAACAAATCTGCCCAAGGTGCCATCCAGCAGATCAAAGACAAGCAATATACCTCGTGGATAGAATCATACACCGGAGATATTCTTTTAGTGGGAATTCATTATCATACCAAGAAAAAGAAACACGAATGTGTCATTGAGAAATATATTAAAATCTAAAGAACTGTATGTAAACAGCCTATGCCATTTGACTCTCAGGTATATTTACATACATTTTCTAACACACGGAGGTCACCACTATGCATTCACCGCAGCTTCCCCAGGCTTTCCTGTCCCGCATGGAATCCATGCTGGGGGCAGAATATCCGGACTTTCTTGCCAGCTACGAAAATCCGCGCAGGCAGGGACTCCGGCTGAACACGCTGAAGATTTCCCCGGAGGATTTTCTCAAAATCTCTCCGTTTCCCCTGGAACCCATTCCCTGGACTGATAATGGTTTTTATTACCCGCCGGACGCCCGCCCGGCTCAGCACCCTTTTTACCGCTGCGGCCTGTATTATCTCCAGGAGCCCAGCGCCATGGCCCCGGCCTCCCTCCTGCCTGTCAGCCCCGGGGACCGGGTTCTGGACTTGTGTGCAGCCCCCGGGGGAAAAGCCACCGAATTGGGTGCCCGTCTGAGGGGAAAGGGGCTTCTCACTGCCAACGACGCCGACTCTTCCCGTTGTAAAGCTCTGCTCCGCAATCTAGAACTGCTGGGCATCTCCAACAGTTTTGTCACCAACGAAACCCCTCAGCGTCTGGCCGGCACATTCCCTGATTTCTTTGATAAAATTCTGGTGGACGCCCCCTGTTCCGGAGAAGGCATGTTCCGCAAAGAACCTGCGGCAGTAAAGACCTGGAGCACGGATAAATCGGAATCCTGTGCCAGACTTCAACGGGAAATTTTAGCCCAGGCAGTCCATATGCTCTCTCCCGGCGGCCTGCTTATGTACTCCACATGCACATTCGCCCCCATAGAAAATGAAGGGGCTGTGTCCTATGTACTGGAACATTTTCCAGAAATGGATCTGAAACAGTTACCTGAAACCCACGGCTTTTCCCCCGGCAATCCTCAATGGGGAAATCAGGACCCCCGGTTAAGCCGATGTCTGCGCCTCTGGCCCCACAGAGTCCAGGGAGAAGGACATTTTCTGGCACTTTTTTGTAAAAAAGGATCAGGGGAAGAAAACAGCAGACCATCTCCCAGGGCTTCAAAAAACAGGAAACTCCTACGCCCCCAGAGACTTCTTCTGGAAGATTTTCTCCAGCCATTGACTGCTTTTTTGTCCCCAGGCTTTGACTGGGAGCGGGTGGAAATCAGGGGAGACAGAGCTTATCTGCTGCCAGATGGTCTGCCCAAAGTCTCGGGGCTTCATTTTCTGAGAAACGGCCTTTTCCTGGGCGAGCTGAAAAAAAACCGATTCGAACCCAGCCAGCCCCTGGCTCTGGCATTAAAAGAACTGCCTCCTGCCCATATGAACATCCCCTGCCAGGATGCACGCATTCCCAGCTATCTCCATGGGGAAACCATTGTATCTGCCCCAGGCGAATGCAGTATGGCTTCTGGCTGGGGCGTTCTCTGTGTAGATGGTTTTCCTCTGGGCTGGGGAAAGCTGGTGAATGGCACGTTTAAAAATAAGTACCCCAGGGGCTGGCGGTAAATACCTGTGACTGGACTTTCACCAGTAAAATTAGGAACTGTTAAGAATTAACTTTGCATATAACGCAGTATAAGAAAATTTATACTGCGTTATATGCAGAGACTAATTCTTTAACAGTTCCTTCCTTAGAGCGTGTTTGAAGCTACATTTTCTATCTTTGTGCCAGCATAACCCTGCACCGCTTTTTATAGCAGGCAATCCCATATTTCAGGATGTTCTCTATCCCGTCATCTTCCAAGTCATCCTCATATTTTGTATATTCTATCTGTTTCAAGGCTTTCTTACAGACAGAATCCAGATTCCCGTCATGTGCATATTTCACTTCTATGATAATTCCCATATCTCCGGTATCTGGTTCCGCAAGGATATCCGCATAGCCCTCTCCCATTTCCCGATTGGAAGAAATGCCCCATCGGTTCTTCACTCCCAGTATTCCAAGTAAAACTCCATGGTAAAAATTCTCTTTCATGTGTGTTCTTACTGCTGTATCCCGGATACTGATGGTTCTTTTTAAATATTCTGTGAAAATCTTCTCTACATTTTCTGGGTCTCCATTTTGCAGTGCCTCGCAGAAACGGTTCAGAGTATCTCTGTCTTCCCGGACATTGTCCTTAAAAAATTCCATGATCTGCGTCACAAAAATATCCCGGATTTCCAGATTGGGAATCGCCAGTTTCATCTGCCGTCCCTCTGCTTTTCCCCTCTGGGTCAGATAACCGGTGGTAAAGAGCAGGCTCCAGATATTGTCTATTGTCTCATAAATCTCCGGATATGTGAGTTCCTGATGAATTTCCTTCATAACAACCCCGCCTGCCGCCAAGCTCTCAATCTCCCGTTTTGTCGTGGCATTTGCCGACTCCTGGATAAACCTTTTCACTGCTTCATTGCTGCTGGTATTAATCCAATAATTCTCCGGCTGTGCTTCCCTATCATCCAATAATGAATCACAGTAATTTAAAACATCCCATGGACAATATACATCTACATTGCCAAAACGATATCCATTATACCATTTCTTTGTCATTTCATAACTATCCGGATATCCGTAATACTCTAAAAGCGTCTTTACTTCTGTGTCTGTGAATCCAAAATACTCATCAAACCGTACATCCGTAACAGAACGTGCCTTCAAGTTATTAAGCCCAGTAAAGATACTCTCCTTTGAAATCCGAAGGCATCCGGTCAGCACCGCTAATTTCA
>CAJUMB010000110.1 GCA_910587105.1 uncultured Lachnospiraceae bacterium
TTTCCCCGGAATTCATAATTTCAATAAAGGTTTCTGTGGTCATAAAATCCTCCTGCACTCTTTGATTCTCCTTCTTGATTGTGAAAAAGCATTGACAGTGCTTTGCTCTTTCTTCATCCTGTATTTAGTATATAGAAGCGCCAAACAAATAGCAAATACTTATATTTAATCAATTTCAATAGTAAATAGCTATAAAAAGAACCCCTCTGCTGTATTTGTAAGCAGCAGGGATTCTCTCCATCAAAAGATATTAAATTTCTTCCAGCATCGTGTTCAGTTCTTTCAAATGACTGATACGCCATACACCCCCAATCTTTGCCTCATTATAATTTTTAAATAAAAAGGGGATATCCAGCCCTTGTGGACAGTTCGGTGTGCAATAGCGGCAACCGGTACAAGCCACCGCAAGGTCGGAACCCATTCCTCACTCTGCTTTTCATTTACGGCTGTGAAATCTGGATAATCTTATTTCCCCATCCTTCCAGTACCGGATTTTCTTCCACTGCCGTTATAAATTCTTCAGTCGCCTCAAACGTGCCGATCTTTGTATATTCTGCTGAAATCTCTGTATCATGGTAAAATAATACGATGCGGTTCGGATCAGAATAAAATACGTCTCCTGCCTTTGCTTCTGTCACCGTTTCTGAATTGGAGGGAATCTCATACCTGCTGGGGATGTCATAATACTGCAGCACGCTGTAGTCCGCATCTGCATCCCGTTCATAGATAGGAAGCCTCCAGTCAGAAGTTCCTACATACCTCGCAATAGCTGCGGCAGTCTCATTGTCTAAAAGCGTCATCATAAATGGCTCACCGCTATCCCCGAACCGGACTTCCAGCTGTGTACCTCCACTTTCCGTTGTCTGATCCCCACCAGTCTGATTTTCCATATTTTCTGTATCTGTACCATTTTCAGAAAAATCGCCTGTTCCGGCATTGCTTTCCGGTCTTTGTGCTTCCGTCCTCTTCTCTCCGATGGATACGGTGTCCCTTACACTTTCCGCATCTCTATTTCTCTGGCCGCACCCTGCCAAAAGTGAAGCAGAAAGTGCCATGACTGCCATCAATCCCATTATCCTTTTGTCCATATTTGTTCTGTAGTTGTTGTTTTTCATCTTATTTTCATCCTTTCTTTATTCCTGCCCTTCTTTTTAGGGCATAATGGTATACTCCTGTGGTATTTCTTTATTCCTGCCCATTTTTTCAGGGCATAATGGTACACCCTTGTGGTGTTTACGTATTCTTTCCTGTCTTTTCAGCGCATTCCAACGCACCCTTGCAGTGCTCATTCTTGTTTGCCTTCCGTCTCAGTTTTCCTATCTGATACAAAACCTTTCATGTTTCCGCTGTCAACACATTCATGTCCTCCTTTCCTTAGCTCTGGCCGTATGTCCATACAGGTATCCTTTAGGGCTTCTGATCCTGCCTGATAACAGCCGGGCGAACCCAAAGAATAAAAGTATTACCATACTCCCCGGAAGGAGGACGCTTCCAGGCGTATTCCCCGATGCGAAATTACTAATTCCTGCCAGCCGCATAACAGTGGATACCACAGGGTCTGTGAATCCCATAGCTGCCAGTGTCCCGATCACTGCCCCGACTGCTGCCACAATTCCAAAGCGGGAAGCAAAGGAGAATCGAAGCATCCTGACAGAACATCCGATGGATTTATAGATTCCCATATCCTTCTGCTCTGCATCCAGAATCTTTGTTCCTGCCATTCCAGTCACGACACAGATAAATGCCGCACTCACTCCATACAGGAAAAAAATCAGCATATGCATGGCAGAAATAATCCCAAACAGTCCCGGCCAGGAATTTTCATGGACATGGACATCCCCTCCCCAGGTCTGCTCCAGAGCCTCGGTAATGGCCTGTTTCTGTGAAGGATCTTCCAGAAAATAATGATAGCACCACAAACGGCTGTCATCTTCCCCGATGGAAAGGTATCCTTCTCTGCTCATTCCCAGATTCGCCCCCATATCATTGGCGCAATGATAGATCCCTGAAACCATAAACTCTCCGCTGCCTTTATTTCCCCGTATCGTAACGAAATCTCCCACATCTGCTCCCAGATCGGATGCCAGCGCCTCTGTCAGAACTACCTGGTCTGACTCCATACTGGTCTGCCCTCTGCTGATATGGAACCGTTTTGGCTCTGTAATGACATTTGCCGTGTAATTTGTCCCATTCACGGAAACACTGGGCATAGCCAGCAGATAGCTGTCTGTAATATCCGTATAGGAAAGTACCATCTGCTCCATTTCTTCAGCCCCAAGCTCCCCTAAAACCTGCACACCCAGGTCAAGGTCTGCCGGGTTAAAGGCATCCATCATTCCTTTCCCATCCTCTCCCAGCCAGCCATTCATCCGGCCTGCCAGGGACGCAAAGAATACCAGAAATACCGCCACCAGACAGGCGCCTGCATAACGCCTCCTGCCCGTCAGGACCTGCCTCAGCGCCAGATGAAAAGAAAGCCCGCCTGAGCGTATCCCGTTACGGAAAAACTTAGTTTCTGACACAGATAGGATATCCGCTTCCCCACGGATAGCAGCCATAGGCGCAATCCTCTTAATATTCCGAAGGCGCAGGATGCAAAAACTCATCGGAACCAGCAGGAGAATGGAAAATACCCCCATACAGGGCAAGACCGGAAAATGGACTGGGATCAGGACACCCGTAGTTGTCACCGTCATCCGGCTGATTAACCCTGCTGCCGGAACCGCCAGAAGCATTCCCAAAATAACGCCGCCTCCCATAGCAGCCACATACTGTATTGTCAACAGCCCCGTCAGCCGCCCTCCGGTATAACCCATGGTTTT
>CAJUMB010000111.1 GCA_910587105.1 uncultured Lachnospiraceae bacterium
CTATTACCGCTACTTTGACCGGGACCCGGTGCTGCGGTACAGCGACTACGCCGCTCTCCGGGCGATCGCCGGCTACCCGCCGGTGGAATTGAAACAGGGGGAATACCTCATCCACTGTATGGCCTATCTGGAAAAACATCTGGCAGGCTATACCCAGCCCCTTTCCTTTGGGCGCGCTCATTTGACCCCGGGCGGAGTCTATACGGAGCACCTGCTGCAAAACTACGCCACAAGCAACGGGGCCCGGTATATTCTCGTGGTCCCCGACGAGGCGGCGGAGGGTCTGCCGGTATTTCACCACGCCTACGCAGCCAGGACTGCATCTCCGGTGACGGAAGCGCAGTTCCAGGACCTGTGTGACATCCATTACCGGCTGAAGGAACAGAAGCTCACGCAAAGCTACGACGAGATCCACACCAAAGCCCAGGAAAAGGCGGATGAGGCGTCCTTTACAGCCATCACCGTATTCCCCCTTTTCTTCCTGGTACTGGCTCTGATCATGACCGCCGCCACGATCTTGACCATTCAGCAGCTCAGTGAGTCGGAGCGGTACCGGCGTCAGTTCGCCCTGCTTAAAAAGCTGGGCATGGACCACCGGGAGATGGCAAAGGCCCTGCGAACCCAGTTCGCCATCTATTACGCCCTGCCCGCCGTTCCCCCGGTACTCATCAGCGTTCCCGTCCTTTTGAAGCTGGCCCACGCCCCCGAGCCGGGGGTAATGGTGGGAATAAACAGTCCCGGCGCCATCGTGATGATTTCACTTGGAATCTTCTTCCTGATCTATGCAGTCTACATCCTGCTGGCCTACACCAGCCTGAAGCGGAATGTACTGCCGAAATAATGTGTACATTTTCCGGATGAATTTACAGCCCGCAGAATACCCAGCGCCCCTCCCGGCACTGCTGGGCATTGTCGATCATCCACCGGCCCTCCGTCAGGCGCAGCAGAAAACGATAGTAAAAAATCCCGTTTTCTGCATAAATCCAGCATTTATTTTTTGTGACCTGCTCTCCCGCAATCAGGCGGTGACCGGTATAAGTTCCGCCGCGACACCAGGAAAGATGGACCGGACGCCAACCGGGACGGGGAGACAGACTCACCCGTCTGGAAAACAGATCATCGATATCCGCCTGGTCACCGCGCCCTCTCTGCTCTGCCAACCGCTCCCATCGGTTCATTTCTTCAAAAAATGCCTGCAAAGCGGTGATGGGCGCCTGCAGCCCGGGGCTGTCCAGTGGGATCTGATTTTTCATGGATTTATAGGCGCGGGCGTCCTCATAAGCCTTGTACTGCTCTTTTGTAAACAGCCCGGCCCGCCCTTCGTCGTCATGTTCGTCGGTATCGCTGACCCGCAGCTTATCCCTCCAGGATATGGCCATCAATCCCTCAAACGTGACGTAAGGGCAGGCCGCGATGTAGAGATGCTCCAGTTTTTTGATCTGCGCCGCCTGAGACAGTCCCTCATCATCCAGAGCCGTCCGCTGCAAAAACAGATCCTTCAGCGGCAAATCCTCTAACAGTTTCAGTCCATGCCCGGTGATCTGTCTGCCCCGCAGCAGAGCCAGCATATTCAGTTTTGGAATCTGCGCCAGAATCGGAAAGCACTGGTCTCCGAACGGAACATCATCCAGTGAGACTGCCTGCAGTTTTGGACATTGTCTGACCGCTGTCTCCAGGGTCTCCAGATTCAGCGGCACTTCCACTCTCTTCTTCCCGTCGCAGACATACGCGCCGTCCTTATATTCCAGCAAATATGTATTCGAGGTAAACTCTAACATAAAAAATCCTTTCTCCAGTTCCGGTATTCCTGCTCTATCCTTTCCGCATATGGATCCTCTGCGGCCTTTGCAGCGGCAATTCCTTTTGTATAGAGATTTCCGTACCAGCCGGACCGGGGGGTATTTTCCAGCTCTTCTTTTATCCGCATCCACAATTCGGAATTTCCTTCCGGTTCCATATATCTGCCAAGACAGGTGTTGAACCCGATCAGAGTGCTTCGGTTGGAGCGATTCCATCCGGCAGCATCTTCTGTCTCCTTTTTCCATGCGTCCACCAGAAGGCCCATCACATCTTTGTAATCCAGCTCCTGACTGATATAAATGCAGTCCAGAAGATCATTTTTCTCAAAGTCTTCCTCCACCGGATCTTCCGCATCATAACCGCAGGCGCAGTCAAAATTGGCATTCTTTGCCCGTTCCAGCAGATGGTCATAGGAATGCCCGCGGTTATATTTCCCAAGCAGCCACGTCAGAATACGCAGTGTACTCCCAATCCCCTGAAAGGAATTCGTTTCCCTGTCCTCCAGCTCCTCCTGGAACAGATACACAACTGCGCGCTCATCGTCAATTCTGTTGTATAAAAGATAATATGCCAGCCGCAGACGGTTCGTATAATTGGCGTCGTCCGTGCCCCGTTCTCCATTTTGAAATTCCCAATAGCAGACCTGACCGGTATTCCCTGCTCTCAGCGCTTCGTATACGTTCTGCTGTTCGTTTATTTTTTCCCTTAATTTATTCCTTATCATCCTGATTCGTCTTATCTCTCATTTTATTTACGCAGTATCTTATCCATGGCCTTCCCCCTGGCAAGCTCGTCCACCAGCTTATCCAGATAACGGATCTCCCGCATCAAAGGTTCTTCAATCTCTTCCACCCTGACGCCGCAGACCACGCCTTTGA
>CAJUMB010000112.1 GCA_910587105.1 uncultured Lachnospiraceae bacterium
CCCCGCATAGTACCAGGATGGTAATTCATCTGTTTGAGTATTTTGTGCGTTTATTAAAAGCAAGTCTGAGGGAATGAGATGAAACAAATACTTATACTGGAAGATAATGATCTGACAAGGAACAAACTTGTCCGGTTGATCAAATCGACAGAACCGGAGGCCGGCATATTTGCCTTCTCTGGACAGGAAGAAGCGCTCGGCTGTGCGTTGACACACCGGATCGACCTTTATCTGGTGGATATTATTTTGCGGCCGAAAGAGCGGAATGATTTTTCGGGAATACGATTTGTAGAAAGAATAAAAGAGTGTCCCTCCTGTGCCGGGGCGGAAGTGGTATTTATTACGTCGCTTGCGGGACTTGAGGTAGATCTGCTGCACCGGGTGCATTGTTATGATTATATTGAAAAACCAATTGATGAAGAGCGGGTTAAGAGAATTGTCAGCGAAATTCTTACCCGCGGGGAAAAGACGTCGAAGCTGCCGGAACGGATTTATTTCAGGAATGATGGCATTACCTACCCCATTGATGTGGGTGAGATCCGTTATGTGGTGCATCAGAACAGGGTTCTGTCAGTTTACAGTGCGGAGGAGTGCATTAAAGTTCCCAACCTGCCATTAAAACGTTTTTTAAACCAGGTATCGGATTCGGTTTTCCTGTCGCCGTTAAAAGGAACGGCGGTAAATATTGCCTATATTAAATCAGTGGATTATGTGAATCAGTATATTTACATAAAAGGGGTAAAGGAACCCTTGGGCATGGGCTCTGTAATGAAGAAAAGATTTCGTAAAGAGTACGAATCATATGTGAAGCGGGGTTATTGAGATGATGTATGTGTCAGTAGCCGGTGCTGTCGTGCTGGAATTATTGTGTAGTGTATTTTTATTAAACGGACTGCTGGGGAGGGAGGAGAAGATTCCCAGGCTGTGGGCACTCCTGTTTGTGGCTGTGGCGTCAGTCTATATTCTCACTGTTCCTGACAGCTTGATCAATGGGTGTTATCTCATCACAGTCTTATATGTCAGACTGGGATACCGGGTTTCATGGAAGGATAGTCTGGTCACAACAGTACTGAGCCTGGTGCTGGGCGGAGTAGTGGAATTGGTATGCTTTTTCCCTTTTGTCTTTCTGCTGCGGCCTGACTGGCCGGACATCATAACGAATCTGGCAGCTGCTTTTTTCAGCGCCGTCCTCTGTTATGTAATGGCAGGAAGGATTCCGGTCTGGTATCTGAAGAAATGGTGCACAAGAAAAGAGGTCTGGTACATAATCCTACTGCTGTTCAGCCTGATGGTGATGCTGACGGCAGTGGTAAATTTTCAAATGACGCTGGAACTTGATCTGGGAGATTATATCTATGTCACAATATGTCTGGTGTTCCTATGGTTTCTTGTTTTCAGACTGATGAAGTACCGCTATGAGGAGAGGATACGGAAAAAGTACTTCGATGCCTTCCGCAGCGTCATCGATCAGATTAAAAGAAGGCAGCACAAATTCCGCAATCAGCTGGACGCCGTCTATTCTCTTCATATTGTGTACGACGATTATGATACGCTGGTGGAGGAACAGAGAAAGTATCTGGGGAAACTGGCGGATTATGAGATGCCGGCAGATGTGCTGATCCTGGAGAGCCCGATTCTGATCGCCCATGTATATGAGAAAATAACAGAAGCTCAGGAGGCAGGACTTCGGATCCGCATGAAACTGAAATGCAGTCTGGCGGACTGCGGGATCGAGGATATCCATATGGTAGAGCTTTTGGGAACGCTGTTAGATAATGCGATCCAGGATATGGCGGCGTCAGGGCAGACAGAATATCTCGTCTTTGAAGTGGAAAAGCAGGATGGAATTATGATCCGTGTGGCAAACCCTCACTCCCCAATAAAAAATCAGGAGCTGCAGAGGATGTTCCAGAAAGGATACAGCACAAAGGGAGAGGACCGGGGCATCGGGCTGTATCACGTGAAGAAACTGGTACAGAAATATAAGATCGGCCTGATGGCGGAAAACAAAATGATCGGGGGGAAGAATTATATCTGTTTCTCTCTTATGACAGGAAAAAACACTCCATTGGTTTAGTGGTACGCCAATGGAGTGTTTTTTTGAAAAGTACAGTTGGTGCGGAGCCGGACTGGCCAGCGAAATTCACGCAATAGCATTGGCAGACAAATGCTTTAGCTAATTGCGAAATTTGTCGTATTTTGTTACGATTCAGCTGGAAACTCCGGTTCACCAAAGAAAAGATAGCTGGGATGCTTCGCTGTCATAATGATGGTAAGAGCCATACATAATGTACAAAGCTTATAGATTTTTGGTGTAAGAAAATTTTTCATAGCTTTCTCCTTTCCGCGCAATTTTTGCACATAGTAATTGGAATATTTGCAACACTAAGATCGGAAGAGCGTCGTGTAGGGAAAGAGTGTAGATCTCGGTGGTCG